>DATJBL010000066.1:0-36997 GCA_035515355.1 Methylocella sp.
GAGCGGACTGGTCACGGTGCGCACCATCCGCGTTGCGACCTTGGTATAAAGTGCTGTGTTATTGAGCTTCGCGTGGCCAAGGAGAACCTGGATCACGCGGATATCGACGCCATCTTCGAGCAGATGCGTCGCGAAGCTGTGGCGCAACGTATGCGGGCTGACGCGCTTGGTAATCCCGGCAGTGCGAGCAGCGTCTTCGACGACCCGGCTGAGTTGCCGCGTGGTGATCGGCCTGATGGGGTTCTGCCCGGGGAATAGCCATCCACCGGGTAGCATCACCCTTTGGCGGCGTCCTTCCTTCCACCACGCTCGCAGCAAAGCGAGGAGATCGGGTGAAAGCATCGCATTGCGATAACGACCACCTTTGCCACGCTCGATGCGGATCAGCATGCGCTCGCTGTCGATATCGCCGACCTTAAGAGCGGCGACTTCAGCGACCCTGAGGCCTGCGCCATAGGCAACACTCAAGGCAGCGCGATGCTTCAAGCAGGTCGTGGCACCGAGAAGCCGTGCGACTTCATCCAGGCTCAACACCATCGGCAGCTTGCGCGGATAGGAAACGCGGAGCAGCTTGCGCGACAGGTCCGGACGGTCGATCGTCGTGGTGAAGAAGAAACGCAGACCTGAGATATGGCTGTTCATCGCCGGCGCGGGCATTCCCGCCTCGCGCTGCTCGACTTGGAACCGGCGAATATCTTCAGGTGTGGCGAGATCCGGCGAGTGGCCCAGGAAAGCGGCGAAGCGTTCGACGATGCGCAGATAGTCATGCTGCGTCTTCGACGAAAAACCGCGGACGTTCATGTCCTCGATCATCCGCTGGCGCAGACCGGTCGCCGGAGTGAAGGGCTTGTTCATGGATGGCTCCTCTCAAAGTGAAAGGAGCTATCTTGGTCACATCACGTACCGGCCCTCTCGGGGGCAAGCTCAATGCCGATCAGCGCCCATCCCCTCAATCCAAGCGCCTCCCGCGGAGCGGTTTCGTTCTTCGGCCCTTTCCTGCGATTCATGGCATCAGATCGAATGTCTGCTCCTGGCGCATTGCAGACGGTTGCGATTCCGTGCCAAGTGGTCCGGTTTCGGGGCTAGTGCGGCCTTTCCTCGGCGACCCAAATGGAAGGGTCACAGGGGCCAAAACCGCAAAAAACAAAGGCAGCCCAAGCACTCCCTGCTCTGTCCGGAATTCTTAAACTTCGTTCTCCCCTGGCGCCGTGCCCTCGAACCTCGAATTGGTCAGCCTGCCCCACACGGGGCGATCTTTTGACCTCCCGCGTCAACCCAATCGAAGGGAATCGGCGGGCGCTCGTCCGCGCAATCAGGTGAACACGTTCCCATCCCGAGGACCGAGCGAAGCTCGCGTCTCGAAGGTCGAGGAACGCGGATCAGTGTCTCGTATCTCTCCCTCGTCCTTCGAGACGGGCCTTTGGGCCTCTCTCCAGTTACCCGCTTCCATTGCGTTCGCTTCGCGAACCGCTCCGCTCTCAATGGAACCTCGGGTTTCCTTTCGCACAGGTGGAGGGAGAGAAATTCAGCCCTTCACCCGATCGCCCCGAGCGCTCATCTCACCGATATTGGATCGTACGGATTTTGGTTTGACGGACTTTCTCGAACGCGATTCGATCCGCGAAAAAAAAACGCAAATCCCTATCGCTGCCCTCGGCCTCATCATTTCAGCCGGAGACCCTGCAGATCCTCAGGCTCACGCTTCACTGCAACCGGAATTCGGCACCGAGCGCCTTGATCTCGGCCGGCTTGATGAGCTTCGAATGGCCGACCACAACGCGGTGCAACGGCCCCTCGAGCTTTTCCTGCCAGAATTTCAAGAATTTGATCAGGACTGGAAAATCCGGTGCAATATCATAGTCTTGCCAGATGTAGGCCTGCAACAGACGTGGATGATCCGGCAAATGATAAAGAATCTCCGCGGTGGCAAGCCCATAACCGGCAAGCTGCCTCACAAAATCCGGGGATGGCTTGTTCGTCTCGATCCTTCTGGTTGCGGTCATAATTCTACCTCCGCGGTAACGCCCGCAGGCGGATATCATCTCATCCTTCAATCGCCTGGCGGCAACGAACGGTTCCAAGATCCGTTCAATGGCCGGCATATTAATACAAAGTTTGCGTTCAAAGGCTTACGCAAACCTTAGGCAAGCGATGTGCCGAATTAAGTTTCTTTAATGTTGTGGATCGAGACCGCGAGCGGCGTGGCAACCGCCGCATCAGCTCGAATCTCCTGCTCCCGATGTGCGCAGCGGAGTGCGGCAATGATTTCGGCAAGGATCGCGATGGCGATTTCAGCGCCATTCGCAGCGCCAATTGCAAAGCCGATCGGGGCATGGATTTGTGCGACTTCGGCATCGCTGAATCCGGCAAGACGCATGCGTTCGAGCCGTTTGCGGTGATTGGCTTTTGAGCCAAGCGCACCGACATAAAAGCATTTTGCGCGCAATGCCGCGCAGAGCGCTGGATCATCGATTTGCGGATCGTGGGCGAGCAAAGCAACCGCCGAGAAACGATCGAGCCCAAGCTCTGGCGGCACGGCCTCGGGCCATTCGGTGACAAGCGGCGTTTCCGGGAATCGGTTTTCCGTCGCGAAAGACGGGCGCGGATCGGCGACCGTGACCTCGAAGCCCACAAGGCGAGCCGCAGCGGCAAGCGTTTGGGCGATCTGCGTTGCACCAACCAACAGAAGCCGGACGGACGGCATTTGGACATCGAAAAACAAGCGCCTGCCGCCATGCTGGAGCAACACGCTGCGTCCTTGCAGCAATCGCGGCACGAGGAGGTCTGCCAAAGGATCGCCCGCCACTTCGTCTGCGCGCACCAGTCTTTGTTCACCGCAGTCAACATCCGTGACGAGCACGCAGGCACGGCGGGCGGCGCATTCCTCGGCAAGCACGCGGATATGATGGGCTTGCGCCGCGCCAATCGCTTCGACGTACACCTTGAGGTGCCCGCCGCAGGAGAGTCCAGCATGCCAAGCCGCGTCATCCGCAACTCCGAATTCGAGCAGGCGGGGCACCCTTGTCTCAATCACTTCCAGCCCCGCGCCAATCACCTCGGCCTCGACGAAGCCGCCCGACACCGAACCTGTAAAATCGCCGCCCTCTCCTACGATGAGGCGGCTACCCGTCGGACTTGGCGCGGACGCCCAAGTATCGACCACGGTCGCTATCGCAACCGCCCGGCCAGCTTCGATCCACTCCAGTGACTTGCGAAAGGCGGGAAGATTGAAGACAGGCACCACAATCCTTTTTGCGACAGCGTTTCTGCTACAGCGTTTTGCTGCGGCGTCGCCGCCGAAAGCGCTTGCATGGAGTCTGCCAGCGCTCGCCCGTTTGGACAAGAGGCGTCAAAATTTATGGCATTGGAGCCCTCTCGCACAGCGAAAAGAACAGCTGGCTGTGAGCGTCCGATGACACGATTTGGATGGTGATGGTGATTGTGTTTTTGACTATGATGCCTTCGTCACGCACGGCCATTGCCGTGCTCTGTTTCCTTAAGAACGTGCTTTGAGGCTCACGGGTGGGCGCATGACGAAGATTTCCATCACCGGCGAGGCCTTTAATGTTCTCATCGAAGGCGAGGAGAATAGGCCGGTGTTGATGCTTGCTCATCCGCTCGGCGCCAATCTTCATATTTGGGCACCACAAGTTCCCGCTTTGCGCGCGCATTTCCGGGTCCTGCGCTATGATGCCCGCGGGCATGGCGCAAGCGTGGCCAATGAAGGCCCCTATTCGATCGAAGGCCTTGGACGCGATGCGCTCGCGATCCTCGATGCGCTGGCCATTCCAAAGGTCCATTGGCTTGGCCTCTCGCTCGGCAGTATCGTCGGACAATGGCTCCTCATCCATGCGCGCGAGCGCATCGGCCGGGCGGTGCTTGCCAGCACGGCAGCGCAGATGGCGGGACCCGATCTGTGGAACAGCCGCATTCGATCGGCGCGGGACGCCGGCATGAATGGCGTCGCCATCGCGGCGGCCGAACGCTGGTTTACGAAAGCTTTCCGCGACACCCATCCTGAAAAGGTGGAAACCGTGATGGAAATGGTGCGCAAGACATCACTGCAGGGCTATGTGGCCGGCTGCGCCGCCATACGCGACATGGATCATCGCGAGGCTATTCGAAGCATCACGAACAAGGTCCTCGTCATCGCCGGACGCCACGATCCGGCGGCGCCGCCAAGGATGGGCACCTTCGTCGCGAATGCCATTGAAGGAGCCAAATTCGTTACCCTCGAAGCCTCGCATATTTCAAATATCGAGGATGCGGCAAATTTCACGAAGACGGTGATCGATTTCTTGACCGCCCCCGAATCGGCTGGAGCCAAAGCCTCTCGGCGCCCGAAGTCGCAGGTCAAAAGAGCGCAAATTAAAAAGATTGCCGCAAGAAAATCTTCCCGCCAACAAGCTTCGACTTCGAAAGCGCCAACAAAAAAGGCCTCTGCCAAAAAACTCAAAACAAAAAGGCCGGCAAAAAAAGCCTCCCTTAAAAAGACAAGCAGCAGAATCAGTCTGGGGAAGACCCCGGGCAAGAAAACGGGCGCATCAAAGAAGACAACTGGCAGGAAAAGAAGTTGAAGAAGAGCTTTGGGTATCCAGCGCGGTTGCCTCAAAAAGTTCCATAGGTGCGGTGGGCGTAGGTGAGATTGCAGCTCTGCTGACTGAACTCGACGGCTTCTACCGCCCCAATCACGATCAAATGCGTCATGACTTCTTTGATCTCGGTAAGACGGCAATCGAAAACCGCGGCCGCATGGCAGAGAACCGGCGCCCCGGTGACGAGCTTGGTCCACTCGCCCGCGACGAATTTCTCATCGAGATGATGGCCGGTCCTACCCGCGAAAATGTTTGCGAGATCCTCCTGAGCGGGAGTGAGGGTGTTGATGCAAAATACCCCATTCTCACGGATCCTGACCGCTGAGGGCGAGGTTTTGTTGATACAAAACAGCATCATCGGCGGCTCCACCGTGATCGAGGCGACGGAGGTCGCGGTAATCCCCCCAAGACCCGCCGGTCCCCCGGTGGTGATGATATGAACCGCGGCCGCAACGCGGCTCATCGCTTCACGAAACCGCGCCCCATCGAGGCCTTGGCTTGGCACGGCGCATGTTTCGATGCGTCCGCTCTCGAGTTCGGCCATTCGTACGGCAAGCTCCATTTTTTCCTTAAATCCATCTGGGGTGAGGACGGATTGAACCGCATCCTGATAGCAAAAATAGTCAAAGAAGCAAAATATGCCAGGTTTGGACTGGAGGTTTCGGGGCAATTCGCAGCAATGAAGGGTTACGCAAGCGTCATCGGATCTTCCAGGACTAAAGCTGCCTTTGGTGTCCCTGCTGTCGCCTAGCCCAAATTGGCAAGACCTGGAAAGGTCTGCAGGAGCCAGGACGAAAAATCCTGAATCGATCCGGTGAGGAACGCTATTCCGGTCGCCACCAGTAGAACGCCGATGACGCGTTCGATCACACCGAAATAGCGGCGGAACCGCTTGAGGAGGCGGATAAAGGGTTCAATTGCCAACGCGACCAGCAAAAAAGGCAGGCCGAGCCCGAACGAATAGGCGGCGAGCAGCGCAATGCCTCTGCCGATCGTCTCCTCGGAGGCGGCAACGGCGAGAATGGCCGCGAGGATTGGCCCAATGCACGGCGTCCACCCAAAGCCGAAGGCAAGACCCATGACGTAGGCGCCCCAGATCCCGACCGGCTTTTGCACGTCGACCCGTGCCTCGCGATAAAGCAACGCGAACTGGAAGACGCCCAGAAAATGCAATCCCATCACAATGATTGCGATTCCGGCAAGCAGCGCCAGCCGTGCGAAATATTGGTGGAGCACCTGCCCGAAAGCCGATGCCGTCGCGCCAAGGCCGATGAAAACCGTCGAAAAGCCGAAGATGAAAAGCGCCGCCGCGAAAAGAATGTCGCGCCGCGCCCGGGCTTCGCGGCGGGTGGCGACCTCCTCGATAGTCGTTCCAGCGATAAATGTTAGATAGGGTGGAACCAGGGGCAGCACACAGGGGCTTAAGAAAGACAGGAGGCCTGCGAGCCCGGCAATGGGAAAGGTGACATCATGTGGCATAGGCCCTTCTAGCCCGATCTGGCAGACTGAAAAAGAAGTAAGCCCCTGCGGGAGCGAGGATTTCGGGAGTTTTCATAAAATTAATGTGAAATCGCTTAGTGGTTATGGGGGCTGCAAATTTTGGAATTAAGCCAGCAGAATTTGATGGCAGCGGCTCAGTTAGGCCCCATAACATATGTCTCTTGTGTCTCTTGGCTCCGCTTTCGCGCCGCAATAATGCTTTAATTTGCGTCACGACACATGCGGTGGCAGCCCAACAAAGTTAGTGAAGTCCTTCCATGACGGTTTTCTTCGTCACTTTCTGCAACATCTTGTTCAATTTCGCAATTGGGCTTCTCGTGGCCAAATTTCTCGGTCCAGAGGAATATGGCCGGTTTGCCCTCGCCTACGCGACCGCCATCTTCGTTCAAACCGGCTTTTTCGACTGGATCAGGCTGGGCACGACTCGGTTCTACTCTGAACGCATTCGCTATGAAGAACCGGCATTGCGAGCGACATTTGATTTCGGCTTCGCCCTCATCACCGTGGGACTGGCGGCGGGGGCGAGCCTGCTCCTCTTCGCCGGCGTCAAGTTTACCTTATCCTATGGCCTGATCGCCCTCGCGCTCAGCGTCGCGGTCACTAATGGGCTTTACGATTATCACACCGCACTCGTTCGCGCCCGCTTCGACGATCGTCTTTTTGCCCGTCTCGCTTTCGTCAAGACCATTGTGGCTTTCGCTCTCATGGGCGGCGGAGCCTTTCTTTTTGGCTCGGCAGAGATGACACTTGCCGGCACGATTGTCAGTCTCGGTGGATCGGTTGTCACCGCGCGCGCGGCCCTGCGGGATCCCGGTTCGAAATTTCACCTGGCACGCCTCTCGATGGCGCGCGGGTTAATGGCCTACAGCCTGCCGATCGTTGGCGCCAATCTCCTCTACCTTGCGATCCCGCTCGCCAATCGCTCGATCCTTGCGATCGTCGACGGTTTTTCGGAAGCCGGGCAATTTTCCTTAGCTTATGATTTCGGAACCAAGGCCGTCCAAGCCATCGGCTCCGCCTTCGATATCGTGCTCTTTCAGATTGCGGTCGCAACTCACGAATTGCACGGCCCAGCGCAGGCGAGGCAGCAGATCGCCCGCAACATGACCATCGTGATCGGCATGGTGCTGCCGGCGTGCACGGGGCTTTGGCTGACATTGCCTTCGATTGAGCAGCTGGTCGTGCCGGAGGCGTTTCGCGGGCATTTCGACCTGCTTTTACCACTCATGATGACCGGTCTCTTCTGCATGGCCATCGTTCAATATGCCATCACTCCAATTTTTCAGATCGAGAAGAAAACCGCGCCGTTGATTGCCGCGGCCCTCGCGGCGTGCGCTGCCGACCCCTTTTTCCTTTTGATCATGCATCGCGGCGGCGCGGCATCAAGCCTCGCCATTGCCCAAGCCTGCGCGATGCTCACCGCGCTCCTTGTGCTCATCGCCTTTGCACGCCCGACATGGCGGCAATGGCCGCGCCCGCGCGATCTCACTGTCGCGGTTTTTGGCAACGCCCTGATGGGGGCGATCGTTCTGCCCATGCGCGATCATGAGCCTGGGTTAGCAACGCTCGTCGAACAGGTCGTGACGGGTGCCGCCATTTACGCCACGGTAGTTTTGGGACTGGATATCGCAGGACTGCGCGGTCTAATCGTTGCCCGCCTCCGCGTCACCTTCGCGCGGATGAAAACCCTTTAAAGCTATCGTTCCAGAGCCTTCACTTCGCCGCCGTGCCGTTGCACAAGCAGCGTCACCCAGCCATCGATTTCGAGGCGCCGCGACAAGGTCATGCCTTGCGCTCGATAGGCGCCGATGACGCCTGGAACGTCGCGCACGAGGAGGCCCGAGAGAATAATGTCCGCACGTGGCGCCGTTAATCTCGCGATTTGAGGTGCGAGATCCCGCAAAGGACGCGCAAGGATATTTGCGAGGACAAGATCATAGGGCGCGCCTTTCAGCAATAGCGGATGTGCGGCGCCCTTCGCCACGACAGGGCGCACAAAGCCCGCGACGCTGTTGCGTTTCGCATTGGCAGTGGCGGTCCTCACGCTCACGAAATCGATGTCGCCCGCACGAATGGGCTGTTTGAATAGTTTAGCGGCGGCGATGGCAAGGATGCCCGAGCCTGTCCCGATATCGAGAATGGCGGCCGGCCGCCGCCGCCGGGCAACGCTCTCCAACATCAAAAGACATCCGCGGGTCGAGCCATGATGGCCGGTGCCAAAAGCAAGCGCCGCCTCGATCTCGATTGCAAGATCATTGGCTTTGACAGCGCGGCGTCCATGTGCGCCGTGGATAAGAAACCGCCCTGCCCGCACGGGAGCTAGTCCCTCGAGCGAAGCAGCAACCCAATCGCGCTCCCGCACCTCGCCGAAGACCGCCGCACGCGCGGCGGCATCGCCCGCAACGGCGGCTACCAGAGTACGAACATTTGTCTCGTCCGGCGCGCTTCCGAAATAGACTTCAATGATCCAAGGGCCATTGTTCCAGCCACTTGTATCCGGCCGCTCTTCGAAAGCCGCCGCGGCGGTCGTCGCCGGATCGAAAGTTTCGACGATGACATCGGCGATCATGCGCGCCGTCGCCTGGTCGCAAGAGAGGCGCATGACATGGGTCGCGCAATTTGGGGGCATGCCTTCAAGCATGGCGGGCAGCTAGCACAGGGAACCACAGACGGCAACCGAACCTTGCGGGCAGCCCTCGCCGCCGGCTTCCCCCATCACCTCGGCAGCGTTGCTTCCAGTCCGACCATCCGGGCCTTTGCCGAGTAATGCGAAGCATTGCCTCTCCCCGCACAGGCATCGCGCGCGAACATGATGAGATGATGCGCACATAAGCCGACGCTCAAAATGGGCTCGATTTGTCCCCGTATCAGCCGGCCGAGCGCGAATTTCCAAAAAGTGCGCCGATAATCGCTCCGGACGCCCGCAAACCAGAAAAGACGCGCCAGAATCACAAGACCCTTGGCGACATTGCGCCGTGACAGGCGCTGCCGGCTCCACGGACGTCGCAAGCGATAGGGTCTTGTCTCGCGCATTTGATATTCGTAGCGGGCGAACACGCGATCCGGCTCATAGGCTTTTGCCATGCAGCTGCGCCACATGTTGAGCACTTCATCATAGGGCAGCTTGAATTCCACATTCGACTCTCGCCCCAAATCCTCCTCGTCGAGCAGCCGGTTTTCGAGCCGCAAGCGATCCCAAAGTGGAGTGCGCGGCAGAGCCTGGAGAAGATTAATCGTCGCCATCGGGATTTGCGATTCCTCGAGAAAATCGAGAATTCTTGCGCCCGAATGGCTTGTGTCGGTGTCGAGGCCGAGAATGATTCCGGAAACCACCTCCATTCCATGCCGGTTGATGGTGCGGACAGCATCGAGAATCGGCACCATCATATTGTGCCGTTTGTCGATTGCCTTCAATGCCTCGGGCTCGGGCGTCTCGATCCCGCAGAAGATGGTGTCGAACGCCGCCTCCCGCATGAGCTTCAGGATTTCGGGTGAGCGGGCGATGTTAAGTGTCGCTTCGCAAGAGAGGCTAACCGCATAGCCGTTGCGCTTTTGCCATTGAATGAGATGAGGCAAAAGCTCGCGCAAGGCGCGCCGGTTGGCGATCAGATTATCATCGACGAAGTAGACGGAGCCATTGACGCCGCAGGCCAAGAGCTTGTCGAGTTCTCCTATGACCTGCGCCGGTGTCTTGAGCCGCGGAACCCGGCCATAGAGGCCCGGAATATCGCAGAACTCACAGGTGTAAGGACAGCCGCTCGAAAACTGGATGCTGCCGAGAAAATAGCGATTGATTTCGGCGAGCTCATAAGCAGGCACGGGAAAATCGCAAAGATTGCGGCGCGAGTTCGTTTTCAGCACAATCTGCTCGTGGGGCCGGGACACGTCCTTCGAGAGCACGCCGATCAGAGCCTCCGTCGCATCGCCGAGTTCGCCGACATGCAGATAATCGAATGTGGGATAGAGTTCGGGACAGGCGGAGACCGAAGGGCCGCCGAGCACGGTTACCTTGCCGAAAGCATGCGCCCTCCGGCATATATCCTCGATCCGGCGGCGCTGGATGTGCATGCCGCTGACCAGGACCGCATCGGCCCAGTCGAAGTCTGCCCCGGAAGCCTCACCCATGTTTTCGTCGATAAAGCGGACATTCCAGCTCTTCGGAAGCACCGCGGCGATAACAAGCAGGCCTTGCGGCGGCATGAATGCGCGAACGCCATCCGTCAGCGGATAAGCGTATTCAAAGGTGCCGAAGGAAGGCACGTAGCGGGGAAAGAGGCAGAGGATGTTGCGGACGGCTGCATGTTGCGCCGGTTCAACGCCGCGCTCTTCGTCCTCTTGCCTTTCGGAGCTGCCTTGCATCAGGAGTCCCGCCAATCCCGAACAATCCGCCAGCTGGCGGAAGCGTTCCCTCTAAGTCATCGCCCTAACGGTCAAAGGCGGCGGTTCGAAGGATTTTTTCGGGCTTGTGCCAGGATCCAGCGCCGCTGCGGCCAAGCAGCCGCCGCGTTGCCGCAGGAAGGGTAACCCGCCCTGAAAACAAAGAGCAATATCGCCGCTCTTTAAAGGCGCGATAAAAAACCCGGCTGGGAGGAGCCGGGTTCAAGTTTGACCGAAAGGTTCGAAAGAAAGTTCAATATTTGGCGACGACAGGGGCTGGTGCACCCCAGTTGAAACGATAATTAATACCGGCGCGGACAACGTTGCCCCTGAAGCTTACCCGTGAAAGAGGAGCGCCGAGAGTAAATAGGGTCCCGGCGGTGTTGTAATTCGCCAATTCACTCTGGCTATAGGCTACGGAGCCAAGATCATAATAGAGATATTCGACCTTTACGCTCCAGTTGGGCATGAACATCCACTCGGCACCGCCGCCGGCTGTCCAACCGACGCGCGTGTTGGAGATGCTGCCAAACGAACCATAAGAAAAGGGCACGGGAGAAGGACCTTCGACGGTCTGCACAATCCCCGTGCTGGAATTCATCCCGCCATAAGCCAAACCGCCAGTGCCGTAAACAAGGAAAGTCGGGGTGATCAGGTAACCGACTCGGCCGCGCACGGTGCCGAGGTAATCAAGAAACCTGGAGGAACTCAAAGACTGATTGATCAGATTAGCCGGAAAAGCCGGTATGGTCACCGAGCTGAACAAAGTGTTCCGGGAATGGCTGCTGGCTATGCCATCCAGATCTGCCTCGATGCCTACGAGCCAGCTGTTTGCAAATTGGTAGTTGTAGCCAATCTGGCCGCCGCCGATGAAGCCGGCGGACGACACCGGGACGCTGGCGGTAGCTAGCGCAGCGGATGCTACACCAAAGGCCGGCCCGCCAACCAGTGCGGGATTCCCAAAGAGGTCAGCTGTTGCCGTATTAACAGTATTACTGTTACTCCATGTGCCACCAGCATTCAGACCAATATAAAAGCCGCTCCACATCGGCGGGGGCGGCGGCGGCGGCGAAGGTGTTAGGTCGGCTGCGACGGCGGTTCCGGCGAGCGTCATCGCGCCAACGGAAGCCAAGAGAATACGACGGATCATGATCTGTCTCCCCGAGGACGTTAAATTTATACTTAGTAAGTTACGCTGATTGCGTTAATCTTCAAACAATTGTTACATAGCTCGGCGTTATGTTAGAGATCGTTGTAAAAACGCAACATAACGATAGGATGCAATGCTAATTGCTTTCACTTGTAAGGGGCAAACCCGACGATATGGCCGGATTTGCTTGTTCCATGAAGAATGGGAACCGGCGTCACCTTGAGACTCTTGAAGCAGGATATCTCAATATTTAGCAACGATCGGAGCCGGCGCACCCCAATTGAAATGATAGTTGATACCGGCCCGGACGACGCTTCCATTGAAGCGGGTCGAGGAGAATGGCGCACTCGCATAGAGTAGAGCGCTCCCGAATGTTGGACTCGAGAACGCAAGCGGGCTGAGAGTGTAAGTCACTTTGCCGAGATCATAATACAGATATTCGGCCTTCAGGCTCCAATTGGGAAGGAACATCCATTCCAAACCGATCCCGGCCGACCATCCGACTTGGGTATTTGAAAGGCTCCCGCCCGAAGCAAATGGGGGAGCAAACGGCATATTGGCTTGAAGGATGCCGGTGCTGGCCTTGACGCCGCCATAGGCGAGGCCGCCATCGCCATAGATCAGCAGAGCCGGCATCAAGAGATAGCCGAATCGGCCGCGCACCGTACCGAGGTAATTGAGTTGCTTCGTCGAAGTTACAGTGGAGACAATAGTTTCCCCCGGCAAGTCGGCGGGGACTCCGCTCCCGCTGAAGGAGCTGGAAGGCCGGCTGCCCGCTATGCCCTGAATATCACCTTCGATGCCGGCAACCCAGTTTGTGGTGAAGAGCTGATAATTATAGCCGATCTGGCCGCCGCCGATGAACCCGTTGGGGTTGAGGGAATTTGAACCCGTCGCGAGCGCCGTAGAAAGTGCGAGCTCCGTTGACCAAGCTGGGGCCGCGAACACCGGAGCCGCGAAGGTGTTGACGCTTCTATCGGCAGCCCACTCATATCCGGCGTTCACGCCCGCGTAAAAGCCGGTCCAGACTGGAACTGGCGGTGGGGGTGGCGGCGGCGGCGTTAGGTCGGCGGCGAAGGCGGTGCCCGCAAACGCCACCACGGCATTGGAGGCCAAAAGAATGCGGCGCAGCATGATCTGTCTCCTCGATGGATAAAAAATTAAGCTCTCCGCAAGTTACGCTACTTACGTTCCTCTTCAACTAAAGTTGGCTTACAGGCTCCTTTATTTGAAATATCGTGGCAAAGACGCAACGAAAAGCTGGCGAGAACGCCATCATGCACATTCTGAAAGCATAAACCCGGCTTTCCAGCCGGGTTTGTCGACGTCGCGAGGGAAAAAGCCAGAATTAGTATTTGGCAACAACGGGGGCCAGAGAATCGAATTTATAGCTGAAGCCGACTTGGACTTGGTTTTCGGTCAAATGGTGTTGGATAAAGAGAGAGCCGCCTCCGAACACCGCGGGCGGCACTGGCGTGACGAAGGTCACAAAGGGGTAATCCGTATAATGGCCGAAGTCGGAATAGCGATATTCTGCCCGAACCGACCAGTTGTTCGTGACGGCATATTCGAGGCCACCGCCAACGGTCCAGCCCGCACGGGTCTTTGAGATATCCTCGGAGACGCCTGGCAGACCGGTAATCCTCCCGAGCGTGTCGGTGTAATTGTCGTCGATGCCAGTGAAGGCGGCACCACCCGTCGCATAAACGAGAACGCGGTCGAATGCGACACCGGCGCGGGCGCGAATCGAGCCCTGAATATCGGCCCGGGTGCTGACGGTGAGGCCGCTAAACGGATCGAATGTGGTTTGGCTAATGCTCGTGCCATCGACCGAGCCCTCAAAACCAATGAGCCATTGGTTGATTTGAAGGTTATAGCCGATATGTGCGCCGCCGATTACTCCTTGCGGGTTGTTGCTGAAGGAGTCGCTGAGCAAGATTCCACCTGCGCCGAGGGACGCATCGGTGGGATCCTTGTCCCAGGCGTAACCAATCTGGCCGCCAACATAAAGGCCTGTCCAGGAAAAGATCGGGGCGGGCGCTGGCGGCGGCGTGAGGTCTGCCGCGAACGCAGTTCCGGAGACGGCGATGGCACCGACAGATGCCAAGAGTAATTGACGGCGCATCAGGCTTTCCTCCTTCAGGTCGAATAATTTGAGACAAATTACGCCGGTTCGTTCGGCCGCCCAACCCTTATTGGCCCGCGCGGAGCGTTATGTTCATGACTGTTGCTGAAACGCAACGAATAAGACAGAACAAACGAAAAACCCGGCCTTGCGGCCGGGTCTGCTTTAAACAGGACAAAACTTGTTGGGGTGGGCGATTTAGTATTTTGCAACGACCGGCGGCGGGTTGAACAAGTCGAACTTGTAATCGAAGCCGACCTGGACCTGGTTCTGTTGAATGTGGCGGTTGCCATTGAAGCCAAAGCCCGGGAAGGCTAATGCGAACGCGTCGCCACCGAAAAGCGCGTTGTTGATTGAGCCCCAATCGGTGTAGCGGTAGTCGGCCCGGACCGACCAGTTGTTGGTGATGGCATATTGGATGCCGCCGCCGACCGTCCAGCCCACGCGGGTCTGCGAGAAGCTGCTCGTGCCGCCGAAAGCCCCAAAAGGCACTCCCGCAGGCGTTACGAAAGCAGGGCCGAAGATCGAAAAGTCGGTATTGAACCCGCCAAAGGCGACACCACCCGCGGCAAAGATCAGGAGACGATCCCAAGCAAGACCGAGACGGCCAACGATCCTGCCCTGGATGTCAGCGCTCGTATGCGCCGTCAGAGCCGTACCATCAGGGAAGACCAAACCGGCGGTGTTGGTCAGGCTCGTGCCGTCGACCGAACCTTCAACGCCGATGACGACGCCGGACGAAGTAAACCAGTTCCATTGGGGGATTTCGTAATTATACCCGACATTGGCGCCGCCAATCACGCCATTCGGATTTTGTCCGATGGAGCTATCGAAAGCGATCCCGGTGACGGGATCAATTCCGCTCACCCGGTTGGCGCCGGAGGCCCAGGCATAGCCGACCTGGCCGCCGACATAGATACCGGTCCAGGTGAAGATCGGCGCTGGCGGGATATAGGCCGGCGGCGGAGCGCGGGAGGGCAGATCGGCCGCGAGCGCCGCCGATCCGGTAAGGGCAATGACCCCAACTGATGCTAGGAAAAGATTGCGCATGATGCTGCTTCCTTTCAATTGATGAACAGGAAAAAGCTACGCTGCCCTTCTTGGTCGCTCAAATACTATTGTTACTAATTATATCTTATATTTGTAAGTGTGACCTAAACACAACAACTATGAGAGAAGCAGACAATCTACAGTGCCACGCTTTGGCTTGAAAGTAACCTATTGTTGTGGGAATTACGCCACAAAACGGCCCAGGCTTTGTCCAGAGTAGATCGCCACGTAAGGCTCGCCGATTCTACGTTCTCCGGGACAACCGACTCCAATCATGACCCAAATCCCAGGCGCCGAGGCAAACCCCCTGCGGTCATAAAAAACCCGGCTTTCCGGCCGGGTTTTGCTTTGCTGTCAAGCAGCGATGTTTGGCTCAGTATTTTGCGACAACCGGTGGCGGAGGAAGCAGATCGAATCGGTAATCGAAGCCGACCTGGACCTGATTCTGTTGAACATGGCGATCGCCAAAGAAGCCAAAAGTCGGGAAGACTGTCGGGAACACGGTGCCACCGAACAAAGTCTCGTTAATCCTGCCCCAATCGGTGTAGCGATATTCAACCCGCACCGACCAGGCGTTGGTGATGGCGTATTGAATGCCGCCACCGACCGTCCAGCCCACCCGCGTATTCGA
Source organism: Methylocella sp. (assembly GCA_035515355.1). Lineage (GTDB taxonomy): Bacteria > Pseudomonadota > Alphaproteobacteria > Rhizobiales > Beijerinckiaceae > Methylocapsa. The sequence goes on from DATJBL010000066.1 coordinate 15,429, forward strand.
GAAGCTGCTCGTGCCGAAGAAGGGAGCCAGGTGAGTCTTCCCGATCGTCGCGCCGGAACCGTCATAATTGTATTGGGTGTCGAAGCCGCCAAAGGCAACACCACCCGTGCCGTAGATCAAGAGGCGGTCCCAGGCGATCCCAAGGCGGCCACGGATTGAGCCCTGGACAGTGGCAGTCGTCTGCGCCGTCAGGCTCGTACGATCGGGAAACGCCAAGGTGCCGGTGTTGGTCAGACCGGTCCCATCAACCGTGCCCTCAAGACCAATGACAACCCCCGACGACGAAAACCATGACCATTGGGGGATCTCATAGTTGTAGCCAACATTGGCGCCGCCGATCACTCCACTCGGGGTTTGTCCGATGGAGCTGGCAAAAGCGACGCCGGTGTAGGGATCAACCCCGGAGACGTTATTGGCCCCGGTGGCCCAAGCGTAACCGACTTGGCCGCCAAGGTAGGGGCCGGTCCAGGTGAAGACCGGAACGGGCGGTGGCGGCGGGGGCGTGAGGTCTGCCGCAAAGGCAGATCCGGTAAGGGTAATGGCACCCACGGATGCCAAGAGAAATTGGTGGCGCATAGGCCCTCCTGATTTGAGCTCAATCGGGAGAAAGCTATGCCGTGCTTCTTCGCAGTTATGTGACAATCGGCCCTATTCGGTCGCTATGTTCATCACTGTTGCTAAAAGGTAACGAATAAGCCAGAACAAACGAAAAACCCGGCCGTGAGGCCGGGTTTTGCTTTGGTGGAATAAAGTCAAACAGCGATGTTTGGCTCAGTATTTCGCAACAATTGGGGGTGGAGCGAACAGGTCGAATTTGTAATCGAAGCCGACCTGGACCTGGTTTTGGTTGATGCGGCGGTTTCCGTCGAAGTACGCGCCCGGAGCTGCCGCAAATCCACCAAAAGTTCCGTCATTAATATTGCCCCAATCGGTGTAGCGGTATTCCGCCCGCACCGACCAATTGTTGGTCACGGCGTACTGAATGCCGCCGCCGACCGTCCAGCCGACGCGCGTGGTCGAGACACTTCCGGAGCCGAAGAACGGAACGACGCTGTTTGCGAGCGTCACGTCGGTATTGAAGCCGCCGAAAGCGACACCACCCGTCGCGTAGATCAAGGCGCGGTCCCAAGCGACACCGAGACGGCCGCGGATCGACCCCTGGATATCGGAGGTCGAGTGCACCGACAGCGAGGTGCCGTCAGGGAAGGCCGCCACGGCGGTATTGCTCAGGCTCGTGCCGTTGACGTCGCCTTCGATACCCAACACCCATTGATTGATCTGGTAGTTGTAACCGACGTTGGCGCCACCGATCACCCCATTCGGAGTGCCGCCGACGCTTGAGACGAGGTAGGGAGTACCCGGGAAGAATGGATCGAACCCGTTGAAGTTATTGTTGCCGCTGGACCAGGCGTAGCCGATCTGGCCGCCGACATAGATACCGGTCCACGTGAAGATCGGCGCCGGCGGGATATAGGCCGGCGGCGGGGCACGGGAGGGCAAATCGGCCGCGAGCGCGGCCGATCCGCTGAGAGCAATGGCACCAACCGATGCCAAGAGCAGTTTACGTATCATAGCTTTGTCCTTTCCAGATTAAAGCTTGAGCAAAATACGCCAGAGTTATTGCCGAAGGGATGAAATCCACGTCATCAGCGCTGATTCCGAAAAGCCGTGACTTATCTGCAACAAACATCAACAGAAGAAAATTCCGGCCTATTTCTTGCTGGAATTGCTCCGCTTCGGCAATTTCAAAGCGAAAAGAGACCCTTATCTCCGAGATAGCTTGACCGCGGCCACGCACAAACACCGGACCAACTTTCGACACGATACCGCCATGTTCTTTTTTTGCCGGTCTAGCCCGGGGCTAGACCTCAATACCTTGCGATGGGAGCTGGACCGAAAGCGTCAAACTTATAGCTGAAGCCAGCGCGAACCGCGTTCTCTGTCTCGTGATGGGTGACCGTCGAGCCGAGACCGAACACAAAGGGCGTAAAATCAGTCAGATGGCCGAAATCCGCGTAGCGGTATTCCGCCCGCACCGACCAGTTATTGGTGACGGCATATTCGATGCCCCCGCCTACGGTCCAGCCGGCCCGGCTCTGCGAACTCTGATCGTAAGGTCCAAGTCCGGAATAGCTCGTGTTGAAGCCGGCGAATTCAGCGCCACCGGTCGCGTAGAGAAGAACCCGGTCGAAAGCGATACCGAGGCGGCCCCGAATCGATCCCTGCACCGGAATCTGCGTATCGTAAAGGACGCCGCCAGGGCTGAAATTCTGGTTGATGCTGGTGCCCTCGACATCGCCTTCAAGACCGGCGACGACTTGGTTCATTTGAAAATTGTAGCCAACGTGAGCACCGCCGACGACCCCGTTTGGCATGTAATTGGTGCCGAAGCCCCAAGGGTAAACCGTCAAGGTATCGCCACCCCAGCCGTAGCCGATCTGGCCCCCAAGATAGATGCCGGTCCAGGTAAAGAGGGGAGCAATCGGCACCCCGGCCGGCGGGGCGCCATAGGGAATGTCGGCCGCCAAGGCCGGTGCGGCGGCAGCAAGCCCCCCAAGCAGCAGGAGATACCTGCGAATCATTGCTTCGTCCTTTTCCGGTTCCTTTGGCGAAGGAGTATGCGAAGCAAGAAGCGAGCGGAATCAGGCAAAATTTTGGAATAGCCGGCAATTTGTGTAAGTTTTCAGGTGAGTCTAAACGTAATGACGATCAAAAAGATGGGGTAATTCCGTGTTTACTAGTTGTTAACCTAACTTTTTGGTAAACAACTCGCGAAGTCTACTGATCGTACTATTACGGCGGGGGGGCTTGGAGGCTCGCCACCCTTGTTCCACGCAGGCGCCCGCTTGGCCTTTACCATTGATCTTTAGAGTCAAATCTGCTCAATCTGACAATGCGGCCTTGAGTGCCGCACCGCGTAACCGTCCGGGAAAAATTTCATGGCTGCTGCCTGCACCGAAGGGTTCGATACCGGCTTTGTCGCGCTTGGCTATGCCAAAGTCGGCGTGCTCGGCGTTGTCCAAGGCATCACTGAACTCTTGCCCATCTCATCAACAGCACACATGCGGATCGTCCCGGCCTTTCTCGGCTGGCAGGATCCGGGGTCGGCATTCTCGGCCGCGATGCAAGTCGCGGCGCTTGCGGCTGTTGTCAGCTATTTCTGGGCGGATGTACGTGGCCTGATGTTCGGGTCGCTCGGCGCCATCCGACGGCGCGATTTTCACGATTGGAATTTCCGTTTCGCGATCTGGATCATTCTTGCGACCATTCCGATCGTGATTGCGGGCGAACTGCTCAAGCCGGTCCTCAATAGCTGCAATTCGCCTTTACGCACTCTGGTCGTCATAGGTATTTCCTGCCTTGTGATGTCGGGGCTGCTAATGCTCGCGGAACTCTATTCGAGGCCGAAGCGGACCCTTGAGCATGCGACGTTGAAGGACGCGATGATCATCGGGCTCGCACAGGTCGGGGCGCTGATCCCTGGCGTTTCGCGCTCCGGCTCGACACTGACGGCGGCCCTCTTCCGGGACTTCCGGCGCGAGGAAGCGGCCCGCTTTTCCTTTCTGCTCGGACTGCCGGCAATCGCCGCCGCAGGCACGAAAGAACTATGGGAACTGCATAAGGCCCATCTTGATGCACAGGGCTGGTCGATCCTCGGGTTCGGCCTCGTCATTGCGTCGCTGTCGGCATTTGTCGCGATTTGGGGCCTATTGCGGGTGCTCGAACGATTTTCAGCTTGGCCCTTTGCCGTTTATCGGGGTGTTATGGGCATTCTGTTATTGGCCAGCGTGTATTACGGATGGCTGCCAAATTGAGCTCGATCGCGGTGACGGGCGCCAAGGGGAACAAACCAGTGCTGGAGAGAGAAGACGAAGGCCGGCCTATTCTCCCTCGCCTTGCACAAGGCGCTGGCTGTTGGCAACGGCATCGATCGCCTGCCAATCGCCATCATGGCCGAATTCGAGACCCGAAGTGATCGCCAGCATTTCCGCCAAACGGATTCTGGCGCGATTGACACGGCTCTTCATGGTTCCAATCGCGCAACCGCACACCCCGGCGGCTTCTTCATAGGAGAGGCCGGAAGCGCCGATCAGAATCAGAGCTTCGCGTTGATCGCTCGGCAATTGCTGAAGCGCGGCACGAAAATCAAGCAGATCCATATGGCCGCTCTGCGCGGGCGCCGTCGCGAGCCTGGCCGCGAAGGCACCGTCCGGATCCGCGACTTCACGCCGCCGCTTACGGTATTCAGAGTAATAAATATTGCGCAAGATCGTGAACAACCAGGCCCTGAGATTGGTCCCTTCCACGAAAGAGTCGATATTGCTCCAGGCCTTCACCAACGTCTCCTGGACAAGATCGTCGGCACGATCGAGATTGCCGCACAAGGACACGGCGAAGGCGCGCAGATTGGGGACCACCGCCAGGAGATCCGCCGTAATCTGCGAGCTTACGGGGCGCTCTCCCGCGCTCGGCTTATTTTCCACCGGTTTCGTATGCGCGATTGTCACATGCCGTCCTTACTCGACCGGGCACCCGAGGAGCTTTCGAGCTTCCTCAGCAATTCAAGAAAACGTCCTGGTACTGGCTGCGCCAAAATGTCGTCGTAGACGCTGCGCAAATGCAAACCAATTTGATCGGCGATTTCCGATTTCGATGCCGTCTTGCCAAGGCAGGAGGCAGCCGCGCGCTCTTTCGGGGCGCTCGGGCTCGCCGCGTCGTTTCCTTTGCTTGATGTGTCGCATATTTTAGCTCGTGCCACCCCCGTCGGCGGGCTGCTCGATTTTGTCGCTTTCGTCACTGAAACACCCTCACGATGGCACTTTTCATTCATCTTCCTCGCTGACATTCATCCCGGGAGACCGGGTTAATTCCTTGATAAAACTACTGTGAAGCTTGGCAGAAGCCTGGAAGTGGTTATAACCAGCCTGGTTGAACGCTCCACGAGAGAGGATGGTTCCAAGGAACTTTATCGGGGCATTTCGAATTTCTCTCCTGACCCAACCTGTTGCGCGATGGCCGGGGCCATCACAGGATTTTTCGAAGGTTTCTCCTATGCCAATATCTCAGGCGATCGCCGCGCATATTCCCTATCTGCGCCGCTTCTCGCGGGCTTTGACGGGAACGCAAGCAGGGGGAGATGCCTACGTCCTCGCCACGCTCGAGGCGATCGTCGCCGACCCGGCCGAGTTCTCGAAGTGCGCCGCTCCCAAGACGGCGCTTTATCGTTTGTTTCTTAAAGTGTGGCGGACCGTGCCCGTCAATAATCACGTCGATCCAGCTTCCTTCACCGGCGACGAAGCCGGCGCTCAGCGCCATCTCGAAGCAATTACATTGCGTCCCCGCATCGCCTTTCTTCTCAGCTCGCTCGAAGGGTTCAACACCGAGGAAGTTGCAGGCGCGCTGGATTGCACGGTCGAGGAGGCGGCAAGCCTCATCGATACTGCCGGCAAGGAAATCGCCAACCAAATCCGCACCGATGTCTTGATCATCGAGGATGAGCCCTTCATTGCGCTCGATCTTCAGAATCTCGTGGAAGAACAAGGCCATCGCATCTCGGGTGTCGCGCGGACCCACCGCGAAGCGATCGACGCTGTCAGGCGCGAAAAACCCGGCCTCATTCTGGCGGACATTCAGCTTGCCGATGGCAGTTCGGGCCTTGAAGCCGTGAACCAAATTTTAGAATCATTTTCCGTGCCGGTGATTTTCATCACCGCTTATCCGGAGCGTTTTCTGACAGGGACGCCGCCCGAGCCCGCATTCCTGATCACGAAGCCCTTTAAGACAGAAAGTCTAAAGGCAGTCATCAGCCAAGCCCTTTTCTTTGATCGCAAGTCGCACCGCAAGGACGAGTCGGAAAAGAAGACAACCCTCGTCTGAATCTGGCCGCGTTCATGGCGCTGGTCGAGGGCCGCGCGGTATGACACGGGCGACGAGCAAGCCGGCGAAGACCGCAAAGGCAACAAGCGAGAAGGGATGCAATTGCTTCGCGAGTTCCGCGCCGGACTGTATTGCAACACGCTCGCGCTCCATACCGGCATCTTCCAAAACACCGAGGATCGGAGCTATGGCCTCATCAATTCTTGTCGCGAACTCGGCTCTTTCCGGCGAAAATCTTTGCTTGTCTTCTTCCACCAATGCGGGTTTCGCTCTCTCCTTTTCGCGCGGTCCTTGGCGAATGGCAAAGAAGATACAGATGGCTGCGCCCACGAGATAAAGACCGCCAAGGGTCAGCGCTGCAGCCGCGTTGCCCTCCAACGGCTGAACAAAATCGAAAAGAGCCAGCGTAAGGAAGGCTGCGCTGATCAGCAGAGCGCCCATGGCCGAAAAAAAGAGCACGGCTCTTTTTAACAAGCGCGTGCTCATCTCTTCGACCGGTGCAATGGCTTCGCTGATGAGCCGATTGAATAGCCGGTTCATTTCCGTCCGCGGCTCACCAATCCCACAACTATGCCAGCCACCAGCGCGAGGAGGACCGCCATCAGCGGATTGCGTTCAATCGCCGTTTCAAGGTCCGTGCTTGCGCTCGCAACACGATCTTGTGCCTTGCCGGCTGAGTCGGAAATCTTCTGCCGCGCATTATCGACCACGTCGGTAACGGCGTTTGTCGTTGCGGCGGTCTGGGCACGAAGGAGCTCCGACACCGAGGAACTCAATTTTGCGATATCGTCACGCAACGCCGCAAGATCGGCCGTGAAGTCTTGGGTCGCCTCTTCGACAGGTTTGATATTTGCCATTTGCGTTCTCCGGTCATGCGATGATTCGATTGGCCACGCTCGTGGGTGATGCAGCTACCCTCGGAGCAGATGCGGCGTCTCTAACGTCAAACTCGATCAGAAGTTGCCGCGCCATCCGCTTCGGCCGGCGGAGATTTTCGCGTCCCGCGACCAACCGTGACAGAGCAAGCCCTGTTAGCGGGAGAGAGCCTCCGGTACAGCACCATAGAGGGGATCGTGTTGGAGCGCAGCCCTTGGAGAGAAAGGTGCCATTCCGATGGCACAGCGGAGAGCTGGTCCCCGGCGTCGCATACCTACCCTGACGCGCCTCCGATGCGAGACCAAAGATCCCAAATGCTGAAACTGGTTTCGCTATGCCTCTCTGGAGGAGGCTCTGGCAACAGGCGAGGCGCTTGCCTCAAAATCCCCCAGGACTTAGCGATGCGGATCGTGGAGGAAACCCCTGTCTCAAGCCCGAGGGGAGTCAAGCTTTTCGGGATGGTGCCCGACCGCGCATCGATTGGCACTCCATGGGCCATCCCATCGATCATATAATGCTCAACGACGACACTGCCAGCGCCATTGCGCCACGACATGCGGAGCTGACCATCAACCTCATCCAATACCGCGCCGGCTTGATCGACTTGATGGATATCGAGCCATTGCTGAACGAGGGCCGACGCATTGGCAGGCGCGACGACATCATCGAGGCTCCCATGCCAGATGGAGACTTTCGGCCATTTCTTTTGCCCCGGCGATGCACGCCGCACCAGATTTCCCAATTCCCGGGATGAATGCGAGGGCCCAAAGGCCATGGCCTTCATCGCATCGAGGGGTCCAAGCGCGGCTCCATAAGGAAGACCCGCGATAATCGTGCCAGCGGCGAACAAATCTGGATACGACGCCAAGAGTGCACAAGCCATGGCACCGCCAGCCGAAAGACCGGTCACGAAAATACGATCGCGATCTAGTTGGTAATCCCGCAGCATTTTCTCGATCATGACGCGGATCGACGCGATCTCGCCGTCGTCACGGCTGATATGTCGCTCGACGAACCAATTGAAGCAATTTTGCGGATTGTTCCCGCATTTTTGCTCGGGGAAAAGGACGGCAAACCCATGTTGGCGGCCAAGTTCCGCCCATCCGGTGGCTAGATTAAAATCCCTCGCTGTCTGTTGGCAGCCATGGAGGGCCACGACAAGTGGCGCAGATTTGGGCAACTCGGGCGGAACACAGGAAAACATTCCAAGATTGCCCGGATTCGAGCCAAACACCGCTTGCTCATCCATTTAGCCGATTTGCTCCGGAGCCCATGTGACCGTAATGCATGCCTTACAGAAAAAGCCGCCAGCCCATATCCAACACCGTTCTTGTTTAAGGCTAGCTCGCGCCCATTGCAATGGCTTGATTGGAGGAGGCGCCATCCAAAGTGGCCGATTGCCGTGCCCGAAATCTAGAGAGCGCATCTGCAAGCGATGGACACGGGAGGAAAGCGCCAAGACTGCATGGGACCGCGTTAACGTGAAAGATGAAGCGGCACAGCCATTCGCAAGCGAAATCCTTCCGGCGCGAAATCGACTTTGACTTCAGCCCGGATCTGCTGCGAAAGCACGCGCTTAAGAAGCATGGATCCAAACCCGTCGCGCGAGGGCGGCGTCACAGGGGGACCGGCGAACTCGTTCCATTCGCAGAGCAGCGCGCATTCGCCATCCTTCTCCATAAGGTCCCAGCCAACTTCGATGCGGCCTTCCTCCTTGGACAAGGCCCCATGCCTGACTGCATTTGTTGTGAGTTCATGGACGGCCATGCCGAGCGGCACCGCGATCTGGGACGGCAAATCAATGGCCGGTCCCGACAGGCGAATCCGAAGCCCCTGATCATCAGAATAGGGGCCAAGTTCCTGGGCTAGCAGCTGGTGGAAGGAAACCGATTGGTGAAGTTGCTCGGTCATGACAGCATGCGTTTTTGCGAGCGACGAGATCCGGCCCGAGAAGGCTTCTTGAAATTCCTCGATATTCAAGGACGTCTTCGCCGTCGTGTTCATAACACCTTGCACGGTTGCAAGCGTGTTCCTGACCCGGTGATGGAGCTCACGAATGAGGAGCGCCTGCCTCTGCTCTGTCTTGACGTGATCGGTGACGTCGTTCCCCTCGATGAATATCCCGCTCACCTCGCCGTTTGCGCCTAGGATCGGCTGGGCCACGAAATCGATGTAATGCTCCTCGACTTCGCAATCCGGCGCGTCTTGCAAGAGGATGCGCATCTTGCGGCCGACGTAAACCTCGCCGGTCCTGAAAATATTCTCGAGAATAGCGGGGTAATCCTGACCTTCCGATTCAGGTAGGCCCTCGCGGAGCGTCTTCCCGATGAGATCGCGGCCACCCGCGAGCATCGAAAAGGCGATATTGACCAATTCGAAAACAAGCTCTGGTCCTCGCAAAACGCACATGAAGCTTGGCGCCTGCATGACCAGACGGCGCAAATGATGAACGGTCGCCAACAGGGTCTGATTAAGGACTTGCATGGTTCCGGATAGCGAACCCGTGAAATCCGAACGTGTCTCCGATCCTACGCAAGGATGCCTCGCCAAGCCCTTCCCTGGCTGAAATTCCGAAATATCTTGAGCGTGCTTGACCACAAACGCGACGCGACCGTTCTCGTCGTGAATGGGGACGTGGGTGCAGCTCCAAAGACGCTCCTCCGACCTTCCATTGATGGTGATCGCGTAGGAGACCGTCGGCAGAACATCGGCAAGGCCCTTGTCGCGGGTCCGTTCAAGCGATGCCTGCAAGATTTTGTGGCTTTCTTCCGTCGCCGGAAATGAGCTGAATACATGACTCCCGATCAGCGCTTCCCGCGAAAGCAGGGTTACCTCGAGGAACGCGTTGTTCACGGCAACAATGTTGAAATCCCGGTCCATAACCAAAAAGGGCGCGGGCAAACCGTTGAAAATAGCTTCGAAATCCAATTCCGACTTTGGTTTCACCATACGGCTCCGGCAGAGGTTTCGAGGATCCGGCGTTCGCCCGTGTTCGCGCCAAATGGCGCGGCCAGTTCATACCAGGAAGGAGGGCCGCCATGGGCCTGCAATCGATCGTGCCGTGTCAAACCCACGCTTCCTCATAATAGAACTATATAGAACTATGCAATTTCGCCGGGTTAGCATTAGAGCTTGCGAGGGTAGAACACACGGCCTTAACTTCAAGGCCCTTTTCGGGACGGTGGATCGCAAAACGGATAAGGTTTACCCCTGGTTTCGTTGAAATTCTTCCTCTGGCGGTGCTTTTGGCGGTTTCCGGCCCGGATAGCAACCCGCCAAACCAGTTCTGCCCAAATTCACGAGTTAAACGGCTTCGATTGATGATGACCTCCTCCAACCGCCCAGTTCAGGCCGGCGACCATGTCTTTTTGGTCGACGGGTCGTCTTTCGTCTTTCGCGCCTATTTTCAGTCGATCCGGCAGGACGCGAAGTATAACTATCGCTCCGACCGGCTGCCAACCGGCGCTGTGAGGCTCTTTTGCACCAAGCTCTTTCAATTCATCCGCGATGGCGCGGCGGGCGCGAAGCCAACCCATCTCGCCATTATCTTTGATAAATCGGAGCATTCTTTCCGCAAGGAACTCTACCCGCCCTATAAAAGCAATCGCTCCGAGCCGCCCGAGGATCTGGTTCCGCAGTTCCGGCTGATGCGCGCGGCGGTGCGCGCCTTTGGCCTCACTCCGGTCGAACAGGACCGCTACGAGGCCGACGATTTGATTGCGACCTATGCCTGCGAAGCGCGCCAGCGGGGGGCCGATGTTTTGATCATCTCCGCCGACAAGGATTTGATGCAGCTCATCTCCCCCGGAGTTGCCATGTATGACCCGGCCTCCGGCGAAGCAGGCGCCAAGGGTGCGCGCGAGGAGCGCAAGATCGGCCTCGACGAGGTTTGCACCTATTTCGGCGTGCCGCCTGAAAAAGTCATCGATGTCCAGGCCTTGGCCGGGGATTCAACCGACAATATCCCCGGCGCCCGTGGCATCGGCGTCAAGACGGCTGCGCAGCTCATCAATGAGTATGGCGATCTCGAAAGCCTGCTAGCGCGCGCGGGCGAGATCAAACAGCCCAAGCGCCGCGAGATCCTGACCGATCCCGAAAGCGTCGCTCTGATCCGCACCTCAAAGCAGCTCGTCACCCTCGTCCGCGACGTGCCTCTCGAAGTGCCGCTCGACGATCTTCACCTTGAGGCCCCCGACGGAAAGACGCTGATTGCTTTTTTCAAGGCAATGGAATTTTCCACCATCACCAAGCGGGCCGCCGAGACCTATGGGATCGATGCCGCCTTGATCGAACCCGATCCGGCGTTCGTGGGGCCTGCCGGCTGGCGTGGCCGCAACGGTGAAGGGCTTGCCGGGACCTCGGAAAACATCGAAGAGCCGTCACCCGGGGCGAGCACGCAGTTGAAGCCGCCCAAGCGAAACGCCCGCTATGGTGAGCCTTCGCAAATGCCCAGCATCGCGACAGGTCCAGGCCAACTTGCTGAAGCCCGCGTCATCGAGGCCCGCTTCTCAAAATTCGATACGAAGAGCTATGCAACGGTTACGAGCTTCGAGCAGCTCGACAAGCACATCGCCGCCGCCTTCGAAGCAGGCGCGATCGCGATTGATACAGAGACCTCATCCCTGCAGCCGATGCAGGCCGAGCTTGTCGGCATCTCCCTCTGCGTCACGCCAGGACAGGCCTGCTACATTCCGCTTCGCCATCAGAAGGAAAACGGCGGCGATCTCTTCGGCGGCTCCGATCTCCTCCTCGGCCAGTTGCCGGAAGCCGAGGTGCTTGCCCGCCTGAAGCCTCTTCTCGAAGATGCAAGCGTCCTCAAGATCGCCCAAAATATGAAGTTCGACTGGCTCATCTTCAAGCGCCGCGGCATCATCGTGCGGCCCGTTGATGACACTTTGCTTTTGTCCTATGTGCTGGACGCCGGCCGCACTGATCACGGCATGGATGTGCTCAGCGAAAAATATTTCGGCCACAAGCCGATCCAGTTCGGCGAGGTCGCCGGCTCGGGCCGCACCTTTATCGGATTTCCGCGCGTTCCCATTGACAAGGCAACCGAATACTCGGCCGAGGACGCGGACGTCACCTTGCGTCTTTGGCGGGTGTTGAAGCCGCGCCTGCCAGCCGAGCACATGACCCAGGTCTATGAGACTCTCGAGCGTCCGATGACGGAGGTTCTTGCCCGCATGGAAGAGCGCGGTGTGATGATCGACCGTGCCGTGCTCGCGAAGCTTTCGAGCGAATTCGCCCAGGACATGGCCAGGCTCGAAAGCACAATCCACGAGCTTGCCGGCGAGCGTTTCAATCTCGGCTCACCGAAGCAGCTTGGCGACATCCTCTTTGGCAAAATGGGTCTTCCCGGTGCCAAGAAGACCGCGACCGGCGCATGGTCAACCGCAGCAGGCGTGCTCGAGGATCTCGCCGAGCAAGGCAATGAATTCGCCGCCCGCCTTCTCGACTGGCGCCAGCTCGCCAAACTTAAATCGACCTATACGGATGCCCTGCCCTCTTTCATCGATCCAAAGACCGGGCGTGTGCACACCTCCTACGCGCTCGCCGCGACGACGACCGGCCGGCTTTCTTCGTCGGAACCGAACCTGCAAAACATTCCCGTCCGCAATGAAGCGGGGCGCAAAATCCGCCGCGCTTTCATCGCCCCTGAAGGCCATAAGCTGATCTCGGCGGATTATTCGCAGATCGAATTGCGGCTCTTGGCTCACATCGCCGATATTCCGCAATTGAAAACCGCGTTCGCCGAAGGCCAGGACATTCACGCAACGACCGCTTCCGAAATGTTCGGCGTGCCGGTGAAAGGGATGCCGCCAGACGTGCGCCGCCGGGCCAAGGCGATCAATTTCGGCATCATCTATGGCATCTCGGCGTTTGGCCTTGCCAATCAGCTCGGCATTCCGCGCGAGGAAGCGGGCGCCTATATCAAGCGCTATTTCGAGCGTTTTCCCGGCATTCGCGCCTATATGGACCGGACGAAAGCCCTTGTGCGCGAGAAGGGCTATGTGACGACGATCTTCGGGCGCAAATGCCATTATCCGCGCGTCAACGCATCAAACCCATCCGAGCGCGCTTTCAATGAGCGCGCGGCGATCAATGCGCCGATTCAGGGCTCCGCCGCCGACATCATCCGCCGCGCCATGGTGCGGATGGACGCGGCCCTGGAGCAAGCGGGACTTTCGGCAAAAATGCTTCTGCAGGTCCATGACGAGCTTGTGTTCGAGGCACCGGACGCGGAGGTCGAAGCGACGATCGAGGTGGTGCGCAAGGTGATGACGGACGCCCCGCATCCTTTCATAGAGCTCGCGGTGCCTTTGCAGGTCGATGCCAAGGCCGCCCACAATTGGGACGAGGCGCATTGAGAATCGTTCGCGCAAGGACGGCTTCGCGCTCGGAATAAGCGGATGCGATCCGCGGGCTTTGGATCGCCCCCGCCAAACGCACAATACTCCGCCTTAGAGATGTTCACTTTATGTTCTCAACGATTCTGCTCTCTCGCATTACCCTCCCAACTCGATCCTTCCGCTTGACGCACGGAGTTTCGAGCGGAGTTAGGGCAGGAGCTTTTGCAAAAATGGGATGCGCGGGCTGAGTGCCTGCATCCGCGTATGGAGATTACCGGCGAAGGGCTGATGCTCGGCGCAAGCACGGTCCTTGCCCAAATGACGCGGGATGCGCGCGGCGGGCCACAACTCGCGCCCCCCGGCGAGCCACGCATCATGGCGCTGCTCGCCACCGCCTATGAGCAGCCGGTTGCGCCCTACGTTCTGAGCAAGGTGCAGCGGGCCTGCGCGCTTTGGAATGAAGGCGAAAAGGCGCTCGCTCACATTCACCTGGCGCATGCGGGCCTGCCCTCTTGCGATGAAGACAGGGCCTTGCGTCTCTTCGTCGCTGAGGAACTCCTTCGCATAGGGACAACGCCTGCCGAGTTGATGAAGGCACAGCGGTTCGATCCAGCTCTCCTAAAATTCTTCCACCCCGATGAGCTTCACTTGGCGGCAAGGAAGGAGGAATCGCCCGCCTGCCTACGCCTCGCAGAACTGGCTCACCTGCTCCGGCAGGTCCGCATCGAGCTTTTCATAGCCCGCGACGCGCAGGACCGCGCGTGCCGGACTCATCATGACCGCGAGCCGCGTATAGGGATTTAAGACCGGCGGCTTCACCCAATCGAAACCGCCGCGCGACAAGAGCCCGCACCAATTGGCCAGCGCGTCTTGCCGATCGCGAGAGCGCGCCGCCGCCGCCTCCGGCGAACAGGTCAGGAAACGGGAGGCCGCAAGACGCGCTTCCCAGTTCGGACGAGCCGGCACCCAATCATTGGCCGCGTATGTCTCATCCTCGCGAGTCTTGAAACTCACCTCGGTGCGCTCGATCACGCATCGCTCGCCTGACGAACAGCCAATCAGCGTGTAGATCACCGGCCGGGCCACCGGCGTCTGCTCCAACATGGTTTTTGCCGCGACATAGGTTTCACAAGTCTCAAAGGCCTGACGCAGCAGCTGATCCGGCGGCATATGGTGGACATTCATCCATGTATGAAGGGCATTGCCCACAAGATCATAAAAGCGCAGCCACGGATGCCGGGTGCGCCGCCACATGGGCGCCTGGTTGATCGAGGCGGCGAATCTTGAGGGTGCCATCGCGGTCAGCACGCCCGCATAGCCGGGCCAGCTGACATTGAAATATTCACCGGCAGGTCCCCTCGTGCGGACGATATCCGTATGGCGGCCGAGACCTGGGAAAGGCCAATCGAGCGTGCGGGCGAGCCAGGGCACACCCTCTTCCTCCCGCGCCAGCGCAGTGCAGCCCCATTGATACGAGCCATTGAGTAGCCACACGCCCGGAAAGCCGAGCGCCGCCGCGATTTGCGCGATCTCCGGCACGTAGGGTGAGCAGGAGCGGCTAAGCCAGCGGCGTGCGATGCCATCGAGCGCCGGAAGGAAAGGCATGACCGCGCTCGGAAAAACGGTCAGGCAATCATCGCGCAATGCGAGCGCGCGATCCCGGCTCAAAAGCGCGTGGTGGAGCGGGCCGCCCTCGCCGACATCAATGATGGAAATAGCTGACATCATCACACCTATCGACTGCACATGGTGAGGATTGCTCGACTCGCTTGGCAGCGTCTTGCCCGAACAAATTTTAGCTCATTCTTCCGCATGGGCCAAACCCCGCTTTCCTACGCGTCCTCGCCTTGGCAAACTGCATCTGCGCAGATCGCCAATCGTACCAAAACGTTTCACGTGAAACATTTTTGTCCGGTCGAGGGGCAAAACCGTTCAAACCGTCGTCAAACACCCAAAGGCACGCCGCGCTTGACAGAAAATTTAGAGAAAGTCCACCATGACCGGAGCTTGGCGAGGGCGCAGGCGCTCGGCTGTTTAAGGATCAATGCCGCAGCGGCAGCCGGAAGGCACCAGCATGAATGAGCTTCACACACTTTTTGTCATGGGCATGGTAGCCGTCCTTGCGCCGTTGCTCGCTCGCGTGCCCGCGCTCATGCGAGCTCCCGTCGTTGTCCTCGAACTGATGCTTGGGATCCTGATCGGCCCTGGCGGGGCCGGTTGGGTCACAAGCCAAGGCGCCATCGGCTTTCTCGGGGAGTTCGGCCTCATCTTTTTGTTCTTTCAGGCGGGCTTCGAATTCAATCCGGAGAGGATCGAAGGGACGCCGATCCGGCTTGGTGCTCTCACCTGGCTCATTTCGCTCGGATTGTCCGGTATTTTGATTGGATTTCTTCACCTCATTGGGTTGCTGGATGCGCCCTTGCTCATCGCTCTTGTATTGCCAACGACCGCGTTCGGCATCCTCGTTCCTATTCTTGAGGATACCCGCGACCTTGACAGCGATTTCGGCCGCTATGTCATCGGCTCGGCGGCCATGGGCGAGCTTGGACCGATGATCCTTGCCTCTGTGGTGCTGGCGCATGCTCATGAGCATTTGCAGCAGACCCTCTTGAGCATGGCTTTTCTGGCTCTGGCGGTTGGAGCGATCGTTTTTGCAAAAGCGATGCGCTCGGCGAGTCTCTCGCGGATGATCACCCGCTGGATGGGCGACAGCGCCGTTCTGCCGGTTCGTATCTCCATCTTTGTTCTCCTTGGCCTTGTCTCGCTCGCCAATGAACTCGGCATGGAGATCGTTCTTGGCGCTTACACGGCTGGAATGGTGATCGCGATGCTGGTGCGCGGCACCAAGGCGGAGATCCTCGAGGACCGGCTGACATCCATAGGCTCAGGTTTTTTGGTACCCTTGTTTTTCATAACGAGCGGCGTCGAATTCGATCTTCCGGCACTCCTGACAAGCCCGGCCAGCCTTCTGCGCCTTGCCCTCTTTTGTGCGGGGTTTTTATTCGTCCGTCTCGTTCCGGTTGGCTTCTACAAACACGTGCTCCCGGAGCGTGACCTTCTGCCGCTCGCTCTCTTGTCTTCGACGACGCTCCCGCTTGTCGTCGCGGTGACATATCTTGGGGTTCGAACCGGCCATATGTTGCCCGAGAATGCATCGGCTCTCGTCGGCGCCGCTGTGATATCCGTCGCGGTTTTTCCAACCCTCGCCATTTGGCTCCGCTCGAAACCAAAGGATGCCCAGAGAGATGACATTGTTGCCATCGTCGCTGGCCGCATCGCCGCCTGGATGCCGGACCAAGTATCTCGCTTCATTGTCTTCGTTTCGCAAAGGGCCTCGGGGAAGCCGGACCATTGAAAGCTTCAACCGCTTTGGGACGATCACCTCGCCCACGGATTTTGAGGGCGCGCATCGATGTTCGGGCCATAGGGGCCTCGCGATATACTTGCCAGAAGCACCGCCACGATCCCGGTGAGGAAAATTCCGTCGAACGTTCCAGCCCCGCCGATCGACGCAACAGGCGCTCCGAGTCCTTGGATTTTGTCGAGATTGAGAAGGTCAGCGCCAATGAGTGTGCCGAGGCTGCCGCCGATATAGGCGAGGGGCGCCGCATACTGGCGCGAGAGCAGTAGGGCAATGATGGCCGTGGCCACGGTTGGGACGAACACAGGCTCAGCGATTCCAAGACCCTGAATGGGGTGAGCCAAGGTGTGACAGACCGCAGCAACCCCGGCTGTCGCGAGAAGGCCTCGAACCCACAATCTGTTCTTGACAAGCAAATAGAAGGACATCAGGCCGGGAATGATGGCGCCGCCGACATTGACAGCGATCACCGTCCCCGGCGCCTCCTCGATCATCGGGATCACATATTGCATCCCAAAAAACTCGACCTCCTGCCCCGACATGACTCTTTGTTCTGGCAGTTCGGCAACCGGGATATTGAAGAAGCTGCCAAGCAACGAACCGAAGAGAAGGAATAGGGCCGCGCCCGAACTCACCCCGAGGCGCATATAAGCGTAATGCAAGGCCCCTATCTGAACTGCCACCAACAGAGCGAGGAATATGCCGACGAGGAAAGAAAAGAAGATCGGGCTAAGCGGTAAATAATGAAGATGGCTGAAGTGCATCGAAGCCTCACCGGTCCTGCGGTCTCGAGCCAATGCCGCAAGTGGACGAAAATCAAACTAAGCGGCCTTATATCTCGCCGCTTGGCCTTTCATTTCAAGTCATTTCAAGGCAGCCCGAAAGATATCTTTGAGCTTTGGGAACTCGAAAACCGCTGAGGCGCGCAAGCCAACAAAATGTCTTCGCGTGAAACATTTCGACAAGGCCGCTTTACGCGTCCTCAGGTTTCGAAGGCCAGTTACAGCGTTAGAAGGGATGATATTGATAAAGCCAGGTCTCGCTCAAAATTTTCTCGCCAGCCCGCAAATAAAGGCGCATCTCGACCGGATCGGCGCCTGAAACGGTGAGATCGAATTGAGCCCGCCAATGGCCCGGCACATCGTCGGGAACCGCCTCCGTAAAGACATAGGAAAAGCTTCCGCGCGAGGCCCAAAGCACGGCCTCGGGCTTGACGCCAAAGGGCAAGGTTTCAAGCGGCGGTCCTTTGAATTCGACCATGAACTTCCGCACCCCCTTTGGCCTTGGCTGACCAGGCTGGCCGCCATTGCCCAAGCGGGTCGCAACGCAGCGCGCGAGGTCCGTCGGGAAGGGCTCGTCGGCCGCCCAATACAGGCGATAGGACAGCGAGACATTTGACCCCGCCGTTGCCGCTTTCTCCGGCACCCACATCGCGACAATATTGTCGTGGATTTCATCATCGGTTGGGATTTCGACAAGTTGCACGGCACCCTTGCCCCAGGCACCTTTCGGCTCGACCCAGAGGCTGGGGCGACGGTCGTAGAAAACGCCATCTAGATAGTGGTCGAAACAGCGGTCACGCTGCAAAAGCCCGAAGCCGCGCGGGTTTTCGTCGACGAAGGACGAGGTGATGATGCGCGGCGCGTTGTTGAGCGGCCGCCACAGTCGCTCCCCCGTTCCCATCCACAACGCAAGACCATCGGAATCATGCACTTCGGGACGCCAGTCGACCCCGGTCGTTTTCTTCGTCTCGGAAAACCAATACATCGACGTCAGCGGCGCCAGGCCGAAGCGCGCAATATCACTGCGCAAATAAAGCGACTGATCGATGTCTATCGTGACACTTTTGGTGCGCGTCAGCAAAAAGCGATAGGCGCCCACGATCGAAGGGCCCTCAAGCAAAGCATAAATTGTCAGTGAGTCTTGGGTTTCGGCCCGATCGATATAGAATTTTGAGAAATCCGGAAATTCCTCCGCCTTTCCGGCAACCGCGACATCGAGCGCGACGGCCCGCGCGGAAAGCCCATACTGGTGCAGTTCGCCAATGGCGCGAAAGTAGTCGGCGCCGAGAAAAGCCACCCAATCGTTACGGTGCCAGTCAAGTGCGCCATCGCGCGCCTCCTGCACGCGCAAGCCGGCAAAGCCGGCGCCAGGCGGCAAGGCTCTGGCAACGGAATCCTCAGGCATTTCGAAATAATTCTGATCATAAATGATTTCGCGGGCGCTTCCTCCGTCGACGACATGCATCTCGATAGCTTTCGGAAAGAACATACCAAGATGGAAAAAGCTCACCGGGAACCGGCCCGGCCCCTCCGCAAAAAGGGCATGATCCATGTTGAATTTGATCTTGCCCCAGGCTTCGTAATTGATCTTGGCGATGACGTCCGGCGAAGGCCGCGCGGGCCCAATATAGGGGCCGGCCGCCATGCGTTGCGCCATGGCCTTGAGACCATCGAACGAAAAGGGCACCGCCGGGCCAAGACTCATCTCACCGGCGGCAAAGCTCCGCCTTCCGTTTACCCCCATTAGCCCGAGCGCCGCAGAGGCCTTCAGCACCGTTCGCCGGTCAAAGGCTTTTGTCACTTGGCATTCCTTCGGATCTGGCGGCCTGAGAGAGACCTGCTCGAGGAGCGACGCAAGCGTTCTCTAGGCAAGACGGGAGGGGAGAGCGGAGGAATTCTTAGCGGATTGGCTCGTGGCGAATTGCGGTGCGCATAAAGAAATAAAGGAGCACGAAGCCGCTGAGAGCAAAAATCACCTCAAAGATGCGGCTGATAAGAGGATCAAGCTGCAGGAGACCGCCGAGGGCCCAGCCCGCCGCCCAAGAAGCGCCAACCACCTCCGTGCCGACAAGAATAGCTACAGCCGTGAGGGTCGAGACATGAAGCCAGTTGATTTTCTTCGTTTGAGCCAAAGTGCCGCTTGCTCCATTTCAGCGGATATTTCCCAAAAGCTGAGACTTTTGAAAACGATCCTTGCGTCCAACAATCCACAAGGGCCATGAGCGATCAAAGCTAACAAGCACACAGCCCCTACACCACGATTTCCACCGCGGCCAATTCACCACTATATCTATCGCCGGGCGCCGGGCAAGCCTCTCGCGGACGCCTATTTCCTCTCTATTAAAGAGGGCACGCTAGATTGGGAAACGCCAATGAACCAAGAGGTGCCTAACCCCATGCCAACGCCCGAGGCCACGTTCCCTTGGCTCGCCGCCTATCCTCCAGGTGTCCCGGCGACGGTCGGATCCCCGCGCTATGAGTTGCTTGGGCATCTTCCCGTGGATTTAGCGGCGCGCAAGCCAGCCGCCGAGGCATTTACAACTGTCATGCCGAACGGCCTGGCGGCGAGCCTAACCTTCGCGGAAGTGAACCGCT
The DNA here is from genome assembly GCA_035515355.1 of Methylocella sp. Taxonomy (GTDB): domain Bacteria; phylum Pseudomonadota; class Alphaproteobacteria; order Rhizobiales; family Beijerinckiaceae; genus Methylocapsa. The sequence continues at coordinate 35,270 of DATJBL010000066.1, forward strand.
ATTCTGATGATTTTGCCGCCTTTCTGCGCGAAAAGCTCCGCCTGAAGGTTGGCGACAGGGTGGCGATCCAAATTCCCAACGGGCTCGCTTACCCCATCGCCGCTTTCGGCATCTTCAAAGCGGGCTGCGTTCTCGTGAATGTCAATCCGCTCTATACCGCCCATGAGATGATTCATCTCTTCCGGGACGCGGAACCCGCCGCGATCATCGCAATCGACATGTTCGCGGACAAGCTCGCAGAAGCCCTGCACCAGGCGCCCGTGCCGCATATTGTCCTGACCGAGGCAGCAAGCCTTTTTCCAATGGCGTCGCGCCGCCTGATCGGCTTCGTGCAGAAATACGTCAGGAAAGAGGTGCCCGGCCCGCGTTTCCACCACATCACTTTTGCCAAAGCGCTTGCCGCGGGCTCGGCCAGTATTCACGGCGGCGCCAACATCAAAGAGTATACGAAGGGTTTGGACCCTTCCGCCGTCGCTTGCCTGCAATATACGGGCGGCACGACGGGCGTGAGCAAGGGCGCCATGCTGACACATCGCAACTTGCTCATGAACATAGAGCAATTCCTTTGTTTCAGGGGCGACGACATGCGGGAAAGCGACCATGTCCTGACAGTGCTCCCGCTCTATCACATCTTCGCGTTCACCGTGAACTTCCTCGGCTTTTTCATGCTTGGCGCGCACAGCGTTTTGATTCCGAGCCCAAGGCCGCTGACCAATCTCCGCAAAGCCTTCGAGAAAGTCCCAATCACCTTCATCGCGGGCGTGAACACTTTGTTCAACGGCCTCTTGAACTCGCCGTGGTTCGCTAAGAATCCACCCCGCAGTCTTCGGATCTCGGTTGCTGGCGGCATGGCATTGCAAGCGGCTGTGGCGGAGCGCTGGGAGAAAGTCACCGGAACTCCGGTGGTCGAGGGCTACGGCCTGACGGAAGCGTCCCCCGTCCTCACCTGCAATCCGACCGGGCGAACCAAGCCTGGATCGATCGGCGTGCCCCTCCCGTCGACCGAGATCAAATGTGTCGATGATCAGGGTGGCGTGGTCGCGATCGGCGAGCCGGGAGAACTCGTCGCTCGCGGCCCGCAAGTGATGCCCGGCTATTGGAAGCAGCCGGGTGAAACCCGCAATGTCTTGCACGAGGGCTGGCTCTCGACCGGCGACATTGCGAAAATGGATACCGACGGCTATTTCACGATCGTCGACCGGCGCAAGGATATGGTCCTCGTCTCCGGCTTCAATGTTTATCCCAATGAAGTCGAGGAGGTGCTTGCCTCATTGCCGGGTGTGCTCGAAAGCGCGGTCATCGGCGTGCCGGATGCGGCCACTGGGGAAGCTGTCAAGGCATTTATCGTCCGTGGCGATCCCGCCCTTGATGCACAGACCGTGCGCGATTTCTGCAGGAGCGAACTTGCTGGCTACAAAGTGCCGAAATTCGTCGAATTCCGCGAGGAATTGCCAAAATCGAACGTCGGCAAAATCTTGCGCAGGGCGTTGCGCGAAAAACCCTAAAGCCCATGTTGGTGAGGCGGCGGCTGACCCCCGTGACGGATGCGCTCACCACCGCAAAAGCCGCGCGCCCGCGATGGCGCCGATGGCCGTGACGAAGGCAATCGCGAGCGTATACCAGGTCGCCACGAAAAGCGGTGAGTCGTCAGGGCAATGCGTCGCATAAAAGGCCGCGCCAATCGCCCCCGCGAGAAGACCCGCCGCCGCCCCAGCGAGCGCCGGACGT
>DATJBL010000067.1:0-7810 GCA_035515355.1 Methylocella sp.
GCGATCAGCCTGACGCGACAACCTAAACATGCCTGACCGTTTCAATGACGATCTCGGACGATTCGTCTCCTCCGGGCTTCATTGGAAAGTTCCCAATTGCCAATACTATCGCGGCCAAGTTGCAGGCCGGAACAGCTGGCAAGCGGCTTGGGCAATCTCCCCCTTGAAAATGGTGATACCAGAAAACGAGTAGCGAATTGAAATTGAGGCTTCACCGCTCAATTTACATTGGGCTTGAAAGCTGGCTTGCATCGAAGGTGATATATCGGCGTCTCTCAGAACAAGGATCAGTAAGCGATGGCCATCACCCTAGCGCTCGTCCTGGTTTTGATCGTACTCGGCTCCACGTTGTTTCACTTGCTTAGCCCGTGGTGGCTGACGCCAATTGCCTCAAACTGGGGCGACATCGATGGCACGATCAATCTCACGTTTTGGATCACCGGGATTGGCTACATCGCAATCATTCTGTTTATGGCCTTTTGCGTGTTTCGCTTCAGGCATAAGCCGGGGAGGCGCGCAGCGTACCAGCCGGAGAACAATCTACTGGAGTGGTCGCTTGCCATAGGAACCACGGTCGCCGTCGTGGCCTTGTTGGGACCGGGGTTGTTTGTATGGTACCAATTTATCACCATCCCAAAGGAAGCGGCGGAGATCGAAGTCGTGGGCCAGCAATGGCAGTGGAGCTTCCGCCTTCCAGGGAAGAACGGGCGACTTGGTACGACCGATCCTCAGTACATCAGCTCGGATAATCCTTTGGGCTTGAATCCAAACGATCCCAACGGGCAAGACAACGTCGTGATCGTCGCCGATGATTTGCACCTTCTTGTCGGCAAACCGGTCAAGGTATTGCTTCGTTCCATAGACGTCGTGCACGACTTTTATGTACCAGAGTTCCGCGCCAAAATGGATTTGATGCCAGGTCTGGTGACCCACTTCTGGTTCATCCCCACCAAGACCGGCAATTTTGAGATTCTCTGTGCGGCTTTCTGTGGCATTGGTCACCCCCAAATGCGCGGCAGTGTCGTGGTTGAGAAGGAAGAGGATTATCGAGCATGGCTGCGCAAGCAGAAGACCTTCGCGGAATTATCGGCCGACGTCAAAAAAGCGTATCTCACGCAATAATCTGGCCTTGCATGAGATGAATGTGGCTCTGAGAAGTAAGGACTTGCGATAGAAGCTCAAAACCGCGGACGACGGGAGCCTCAGCCAGGAACGAGGAGAACATTCGATGGTCGATATAGGCACAGTCGAAGTCATCCCGCCTGCCGAAGTCGACGACGTTGAGCTTTACCATCCCAAGAGCTGGGTGACGAAGTACGTCTTTTGCCAGGACGCCAAGGTCATCGCTATTCAGTACTCGCTCACGGCGATCAGCATCGGACTAGTGGCGCTGGTATTGTCGTGGTTGATCCGACTGCAACTCGCATTCCCTGACACCTTCTCATTTATTACGCCAAGCAATTACTACCAATTTATCACCATGCACGGCATGATCATGGTGATTTACCTGCTCACCGCGTTATTCTTGGGAGGGTTTGGCAACTATCTCATCCCACTCATGGTCGGCGCCCGGGACATGGTCTTCCCTTATGTGAATATGCTGAGCTATTGGGTCTATTTATTGGCAGTGCTGGTCCTGGTAGCGAGCTTCTTCGCGCCCGGTGGGCCTACGGGAGCCGGCTGGACCCTTTATCCGCCCCAGGCCATCCTTGCGGGTACTCCAGGGCAAGACCTCGGCATTATTCTTATGCTGATGTCTCTGATCCTGTTCATCATTGGCTTCACGATGGGAGGCTTGAACTATGTGGTGACGGTGCTGCAGGGCCGCACACGCGGGATGACGATGATGCGCCTGCCGCTGACGGTATGGGGCATCTTCACAGCCACCGTCCTTGCGCTGCTGGCTTTCCCTGCCTTGTTTGTTGCCTCCGTCATGATGCTGTTGGACAGGGTCCTCGGGACGAGCTTTTTCATGCCTTCCATTGTCCAGGCGGGGGAGCATCTGAAATATGGGGGCGGCAGTCCGATATTGTTCCAGCACCTATTCTGGTTTTTCGGTCATCCTGAGGTCTACATTGTCGCCCTGCCAGCGTTTGGCATCGTCTCTGACCTGATCAGCACGCATGCAAGAAAGAACATCTTTGGCTATCGCATGATGGTGTGGGCGATCGTGGCAATCGCCGTCCTCAGCTTCATTGTATGGGGGCACCACATGTACATAAGCGGCATGAATCCGCCTTTCGGATTCTTCTTTGCAACCTCAACGCTTGTCATTGCCATCCCCACGGCTATTAAGGTCTATAATTGGGTGTTGACCCTCTGGCGTGCTGACATCCATCTCACAGTCCCGATGTTGTTCGCGCTCGGATTCATTGTCACTTTTGTGAATGGCGGAATTACAGGACTATTCCTCGGCAATGTGATCGTGGATGTCCCGCTTTCAGCCACAATGTTCGTCGTGGCCCACTTTCATATGGTCATGGGCATCGCGCCGATACTCGTCGTATTCGGGGGGATCTATCATTGGTACCCCAAGATCACTGGCCGCATGTTGAACGAAAAGCTGGGTCAGTTCCACTTCTGGGTGACGTTCCTCGGGGCGTATCTGATTTATTTCCCCATGCACTATTTGGGGTTTATCGGCGTCCCGCGTCGGTATTACGAGTTAGGAGAGACGGCGTTTGTGCCGCCGTCGGCCGCGACGCTCAATGTGTTTATCACCGCAGCGGCTTTGATCGTGGGTGCCGCCCAGATGGTGTTCCTGTTCAATCTGATATGGAGCCTCTCTAAGGGGAAGCTCGCGGGTAGCAATCCGTGGAGGGCCACCACTCTAGAATGGCAGACACCTCAGACACCGCCCGGGCATGGCAACTGGGGGAAGGAATTACCGATAGTCTACCGCTGGGCTTACGATTACAGCGTTCCGGGTGCCAAACAGGATTTCCTGCCGCAAAATCAGCCGCCGGCCGAAGCGCACCAGGCAGCCCTGCCATGAATATTATTTTCCTATTCCTTGCTGTTTTGGCGGCCATCGTCGCCTGGTGGTTATCGCAGCAAAGAATAACCGCCAAGCCGTGGTTAGAAGCGGGCCCTTCCGGCGATGCTGGCGCTTCATCCATCCCGGCCGCGAAGATTGGATTGGGGCTTTTCCTTGCTATCGTCGGCGCCCTCTTCGCTCTCTTGCTTAGCGCCTACTCCATGCGAATGGGGATGGGGGAATGGAGGACTGCGCCAGCACCGAAACTGTTGTGGCTCAACACGGCTGCGCTGATCTTGAGTAGTGGCGCGCTGCAATGGGCGCAGGTCGCCGCGCGCGGAAGAAAGATGGACGGCTTAAGAGCCGGCCTGCTAACAAGTGGTGCTTTTGCCCTTGTCTTTCTGGCCGGCCAGCTTGTGGCATGGCGACAGCTCGACGCCGCAGGCTATTATTTGACGCTCAACCCCGCTGCCGCCTTCTTCTATTTGATCACCGGCGTGCATGGGCTGCATCTCTTAGGCGGACTGGTGGCCTTGGGCAGAACCATGGAGAAGGCGTGGCGCGGTGCTCCGGTGCGCGAGGTGCGCTTGAGCGTCGAACTATGCGCCATATATTGGCATTTTCTGCTTTTGGTTTGGCTCTTTTGTTTCGGTCTGCTGTTGCTTAGCGATTGGACCGCACCGGACGGCGGTCTCGTTTCTGTGCTCTGTCGCGTGTTCTGATTGTGAGCTGATCTCCTCCACGCTGAAAATGCTCGAAGGACGAGTCGAGGTGAGCAAATGACGAAACCAGTATTAACAGCCCGTGCGCATCCCGGAGGCTGGCAAGGCTTTGCCGCCGATTGGTCTTCAGATCAGCGAGCTTTCAAGAGCGCCACTTGGGGAAAGGCCATGATATGGATCTTTCTCCTGAGCGACACCTTTGTTTTCGGTTGTTTTCTACTCTCCTATATGACGGTGCGGATGTCCACGACCGTGCCTTGGCCGAACCCAAGTGAAGTCTTCGCTTTGACGATCGCGGGCAGAAATATTCCCCTTATTCTCATCGCGATCATGACCTTCATCTTGATCAGCAGCAGCGGCACAATGGCCATGGCCGTCAACTTCGGCTATCGCCGCGACCGCGTCAAAGCAGCGGTTTTGATGCTAGCGACTGCGGCATTTGGTGCCTCTTTCGTCGGAATGCAGGCTTTCGAATGGACCAAGCTGATCATGGAGGGGGTCCGGCCTTGGGGCAACCCTTGGGGCGCCCCCCAGTTTGGCTCATGTTTTTTCTTGATCACGGGCTTCCACGGAACCCATGTGACAATAGGTGTGATTTTCCTTCTCATCATTGCACGGAAAGTTTGGCGGGGAGATTTCGACATCGGAAGACGAGGCTTTTTCACCAGCAGGAAGGGCCGATACGAGATCGTCGAAACGATGGGTCTCTACTGGCACTTTGTTGACCTTGTGTGGGTGTTCATCTTTGCACTTTTCTACCTTTGGTGAGGGAGAACCATGATGCAGGACAGTGCGCATCTGGAGGGGCAGCAACACCCAATTAAGCTTTATCTCGTGGTCTGGGGATGGCTGTTTGTCCTGAGCACGTGCTCTTATCTCGTCGACTACTTTGGCCTGCGGGGAAATCTCAGATGGTCTCTGATTTTGCTTTTTATGATGGTGAAAGCAGGCCTGATCGTCGCTGTCTTCATGCACATGGCCTGGGAACGGCTCGCCTTGAAGTATGCCATTCTGGTCCCTCCGGGAGCGGTTTTGCTATTTGTGGCAATCATGGCATTCGAGTCCGATTACACGCACGCCACTCGGATGGCATTCTTCCCAACGGAAGGATCGACGGCGCAGACCGCGAGCCTTGGATCGCAATTGGTGACATCTGAGACTGGTAAGTCCCATCTCAATGCAGCGGAAGACCAGGCCGAGGCCGCACGGGACAATGCGGCCCTGCCGGGGAATATCGCTTCGAGCGAAAAAAAAGAGACGATCGCTCCCGCGCTTGCCGATTCTTCACGAGTTGCCTCGGTCCAAAACGGTATTGCGTTCGCCAACAAAACCGCTCAATTCAAAGTTTACACCGTGCGGCCCGGCGATACCCTATGGAAGATCGCCGAAAGGGAATTTGGCCGTGGCCACGGAGGCAAATATCGTCTTATCATCGAAGCGAATAAGGCACTGCTATTTGGTTCAGTCAGGATTCATCCGGGGCAGGTGCTTCGCATTCCTCCATCCGACGCCTAGCTGCTCCGGCGCCTGAGCGGCTCACTCCCGAGAGTGCGGACCGTAATGCTCAAACGGTAGCGCATGGCTTGGATCGGCATTGCCACCCGGAGTCCGACGAAGTGCAGCAAGAAGCCGACCGAATTCGCTCGTTGAAACAAAGGTGGCAGGCCGTGAAGGGATCCGCGATGATCTGCATTGAAAATTGATCAATTTTCCCAGGCCAGGGCAACCGAAGGCATAATGTAGATAGGCTTTGAGGGAAGACGAAGCCCTGAGGCCTAGACACACCGCGGCCGCATCTTTTGACCTGATAGCGCCGGATACAGCACCTTCGGCCTTGGCGTGATCACTCACAGCGGAAAGGCGGCGCCGCATCCTGAATGTTCACGAAGCGCGTCTGCAAACTTTTATATTGAAGCTAAGAAGGCCCTGCGCGAATCCTGCGCATTAAATCCGTAAATAACATCAAGATAAGTCGTGTGACTTGCGGAAGAGGTGTCCGCCAGAAATATCATATACACAATGCAGATAGACTACTCAGGCGATCGTGCAATTGGTGGACGCACGCTGTTACGGCGTAACATAAACATAACTATTGGGAAGCCTTTCCATTGCTATGCCCGGTAGGTTCGACGACCTTGCGATAGAGATGCCAGGTCGAATGGGCGAGAACGGGCACCACGACCGCGAGACCGGCAAACATCAATAGGAAGCCGACCGCCAGGGACCCGGCGACGATCAATCCCCAAAGCGCCATGGTGAACGGGTTCATTAGCACGGCTTTGACGGACGTTTCGATGGCGATTGGAACGTCGATTGTTGGCGCTACGACTGGGTGCTCGATCCCGACATCAAGGGTTTCTTCGACTGCATCGGTGGGGCGGTCGAGAAGCATCGGGAAGGAGACGACGCTCACACTCAAAGCCAGCACGGCAAAGACAAAACCGATCGCGGTGCCGAATCCGATCAGTTTCCATCCCTGCGGTGTGCCGAGGACCTCGCCAATGAACCCAGTGAAGGACTGAGGCGGTGTGGATCTAAGGAGCGACACGTAAAGAGCCTGAGCCGTGAACAGCCAGCCAGCGAAGATCACCAGCAATAAGAGGCCGAGCGATAGGATGGGGAACACCGCATGCGAGCGCACCACGCTGAACGCGTGCTTCCACGAGGTGTCGAGGCCAAGCTCCCGGCACCGGCTTATCTCATACAAGCCGATTCCCGCGAAGGGGCCAATGAGAGCAAACCCTGATAGAAGGGGGACAATCAGCTGCGGAGATACGCCAACAACTAGCCCGATCCCGACGACGGGATAGATAAGACCTAAGAAAACGAGGTGCGAAGGTTTCGCCAGGAAATCATCAAGACCCTCGGCCAGAGCCTGCTTGAGGTCCGAGGGGCCGATCTTGCGCACATTCGGATAGACCGTAGGGACGTCATCAGCGGCCGTACGCGAATTTGGCACGAGCATCTCCTTCGGCGACAACGGTCACTCGGCACACAGCGCCCCTTGAGACCGGCCCGTCAGGCGAGACCGACTATGAAAACAATATATGCTTGCTGCGTGCTCAGGAAAGAGACCGGGTCGCAAATTTTCGCATGAATAACGGACTTAGCGCGCTGGCATCATTTCAGGCGGCTAGAACGAATGAAAATGTTGGCCTCGCGGAAGAGGCAATGCAGCCCGGCATGCGCATCTCCTTCGTCCCTCGGCGCGCTTGCATTGCGCCCTCACAGCTTTTCACCTGGAAGCGCCACATGGCGGAGGGCGGCCACGCCCGCCGCGGAGGTGGATGAAGAGCATAATCGGAAGCCTGACGGTGTGCGTGAAAAGATCGAAAGACTGGCTGACCTTATCTCGAACTGTTCGCTCGCGTGACAAAAGCAGGATGGGATTGCTTGGGGGAATCAGGCCGCACTGTCCAATAACAGGCCGGTCACCACAACGTCGGCAGCCGTCGAAACTCACACATGCGCCACCCCTGCCGCTTTTTGATCTAGTCTTGCTTGATCAAGCAAGCCGACGTCTCCCTATCCGTTCCTGCTTGGCGTCCAGCGTCAAAAAAAATTCTTTGATTCAGATCAGATTGGGTGGTCGCAATATCCTCTACCGTGCTTCAAGCCAACGTCACTCCGCAATTGGAGATGACACTGATGATTTCATTGTATGCGCGTTGCTACCGCAGCTCCGCGTGTTGTTGGCTTCACGAACAACCTCGTCGAGCGGCTCTTGGCCCGGCAACGTATAAGTTTAGCGCTTTGCCGTAAGCGTCCACCCGGTCTGGAGTAAAGTTATGCCACAGCGTCAGCCCCACAGCGCTCTTACGGCGTCGTCGGCACAGTCGCGCCATATATTGAATTCCGTTCCTACCGTCATCTGTGCGCTTGCGATAACAGCTAAAGGTTTTCCCATATGTGGACGGCCCCCTCCTCGCAAGGTTATTTGGGCAGTGCTCTGATCAGATCGCTTGCGTCCATATGTCCGGCCTCTGTTTTTGGCGCTCGCACATGAACGCTGGCCAAGATGGTTTCCGCGATGCGAGTTCCAAACACCCAAGCGACCTTTGGCGGCCAGTGGAAAGCACGGAGTGTCTCGCGTCTTGGATCGATCGATCAC
>DATJBL010000068.1:0-4878 GCA_035515355.1 Methylocella sp.
ATGCCGTGGTTCATGAAAGCCACCCAAACGAGTAAGGCTGCGCTGCCAGCGATTAGCTTGAGGAGCTGCCGCGTTGTGAGACGCAGTGCGATTGCTCCGTATACAGCATTAACGAACAACTCAAATGTGAGAGACCAGCTAGCCATATTGAAGGGATAAGCTGTGCTCCATTGCGGAAATATATACGAAGGTAGAAGCAATAAGCCTAAGGTGCCACTGATGGCAAGGTCTTGGTATGTTATTTTACCATAAAGCGCAGCAAGTAGCCCAAGGAAGATCCCTGACGCCGTACCCAGGAAAATTGGAGGGTATAAACGCGTAATTCGTACCCAAGCAAAAGATCGCAGAGTCATCGTTGTGTTCTGGAGACGCTGTTCGTAGGCGAAAGCGACCACAAACCCACTCAGCATATAGAAGAAATCGACACCCAAGCCCGCCAATGGAAGCGCCGTTACGTCATGTTGCTGCACCAAGTGCAGGCATAGGACCACGAGCGCCGCAATGCTGCGAAGGCCATCCAATACCACAAATCGATGGGCTTTTGTTGATAGCGTGAACACGTAAAGCGACCCGACGTGACTAGTAGCTCTTCACGCTTGGTTAAACGACTTTGCGAAGCACAGCAAAGGGGATGTGCCAGCCGGTGTCATAAATCAAGAATCCCGGTGAAAAAGTCCTGCGCCAAAAGCGCAACAACGACGCCTAAAACTGACGCTGATGCGGCCAATATCATCGAATTTACTTAGCTTTCGTGATCCCCGCGAAGAAACAGTTGCGGAGGGCACAGAGCATGATGGGGCGCTTGGACGATCGGCAACGGCCGCTTTTCTATGCGTTTTGCCTCGAAGACCATGTTCCGCAAGACCACCTCTTGCGCCGCGTTGCCGTTGTTTTGGATTTGAGCCGCGTGCGCCAGCAGCTTGCGCCTTATTACAGCGAGATGGGGCGGCCTTCGCTTGATCCCGAATTTATGATCGGCATGTTGCTCGTCCGTTATCTCTACGGCATTCTCTCGGAACGGCGTCTCGCCGAGGAGGTTCACCTCAATCTCGCCTATCGCTGGTTCTGTGGCCTTGGCCTCGAAGGCCGCGTGCCAGAGCGATCAAGTTTTTCCAAGACGCGTCACAAAGCGGATATGACACCCATGCTCGCCCGGGTCTTCTCCTGCGGGAGAACCCGGAAAGTCTCGTCGAGTTCGGCCTCACCAGGCAATTGGGTCCGCTGCGTCGGCGGCTTCCCTTTGAAGACGAAGCGCCGACGGGCCTCGTGATAAGCGGAGTCTGGCCCGAAGAAATTGATCCACATCCGTTCCAGTTCCTCGGCGCGATAGCTCGCGAGGGGTTTGACAGATTCATCGTCGAGACGCCGCTCGTATTTCCGGCGAAGCATCACGCGGAATTCCGGATCCCTCGCGAGCCGTATCGCTCGTTCCCTCAATTCGGAGACGAAGGCTCCGGCGTCCTTGCCGAAGGCGTCGTCGAGAAATCCAATCTCCCGTGCCGCTTGCGTACCGATTGGCTTGCATGACATGGTCAGTTCCAGTGCCCGCCTCTGCCCTACCAGCCGCGGCAGCGTATAGGTCCAATATTCCGATCCATAGAGATTCCCCATGCTCCGGTAATGGGGATTGAGGACGACGCCAGATCTCGCATAGATGTGGTCGGCCGACAGCGCCAGCATCGCGCCACCGGCTCCGGCATTGCCGCGCAATCCAGCGATGACGAGATGGGACATCGTGTTGAGGATCTCGAAGATAAGATCGTTCATCGCATTAATGTTCCGCCAGGATTCCACGGCCGGATCGGCGCTCGCCTCGATCACGTTGAGATGGATGCCATTCGACCAAAAATCGGCGCCGCCCAGCAGCACGATAACCCGGGTCGGGCGCGAGCGGGCATGGAGGAACGCGTCGCGAAGACGAGTGCACTGAGAGGTGCTCATTGCTCCATTGTAAAAGTCGAATGAAAGATAGCCGACGCGATCCTCCTCGGAATAGACGATCTCCCGAAACGTGCGATGATCCGCGGGGGCATCGATCGGCATTGGCGCCTCTGGCACGCCAGTAAGCAGCTGCCCCAAGACTTGCGTCGCTGGTAGCTTGATCCCGGCGGGTGAGTTCCAGTTGCGATCGCAGAACGGAGAACAGATACCCGATCGGGCGAGGCGAGCTGGCTTTTGGCCCCGCGGCTCCACCTTCGCTTTGAGGTGCGACACCCAAAGAGCGCCATCGCTTGTCCCAAGGCAGATCGCGCCATCGCGGCGGGCCAAAATTTCACCCGGTGCGCCGTGGAGCCGCTCCTCCTCATAAGCGCCATAGAGGAAGCAGTCTTTGCCGGACAGCGTGGCAAGAACCCCGGGTGAACTGTCTGCCGCACGGATCTTCCGCACGATCCTTGCCGTGTTGTCCCGCATCCAGTCGATGCCCCGGTCGGCCTGCCGCATCGGCGGGCGCAGACGGCCGCGTACATAGGGCGCCACATCGGTGAGCTTCTCTGGCTGCCAAGCACCGGACTGGAAGGCGCCGGAATCGATTCGGGCGACCGCTTCTAGAACGCCGCGCAAGGCGGCTTCGGTAACCTGATCACGATAGAGGCTGCTCTTCGTGGGAGGATCGTCCTCCACAGCAAACTCATGTGAGGCCCAGATCGGACCTGCATCGAATTCGTCCGCCGCCTCGAGGATCGTTACTCCCCACCGCTTCTCGTGGTTGGCGATCGCCCAATCGAGCGAGGAAGGCCCCCGATCGCCCTTGATTCCGGGATGCACGATCAGGCAGAGATGACGTGACCAGACCTCTTTCGGAATGGCGATCTTCAGCATCGGCGCAAAAATCAGATCCGGCTCCTCGCGGGAGACGGCGGTGACCATTTCCTCACCCGTCGCCGCGACGCAGATGGAAATTTCATGGCCGCGGTCGCTAAGTTCGATCCACAGACGCTGGCTGAGGCTGTTGTGGGCCGATGTCAAAAAAAGAATTCGCATGGGTTTTCTCTTCCTCTTTTGCTAATCGAAATGAACAGAACCGGTGTTCCTGTAGGTTGAGGCCGAAGGCACAGCGAAAGGGGAGGTGCAAAACCACTCGCTGCACGCTCCCTGTTCGGGGAGCAGCTTCGCCAAACGCTCTTTTGTGGAATTCAGGTGAGCAGGGTGGATCGAAACCGCGCCCGGTAATCGTATGGACTGACATCGAAAAGGCGCTGAAATGAGCGCCGCATGCGTTCGGCATTGCCGAAGCCGCATTGCTCGGCGATGGTTTCGACGGGCAATGCGCTTTGTTCGAGTTTGATGCGGGCCGCATCGACTCGCGCCCGTTCGGCAAACTGCGCCGGCGTCTCTCCGGTCTCGCTGTGAAAGAGCCGGGCGAAATTGCGCGGGCTCATAGCCATGCGATCCGCCAAGGCCTGTACGCTGAGATCCTCCCCGGGGTGACCGAGGATCCAGGCTAGCAGTTCCTGTATCTCTGGCCGCTTCCCCACATCCCGAAATGTCACATAGGCGCTGAATTGGGATTGGCCGCCAGGACGGCGGGGAAAAACCACAACGGTCCGGGCAACGGCCAGGGCAACTTCCCGGCCGAGATCTTCTTCGACCAGGGCCAAGGCGAGATCGATCCCAGCAGTGATCCCGCCTGAAGAATAGATATTCCCATCGCGCGCGAAAATGAGGCTCGCATCGACTTCAATCGAAGGGTATGCAACTGCCAGGGCCCCCGAATACATCCAGTGCGTCGTCACACGCCGCTGATGCAAGAGCCCCGCAGCCGCCAAAATGAACGCGCCAGTGCAAATCGACGCCACACGGCGCACCCTCGGCGCCATCGAACGTGCGCATTCGACAAGGGATGAATCCATGCTAGCCTGCTCGGCCTCTGCGCCGCCTACTACGATCAAAGTATCCAGCCCGTCCTCTATGTCGCAGTAACTGTGGGTCGCGATGAGCTCGATTCCACACGTCGTCTTGACCGGTCCTGGGCTCGCGGCAATGATGTCACACTGGTAGCTAGGTTCGCAGCTTCTCCCAAACCGCTGCAGCCAGTATTTTGCATAGAAAAACACATCGATGGGCCCGCAGACATCTAAAACATCGCAACCCGGCCAGACCAAGACTCCGATCCTGCGGGACCTTGTGAGCTCTTGCAATGGCTGACTTGGAGCGAGTGTGTTTGTGTTCATGACTCACGACCCTCACCAAATAAGCATCATCGTGGGTCCGCCGCGTCGTGCATTCGTCCTATCTGGCGGTTGCTCGACTTCGCGGTTGGAATACCGCGACCACCGCGCGATTCTTATCGCTATCTTGTTTCGCGATCCCATCTGGCACAAGGACAAAGATCCCTCGTTTTCGGCCAAGCAGTTCCGCACTGATGATGAGCATGTTTGAACTGAAATTCAGGAGCGTCCGTACTTGGCGTTGAGTGCTGGCACGGCTCGCTTCCGGCAACTCTCGAGACGCGGAAAAGATATGCTCGTCGCCAGCTTTTCTCGGGCCGCAGCTATCGGGAAAGGGCCTCGCATACCTCCATGTTATTGAAGGCGTCCCGCCTCCTGGTTCCGCCTTTCGACTACAAAAACCTCAAACACCTGTTCGGCGGGCTCGTCATAGCCAACAATGGCTTTGATAAGCCGCGCGCAAACAAAGCCATCGCGGACGGGCGCGCTGATCTCATCGCATTCGGCAAACCCTTCATTGCCAATCCGGACTTGCTGATACGACTGTTCCTCGATGCGCCGCTGATGCGTCAGCATCCGGTGAACAGCGCAGCGACACTATTTCGTGGATCGGATCGGGGGCGGCGTCTTTCCGTCCGCCCTCTCGTCGGCAATGATTTGTTTCAGGCACTCGATGCCATATTCGGTGAAGGCTGTTACGCCATCCTCA
>DATJBL010000069.1:0-35588 GCA_035515355.1 Methylocella sp.
GAGGATGGCGTAACAGCCTTCACCGAATATGGCATCGAGTGCCTGAAACAAATCATTGCCGACGAGAGGGCGGACGGAAAGACGCCGCCCCCGATCCGATCCACGAAATAGTGTCGCTGCGCTGTTCACCGGATGCTGACATTGTTCACGACCCAATGGGTTGACTTTCGGCATTTGCCCCAGCCGGAGGGATAAAAGCAAGTGCGATAGCGTCGATATGGGCCCAAGAGACTACCGACCTTACTTGGAAGCCGTCTCATAGAAGCCCAATCGGCAAGACCGCCAATCGCACCAAAATGTTTCACGTGAAACATTTTTGTCCGATCGACGGGTCAAATCGGACAAATCTCGAAGACGGCGGCGATCTCAGCCGCTCAACCCGCCGAGGAGGCTCGGGATATCGAGCGGCCGGAAGCCGTAATGGTTGAGCCAGCGGATGTCGGCCTCGAAGAAGGCGCGCAGATCCGGCATCCCATATTTCAACATGGCGATGCGGTCGATCCCAAGGCCCCAGGCGAACCCCTGATAAACATCGGGGTCGAGACCGCAATTTCTCAACACATTGGGATGCACCATGCCGCAACCGAGAATTTCGAGCCAATCCGCGCCCTCGCCAAACCGTATCTCGCCGCCCCTGCGCGAGCATTGGATGTCGACTTCCATCGATGGCTCGGTGAATGGAAAGTAACTCGGCCGGAAGCGCATCTTGACCTCCGGCACCTCGAAGAAGGCCTTGCAGGATTCTTCTAAAATCCATTTCAAATGGCCAAGATGCGCGGAGCGGTCGATGACAAGCCCCTCGATCTGATGGAACATTGGCGTGTGGGTCTGGTCGGAATCGCAACGGTAGGTGCGCCCCGGGCAAATCACCCGGATGGGCGGCTTTTGCGCTAGCATTGTGCGCACTTGCACCGGGCTCGTGTGGGTCCGCAAAAGCTTGCGCGTGCCATCCAGGCCGGGATGGAAAAAGAAAGTGTCGTGCATGTCGCGCGCCGGATGATCCGGCGGGAAGTTCAACTTCGTGAAATTATAATCGTCGCTTTCGATGTCCGGTCCTTCGGCGATGGCAAAACCCATATCGGCGAAAATCACCGCAAGCTCATCCATCACTTGACTGACCGGATGAATGCGCCCCGCCTCGATCCCATGCGGGCGGACCGGCAAGGTGACATCGATGGTCTCTTGCTTAAGGCGCGCTTCGAGGACCGCTTCTTTCAGGACCGCGCGTCTTGTCGCGAGAGCCTCCGCAATTTCGTCCTTGAGCGCGTTGACCGCGGCGCCGCGTTCCTTACGCTCCTCCGGCGCCGTGGCTCCGAGCCCTGAAAGCAGCGCCGAAACGGACCCTTTCTTGCCAAGCGCCGCAACCCGCACGGTTTCCAGGCCAGCTTCGTCTTGCGCGTTGGCGATTTGTTCAAGAATTCGGGCTTGCAGAGTTCGGAGGTCGAGCATGTTCCTCAAGTCCTAGGTGTTTCCCGGCTTTTGCCACGCAAGCGGGCCGATGTCGAGCCGACAGAAGGGACAGATTCTAGCCACCGCCGGTCACGGAGAAAATCCAATCCAGATAGGCTTGCGCACCCCTTTCAATTGCGATCTCGACGATCTCCGGATTGGAATAGGGATGAATTGCGCGAATGGCTGCCTCGACTTTGGCGTAGTCGGCTGTCTTTGTCTTGCAAAGAAGCATCCATTCGTCCGCCTTTTGGACCGCGCCCTCCCACCGATAAACACTTGCAATCGGAAACATTTGGACACAGGCGGCAAGACTCTTTTCAACGAGACTCATTGCGATCAGCTCGGCATTCGCCTTGTCGGCGCAAGTCGTCACGACGATGGCAAGAGCGGTCGGCATGATGGGTACTTCCTATGCGGTCTCGCTGTGGCTCGTAATTTCTCAACGCGCCCCGATCCGGCGTGTCGCGGCATGAAGCCAGCGGCGCGCGGCAGGTTCGACAACCGGAGAAATCTCGGTACGCACCCGCGCATGGTAGGCGTTGATCCAGTCGGTTTCCTCACGGTCGAGGAGCTTTGGCTCGATCAGGGCGAGATCGATCGGCGCCAGCGTAATCGTCTCAAAGCCCAGCATCTCCCGCTCGCCTCCCTTAATCTCTTTCTTTTCGACGACGACGAGATTTTCGATCCTTATGCCCCAGTGCCCGGCGTGATAATAGCCCGGCTCATTGGAGAGGATCATGCCAGGCTCTAGCGTGGCGGACCCAAGTTTCGAAATCCGCTGCGGCCCCTCGTGCACGGACAGATAAGAACCGACACCATGACCGGTGCCATGGTCGAAATCGAGACCCGCCCGCCAGAGGGGAACCCGCGCGAGAGCATCAATTTGCGCGCCGCTGGTGCCCTTGGGAAAGACGGCACGGGCGATCGCGATGTGGCCCTTAAGCACGCGGGTAAACCGGTCCCGCATTTCGGCGCTTGGCTTGCCGACCGCGAGGGTGCGCGTAATATCGGTTGTCCCATCCTCATATTGGCCGCCCGAGTCGATCAGGAAGATCCCTTTGCGGATCTTCGCATTGGTCTTGCTCGTCACGCGATAATGCGGAATGGCGGCATTGGCGCCCGCGGCGGCGATCGAGGGAAATGACACATCCTTCAGCTTATGAGTGTCACGCCGGAACGTTTCGAGCGCCTGCGCCGCCTCGATCTCGGTGACCTTGCCGCCCGGCGCATGAACCGAAAACCAATGGAGAAAGCGGACCATCGCCGCGCCATCCCGCAGCTGCGCCGCGCGCGCGCCCCGCAGCTCCGCGGCGTTCTTGCACGCTTTCATCGCGACGACCGGATCAGGACCGATCTTGCAGACGCCGCCCGCCCCCTTGAAGATTTGGACGAGTTTGGCGGGCGCGGTCGCGGAATCAAACAGGACTTTCTTGCCCTGTTGACCTAGCGCGTCGAGATCTGGCGCGAGCCGATCCGCATCTTCGACATCGGCAATGCCGCCGATCTTTTTGTGGACAGATTCGTCGAGCTTGCGCGGGTCGAGATAAAGAGTTGGCTTCGCATTCTTCAAGATTAACGCATAACTGAGCAGCAGCGGCGTATGCGCGACGTCATGGCCCCGAATGTTGAACAGCCAGGCAACCGCGTGAGGATCGCTGATGAGCAGCGCATCCTTTCCCCCAAGAGCCGCCTCCGCGCGAGCGATTTTTCTTTTTGCGTCCTCTCCAGCGAATTGGCGAGCGTGCAAGGTGACCTTGCTGAGGGGCGGCGGCGGCCGATCCTTCCAGATCGCGTCGATTGGGTTTGGTTCAACAGGAACGAGCCCGGCGCCAAAGGCTTGGAGCGCCAACTCAAGGCGCTCGACTTGGCTTGGCGTATGAAGCCAAGGATCATAGCCAAGCCTCGCTCCCGGGCTCAGTTTGGATTCGAGCCAGGCCAAGGGAGTCGCGTCGGTCAATGGCTTCAGCTCGAAGATTGCCGGATCGACTTGATCCTTCACCGCCAGGCTATAGCGGCCGTCAACAAAGATCGCCGCACCGTTTTTGAGCACGATGGCAAGGCCCGCCGAACCGGTAAACCCAGACAGCCACGCGAGGCGCTCCTCGCAAGCGGCCACATATTCGTTTTGATGCTCATCCGCGCGAGGAACTAGAAATCCATCGAGCTCGAGGCGCACGAACTCGGCGCGCAACGCCGCGACCCGCGCAGCGCTTTGCGAAGGATCCGCCTCGTCCTCGAAGGATTGATAGAGGCTTTCGAACATTTTGCCAGACTAAAGCGCCCTTATGATTTATGAAACCAAGAAATCTCGCACCCTTCGCCGATGGTCTCTGCAATGCCAACCAGCGGGACCAACGTTCAGCGACGCCGTTCGAAATAGAACCCCGCGAATTCTGGAACACAGCGCTCGGGGTGAAACGGGACGTAGCAGTCCAGTTCGGCTACGACCCAGCGGTCCTTCAATGCGTAGCCGGCATTCTCGAAGTAGCCAATGAAATCAGCCTCGTTATAGACTCGGTAAGGAGCAATGGCGGGGCCATAATTCTGGAGTGTCCAATAAGCCCCGCCGCGCGTGAGCGGAATCTTATTCAAGATCACATGAGGGGGTTTCACCGCCCGCATCTCCAGCACGCCGGGAACGGACGGCTCCATAAATTGCAGAGCTCCCGTTGACAGGAGGATATCGCAGTCGGCAACTGCCTTGATCGCGGTCTCGAATTCAAGACCACAAGCCCCTTCCCGCACCGCCACCCGCCGTCCTTCGGCTACAATTTTTGGCAGCTCGACCACAATCCATCGAGCGTTCTCGGGCAAGGTGGCGAAGCGAAGGTAGCGATAAAAGGTGAGGCCAATGCTGCCGCCCAAGTCAATGAGCGAGGTTCCTTCGCGCATAAGCCGCGATAACCAGAACAGCACTGCATAGCTGGAAGGTTGAACGAAATAAGGGTTGAGCTGGTGAATGTTGTCGACCCAAATCGAGGCTGACGCCTCACTGTCCCATCCGGCAAGGCGAGAGGGGGGATGTGGGCGAGCGCCTCTTCGTAAGTCCCATAAATCCCGTAAAACAAGCCCGTATGATTTGTGCGGAACAAAACATAGCGGCCATATGCGGTCTCGACGAAAGGTATTCGGCCGAGCCATCCGCCAACCCGCGTGTTGGCGAGTGTCTCCTTCACGAATTTGCTAACGTAGCTCATATTGAAACCAGTCTTGGCGAGGCAATCTGTCACGGAAGAGTATTCGCACGACCGTTCGTTGCGCCGTTCGTCCCTTCGCCATGACCGTTATTATGCTCAAAAGGCTTGGTAAGCCAAGCTCATGCTAGGATGCGAATCAATTTTCATCCTAAAGGGAGGGAACTACGCCTATACAGGCTTGATCTTACGCCTTCCCATGAGCAACAAGGTGAAGTTGCGGCCGGCAACTAAAAAGGGATAGAGAATCCGGGCCCGCTGCTGGTGCGAGAATATCCACTTATTGATCCTATTTATAGTATTCGACTCGCTGCTCATGAGAGCAAGCATATGCATGCATTTATCTCCATGATAAAAATCATCCCCTAACTTCAGCACCATTCCCTTGTCCAAGTCGAAGCCGCGCGCACGAATCTCCTGAACGATGGGAACGTCATCGCGAGCGTTTATCAGGTGGACTTCGCCAAACTGCGCACGCATCCGATAGAGCGCGACGTAATTGCTGCAGAACGGGCACTCTCCATCGTAAACAATCCATGCGCGGGAAGCTGTTCTCGACTCATTGAACATCGATTGGATACTCCGACCTCTTCTTAATATCCCGCACCAGGACGCCATTCTTGAGACTGAGGCAGACCGAGTCCACGACATACCGGTATCTCACGATATCGCTTACCGGGATGCGATTGAAGTCATCGTAGTAAAAGGGATCGGAGAACATGTGGTGGGGGAACAAATAAAACAGTCCCGTTTGTTTAAGCAGCGGATATGTGGTCATGAACAGGTGGTTGTTCTTGACAATGGTTTCAACGGTTCGAAGATCTGGGCCGGCATTTTGTTCACCGACCTTCGGCAAGCCACATGAATTGGCATCCCGCGCACTTTGCAAGCTGAATTGGGCGCCCCCTATGGTCCAGGGGAAATGTCCAGGTGGAACAAAGAGATGGAAATGGCCGACCGTATAGCTAAGAGGCGTCATGAAGAACGCATTTGGCACGCGAGCAGTGCGCCCATCCGCCGTTTCCGCGACGAAATATTCACTAAGAACCGATCTGCTATCGAACCAGCCAAGATGCGCGGTGTCGAAAAGAAACGTGCCGAAAATCGCCGTAAGGAAAGCCGCCGTCTTCATCATCGGCGTGAAGTCTTCCTCGCTCATTTGCGAGCAGCATATCACAACAATAACGTTGACCCCGATCCAGGTCCAAAACATGGCGGAGATTGTAAAAAACACAGCTATATGGAAGAAATCATAGAATAGCGCCAGCCATAGCAGAAATCGTACGCGCGCGACAGCGAAAGGCGCAAGAACTTGAGCTAGGAGTACGATTATATTTGCAATTATAGCAAAATACGCAAATACACTATAAAATAACTGAGTTGCAACGGGTGAACTGAGTAAGGGGCTTCCACGTTCAAGACCCGTCAAAATCCCCAGATGCGTTTCGTTGAAGAGGGCCCAGTCCCAAGGCGTCCAGTCCAATTTGAGCTTTATGATTCCAGACCAAAAATAATTGCCGAGATGGGCACCAATCCCGACACTCCAAATCAGATCCAAGGACCCTCGCCGCAATTCATCGATGTCGCCAGGAGCAAGTTTTTTAAGCCAAGACTTCGCGGCCAAAAAGATGCCCACTTCCTTGGAGCCGAGCCTTTCTTCTAAACCAAAAAGGGTAAGCGTCACGAAGCTGCCGATGAGAACGAATTCCCCAATCTCTGACAGGTTGAGATAATCCGTGGTTACATGGTCAAGGCCCGTGACCCGTGCGAAAAGACGGCGGGATAAATCGTAATAAATGAGAGCCGGAAACAAAAAGCCCGGCCGCGAAAACGCCAAGAGAAGACTTAAAATCGAAACCGCCGCACCGCCGCGGAAGAAGAGAGCGCTATGCGGCAAAGCACCTGTTGCAGGCCAAGCCGCCTCGATCAGGCTGTCAGAGAGCGTAAGAACGAATAGGAGGACGCCAATCCCCCGAATCAGCACGCTCGTCAGACGGGATAAATCTCTGTAGTGAACATTTGCGAAAGGAATGGCGGCGATAGCACTTGCGACGACAACACCGAGTCCCGCCAAAGGCTCAGCATGGGCTGAAGAGCGGATGACAATTTGAAGGCAATAAAAGAGAGCAAACGATAAAAGGACGACGTATACTTCAGTCCGAGGCAGGGTTTTACTTTTATTTATGTTAACATAGCTTGAAACACCCATATTTAAATTCCATTGGATTATTTTATTATTTGAATTCCTTGGTACAAGCTCGAAGAGCCAGCGCGTCAGCTGCCAGGAATTCAGAGGCCGCCAATAGATATCGGTGCTAGGGTCGCGCTAAATGCATCTATAAAATTTCATATTTATTTTAATAGTCAATTATTGTCAGTAGCGACCGACTGTCACACGAAGCCGCGTCATCCATCGTTGTGACCGCTCAAACTTTGAGGAATGACTTGCGCGCGAACGAGTTTGGCTTGGCCACTCACAGACGAGAGTGATGATTGGAGATAGAGGATCCCCGCAACCCGACCACAGGCATGGCCGCGATTGCGGCGAAGACGCGCTTACTCAGAAAGGGAGTGGGATCGGCTTAGGTGATATCCAAAATTTGGGAGTTTCACACAGACGTGAATAGAAAATGGCCAGCCTCACTCACGAAACGTTTACGGTGCGGCATCAATCCTATGATTTGGCTGAGACTTCGCTTTCCAGCGCACTCCGAGATCAAGAAGCTCGGCCTCCAGGCATTCCACATAAAGACGTAATGCCCGGTCGGCAGAGAAGACAAATTCGACATAACCTGCCGGCGGTTCCGTTTCCTTGAAATTTATATGGAGAAGATTGAGAAAAAGTGACTTATCCTTATTATCAAATCCCATGGACGAGACCTTGAGAACCCGCCCAAAATGCAGGCCCGTCCGGCAACGCTCGCAGCAGGATTGACCTATTTTCTTGGTCACGGAGCCGATCCAATCGAACCGCGCCGCAACCATGGCGAACTGCTTCGAGCGCGGGAAATAGGCCATCTCGCCGACTCGGACCACGGCATCCTGAAGATTGGCCGCGATCACGGCAAGATCCTCGGCGTCGAAAGCAATCAAGCGCGGAAGGTCGGACATCACCGCCTCTTCTGGATTTCGGTATGGCTTCTCGTCCCCAGCACACGCAAACCGTGGCACGGTCGATTTGCCGGACGCCTCTCGAACACCGAGCATTGCGCGCCCCGCGCAATGAATTTGGGAATGCTAGAGTTCATTTCAAGCCAATTAGCATTGGTTCCGCGCCATCAAAATGCCGGTTCGGCACCGCATTGCGGGTTCTCCGCCCAAATGAGGCTCCCGCTGATCGGTCGGAGCCTAGCCTTTGCCAAACTAGACGCTTCATGCCGGCGTGATCGTCAACAGTTAAGTTTTGGCTGCGGCCTTTCCACGCAGGGACCCGCCACAGCTCCTGGCACAAACGAGAAGGCGTCAATCAATTACGGGGAAAATTCGGACCCCCGGCGAGTTTTGTTAAAACATCGTGGCAAGTTTCATCGCGCTCGCTACATTGTGGCAAGCAGCCTTGCATCCCGCAAACCCGCTCCAGCGCCTTGCGCATGATCTTCGAGGAGATCGTGCCGGCGTTGAAGGAAATGGTACGAGTGAGCGACGCCGGAGCTCTGGGTTTAGGCACCACGTTCAGATTGGATCGATGAAGACACCAAAGCCGACCGCCGGCTTGAGGCGGGTGACCAGTGCACCGGACCCCGTGCCTAATTCTTCATCGGTGGCAGCGCGTTCGGCCAGTGAGGAACGCAAACGGCAGCCGCCTACGGCCCCTGCGGCAAATCCCTTCGATGGCCGCGCGATCGTCATCCGCGGCGCCCGCGAGCATAATCTCAAAAATGTCGATCTGACGATTCCGCGTGACAAGCTTGTCGTTTTTACCGGCCTTTCGGGATCTGGCAAATCCTCGCTCGCCTTTGACACGATCTACGCGGAAGGCCAGCGCCGTTATGTCGAATCGCTTTCGGCCTATGCACGCCAATTCCTCGAAATGATGCAAAAGCCAGATGTCGATCAGATCGACGGGCTGTCGCCGGCGATTTCGATCGAGCAAAAGACGACTTCGAAGAACCCGCGCTCGACGGTCGGCACCGTCACCGAGATCTATGATTATTTGCGGCTCCTGTTCGCCCGCATCGGCATCCCCTATTCGCCGGCAACCGGCTTGCCGATCGAAAGTCAGACGGTCAGTCAAATGGTCGATCGCGTGATCGCCCTTCCTGAGCGCACGCGGCTCTATCTGATCGCGCCCGTCATTCGAGGCCGCAAAGGCGAATATCGCAAGGAAATCGCCGAATTCATGAAACGCGGCTTTCAGCGCCTGAAAGTCGACGGGCAGTTTTACGAAATCGGCGATGCTCCAGAGCTCGACAAAAAACTCAAGCATGACATCGACGTCGTCGTCGACCGGATTGCGGTGCGGTCCGACATGGAAGCAAGGCTATCGGAAAGTTTTGAGACCGCCCTTGAACTGGCCGATGGCATTGCGATCGCCGAATACGCCGACGAAAAGGAGGCCGACGGCTCGCTGAAACGGATCGTCTTTTCGTCGAAATTCGCCTGCCCCGTATCCGGCTTCACGATCCCGGAAATTGAGCCGCGTCTCTTTTCTTTCAACAATCCCTTCGGGGCCTGCCCGCATTGCGGCGGCCTCGGCGTCGAGCAGACCGTCGATCCCGAGCTGATTGTTCCGGATCCAAAGCTGACGCTCCGCAAGGGCGCGATCGCGCCCTGGGCACGCTCAAGTTCGCCCTATTATCTCCAAACCCTAGAGTCGCTCGCCAAGCATTTCAAATTCCGCCTCGACACGCGCTTCGAGGCGCTTCCGCAAAAGATCCGCGATGTGATCTTTTATGGCTCTGGCAAAGAGGAGGTGCGCTTTTCTTATGACGATGGCTTGCGCGCCTATGATGTCGTAAAGCCTTTCGAAGGTGTGATTTCCAATCTTGATAGACGCTTTCGCGAGACCGAAAGCGAATGGGCGCGGGAAGACATCGGGCGCTTTATGACGACGACCCCTTGCGCCGTCTGCGAAGGCGCGCGCCTGCGCCCCGAGGCGCTTGCCGTCAAAATCGAAGGCCGCCACATCAGTGAGTTGACCGCGCTTTCCGTGCGCGCCGCGCAAGACTGGTTCGCCGCATTGCCGGGCAAGCTCGATCAGAAGCGCGCCGAGATCGCCAAGCGCATTTTGAAGGAGATTTCCGAAAGGCTGTCATTCCTTGTCGATGTGGGTCTTGGCTATCTCACCCTCGCGCGTTCCTCTGGCACGCTCTCTGGCGGCGAGAGTCAGCGGATCCGGCTTGCCTCGCAGATCGGCTCAGGCTTGACGGGGGTGCTCTATGTGCTGGATGAGCCTTCGATCGGCCTGCATCAGCGCGACAATGCGCGGCTTCTTGAAACCCTGCGGCGGCTGCGCGATCTCGGCAATACGGTCATTGTTGTCGAGCATGACGAGGACGCGATTCTTGCCGCCGATTATGTCGTCGATGTTGGGCCCGGCGCCGGAATTCACGGGGGCGAAATCGTGGCGCATGGCACCCCCGCCGACATCATGGCGGATAAGAACTCGCTGACCGGCCAATATCTGACCGGCGCGCGGCAAGTCGCGCCTCTTGCCCGGCGCCGTTCGCCAGAACCAGGCCGCACGCTCCAAATCGTCAACGCCCATGGCAACAATCTCAAAAATATCTCGGCGACGATCCCGCTCGGGCTTTTCACCTGCATCACCGGCGTATCGGGCGGCGGCAAATCGACTCTGATCATCGACACACTCTATAACGCGGCCGCGCGCCGGCTAAATGGCGCGCTCGAACATCCGGCGCCCCACACCCGAATCGACGGTCTCGAACAGCTCGACAAGGTGATCGACATCGATCAATCGCCGATCGGCCGCACGCCGCGCTCAAATCCAGCGACTTACACCGGCGCCTTTACGCCGATCCGCGAATGGTTTGCGGGCTTGCCCGAGGCGAAGGCACGCGGCTATCAACCTGGGCGGTTCTCATTTAACGTCAAGGGCGGCCGCTGCGAGGCCTGCCAGGGCGACGGCGTGATTAAGATCGAGATGCACTTCTTGCCCGATGTCTATGTCACCTGCGATGTCTGTAAAGGCAAGCGCTACGACCGCGAAACATTGGAGGTGAAATATCGCGGCAAATCGATCGCCGACGTACTCGGCATGACTGTCGAGGAGGCAGCAACCCTCTTCAGCGCCGTGCCTTCGATCCGCGAGAAAATGGAAACCCTCGCCCGCGTCGGTCTCGGCTATGTCAAGGTTGGCCAGCAGGCCAATACCCTCTCCGGCGGCGAGGCGCAGCGGGTTAAGCTCGCCAAGGAGCTTTCCAGGCGCTCGACCGGCAGCACCCTTTATATTCTCGATGAGCCGACCACCGGGTTACACTTCCACGACGTCGCCAAGCTGCTCGAAGTGCTGCATGAACTTGTCGACCAGGGCAATACTGTGATCGTGATCGAACACAATCTCGAAGTCATCAAGACCGCCGATTGGATCATCGACCTTGGTCCCGAGGGCGGCGATGGGGGGGGCGAGATCGTCGCATCCGGTCCTCCCGAAGAAATCACGAAGGTAAAACAGAGCTTTACCGGATATTATCTCAAGCAAGCGCTCGATCGCCGGCCGCCGAAGAAACAGGCGGCGGAGTAAGGCGGAGTAAGCAGCCGCGCTCGGACGGAGTTGGCTTGGCTCGCGTCAGCAGACCTTCAGCGGCAAAAGCTTCAGGCAAGCTTAACCATCTAACCATTGCCGAACGGAGCGGATTTTTTGCTGCGGGCATCCAGAGAAACGCAGCGCCCGAGCCCTGGAAAAGCGTCGTTTGAGGAATAGAAGGAGGAGATTGGAAGGGCGGCCCACTGCGGCTGAAGCGGGGTGAGTTGCAAAAAACGCATAGCAGCCTCTTAAATTCCAGAGTTGCATGTGTAAATTAATGGATTATATTGCAATGCAACAAAGGCTGCGGTGCTTCGAAGGGCCCCATCGATTGCGAAGATAGCAAAAGACACTGGCGCGGCGATTTTTTCGCGTTCATGTCGGGTTAAGTGTGGGCAGCGCGTTATAGGAGTTGAACTTCAATCGGGTTACTTCCTGGCAGCCGATGCTCAATCCCAGGAAGGTCCGATTGGGGCGATGTTGGGGTTCTTTGTTACTAAGTCTCGATGCTTACTCAGTCTTCGATGGTGTTCAGTCCTGGTGTCACTAAGTCTCAGCCTCTCTAGTTCTAGTCTCGGTTAAGCCTCCGTCGTAGTAAAGCTCAAGTGATGGTAAAACGGTAACGGTCTAACTCGAATGCGCCGGTGGGGCTCTGGCCGCACTTAAGCCCCCTCACCGGTCAGAAGCGCCCGCCGATCCTCCCCGGCGGGCGCTTTCATTTGTTCCGCTTTGGCTTAGCTGCTCGAGCGTCCTAATGCTTCATCTCCGGGCCCATGTGCGAATAGAACCATGTGCCGATAGTATTCGAGCGGCCCGTAAATCGGACAAAGGGTGCTCATGCGCTTTACGCCTGCTCGGAAAGGATGAAGCCGTCACGATTGCGACGGCGTCGTACCGCCAAGCGTCAAATGAACGATTTCGGGCGGCCGCATGAATCGCACCGGTGCGTTGGACGTTCCAAGGCCGGCAGAAATGATCAGGTGGCGGCCTCTTTCGACATAATGCCCATAAATCAGGTCGGAACCGAAGTACCTATGCATGTAATGCGTGGTGAATACAGGCACGTTTACCTGCCCGCCATGCGTGTGGCCGCAAAGCGTTAGCGAAACCCGGTCTGAGACATGCTGGAAGATCTCGGGCTCATGCGCGAGCAAAATCACGGGCGCCGAGTCGTTGATCTGAGCCAAGGTCCCGCCAAGATCATCGAAACCCCGATAGTGCCTCGGGCCGATGATTTCGCCGATTTGATCGCCAAGTCCCGCCACCCAGAAAGGGTGGCCGTCCTTGGTTAAGCGCAACACATCGTTTTCGAGAACTTTGATCCCCGCGAAATGCAGAGCTTGGCGCACGCCCTTGGCGCCGTCCGCGGGCATGCCAGGCAGGGCACCGTGCCACCAGTCGTGATTGCCGAGTACCGCATAGACACCGAGCGGCGCCTTCAGAATTGACAACGCCTCGCCCCATTCGTCGGGCATCACGGGAGCGGTGACAAAGCGGTGACCGCCGGAAAAATCGCCCAGCAAAAAGACGATGTCCGGCGAGAGATCATTCGTTAATGCCGCGATTCCGCGCACCCGGCTGGCCGACATCCATGGCTCGCAGGCGTGGAGATCCGCGAGCACCGCGGCCTTGACGGTCAATCCCTCTGGCCAATCAGGCGGCGTCAGGCGATAGGACGTCACCTCGAGGCGCAAAGCCGGTTCAATAGCGAAGGCATAGGAACCAAGGCCCGCTGTCGCCCAGGCAACGCCTCCGGCGCCCCGCAAAAAAAGCCGTCGGCTAATTCCGTTCATGGCTTAGCTTACCGCACTGCGGGAAGACCATCAATCGTCAGTTGGATGGCCGCCCGCACCGCGCAGCTGCGTCATGCCGCCTCATCATCCCGCAGCACCGCCGGAACATCCTTGCAGCTTGGCGCCGCCTTTTTCGGCTTGCGGGCGGTTGCCTCGAGCGCCGCGGCAACCGCCGAAATTCCGATTTCCCGATAGAGCCGTGAAATGAGATCGCGAGCTCCCGCCGGGGCAGCGGATTTCTGGGCAGCGTTCTGATTGAAGGTCATTTCGGTCAATCCAACTCCAAGAGCCAAAGCGATAAAGGCTTTCCGGCAGATCATGTGGGGCGGAAGTTAACACCCTGTAACCCCTGGCTCGCGATTTTGATATAAATCCACAGCATCGCAGCACTTTAGCTAGTCAAGCTATGATTCAACTGCGCATCCGCCACCGATCACGCTAACTGCCTTAGCTTGCATGAACCATTCATGAAGCAGTTGGGTGCCGCGACTGGGTTGAGGGCCTTAAGGCAAGGCTATGGACGGCGCCGTAAAGTGAGCGCCCAGCGTCTCAAGCATCCCGGCACACGCAACGGCCATGCGATCCTCATGACTTGCGGCGATGATCTGAACGCCGCGCGGCAAACCATCCGCGCCAAGGATCACCGGAGCAACAGCGGCCGGCAAGCCTGCGCCAGTCGCGAGGCATGCCCAAGGCATGAGATCGAAATAGGGCCGTTGATGGCCATCAACGTTGAGGAATCGCGCCTGTGGACCGGCGCCATGGTCATGCCGGATTGCACCTACGGGAGCGGGCGGACATAGTACCACATCGAAGCGCTCGAAAAACCGCGCCCATGCCTCACGAAGACCCTGGCGTCGCGCCTGGATGGCTAGAAAATCCGGCCCCGTGAGACGCATTCCGCGCGCCTGCAGCGCGCGATGGGAAAGATCCCCCTTCAAGAAAACGTGTTCCCTCGCTGCGAGACGCTCTCGCGTCTTTTCCGGCAGGCCGATCCCGATGAGTGCGTGAACGAGGACCGCGCAGACCTCCCAGGCCTCCTCAAACGAAAATCCGGGCCGCGCCATCTCATCCACGATCGCTCCCCCCTTTGCGAGCATATGGGCAGCCTTGCGGACCGCCTCCGCCACGGCGGCTTCGACCGGAGCAAGAGGCTCGTCAAGCCAGAGCCCGACGCGCAGCCCCTTGGGCGTTATACGGCGCGCCGGCACCAAAGGCTGCGCTGTCGTCGACGGATCCCACGGGTCCGCCAGAACATCGAGCGCCATCCCAAGATCGGCGGCCGAGCGCGCCAGCGGACCCACCACAAGCAGTTCAGGATTGCGCTCGATGCGCATCTCGGGGAACGGCGGAATATGGCCGTGAGCCGGGATGACGTTCCAGGTTGTCTTCAGGCCAAAAATACCGCAGCAGTGCGCGGGCCAGCGGATTGATCCAGCGAGATCCGAGCCAAGTTCGAGAGCGCTCATGCCCGCGGCGATGGCGGCAGCGGCGCCGCCCGACGATCCGCCAGGGGAAAGATCAAGGTTCCAGGGATTATTCGTCGTTCCGTAAATGCTGTTGTAGGTCTGGAAATCACCGGTCAGAAGCGGCACGTTGGTTTTGCCAAGGATAATTGCTCCCGCGCGGCGCAAGCGGACGACAGCGGCCGCATCCTGCTTCGGGACGTAATCTCGCAGCGCCGGAGTCCCGACCGCTGTAGCCATTCCGGCAACTTCAAAGCAATCCTTGACCGTTATGGGCAAGCCTTCAAGGGGGCGGGCGTTGCCTTGCGCAATGCGGGCATCGGAGTCGGCCGCCGCAAGCCACGCCGCTGCGGCATCCATTTGAACGATCGCGTTCAATGCTGGATTGAAGCGCGCGTTGGCGGCCAAAGTCGCGGCAAGGAGGTCCTGCGCGGTGAACTCTCGCTTCAGCAGCGCCGCGCGGAGATTTGTGGCGGAGTCGAGCAGATCCGGCGATGAGTTCATCCGTTCATCCGAGGGCGGCATTGATCTGCGAAACGCCCGGCTTTCCGAATGAGGCCGGGTTTTAGAGGAGGGCTCAATTTCGTTTGGAAAAATCAAGCAAAATTTGCTAATTTTAGATGCTAAACAATTGCCATCTTTCCATATTAATCAATATCGTGATCTTCCCAGTGCTCCTCACAGCACCTTAAGATTTGGGACCTCTGTCACCTGCTTTTTTTGAGATGAGATTGATGATGAAACCGATTCTTCAGGAGCAGAGGGTAACCGAACTTTTCTTGAAGACAATATATTTCTATCGTCGTAAGGGGTTAACTTTGACATTACGGCGAATCGCTTCCATCTTATCGAGAGATCCAAAATACACATTCTCTGAGATATATAGAAATAACCATTGGGGCAATTCCGAAAGCGTAAGTGGTGTGGGATCCACCGAGTTCGCGACACGCGGAATCAGAGAACACTTGCCAATAATTTTGTCAAAATGGGGGATAACAAAACTAATAGATGCTCCATGCGGAGATTTTAACTGGTTCAAGTTAGTGCAATTAACCAAGGATATGAGTTATACAGGGATTGATATCGTTCCTGCCTTGATTGGTGAAAATAA
Organism: Methylocella sp.; assembly: GCA_035515355.1. GTDB lineage: Bacteria > Pseudomonadota > Alphaproteobacteria > Rhizobiales > Beijerinckiaceae > Methylocapsa. The sequence goes on from DATJBL010000069.1 coordinate 15,723, forward strand.
CAAGAAATATGCCGACGCCAATCATCGTTTTATCCTTGCAGACATTACAACCGATCCCCTTCCCTTTGCCGACATCCTTATATGTAGAGATTGCCTATTCCATTTAAGTTATAAAGATATCTTCAAATTCTTAAGGAACTTCGTAATATCTGGAACTCCCTTCCTATTGACGACGACATATAAGAATGAAAGCAAATTTCAAAACTCAGATATCTTAACGGGTGAAGTTCGTTTGATTGATCTCTTCTCTGCTCCCTTTTCACTTCCGCCGAACGTCGCTTATCGTTTTGACGACTTCGTTCCGCCAGATGAGCCTCGGGAGATGTGTTTGTGGAATCGCGATCAGATCATGGGAGCGCTATCCAGCCCTGGACCCAAAAAGTCCGTAGCAGCTTTTTAGCAACCAGCCCCAGGGTCGCCTGCCCCTCGACCGTCAACAATTCTTCCAAAGTTCGGCCAACAATCCCGGGGGCTCCGACTTTTGGCGTTGCGAGAAGCCTTACTCCGAATAGGGCGGCAGAAAGAGGCCACCTTCAACGGTTGGCGCATTCAGGCCGCGCGGCAGCCCATAGACCGATTTATCGCCAAGCGTTCGCTGGTAGATATCGCTATAGGTGCCGAGTGCATCGTTCAACCGCAGCTGCCAACCCGGATCTAGCCCGAGTCCGGCGCCCTCGATCGGCAACGCCTTTGCTCCATCGCCGCGCCAGGATCGCTCGCGGATGTCTGCTCGAATCAGCGTATGAACAGTCCAAGCAACAACCGCGGCCCACTTGCCATCCCCAATCCCGCTACATGCCATGACTGGAAAGACCGCGAGAGGCTGCGGCAAGATCCGGTCTGCTTTCGCGAAGGCGTCCGAGCGCAGCTTTGCGAGGGCGGTCAATTCATCCGCCACCCCGTCGCATTGCCCTGCCCTATAGGCATCCTGCATCTCATCTGCCTCTGAGAATGCCAAACGCAAGAACAGCAGCTGCTTTGATTCGAAGAACGATTCGAGGCTGCGCTGCGCTCCGCTACCCGTAATGAAACAAATTCTCGCGCCTTCGAGATCTTCGATGCGACGGGCAGCCGACTCTCGCCTCACCATGACGGCGTGGGTTTCATAATAGACAGCAGGTCCAGGAATGAGCTTGCCCGCGAGATTTTGTGCAATGATTTCGGACGCGGTCAGGAAGAAAACCTCGGCTTCCCCTTGGTGGAGCGCGTCATAATCCTCTTGCGCTTCATAGCGGTGAAATTCCAAACGAGCGGCGGGGCCAAGCACAGCGATTGCGATCGCGCGGCAAATCTCGACATTGAAACCATGCCACATACCGGTTTCCGTCCCCCGAAACCCCGGCTCGGCGAGACCCGGCCTCTCCGCGCTCGCGCAATGCACGGTCCTTTCGGCTTTTACGCGCGCGACAACATCGCCTGGAACATTGCACGCAGCCAATAAGGCCCCGAGCAAGGAAAATAAGAATAGAATGCGGCACAAGCGGAAAGTCCTCCAGCCGGCAGTCTCGCGGGGGGCGAGCCTTCAATTCGCAGCTGGATAGGTCGCGGGCAAGGGATTGAATCCGTGTGGGATCACATTCTCGATTCCTTGCCGACGGTCTTCCGTTGTTATCCCGAGCGCAGCGCAGCCGTGGGTATTATAATGTGGGAAAGAATTCACCACATCCTCGCTGATGCTCGCGTAGCTTCCAGGCAATAGCGGCTCGAGCCCAAGCAATCTTTTCGGATCGAAAGCGGACAAAAGATCGTCGGTGACAGGTGAATTGATATCGCGCGGCCCGAGATAGTTCTGAACGAACCCATCTGGACCGTTGAATGCCGGTTCTCTGCCCTTGGCGAGCGCTTGCCCCTCGTCTGGCAGGCTCGCAAGCGCCGGAAGGCCGAAGATCGCATTGATCATCTCGATCACGGCATTATGGTCGCCTTCGGTGTGGGAGACGGCATGCACGCGTGCATAGGGCGAAATCACGATGAGTGGAACACGCAGTCCGCGCGACAGCGGCAAACCATCTGGCCCATAAGACAAAATACGCGGCGGCACATGGTCGTAGAAGCCATCCGACTCATCATAAGCGATCACAATCACGCTCTGCTTCCAAATGTCCTGGTTCTTAGCAATGGCGTTAATGACGCGCGCGGCCATTGCCTCGCTAATCTGGCGATCGCTATAGCCAGGATGATCATCATCCCCCCTCTTGGTCGCCATGATCGCCTCGGCTTCGGCGGCCGGCGTTCCTTCATGGAGAAAGGGAACTTGCTTGGCGATATTGGCAAAGCCGCCGCGAATGTAAAAGACGCCACCGTCCGGAGGTAGCGCACCAGCCGCCATGTCGGCGAAGAAATCGCCAAGGCCACGCAAATTGCCTCGAAGCGCCGGGTTGTTTGCGATATAACCAAAATATTGCGGAGCCTCGTGATGACTGACATAGCTCTCGTGCGACGCAGCGGCAGCCCCGTCCGTCGGCTCATGGTCATAGCCCTCCTGGTACCAGCGCCAGGCAACAGACTTTCCATTCTGGAGCGCAAGAAACGCGATATCCTGCTGAATGTCAGGTAAATCGAAATCGGGATCGAGATCCTCGCTCATTGATCTTTGCGCATCGCGGCCTTGAAAGGTCAGTGGCAGGGTGGCGAAGGTGAGATTTGAGGCGATATTGTTATCCTTGTAGGATTCCCTTGTTCCCTGGGGCTCCCGGTCTTGCCTTGTGAGATCATATTGCGAGCCATAGAAGGGCTGCCCATCGGTGACGAGCGGTGGACCTTGGGTCTTCCCGGAGTGGTTGCCGATCGTGTATGATCGCCCGGAAGGCCCGTGCTTCACCCATTGTGTCTCGCCAGACTGGCCGGCGATCATCGCCACCGCATTGGGTGTCGAGGGCGTATCCTCGGTCGCGAAAATATTGTCGAAAAGAACGAAGCGGCTGGCATATTGCCAAAAAAACGGAATGGTGTCGCAATCAATGTGCGACATGACAAGATGGGCGAATTGCGTGCCCTGCGCCTCGTTGGCACCGCCCCCCTTGGCCGCGAAGCGGCTATATTCGTCGAGCGCGAATTGATCCATCGCGGCAGCCCCGCTGGAGACATCAAGCTTTCGCGCTAAGCCAATGTGGCTGTGATCCACACTATCGAACACATTCGCATTTTCATTAGGACCGATGAGAAACGGTATAACACTGACTGTCTCACCGCTCGCGAGATCCTTATATGTTTGCGCAAAGCCAGGCGTATCTTGGGGCGCACGTGGCTGCCGGCCATCCGAGTAAATCCCATTGGCGCCGGGGAAGGTCCCGAAATTGTGATCGAAGGATTCGTTTTCATTGAAAATCACGAAGACATATTTCACCATGGCGCGAAGGCGTTTGATCGTCTCCTCCCTGGAAAGGCTCGGCTCCGTTTCGGGATGTATCGTGAAGTCCCGGTAAAACGGCATCACATCGGGACTTGGATCCGGCTGCAAAGTGACAGTCTTGATCACATCCTGGGCCCAGCCTGCGGCCGCCAAGCAAAATTGCACGAGAGCCGCCACAATCGTCGCAGCGAGGAATTGGAAAAAGTATCGAAACACGTGTCCCCCAAAAGTTCCGGATGAAACAAGCGTAACCTTTCGTGATTTCCATCTTTTGACAAGGCTTCGATGAAGCGTGAGTGTCACAACGTGTCGAAAGGGAAAAACTTTGGAAGCCCGGCTGCGTTTCCAAGAAGAGCAAGAGAGGGCGGCGAGAAGCTATGTCGCAAAACGGGCCGGTCGCAGCGGATGACATCCTTCTGATCGTCGACGTCCAGAATGATTTCTGTCCCGGCGGTCATCTTCCGGTGCCGCAAGGAGACGAAGTTGTCGCGCCAATCAATGTGCTTGCCTGCCGGTTCGAACATGTCATCCTGACACAGGACTGGCATCCTCCCGGACATCGCTCCTTTGCTTCCTCGCATCACGGGCGCAAGCCCTTCGAAGTCATTCAAACGGAGCATGGAGCGCAGACACTTTGGCCGGACCATTGTATCCAGGAAACACATGGCGCGGAGTTGCATGCAGCGCTCAAAGTCCCGCATGCGGAGCTCATCTTGCGCAAGGGTTTCCGCCCGCGGATCGATTCCTATTCGGCTTTCTTCGAGAATGACCGCAAAACCCCGACGGGGCTGACCGGCTATCTGCGCGAGCGCGGGTTCAGCCGCGTCTTTCTCGCCGGTCTCGCGCTCGATTTCTGCGTGCGCTACTCGGCCGAGGATGCCAGGCGTCAAGGTTTTGCCGTCGCCATCATTGAGGACGCCTGCCGCGCAATCGGCGTTGAGGGCTCGATCGAGGCCGCCCGTCAAAGCTTTGCGAACTTCGGCATACCCATGCTTGAATCCAGCGCCATCTCATGAGGCCGACTTATGGTAAATGGCGCCATTGGGGTTTTCTTCGACTGGCGGACAGGGAGCAAGGCGATGAATATTGCGTTCCTCGGCCTCGGCGAGATGGGCAGCGGCATGGCCCGCAACCTTCTCAAGAACGGGCACATGGTGACGGTGTGGAACCGGAGTCCCAGACGCGCCGAGCCGCTCCATGCCTTGGGCGCCCGTATCGCGACAAATCCCGCAGGGGCGGCAAAGGGCGCCGAGATCGCGATCACCATGCTGGCCGATGACGTGGCAGTCGAATCTGTGACGCTCGGTGAGAATGGCCTGACTGCAGGCCTCGCCAAGGGCGCCGCACATGTCTCAACGAGCACAATCTCGGTCGGCCTATCCGAACGCCTCACCGCGGCACATGCCGAACGCGGGCAAGAGTTTGTCTCGGCGACCGTGTTCGGCCGGCCCGACCAGGCGCAGGCGGGCAAGCTTTTTGTTGCCGTCGCGGGCTCTCCCGATACAGTCGAACGGGTCCGCCCCGCGCTCGATGCAATTGGCCAGCGCAGCTTTGTCATCGGTGAGGTGCCCGCGCAGGCCAATCTGCTCAAGCTCGCGGGAAATTTTCTCATCACCTGCGTCATTGAGAGCCTCGCCGAGGCTTACGCTTTGACCGCGAAAGGCGGCATTGATACGCGCAAAGTGCACGAGCTTCTGACCGAAACTCTATTCGCCGCGCCGGTCTACCGGACCTATGGCGAATTGATCCTGGCAGGGAAGTTTTCTCCGGCCGGTTTCAAGATGGCGCTCGGCCAGAAGGACAACCGGCTGGTTCAGCTTGCTGCCGAGAAGCTCAAGGTTCCCCTGCCCTTTGCGGCAATCGTGCGCGATCGCTTCTTGGCGGCTCTCGCCCACGGTGATGAAGAATTGGACTGGTCGGCCATTGCAAAGCGCGCTGCCGAAGATGCAGGGCTCACGCAGATTTAGCACATGAGCTTTAGTCCTGAAGGTTTCAGCTTGCAGGGCTTAAGCCGCGCCGGCTAAGCGGCCTCGGTCTAAACCCAGCCCTTCAGCTCGCTCGCGACGAGGTCATACATGAGCATCATGCCGAGTTCGCTATCATTGAGACAAGGAAGCACAGCGAAATTTACGCCGCCGTTTTCGAGAAAGACGGCGCGATTTTCAACGCCCAGTTCATATAAGGTCTCAAGACAGTCGGTGGCAAATCCGGGGGCGACAATAACGAGGCTCTTCACTCCCTGGCGAGCGAGATCCTTCACCATGTCGACCGTGTAGGGCCGCAGCCATTCGCGTGAACCGAAACGCGATTGGAAGCTCACCGGACAGCGATCGGCATCAAGCCCTAGCTCTTCGCGCAAAAGCCGCCATGTCTCAAGGCATTCAGCATAATAAGGGTCACCCTTAGCAATCTCGGCCTTTGGTAGGCTGTGAAAGGAAACAAGGATCACGTCGGGAACGAAGCCGAGGCGCGATACTCCGGCACGAATTGAAGTCGCCAAAATATCGATATAGGTCCGATCATCGAAGTAAGGCGCCGCGATCCGTACCGCTGGCTGCCATTGCATCGCTTTCAATGTCTCGAAGACCTTGTCATGGACGCTCGCCGTCGTGGCAGCGGCATATTGCGGATAGAGGGGGAGGATCAGAATCCTCGTGCAGCCATGCGCCCGCAGGCTCAAAATGCCCTGCGCAATATCCGGCTTGCGATAGCGCATGGCCCAAGCGATGAAGAATCTCTCCCCGGCCGCATGCTGGCCCTTCGGATCAAGCCCGCCGGCCCTGATCCAAGCCGCGAGCTTTTCCGCCTGTGACCTTGTCGCTGCCTTCAGCGGGCCTTCATTGGTCTCCTTGTTCCAGATCGCGCGATATTGCTTTGCCATCCTCAGGGGGCGAAAGACCAGCACGAAAAGATGCAGAATCGGCCACCAAAGGAACTGAGGAAGTCCAACGACGCGCCGGTCGGACAAAAACTCCTTCAAAAACCGGCGAACGGGCCAGAAACGAGGCGCGTCCGGCGTACCTAGATTGACGAGAAGAATGCCAATCTTCCCTGACGGAACCTGTCCTACATTTTTTGCAAAGAGATTGATTGCCATTAGATAAGCCTGTCATGCAAGATGCTGCATTGCAACCATGACATTAGGGGGCGTTCGTGAAAAACGAAACCGTATCTCCCGCCCCGCGCAATGTTTCCACATCTTGTTATCGATCAAGTTTTTTATCCCGATGACACACACCGAGTTTCAAGGCCTCAGCGAGGCGCCAAAGGCTTTGGGTCAGATTTTCAGAGCGTGTCCTGCCGTTCCATCGGCTTTTCTGAGAGCGCCCGAAACATTTGGGTATGGCCGGAAGGACCCGGCGGATTTTAACGAGCGAAGGGATCCAGTCCGGGATCGCCGGGGGGCAGACGAAGATGGCCGCGCGAGGGCGTGCCATCGTCGAGACGAACAGCGACAGGCGAAGCTTCGGGGCGGCCGTAGCCGGAGGGGTTCGCTATGCGTGCCCCTAAATCGACGCGGACATGCCCGCCAATCCGATCGCAACCGGAAGCGTCTCCGGCGCGGCACCCATCATTCTCGCGCGTGATGGTATCATTGCTGGATTGAAGCTCACCCGCCCGCACGGGCTTGCCAAATCCAAGGCAAACGGCGGCGACACAACAGCCAAGTGAAACAATTATCTCGCGAAAATTCATTTGAAGTCCAGACGACTCATTGCCCGATCATCTGCAATTTTTTGATCTTACAATGAGGCGATATAATGATGCGTTAATGTTTATCCTCGCCAGTCTCCCAGTGTGGCCTGGACCAACGCAAGAGCCGCGACGGCGGCGGTGTCCGCGCGCAAAATACGCGGACCGAGCGGCAGGCGCAGCACAGAGGGCAGACCAAGAAGCGCCTCGCGTTCTTGAGCATCGAAACCGCCTTCCGGTCCGACAAGGACGGCGAGAGGACGACGCAGCCCGGGATTGGCGCAGGAGCGCAGCGCCGCCAAGGGATCGGCCAACGGTGCATCCTCGTCACAGAAAACGAGAAGGCGATCTTTCTCCCAATCGTCGAGTAGCACCTCAAGCTTGATCGCGGGAGCAATGTCCGGGATCGTAAGAATTCCGCATTGCTCGGCCGCCTCAATCGCGTGGACGCGCATCCGCTCAGCGTTAATTCTGGCCGTCTGGGTCCTTCGGGTCAGCACCGGACGTAGTAGACCGGCCCCCATTTCCACAGCTTTTTCGACCAAATAGTCTTGGCGTGCATGTTTGAGCGGCGCGAAGAGATAGAAGAGATCAGAAGAGGGCTCTTGCGGCCGGATCATCGCTTGCACAATAAGCATCACATATTTGCGATGAGATGGCCCAATCACCGTTTGCCATTCTCCGTCCCGGCCATTGAACACGAGGAGCAAAGCGCCTTCCGAAAGGCGCAACACATTCCGGACATAATTTGTCTGCACCGGATCGAGCTGGATTTCCGCGCGCTCCCGGAGGGGAGCGTTCACATAGAGGCGCTGGGCGGAGAAATCATAGCGGGACATGAGGCTTCTCGTAACAGTCGACGACGCGCCGGTCCCGCGCGGAGCGGTAACGGTTGCGTGAGAGGTATGTTTTTTGCTATGAACGCGGATAATTTCCCAGCGCCCTTATTGGCTCATCTCCTCGCGAAATTGGCCATGACAAAGGAAGTCTGCGAAACACGTCCTGGTAAGGTGCCATGAGAACAGCTGCTCACACCGCCCTCACCGAAAGGCTCGTATCATGATGCCACATAGGGGCATTGGCTCCCTGCGTAAAGCCGTGCTTGCCGTCATGGCCTCGGCCCCGTTCATGATCTGCGGCGTGGCATATGCCGCCGACTGCAATGAAGATCTTGGCGCGCTGACCAAGAAGCGCCAGGGTATCATCGACCAACTCAATCAACTCGCCCAGGGCGGCAAGAAGCAACTCGATCCCATCGCTTCCTGCCCGAAGCTGCGCGCGCTTGTTGCGGTCGAGCGTGAACTCGTCGCCTATCTGGCAAAGAACAAGGAGTGGTGCGCGGTTCCCGACGAAGCTTTCCAGAACATCTCGGCAAGCAGCGGCAAATCCAGCAAGGTTGCAGATCAAGCCTGCAAGGTCGCGGCGCAAATGAAGAAAGCGCAAGAGCAGCAGGCCTCTGGCCTCAACGCACCGCAACAGAAGCTTCCTGCCGGACCGCTTTGACGCAACCCCCAACCGGGCCGCAAACTTCCGGCGAGCGCGATCCATTCGCGCAAACCGGTTCTGCCGCCTCAACTCCTGCAGGCGCGCCCGCGCCCATTGCTCTTCCGGATTCGGTCGCGGGGGAGCTTCTCTTCCGGCTTGCCCCCACATCATGGCTTCCGTTCTTTCAGCTCGCGCGCCTTGATCGTCCAATCGGGTGGTGGTTGCTCTTCTTGCCTTGCGCATGGTCGAGCGCGCTCGCGAGTCTTTATCAGGGCGGACCACTGCATGGCCGGGATCTTGTTCTGTTTTTCATTGGCGCCGTCGTGATGCGCGGCGCTGGCTCGACCTACAATGATATTGTCGACCGGCACATCGATGCGAAGGTTGAGCGCACGAAATGGCGCCCCCTCGCCTCGGGACGAGTCGATCTCGGCGCCGCGAAAGTTTTTTTAATCGCCCAATGTCTTGTGGGGCTCGCCGTCCTTCTCTGTTTTAACACCTTTACCATTTTTATCGGTTGCGGGTCGCTCGCGGTCGTCGGTCTCTATCCTTTCGTAAAGCGGATCAGCTCCCTGCCGCAGGCGGTTTTGGGCGCCGCCTTCGCATGGGGTGCTTTGGTCGGCTGGGCAGCGGCCTTGGGCTCGCTCGCGCTGCCGCCGCTCTTGCTCTACCTCGGCGCAGTGTTCTGGACGATCGGCTATGACACGATCTATGCGCTGCAGGACATCGAAGACGATGTCATTGCTGGCATCGGCTCGACAGCGCGCTTTTTTGGCGGCCGCATTCGATTGGGCGTCGGGTGGCTATACACGATCGCTGTCGTCTCCATTGCGGCGGCGGTCCTTGCCGCCGAGGCGGGCGGATTGGCAAAAGTCGGGGTTATCCTTTTCGCCTTGCATCTGGCTTGGCAGACGACTCGAATCAATCCTGCTGATGGGACGCTTGCGCTCCGCTTATTCCGTTCAAACCGCGATGCGGGACTCCTTCTTTTGGCGGGGTTCGCCGCCGAAATCTTTCTTGTGGGGAAGTGAGGTCTCGACACTCCGCGCTCGAAATGAGAGCGGCGGGTGGAACATCCGCTGCGCTTGCGAATTCTGCAGCCAAACCAATGCTTCTGCCGGCCACTCGATCTCAACCGTACCTTTCGAAGCGCTTATGCCGTAAAGGCTGCATGATGGAGAACGCAGATGCTAAGATGGGCGCTTATTTTTTTCGTGATTTCGATCATCGCAGGTATCTTCGGCTTTACCAGCATTTCGGCGGCCGCGGGCGGAATCGCGCGCATATTGTTTTTTATCTTTCTCGTTATCTTCCTCGCATTCTTGATTCTTGGACTTATTGATGGGCAGCCCATGTTTTGAAGGCCGCAAGGGGCGCTGGCCCCGTTTTTTTGGAATGCACCTGCCCTAAACTCTTAGTCTTCACTCGGCCGCGCGGTTTTGGCTCAGCCACACATCGAGATCGCGCTCAGCACGCAAGCTGATGGCATCTTTGCGTGCACGCCCTTTATCGGCGCGGCGACCGCCTCCCTCCGTTACAATCGGCGGGAACAATCCGAAGTTGACATTCATCGGTTGAAATGAAGGCGACCCGGCATCGATGATCTCGATATGGCCGCCGGTAATGTGGTTAATGAGCGCGCCAAGGGCGGTCGTCGGCGGGAACGGCGGAAGAGCTTCGCCCTTTCTCTCCGCGGCCGCCATGCGGCCGGCAGCCAGACCGATGGCGGCACTCTCTACATAACCTTCGCAGCCGGTAATCTGACCCGCGAAACGCAACCTCGGCTCAGCCTTGAGGCGCAAGGCGCCATCGAGCAACTTGGGCGAGTTCAGAAAAGTGTTGCGGTGCATCCCGCCAAGCCGGACGAAAATTGCATTGTCGAGCCCGGGAATGCTGCGGAAAATTTCGCACTGCGCATGGTGCTTCAGCTTGGTCTGGAAGCCGACCATATTGTAGAGCGTGCCGAGTGCATTGTCCTGCCGCAGTTGAACCACGGCGTAGGGCTTCGCGGTTCCCTCATGAGGATTGGTCAGGCCGAAAGGTTTCATAGGCCCGTGCCGCAAAGTCTCGCGGCCGCGCTCAGCCATGACTTCAATCGGCAGGCAACCATTGAAATATGGCGTGTCTTCGAATTCCTCCGCGAGACGATGCGGTTCGGATCTGTCGGCCTCGATGAGAGCTTCCACAAAGGCGGTATATTGATCCTTCGTCAAGGGACAGTTGATGTAATCAGCGCCGGTTCCGGCTGGCCCCGCCTTGTCGTAACGCGACTGAAACCACGCTTTGCTGAAGTCGATCGAGTCGCGATGAACGACAGGCGCGATCGCATCGAAGAAAGCCAGGTCGCGCTCACCGGTCAAGGCGCCGAGCGCCGAGGCGAAGGATGGCGAAGTCAAAGGCCCCGTGGCGATAATCACGCTATCCCAGCTAGCAGGGGGCAGGCCGGCTACCTCCTCCCGGCTGAGTGTAATCAGCGGATGCGCGCAAATCGTTTGAGTGACAAAGCCCGAGAAACGGTTGCGATCAACCGCGAGCGCACCACCGGCGGGAAGCTTATGGGCATCAGCGGCGGCCATAATGAGGGAATCGAGGCGGCGCATTTCACGATGCAAGATGCCGATTGCACTTGCTCGCGGATCATCGGCACGAAACGAATTCGAACAGACGAGTTCGGCGAGGTCTGCGGTGCTATGTGATGGCGTTCGGCGCGTGGGCCGCATCTCGTGAAGCACGACAGGAACACCCGCCCGCGCGACCTGCCAAGCAGCTTCGCTACCGGCAAGGCCGCCGCCAATCACGTGGACAGGAGCAAAGGAGCAGTGCATTTACACCGCAGCTTAAAGCATTTTTATTCAGAGAGAAAATCGCCACCCCTCATCGTGCACGCCGCACAGCCGCCGATGGCAAGCCACTGCCGTCGCCATGACGATGGCACCCCTCCGAGGGCCACGCTCGAGCGCAGCCCTCTGCTCGCAGAAACCGGAACTCCCGTCAGGTCACTCTGGCCTTACATCTTGACCATAGGATGTACGCGGGCTCCGAACTGGATAACGCTGTGGCTCCTCAGGTTTCATGAAGCTCATCATCGTTCCCGTCAGGGCGCCTCCGGTCAGCATAAGCGCACCACCGACCGCCAGCAAAGCAACGAGAATCAAGACCGCGCTATCGATGCCAGTTCCGACAAGCGCCAGAATGCCAAGTATGCCTGCCGCCAATCCAGCAAGAGCCTCCATGCCCGCTGAACCCGAAGCGAGTTGGCTGGCGATCGCTTCGCCTCCGCCCATTGTTTCGGTTTGGGCCATGGCCGCCGCATGCTTCAGCGAATGGAGCTGCCAAACCGCATTGCTGCTGAGTACCAAAGCGGTGCCGAAAGCAATGATCGCAACCGATGTCAGGACTTCGGCATGAATTCCTAACAGCGCGAGCACGCCAAGGATGATACCGGCTGCGCCAACGAGGAAAACGGCGGACAGGCTGTTGCCACTGAAGGTGCCGATTGCTGGCTCCGCCGCACCTGATGGGAAAGCAACCCGAACATATTCGGTTAACATCGTCCCGCCCTCGATCAGCAAGGCCACGCCAAACACAATGGTCGCGATCGAGATAAGGAGTTGCGGGTGCACTCCCGCCAAGCCTACTATGGCCAAAACAATGGTGGCAATGCCCCCGAGAGCATCCGCGAACCCGCCATAAGTGGACGGCTCACGGGCTAGGGTCTCCGTCATAGACATTTGTTTCTCCTTTGGTGGATGAACATCGCTGCACCATCACCGCAGGAATGCTGCAGCACCCGCTGGCAGGCCACGAGATAGGGGCACAGCTTCGTCTTTAATGTGACCTTTCGCCGGGATAAACCTTCTCATATATTGAAGGTTCCAAGTGCTAGGCTTAGATAAACGATATGCTTGGTTGAAAACGTCAAAAGGCCGTGATCAGATTCGATCTCTGGCTAATTGCGCTACACCGATTTCGCGATCAAGCGCGAGGCAGGCCGCATCCTTCTTCGAGTGATACGATATGAAATCAAGGAGCCTAAACCTAGCGCGCCCCTTCCATATCTCATATTGCATCAAACACGCTGGTAGTGTCCGAAGCCTTGCGTTCACTCAAGAGATTTGGTGCGGTGAGATTTGAGCAGCTAAAGCGCGCCCTTCTCACTCCATGTAGCCGTATTTGGCATAATATTTCTGGTGATATTTGTGGCTATGATAAAGCTCGTAGCGGCTCTGAGTTGAGGTATCCACTTTATTGAGCACCACGCCAAGAAGGCGGCTCGTGACGCTTTCCGCGTCAGCGAGAGCACGTTCGATCACTTCGATCTTCGTCTTCCCCCATTCCGCGACATAGACATAGGTGTCGATGAAGTGACCTGTTGCGCGGACGTCCACAATCGGCGCCACCGGTGAAAGATCAACAATGATGTAGTCGTATTGCGTGCGCAATACGTCGACGCATTTCTTGAAGGCGGCGGAGGCGAGGACTTCATTCGTGTGAGGAAGCCTCGCGGTGGCGCCCGCCGGTAAAAAATGCAAGTTGGTAAAGGGAATCGAAACGATGGCGTCTTCAAGCGCAATATTGCCTAGGACGGCACCAATCGACCCGCGAGACTGTGGGGCATATTTTCGTGATAGTGACGGGCTGCGAAGATCTGCATCCACCAAAATGACGCTTCCGCCGGCATCCCCGATCAGATGCGCGAGATTGGCGGCGATGGTGGACTTTCCTTCATTCGGCAATGTCGAAGTCACGCCGATGACCTTGTGGGACTTTATTGCGCCGCTCAAATCGGCGGCAATCTTGACTGAGCGGATTGCCTCGGCATAGCGGGAGAACGGGGAATCGACAGCATAGCGAAACCAATCTTGCTCCGCTGCCGCGACTTTGCGATCTGCCATCGCTGCCGCAAACTCACTTACATTGGACCGAATGCGCGGCGTAGGAGCTCTCAAAACCGGCACCATAGCCAAACAGTTGAAATGCAGCGTGTCCTCGACTTGGTCGGTCGTGCGCAAAGTCCCATCCCAAGCCTCGCGAAGGTAAGCGATGCCCAGGCTCAGAAATGCCCCGCTCGCGAAGGTCGCGAGTAAAACGGTCATCAATTTGGGCGCACTTTTCCCTTGCGGCCGCATCGCTGGACTGATCAAACGTGCTTCACTGATCGGAACAGACTGCTGTTGCACCGCCTCCATGTAGCGCTGGAGAAAGCTGTCATAGAGAGCGCGCGATGTCTCTGCGTTGCTTTCGAGCTCGCGTAGTTGGATCTGGGCCTGACCGGTAGCTTGCGATTGGCTCACGACATTGGCGAGACTTGCCTCGAGGCTGTTTTGCCGCGTGAGAGCGATCTCATAATCACTCTTGTAGCTTTCGGCGATCTTACGCATCTCATCTTTGATGCTCCGCCGTAACTCCTCCATCTGAGTCCGCAGATTGATGGCCGCCAGATGGTTCTCACCATACAACTTTGACCAGATGGCTTCACGCTGGGCTATCTCGAGATACTGTCCCCGCAATTTGATGATCACCTCGCTCTTTAAGGCGTCCGCAACCGACGCGTCGGGGATATCTTGACTCATAACCGTGTCGATTCGGTCGAGGCGCGCCTTTGCCTCCGCGGTTGCCGCACGGGCAAGGATGAGCTGGCTGTTCACTTCGACAAGCTGCTGGTCGTTGATCAGGCGGCCGCCGCCAGCATCGACGATGTTGTTCTTCCCCTTGAAGTCCAAAACGGCCCGCTCGGCTGCAGTTGCCTGGGTGCGCAGCTCGGCAATCCGTTCCTGCAACCAAAGACTTGCCCGGCGCGTGGCCTGATATTTCGCGTTCAACTGGTCATCGAAGTACGCATCCGCCAGGGCATTGACGATACGAGCTGATTTATCCGCCTCGTGAGAGGTAAATCCAATATCAATGACATAGGTCATTCCTACACGGCTCAACGTGCGCTGCGCGTTGAACTTGCGTAAAGCCGCATTTTCACGATCGGCCTCTGTCGGCGGTCCTTCTGGATCCGAAGATTTTATCCGGCTTCGAAGGAGAGCTGTCAGGCGCTCAATGAGGCCTTTAGAGGGAGCGCTGGCAAATTCCGGGTCGGTGGTGAGATGGAGCTTCCTCACAACCGCAAGGCCAATGTTGTCGGACTTCAGAACCTCGACTTCCGTCTGGACGGCTGCGGTGTCGATTTCGGCGTCGCTCAGAACCGACTCTTTTTGAAAGAGTTGAAGCTTTCGCTTGTCAATAACAATGGTCCCGCCTGCTGTGTAACTTGCTGGTGTAATGAAATAATAAAGCATTCTAAGAGAAAAACAGCAAATAAATGCAACCGTTGCAATGGGACGTTGCCGGTTCAGGATTCGAACAATACTTTTAAACGTGTCAAAAAGAATAGCATCTTGTCTCTTTGAGTCCTCGCCAGAACCGGAAGAATACTTGTTACCATGCAGCATGTCCATAGATTCACCATATCGCGCGAAAACTAGCCCGCGAGAATCGTCCTGCCAAAAGCCTCAATCCGAGGAGTTTTTTTTCGATTGGTTACGGCTTGGAGGTGGTCAGGATACACGACTGACATGAAAGTTCATCCGTCAAAAGAAAACAAAAATCAAAAAAATATTTGAAATCGAAGCTTAGACTTTCACGGGACTGAAAGAAAAACGGCCAAGGATGAAAGCATGATCTTTGTCAAGGTATTCGGGAAAGCGTCAGGGCTGCATCACAAAAAAAACTGCCGTGCGAAAACACGGCAGCGTCGATTTGAACCTCGCGATTGAAAATGCGCGGAGAGATTCTAGCTTGCAAATATGATTCGGCCGCTTCGGAAAAGCCGACTCAATATTTGGCTCTCACAGGAGCCCCGCAGATCCATGTTTCTTGAATCTTCGGTCCTAGCGGAGTCTCGACCTGCTGGATATCGTAGCACTCCAGTCTCGGCGGGTGATAAACATATCCGTAAGGATAGGGCAGCCCAAAAAAAGGCATTCCCTCGACCGTGCCGACGGGCCTCGCCTCAGAGGCAAGTGGCAACACCATAGCGCCCAGACATGCGCCAGTGATGGCTGCGGCGAACTTAATCATTTTGGAATTCCGCAATTTCAACGTGATGGCCGATTTTATGGCATGAGTTGCGCTTGCGGGCAAGCAGGCTTAGCCATACGCGGGCTTCCCTTGCGTTTTGATCCCGGCTATGGGAACCCAATGGCCATTTCCTTCAACCGGGAGCGCCATGAAAGCCGTTCACGTCCTGAATGGGCCAAATCTTAACCTTCTTGGCACACGGGAACCAGAAACCTATGGCCACGCAACGCTTGCGGACATCGAGGCCCGGCTTGCCGCGCGCTGCAAGCTGCGGGGGGTCGCCTTGTATTTCCGCCAGTCGAATCATGAGGGCGATCTCGTGACTTGGCTGCAGGAGGCCGGCCGCGCAGGAGAGCCAGTGATCTTGAACGCCGGAGCCTATTCGCATACGTCGATCGCGCTTCACGACGCGATCAAGGCAGCGAAGACGAACGTTCTCGAGGTGCATCTTTCCAATATTCACGCGAGGGAGAGTTTCCGTCACCGCTCCCTGATCTCCCCGGTTGCCCGGGGCATCATCTTGGGGTTTGGTGCTTTGTCCTACGATCTCGCCCTCGAAGCCTTACTTGCGGAGAGCGGCGCTGAAGATCAGCAGGCTCAACCTTGACATAACGACGAGAAGATTCGTCATGGGTGTTCCAGCGAAGGGGATGTCCGGGGCCAGTCCAAATGAGAGTAGAAGAGATGAAATTTCCGGAGCCTCAACCGGACGCAAGCCCGCCCGCAGCCACGGTTGACGTGGAATTGGTCGAGGCCCTGGCTCAGCTCGTAACGCGGCTTGGGCTTTCCGAAATCGAGGTCGCGAACGGCGACTTCAAGATCCGCATCGCGCGCCAGCTTTCGGCCGCCATCGTCCAGCCGGCCGTGATCTCGCCTCCGGCCGCGGCGACGCCCTCCCCGAGCCCTGTGGAGGCCGCTCCAGCTGATGGTCCGGGCACCGTGAAGTCGCCGATGGTCGGCACGGCTTATTTGCGCGCGTCGCCGGACGCCGCGCCCTTTGTCGAGATCGGCGCGCAAGTCAAGGCCGGTGACAAGGTTCTTCTTGTCGAGGCGATGAAAACCTTCAACGAAATCCTGGCGCCGCACAGCGGTAAGGTGACGGGAATTCTGGTCGAAGACGGCCAGCCGGTTGAATACGGCCAGCCGCTGCTCGTGATCGAATAGGCCGCTTGGCCGGTGGACTGATATGTTCGACAAGATCCTTATCGCCAACCGCGGCGAAATCGCCCTGCGGATTCTGCGCGCCGCCAAGGAGCTTGGAATAGCGACTGTGGCGGTTCACTCGACCGCCGATGCTGACGCAATGCATGTGAAGCTCGCCGACGAATCGGTTTGCATCGGGCCGCCCCCTGCGCGCGATTCCTATTTGAACATTCCGGCCCTTCTCGCCGCCTGCGAGATCACGGGCGCTGAGGCCTTGCATCCTGGCTACGGATTTCTCGCCGAGAACGCACGTTTCGCGGAGATTCTCACAGACCACCACATTACTTTCATCGGCCCCAAGCCCGAACATATCAGACTGATGGGCGACAAGATCGAGGCCAAGGCGACGGCGATGCGCCTCGGAATTCCCTGCGTGCCGGGATCGCCGGGCGCGATCACCAATGACAAGGAGGCGACTGCCGTCGCCAGGGCGCTCGGCTTTCCCGTCCTTGTCAAGGCGGCGGCGGGTGGCGGCGGCCGCGGCATGAAAGTCGCCCGGACCATGCAGGATCTTTCCGCAGCACTTGCAATGGCACGGGCCGAGGCCAGGGCAGCCTTCGGCGATGATTCTGTGTACCTTGAAAAATTCCTGGAAAAACCGCGTCACATCGAAATCCAGGTTTTAGGTGACGGGCACGGCAAGGCCATACACCTCGGAGAGCGCGATTGCTCCTTGCAGCGCCGACATCAGAAAGTCTGGGAAGAAAGTCCTTCTCCGGCCCTTAACTCGCCTCAGAGCCGCGAGATCGGCGAAATCTGCGCAGCCGCGATGCGTGAACTCGGTTATTCCGGAGCGGGAACCATCGAGTTCCTTTACGAAGATGGCAAATTCTACTTCATCGAGATGAACACGCGGATCCAAGTCGAGCACCCGGTCACCGAAATGGTCACAGGCGTCGATCTCGTGCACGAGCAAATCAGAATCGCCGCGGGCTCCCCCTTATCGCTGACCCAAGGCGAAGTCTCCTTCAGCGGACATGCGATCGAATGCCGGATCAATGCCGAACATTCGGCAACCTTCCGGCCATCGCCGGGCAAAATCGCCTATTACCATCCGCCGGGTGGTCTTGGCGTGCGTGTCGATAGCGCGGTCTATGCCGGTTATGCCATTCCCCCAAACTATGATTCCCTTGTCGGTAAGCTCATCGTGCATGGCCGCAACCGCAACGAAGCCCTCATGCGGCTTCGCCGCGCCCTCGATGAATTTATTGTCGACGGTATCGATACGACGATCCCCTTGTTCCAAATTTTGGTTCGCAACGCCGATATCCAAAATGGACTCTACGATATCCATTGGCTGGAGAAGTTTCTTGCGTTGGGTGGGATGGACGAGGAGGCGTGAGCCTCACAGCGATGCTGCCGCTGACAATACGAGAGGCGGTTCGGACTATCTGCCCTTGCTCCCCTTGCGAGATGTTGAGCCGAACTCGCGGGTTCGAATAAGAAGGCTCTTTGGAGAGTAGAGCGAGCGAAAGCTCCGCGCTCACCTCATCCGCGAGCGTGTGTGCTCGGCGCAATATTTCTCCAATGCCGCGCTAAAGTCAGTCGCGCTCTCCTCCTGCAAACTTTTGTCTAGTTCATGGAGGGGAGTTTGCCGCCGGGGTGCGAGTTCGGCGGCAGCAATCATTGCCAACACTTCGGCAATCGCTTTGGTCTTGCGGTCCCGGCGCGATGAATGGATCATTGCCCTTGCCCCGGTTGCTTCAAGATCTCCTGCGCGTCAACAAGGCGGACCTTGCCGCGCAAGGAATGTTTAGACTACATTTTGTTAAAATTTCGACCACCTCTCTCGCCCATAGACGAATGCCAAGGAGGGAACGCGGGAAGTCCTTCGTGGAGGGATCCCGCAAAGCCCGGCCGATCGCGTTATCGAACCGTTGGCAAGACCCCGCTAGGCGCCTGCCAATCTGTGGATGTCGCTTCGTGCCGTCGTCCACGCTGTGGCGAGCGCATAAGCCCGATTCCTTCTCATCTGACGGGAGCAACCGAGGGGGACCTAAAAGGTTTCGGCTGGAACATGACGATTGGTTTGCGCCTCGCGTTCCACGCATCACGATATCTTGCCAGCGTGAACAGCCCGCTGCATGATCCAGCAACGAATCGACTGGGGACGAATCAGCGTCTAGCTTAGCGGATCTCCTTCAAAGGATCTAAAGCGCCATGACCAAGACTGTCCGTGTTGAGGAAACCGGCGAACCGGAGGTCATGCGGATCGAAGAGATAGAACCGCCCTCCCCTTCCCGAGGTCAGGTGCATATCCGACATCATGCGATTGGCGTTAATTTCATCGATACCTATTTTCGGAGCGGGGCTTATCCCGTGGCGTCGCTTCCCTTTACGCCGGGCAATGAGGGCGCCGGCGAAGTCATTGGCCTTGGCGAAGGCGTAACGGATTTCAAGCTCGGCGACCGGGTTGCCTATGTCTCGACGCTTGGCGCTTACGCAGGCGAGCGGGTGATCACAGCGGACTGTCTCATCAAATTACCGAGAAGCATTTCCTATGAGGCCGCTGCCGCGATCATGCTGAAAGGCCTGACGGCCCAATATTTGCTACGCCGGACTTTTCGGGTGAAGGCAGGCGATACTATCCTCGTTCATGCGGCGGCGGGCGGCGTCGGTCTTATTCTCTGCCAATGGGCGAAGGCGCTCGGCGCCACCGTGATCGGGACGGTTGGTTCGCCGGAAAAAGCAAAGCTCGCCAAAAAGGCCGGAGCCAAGTCCACGATCCTTTACCGCGAGGAAGATTTTGCCGCCCGTGTAAAACAAATCACAAAGGGGAAACTCTGCGATGTGGTCTATGACGGCGTCGGCAAGGCGACCTTTCCAGCCTCGCTGGATTGCTTGAGGCCGCTTGGAATGTTCGTGAGCTTTGGCTCTGCCTCGGGACAAATCGAAGCTTTCAACTTGGGGCTCCTGTCAACAAAAGGCTCCCTCTTCGCCACCCGCCCTTCCCTCTTTACCTATACGGCGAAACGCGCCGACCTCGAAAAAATGGCGCGCGAACTTTTCCGTGCGGTGGCGAGCGGGGCCGTGAAAATTCCGCTGCACCTAACGCGGCGGCTCGA
>DATJBL010000070.1:0-6066 GCA_035515355.1 Methylocella sp.
GAGGATGGCGTAACAGCCTTCACCGAATATGGCATCGAGTGCCTGAAACAAATCATTGCCGACGAGAGGGCGGACGGAAAGACGCCGCCCCCGATCCGATCCACGAAATAGTGTCGCTGCGCTGTTCACCGGATGCTGACAAAACAGCGAGCTGAGAAGGCAACCTTACTGCGTTCCTGTGCTCGCCCCAAATCCCAGCTTCTTACCGCGTTGGCCGAGCCGAACAGGATCGCTGTCATTCATTTGGCGCGAAGGTTGTTCCGGATGAACCAGGCAGCAATATATTGCGGATAGGAGAGCCCGGACTGCGCTATCCAAAGGCCACCGGAGCCCACACTGTTGAGTTGACCTGTTCCGGCGGGCCAGGCATGCCCAACATTAAAGACCACCAGCTCGGCGAGCTTAGTGCGGCCATTGGTAGTAGCATCTCGCTCAGCGCCCATGTTCTGGATGTTAATTGTAGGACCAAGAGCACTGGCCCCATAAATCGAACGTAAGATGCGAATGTTGTCCTCGCTCCAGTTGACGCTGACGACGGCATACTGGCCCGGATGGCTGCTATCATCGGGAGTATAGGGGAAGTCCGCGTCAGGACCGTTCTTGTCCATGTCGCCGTAAGCAATGTTCGCCACTTGAGTGGCAAAGAACGAGCTCTTTCTGCCAGCTAGAGACTTGCATTTATTTGTGGCATCGGCAGCGTTTGTGTCTGGAACGGCATCCGTCGCTCCATCCTGTGCGCTTCCGACGGATGGGCCGGCAATGGCCCCCACGCCGGCGTAGAGATCCGGTGCCTCACAACCAAGGAGCAAGCTGAGAGCACCCCCCGAGGACAGGCCCACGACGTAGACTTGTGCCGGGTCGATATTCAGAGTCGTACGGTTCAGCAGGGCTTGCGTGAGCTTGATAATGTCTGAGGCATGATGGCTGCCGTCGGTGGCGGCGTTATAATCCCAGCAGCCTGCATCAGACCATGGATTGTTGCCGACGGACGGCAGCGCCACAACCAAGCCGTTTGCGTTTGCCGCCCCCTCGAAATTACCGAATTGTTTAAGTTGATCATTAGTCTGGTCGCAGCCGTGCAGTACCACCATGAGGCCGCGCCGCCCATTGGCCATTGTGGTGTCGGGCGTGAAGATCCAAGTTGGGTGGTCAGGTACCACCTTTTCCGGGGCGGAACTCCACTCGGCCAACGTCGCAGAGGGGGTCAAGAAAATGATCGCGAGAAGAAGAAGCCATCCGAGTTTTTCATGAGAGGATCGCATTTGCGTCAATCTCTGACACCTAGATAGGCTCGGTCGCATATGCCCTCGCAAAAGAAAATCATTTTTGTATCAATTCAGCCGACTAAAGTTATATGAAAAATCGCCAGATAAACTATAGCTCACAGCTTCTTTGGCTCCAAATCTCCCTTCCGTACCGCGCCCCGCTTACGAAAGTGCATTTGCACAGATCGCCGATCGCACCAAAATGTTTCACGTGAAACATTCTTGTCCGATTGGGGCGCAAAACCGGACATTTCTGATGGGCCAGCCATCAACAGGGAGTAAGACCGGGCGCGCTACATCGCCTTCACGAAACTCTCCAGCACCATCTTGCGGCCGGCCTTGTCGAAATCGATGGTGAGCTTGTTGCCATCGACCGCCGCCACCATGCCGGGGCCGAATTTCGTGTGAAACACCCGCGCGCCTTTCGCGAAGGAAGAACTCGCGCTCGAACTTGCGACAAGCTCGCCCTCGATTTGCAGCGGGCCGCGCCGTGCCCCGCTGTTTTGGGTGGCGCCGCCTCCGCTCTGCCTTGCCTCCTCGCCGCGCCGCTGCGCGCGCTGCCAGCCGGGCGTCGTATAGGAGGAGCCATACGTGTCCATATTGGCGAAGCGCGATTGCGCATAGCCGCCATAGGCCGAGCCCGTCGCGGCCTCGATGACCTCGACATGCTGGGCTGGCAATTCATCCAAAAAACGCGAGGGGATTGTCGTCTGCCAAAGCCCGTGAATGCGCCGGTTGGTGGCGAAATAAATCTTCGCCCGGCGCTTGGCGCGGGTGAGGCCGACATAGGCAAGCCGGCGCTCTTCTTCGAGCCCCGCGCGGCCCTGATCATCGAGCGAGCGCTGATGCGGGAAGAGACCCTCCTCCCAGCCCGGCAGAAACACAGTCTCGAATTCAAGGCCCTTGGCCGCATGCAAGGTCATAATCGACACGCGCGCGCCAGCCTCCGTATTTGCGGCATCCATCACCAGCGAAATATGCTCAAGGAAGGCGCCGAGATCGGGAAACTCCTCCATCGAGCGGATGAGCTCCTTGAGATTTTCGAGGCGGCCCGAGGCCTCGGCGGTCTTCTCCTTGCGCCACATGTCGGTATAGCCCGACTCTTCCAAAATCATCTCCGCAAGCTCGCCCTGCGGCCTTGCCTCGATCAACTCCGACCAGCGGCTGAAATCATTGAGAAGGCTGCGCAGAACCTGGCGCGGCTTCGGCTTCAATTCCTCGGTCTCGATCACGGCGCGCGCGGCCTGCATCAAAGAGATGCCTGCGCTGCGCGCGTGGTCGTGCAGGAGCCGCAAAGTGGCATCTCCCAAGCCGCGCTTCGGCAAGTTGAAGATGCGCTCGAAAGCAAGATCATCGGCGGGCTGGGCGACGCAGCGCAGATAGGCGAGCGCGTCGCGGATCTCGGCGCGCTCGTAAAATCTCGGGCCGCCGATCACCCGGTAAGGCAGGCCGAGGGTGATGAAGCGCTCCTCGAATTCGCGCATCTGGAAGGAGGCGCGCACAAGAATGGCGATCTCATCAAGGGCATGCTGCTTGTGCTGTAATTGCTCGATCTCTTCGCCGATGACGCGGGCCTCCTCTTCCGAATCCCAAACGCCGGTGAGGCTCGGCTTTGCGCCCATTTCGCCATCGGTGAAGAGCGTCTTACCGAGCCGCCCTTCATTGTGTGCGATCAAGCCCGCCGCGACGGCAAGGATATGGCCGGTCGAGCGGTAATTGCGCTCAAGCCTGATGATTTTCGCACCCGGAAAATCGCTTTCGAAGCGCAGGATGTTATCGACCTCGGCGCCGCGCCAGCCATAGATCGACTGGTCGTCGTCGCCGACGCAGCAGACATTTTGGCGCCCCTGCGCGATGAGCCGAAGCCACAAATATTGGGCGGTGTTGGTGTCCTGATATTCATCGACGAGCATGTAGCGGAAGCGGTCTTGATAGAGCCTCAACACTTCCGGATTCTCGCGAAAGAGACGCAAAGTCTCCAGCAGAAGATCGCCGAAATCGGCGGCGTTCAAAATCTTCAGGCGTTCCTGATAAAGCTTATAGAGCGCGGCGCCCTTGCCATTGGCGAAAGCCGCCGCCTCGCCCGCGGGCACGCGCGAGACATCAAGGCCGCGATTTTTCCAGGCGTCGATTTGGCTCGCGAGCGCACGGGCGGGCCAGCGTTTGTCATCGACGTTTTCGGCTTGCAGAACTTGCTTCAGCAAACGCAGCTGATCATCGGTATCGAGGATGGTGAAGCTGGATTTGAGACCGACAAGTTCCGCGTGGCGGCGCAAAATCTTTGTTGAAATCGCATGAAAGGTGCCAAGCCACGGCATGCCCTCGGCGACCGGCCCGGCGAGCGCCGCGATCCGCTCCTTCATTTCCCGTGCCGCCTTATTGGTGAACGTCACGGCAAGGATTTCATGCGCGCGCGCCCGGCCTTGGGCAAGGACATGGGCGATTTTGGTGGTCAGCACGCGCGTCTTGCCGGTGCCGGCGCCCGCCAGAACAAGAAGCGGGCCGTCGATCGCCTCGATCGCCGCGCGCTGCTCGGCATTGAGGCCGTCGAGATAGCGCAGCGCGCCCGCCCCCGCGCGCGCGGCGAGTCCTGAGGGCAGGGGCGTTTCGGGCAGTCCAAACAAAAGAGCATCGGTCAAGGAATTGCGGCTCCTGTGAACTGAATATGAGGATTCTTCAGGCAAAAGCGAATCAGCTGATCGGCAGCATTATGCGCCAAAATGGCGGATGAGGCTTTCTTAAGCTGCGCGCTGGGCCGCGCGTCTTTGAATGTTAAAAAAGCTGAGGCTAGGCCTGCTTTCTGCCATTCGCAAAATGCCATTCAGCGTAGGCAAGCGAGTGTGGCGAGCCGATTGGTCCTGTCAAGAGCGCCAAAAAATCGGTAGTGTCCTAATTTGAATTCAAGCCCGCAACAAATCCCACTGGTTCTCGAATTCCTGAATTGCCTTCAACGCCATGAAACCCTGAGAAGCCCAGCCATCAGGATAGTGAGCATGTTGGGCGAGCTCGCGATTGTTGACGATGAAGAATCGAACTGGCTTATCGCTTTTTTCATCGCCGAGTAGGACATACACTGCGATTTGGTTCAGCAAATCGCCCTCAAAGCTTGAACGCGATATAAACCACGGCTGCGTTCGCACAGTTTTGACCTGAACTCTTTTAAGGTCTGCACCGTGAGGGCCTGCAACTAGGTCATAGCCCTTGGTGTTCCGGTCGGCGAGCTGCGCATCAAATCCCCGCCGCAGCAACTCACCCATCACTAGGTATTCTCCTGCATTACCAGTAGGAATGCCGGACTTTCGTTTCTTCTTAGGGCCGGTGCTAGCAAGGTCGTTCATCGGGAAGCCCGGTGCTGCGCCACGATGCCGCTCTCACTGCATCCTGCGGCGACTTGACGCCGCCCATATGCAGCACGGCAAAGAACCGGCGTTTGTCGCTTCCTTCAATTGGCGATGACCACGCATAAGCACGCGTCGCCTTGAGATGGCTTGTAAGGTCGAAGACATGGACGATGCCTTCTCATCCAGGCTGACCTTCGAATGTCTCGCGTACGGGCACAGATTGAGCGAGGGTGGCGTGTCCTCCGTGTTGGCACTCGACTGCGACTCTTAGCTCGTTCAAATCAACTTCGGTCATTCGGCCTCTTCCGATTCGGTATGCTTGATGCTTTTGAAAGCCGGAATTGAATCAGTGAGGATTGCTGTGATGTTGCGACCAACTGTATAGCAATAAATGGCGGTTGGTACAACATGTATATGCCTTCCATCTATTATAACGTCTTCGTTGAATGTCTTGGTTGAAAAGAAGGCATCCTTTATAGATTTGTGCTGTATTGGTGTGCGTCTCTCCGCGCACATATTCTCTTTCGCGTGGTTCACGGTTTCACGGCTTGAAAACGGCTCGCAAATAACCGGATAGGATGCGCCTTGATCGGTCATCATCGCTGTCTCTTTCGCCACGTTGGCATGAACAATTGGCATCATGTCAGCGATGGAAACGCTCTCGACATGGAATGAACGCGCTTCGCCGCTACGCTCAACCAAGGTAAGCACCACGTTCTTGTGAGATGAGCCGCCTCTCGGCTTCGGAACGCCTTGGACGCGGCCAATGTAAGTTTCGTCAACCTCGACAGTTGATCCTTCACCGCCCATCGGACCAACGCCAGTCACACGCATGGCTTCGCGAATCCGATGCGACATGAACCATGCGGTTTTGAGAGTGACGCCCAGAGTGCGCGCAAGCTGATTGCTCGAAATGCCCTTTTTGGACGAGCAGAGCAGAAACATTGCCTGAAGCCACAGGTGCATTTTGACGTGGCTATCTTCGAAGACGGTGCCGATCTTCACGGTGAATTGCGCGGCACTGGTAGCATTTGTAGAGGCCGATCCGGGTCGCTTTGCCCTTCATTTTCGAAATGCGCTCCACACCGCCGCAATGCGGGCAGACGAGACCGTTCGGCCAAACACGGGCTTCAACCCATGCGTAGGCGGCGGCTTGCTCCGAAAGGCTTTGGTATCGAGGACTGATTTGCTCATAACGGTCAATTCCTATTATAGAATCAACACTATTGGAAATGGGTTTGTCAAATATAACATCGCCATCTGCTCGACGGAACGGATGACCAACACGCACGTGGATACGATCATGCGCCTCATGGTCGAAGTCGGGACTGGCTGCGAAAAGATCATGGACGAACAAATGCGCGACCTTCCTTGCAAGCACATTCAGATCGATGAAATCTGGTCTTACGTCGGCAAGAAGCAGCGCGAAGTCACGAAGGAAGACGACAAGCCTCGTGTCG
>DATJBL010000071.1:0-26538 GCA_035515355.1 Methylocella sp.
CCTGGATAAGGGGAAGCACCGCATTTGTATGCTGTGTCCGGCCCATGACGACGATTGCGGCGACGATGTCATCGTCGTGATCGCGCCCAGCGATGCCGAGGCGCGGAACATAGCCAACCGACACATGGGCGATATCCTTGACCAGAACGGGAATGCCGTTTGATTGCGTCAAGACGATATTCTCGATGTCCTCAACCTTGTAGCCGTCGGTGATAACGGCATCCCCGCCATCATTGATCAAGCCAATCCCGCGAATGTTCACGGACTGCTGTCCAATGCTGATCTCGCGGGCTCCGACATTGATATTCGAATTGCCGATCGTGGTGACCAGCTGGGGAACGGTGATATTGTAAGCTTCGAGCTTTTGGAGGTCGGCATCGACATCGAATTGCTTCGTCGTGCCCCCCCAGCTGTTGAGTTGCACGACACCGGGGACCGCCATGAGCCGCCGTGTGACGACCCAGTCCTGAATTGTGCGAAGATTGGTCAAACTGAAATGCGGCGGGCCAACAATCTGATATCGGAAGACCTCGCCGACCAAGCTCGATTGCTGAATTGTAGGGACGAGAGATCCGGGAAGGCTGACGTTCTGCTGGAGGCTCAAGGCCGCCTGGGTGTAGGCAAAGTAGTAATCGATGCCATATTTAAACGTGACGCGAACAAACGACAGGCCGTAGAATGAGGTGGATCGAATGTTCTCAATGCCGGGCGTCGGATAGAGACCGACTTCTATCGGGATCGTGTAATATTTTTCCATTTCCTCCGCAGACAGGCCCGGTGCTTGCGCGGTAATTTCGAGGATCACCGGCGCGGGATTTGGATAAGCCTCGATATTAAGGTTCCAAAATGCGGCCAATCCCCCGATGATGAAAACCAGCGTGCCGGTCATGACGATGGCGCGGCGGGTTAGCACGAATGTGAGGAGGGCTTTGATCACGGGCGTTTTCGCTCAGGAAACGGTTTGTGGTGGTCGTGAAATGGATCAGTCGGTGCCGCCGCCTGCAAGCATGTTGCTCAAAAATATAGCCCCATCGGTAACAGCAACTTCCCCGGCTTGCACGCCGTCCAGAATCTGATCGTAGCCATTCTGTTGCAGCCCTATTCGGACGGTACGCTGAGTGAAGACGCTCCCATCTTTCGTGATCCAAGCCGACATCGTCCCATCACCTTCTCTTACGATCCCGTCCACCTTGATGGCAGGCGAATGAAATGACGTGCCAGTACGAATTACGAATCTCGCAAACATTCCGGGGCGTAGAAGATGCTCCGGATCTTTGATCTCGGACCGGACCAAAAGCCGGCGAGTGGCGGGATCGACGCTCGAACCGAGCGTGGTGACTTTGCCTTCGAAGATTCGGTTCGGATAGGCCATAACTTCCGCCTCGACTTCCTGGCCAAGCGCGATCGCGGGAATTTCGCTTTCCACAACAAATGAGTTCATCCACATTGTCGAGACGTCAGCAACCGAAAAGGGCGCGGGCGCGGTTCCGGGCTGAACGAACAGGCCGGGAGCGGCATTGCGGGTCGTGATCACGCCTGTGATCGAAGAAGGCACGATCAACGATGAGTCAACCCGCCGCTCGGCTATGATGCGGTCGATCTCGGCGTCGGGCTTGCCAAAGATGCGCACGGCATCTCGCGCGGCGTTAAGATTGCCCTCGGCAGTTTGCTGATCGGAGATCGCCTGGTCGAGGTCTTTCTCGGCCGCCCCTGTCGCCTTTACGAGCTTCTGGGTTCGCACCAAGGCGCGATTTGTCAACTGCAGGACCCCAGCAGCTTGAATCAGCGTCGATTCGGCGCTTAAGAGATCGGGACTGTCTATCGTGAAGAGGGTCTGGCCCGCCTTCACTGTGTCTCCAATGTTCGCGAAGAGTGCGATGATCTTGCCCTGATAGGGCGGAAAGATCTGGACAGCCGTGTCCTGGTTAAAATCGATGCTGCCGCTCGCCGTTTTCTCAATCTGAAAATCACGGGAAGCGACAGTCGCGAATTTAATCAACCCGAGCTGCTTTTCCGATAGCTTGATGCTTTGTGCCGAAGATTCGGAAGTGGCTGCCGCGGATGGTGGCGTCGGCCTCGGGGCGAATGCCCGATAAATGGGCGGACCTATGAAATAGGTGCCCAAGGCTAAAGCGGCGAGGACGAAAAGAGCTGCAACCTGCCACGTGCGGAATCTGCCCGAGACCCGGCCGGGTATGGGCTCCCGCCCAGCTTCGGCGGGTTCGGGGGCGTGCTCGTCACTTTCCATAGGCTTCTTGGGATGACGAAGTGAGGGGATTACGGCGGGAGGTATAAGGAAGCGAAGGCGTCCCTTTTATGACCAGATCGCACACAAAGCTTGCGAGCGGAAGGACATTTTGAGAGGGATTGGCCCGTGCCCTCAGGTTCCTTTAGAACTCGGCGTGGAAACGCAAGGCAA
Organism: Methylocella sp.; assembly: GCA_035515355.1. Lineage (GTDB taxonomy): Bacteria > Pseudomonadota > Alphaproteobacteria > Rhizobiales > Beijerinckiaceae > Methylocapsa. Next base: position 2,420 of record DATJBL010000071.1, read on the forward strand.
AAAGCGACACCGGGCCACGCGCGAGGTTGTAGCCGGGATTATCGACGAACTGGTAATCCAGGCTGATATGCATGCCGTCGGCGATCACGTATTTGTAATAGGTTTCGAGAACACGCTCTCCTGAGTAGGATAGGGCGCCGTCACCGAGGATAATGCCGGTGCCTCCCGCGGCGAGGTAATTCGCATGGGCGTTCGAAATTCCATTGAGCACACCGCCAATGCCGATCTGGTCTTTTTCTCGTCCCCAAAGATCGCCGCTGACCTGAAAGCCGCCCGACGCCGAGCGTTCGACCTCGGTAAAATGGAAAGTTTCGTATTGCCCCGTGGACATGCTGAGCCGCGCGAAGAATCCGAGGCTCGGGGTGATCTGCTGTTCAAGATTGAAGCCGCCGCCCACCTTGACGCGCCGGGCACGCACGTCGGTAATGTCGGGCGTGGTCCCCGTGGCGAAACCTTCGGCGACCGCCTCGTTATAACTGCCCATGAACCCGTCGTTCGCGTAGAATAAAAATTTCAGTTTACCAGGCTGATCCAGGATCTTGTGACGCTCTTCGAGCTCCACCACCGGCTCGAACTGACGAAAGAGCACAGGTTCGATCTGTGCGCTACCCGGCACAGTTGACAACTGAAAGACACCGGCCCGCGCCGTCCATGAATCCTGCTTCCATTCCGCCGTCGCGCCATAGGTGAAGCCCCAGGCATCTCCGGCGTAATCGAAGGCGCCCATGTCTATGATCGTCCAGTTCAGAAAGGTGTTCACCGGATCATGGGCGTATTTGTTGTCGTCGAAAATATCGACGACCGAATATTTGCCGACGGTAAAGGTCAGGCGGTTTGCGTCGACGGGCCCGGCCAACTGATACGGCCCGGCGTCGATTTGTTCCGTTTCGCCGCCAAGGCCGATGACCTGCCGCAGGAAGTAGCGCTGGTTGCGCTCGTAAGGCGCGCTCGAGCCGAGCTTATAGACAAATGCGTTCGGAAATCCCGCGACGCCAAATGTGTCGCCGACGCCAAAGCCTTGATCGACCTCGGGATTGAAATAAATCGAAGCGCCTTTCCATAACGCAAGACCAAGATAGGCATCCACTTGCAGAACCTGCGTGAGATGGGCCTCTGGAGGCAGGCTCTGCGGTCCGGAATAGGCGGCCGGAAAGCTTGGATAGCCTTGCGGCACCCAGGTGATCGCGCCATGCGCGGCATATTCCTCGGCCGTCGCGGGCGGTGTGCCGCCTGCTGGCGCGGACGGCGGCTCGGCGGCGGCTGAACCGTCCCCGAACCTGTAATCGAGGCCAAGCCGGAAGATGTGGTTCTGATTGAATTGGCTTGAGTCGTAGATTTGTCCCGCGCCATTGAGGAAAAACTGATCGATCCGGCCGAGATTCTCATAGAGATATTCCGCCCTGGCGAACCAGTGATCGCTCAATGCATATTCGACTCCAGCGCCGAAGACATATTTCGTGCGGGCGGCGGCGGAGGCCCCCGCCTCGAAATAATTGCCCGGCGCGATGGAATTGAACGTCACCGAGCCCGGATTGCGGTTGCCGCCATAGGCGATGCCGCCGGTGCCATAAACAAGGATGCGATCAAACGCAAAGCCAAGACGCCCGCGCAGTGTGCCGGCGTAGTAGGAGCAGCCCCCGGAGAGGCTGTAGGAGTGGGTGCCGAAGAGCGCATAGGCTGGCGGGGCGGTAAATGTGCCGCCCCGGCAATTGCCCAGATAATCGAAATCCGCCTCAAAGCCGGGCACGAAGGATCCCATCTGGTAGTTGTAGCCCGCCTGGAAGCCGCCGGTGGCGCCGACGTTCGTCCCGCCGCCATTTGGGACAAGGTCGAAACCCGGCGAGGAGAAGCCAAGCGCTTCATACTTTGGATTGTTGGGCCCAAACCAGCCGCCCACATTCGCGCCCAAATAAACGCCGGTCCAGGTGAACACCGGAGACGGTGCAGCAGGCAAGTCCGCCGCGAAAGCCGGAACCCAAAGGCCGGCGGTTGCGGCGGTCCCGATGGCAATGAGTTGCTCGAGACGTTTCCTGGATCCTCGCCAGTCCCGCCGCCCAAAAACCATCTCGATCCAAGGCATCTCGTTATCATCCATTTCGCACCATGAAAACGAGCTCATACAGCCTGACTTCATGAGCATGCCGCTTGTCAATGAAATGGAGCGGCAGATAGGCATCGGCGGTCAAATTAACGGAGCGGTGTGGATAATGGATCACGTTGAATGTTGCGACGAATGACTTTTGCCGGTGAGGCGACGACGTCGAACCCGAGTTCCTGACTGCCGCCCAGCATCACCACGCCCTCCCGCCTGATCGAAACACGACCGGAAAGACGAGACGCGACCGCGATGATCAGATGGACAAGCATGCGGTTTCGCACGGGCTAGAACGATTGTCCGATGCGACCTCACGAAAACTGACTAAGCTACACGGCGAAAGAATGGTTTATGAGCTCTGCCATCCGATAAGAACGAATGGCAGCACCACATGGCATGGATAAGGAAGATAAAAGGGGAGCGGAACAATGGCTGCGAACAAATTCGTGTTGAAGGGCTCAGGGGTCGAAGTTGATTATACAATCGGCGCCAATCCATCTTTTCCGGCTTTGTTCTACAAAGCTGGAGCTTTCCACAAGGACTTCAAGCCAAGCGGAATCCTCTCCGAGGATACCGGTCTTGGAAAATTGATATCTGTCGCCTTGATTAGCAGCATTGACACGGGTGGTGAGCGCTTTGGTTTTTTTCTGCCTTTCATCGAGGTGGAGAGTGGACAGACAGCGCACTTCCATACAATTGGCATCTACGAAACGTTCAGTGGGCCGGATTCCATTCCGCATCGGCCTTCGACATGGCGATGCATCGAAATGGCCGGCACGGCGCAAAGTGTCATCGTGCCGTTGTAAGGGAAACATTTGTAAGGAAACAGAAAAGTAGCGCTCTTCCGCGCTCGCGCGGGGCATTTGGGAAGTGTCGCTGCCGCAGAAGGCCGTTCGCATTCCATCGGCACTCGAGCGACCCGGACACGAATGGGAGCATCATAGGGTGCACATGACCATCCTGTGAAGAGCGATCAGTCTCTTTCGCGCGCCCAATGTCATCTCGAGCCGGCAAAGATGGCGCGGTCAGAGTCCTTTAAGATGCCGATCTTGGCGTCGGCGGAAGGATAAACCCGGTCTGTCGCAAAAAACTGTGCTGATCATTGCCTCCTTCGCCGCCACCTTCGCCGCCACGACGCAGACGTGAACTTCGCCGCCGCGGTGAAATCGGGCATCACGGCAACGCGAAGTCCTGGTGTTCGGCCCCTCGGCGTTGCGTGTCATCTCCTCGTCAGTGTCCTGATGGCCGCTGCGCGGGCGGACCTTGAGCCGAGCTCGGGAACGATTGGAAACGCCTTTGGGAGACCGCATTCAAAGAGACGGAAACCCCGGGGACGGGGTATTCGCTGGCAAATACGCTGTTTCCTTATCGGTTTGGGAATCTATACAAGATCTACTTGAACGATCATAAAGCTTGCTTCCCTCCGATTTCTCAGAATTAGGAAGTTTTTGAGATGAAGACCGCGAGCGACCGGCTCGTCAGCCGTTTTTCATTCACTTCGCCGGTATAAACCGGCCAAGAAAAGCCCTCTTTCATGACCGATATTTTAGTTTCTTTGGCGGGCAATTCCAGCTATGCAAACCGCGGCCGAAGGAGGTTTTGGCGTGTGGATTATTCAGATCGCTCTGAAACGCCCCTATACTTTCATCGTGCTGTCCCTGCTGATTGCGATCTTCGGCACCCTGGCAGCGCTCCGCACGCCGACGGATATCTTCCCAAACATTAAAATCCCGGTCGTTAGCGTGGTCTGGACTTACGGCGGCCTTTTGCCCAACGACATGTCCGGCCGGGTTATCTATTATTATGAGCGCACTCTGACCGCGCAAGTCGCCGACATCGAGCACATCGAATCGCAATCGCTCAATGGCTATGGCGTAGTCAAGATATTCTTCCATAACGACGTCGATATCGCTACCGCTGTCGCCCAGGTGACAGCTGCCTCACAGACTGTCCTAAAGCTGTTGCCGCCCGGCATTACACCGCCTTATGTACTCAGTTACAACGCCTCGAGCGTGCCGATCCTCCAGCTCGCGCTGTCAAGCAAGAAGCTTCCCCAGATGCGGCTCTTCGATGAGGGGCAGAATTTTATCCGCCCGCAGCTCGCGACGGTCGAAGGGGCAGCCGTTCCGTCGCCTTACGGCGGGAAGATCCTGCAAGTGCAGGTCGATCTCGACCAGCATGCGATGCAGGCCCATAACGTGTCCGCCGAAGATGTTCTTGAAGCCATCTCCGTGCAAAACCTCATCCTGCCAGCTGGAGATCAGAAAATCGGCAGCTTTGACTGGAATGTCGCGCTGAACGCCAGTCCTGTCGTGCTCGACGAAATCAATGATCTTCCGGTGAAAAGGGCTAACGGCACGATCATCTACGTCCACGACGTGGCTTACGTTCATGAAGGCGCCCCACCGCAAACCAATCTTGTTCGGGTGGACGGGTCGAAGGCTGTGCTGATGACAATTCTGAAAGCAGGTTCCACCTCCACTCTCGCTATCATCGATGGCGTCAAATCACTTCTGCCGCGGATTAAGGAGACGCTCCCCGCAGGCCTTGACATCCATGCCGTGGGCGATCAGTCCCTTTTCGTCAAAGCTGCCATTTTCGGCGTGCTTCGGGAGGCTCTGCTCGCGGCGGGGCTTGTCGGATTGATGATCCTGCTGTTCCTCGGCAGCGTGCGTTCGACCTTGATCATCATCGTTTCAATTCCGCTTTCCATTCTGTTTTCGCTCACCGCCCTTTCCTGGCTCGGCGAAACCATCAACGTGATGACGCTCGGAGGCCTTGCCCTTGCCGTTGGGATGCTGGTCGACGAAGGCACTGTGACGCTCGAGAATATCTTCTATCATCTCGAGCAGGGCAAAAAGATCGAGCCCGCCATCCTCGATGGCGCGCAGCAGATCGTCGTGCCGGCCTTCGTCATCTTGCTGGTGCTCAGCATTGTCTTCGCTCCGATGTTCCAGCTTGGCGGTGTTGCTGGCTATCTCTTCCGGCCGCTGGCCGAAGCCGTCGTTTTCGCCCTTCTTGCGTCTTTTATTCTCTCACGAACCCTCGTCCCGACGATGGCGAGATATATGCTGCAAGAGCAGGCGGTCCATGGCGCCGAAGGGCATAGCTCGACACGACCTTCCCGTAATCCCTTCAAGCGGTTTCAAGAAGGATTCGAATACCGCTTCGCGCAAGTCCGTGGGGTTTACCGCTCGCTGCTTTCGCTGGCGTTGAGCCGGCCCAAGACTTTCATTGCCGGATTTCTCACCTTTGTCGTCTTGTCTTTTGGGCTTGTCCCTTTCCTTGGCGAGAACTTCTTTCCGGCCGTTGACGCCGGGCGGATCCTCATGCACGTCCGTGCCCCGGTCGGCACGCGCATCGAGGAGACCGCGCGTCTTTGTGACCTCGTCGAAAATAGGATTCGCGAAATCATCCCGCCGGGCGAGCTCGACAATATCGTCGACAACATCGGGCTACCGTACAGCGGCATCAACATGGCTTACAGCAACACCGGAACCATTGGGGTCGAAGATGCCGACGTCCTCATCTCCCTGAAGGAGGGCCATGCTCCGACGGCCGCCTATGTCAAGGAGCTGCGCACCCTGTTACCGCAAAAGTTCACGGGTGCGACCTTTGCCTTTCTGCCCGCCGACATCGTCGCGCAGATCCTGAATTTTGGCCTGCCAGCGCCAATCGACGTCCAAGTCGTCGGTCCGAATCAGGAGGCCGACTATGCTTACGCCACCGATCTCTTGAAGCGCATCCGCAAGGTGCCCGGCATCGCCGACCTTCGCATTCAGCAGGCCTTCAACTACCCGCAGATCAACGTCGATGTTGACCGGTCACTGGCAAGCATCGTCGGGGTCACCCAAAGGGATGTCGCGAACAGCCTCCTTGTGACTCTCTCGGGCAGCGGTCAAGTGAAGCCAAACTTCTGGCTTAATACAAAAAATGGTGTTTCCTACCCGATCGTGGTCCAGATGCCGCAATACCGCATCGACACAAAATCAGATCTCGCCAATGTGCCGATCACCTCGTCGGAAACCAAGGCGCCGCAGTTCCTCGGCGGTCTCGCAGACATAAGCGTTGGGCCGAGCGCTGGTGTTGTGTCGCATTATAATGTTCAGCCGGTCATAGACATCTATGGCGCTGTTCAGGGACGCGATCTTGGCGCCGTTTCAAGGGACATTAACCGGGTTCTCGGCGAGAGTGAAAAAGGCCTGCCGCGAGGCGCCAGCGTCGTGATGCGGGGCCAGGTTCACACCATGACCAGCGCATATAATCAGCTTTATTTTGGCCTCGCGGGCGCGATCGTGCTCGTTTATCTCGTGATTGTCGTCAACTTCCAATCGTGGCTTGATCCCTTTATAATCATTACGGCCTTGCCGGGGACTCTGGCCGGTATTGTGTGGATGCTCTTTATGACGGGTACGACCCTGTCCGTCCCGGCGCTGACTGGAGCTATCATGTGCATGGGGATTGCGACCGCGAACAGCGTTTTGGTGGTCAGCTTCGCGCGCGAACGGTTGGAGCAGGGCTATGAGCCGGTCGCAGCGGCCCTCGATGCTGGCTTCACACGCTTCCGTCCTGTGCTGATGACAGCGCTCGCCATGCTTCTTGGCATGGTGCCCATGGCGCTTGCTCTTGGTGAAGGTGGCGAACAGAATGCTCCGCTTGGGCGGGCGGTCATCGGCGGCCTCCTGTTCGCGACCTTCGCAACCCTATTCTTCGTCCCGGTCATTTTTAGTGTGTTTCATCGCTGGACTTCTAAGGAAAAGCCGGCCGAGACCCCTGGCACTGCGCAATCATTTGCGCCTAGCGCTTGATCCCCAGGAGCAGCAATGTTGTCGCAAGGTCAGAAAAATCTGCAGGAGATCGCTCCGGTGCCGCCGCCGAAGCGGATCCTGCGCTGGACAGGCCTCGCCGCACTCCTTGCTGTCGGAATAGGAGTTGCGAGCGGCATTCTTGCGCGGCAGCATCAAGAGGCGGAGGTCAAAAAGTGGACGGCTGCGGAAGCCGTCCCGGTCGTTTCCGTTATTACGCCGCAAGGTGCTGCCGCGGACCCTGTGGTGATCTTGCCTGGCGACATCCAGGCTTGGTACGACGCCCCGATATATGCTCGAGTCAACGGCTATCTTAAGGCTTGGTATTTCGATTATGGCGCGCCCGTTAAGGCCGGACAGCTTCTGGCTGAACTCGATGCGCCAGATCTCGACGCGCAATTGGCAGCCGCCGAGGCGAGGCTCAACGCAACGAATGCGGAGGTCAAGGCGCGGCAGGCCGAATTGGATTTCGCCAAGTCTACCTATGAACGCTGGAAGAGTTCACCCAAGGGGGTTGTCTCCGTCCAGGAAACATTGTCCAAGAAAGGGGATTTCGATAGTGCAACGGCCCGTTTCGACGCCAGCGTTGCTGACGTCAACGCCGCCAAGGGCGAAGTCGATCGGCTGCAGGCACTTGAGAGCTTCAAGCAAATCACAGTGCCATTCAATGGCGTGGTGACGGAGCGCAATACCGACATAGGGGCCCTCATCAATGCGGGAAGCGGGGTTGGAGGGGGAAGCGGTCCGGTCCTCTTTCGCATCGCGGATGTGAGCAGGATGCGAATCTTCGTGCAGGTTCCGCAGCGGATCTCGGCAGACATTCACGAGGGTTTGACAGCCGATTTATATTTGCCTCAATACCCGGGAAGGGCCTTCAAGGCCACGGTGGCCACCACCTCGCGCGCGATCACTATCGGCTCGCGCACTCTGCTCGTCGAGCTTCACGCCGATAATCCGGATGGCTTGCTGCAGCCTGGCGCCTACACCGAAGTCCACTTCAGCTTGCCGGGCAATCCAGACGTTGTGCGCCTGCCTACGAGTGCATTGATCTTTCGCAATCATGGGCTTGAAGTCGCCGTGGTCGGCGATGACGATAAAGTCGATTTGAGGAAGATCATGCTTGGCCGCAATCTCGGCCGTTACGTCGAAGTTTTGAGCGGTCTCTCGCCGACCGAGCGTGTTGTGAATAGCCCGCCGGATTCACTCGCTAATGGCGATTTTGTCCACATCGCGGACGGATCCCCTCCAGGCAGGAAAGAGGCGGAGCAAGGTCACAATTTGCAAGAAAAGGTTCCGGCTGGCGGCAAATCCGGAGAGCCAGTCCCGTCGAACGCCTTCGAGACAGCTCCCCCCGCGCAAATTGTTAAGGGCTCCGCCCAGTGATTTTTTGAGCGCGAGGATCGGCATCCATCCTTGCGAAGATAGATGCCATTCAGGCAAGCAGCCCTGCCAGCAGGGCTCCACAGATTGCGCCGGCGAACAGGCCAAAATCGTGCACAGCGAGGAGGGAGCGGGGAGGCACGCCCTGCCTGTGAATCCAGAGCGTTGCGGCGAGCGTGGCGAGCGACCAGCCGCAACCGCCAATGATCAGCGCAACATCAAACCCCGCTGCCGTCGTCTGGAAGCGTGAGGCCACGCCGCCCATGATCAAAAGCGCGAGGCCCGCAAAGACAGTTTGCGTCTCAGGCAGGCGCCGGCCCCCGACACCGATAGCGGCCGCGGGTGCGTACATGGCGAGGACATGCCAGGAGATAGCACTCGAGGCTGCACCAAGGCCAAGTCCGCAGCCCGCCATCAGCAGCGGCGCGCTAACCATGAGCAAAGTCATGCCCAGCCACGCCAGTGCCACCGCTGCGCTTATGGCGACGAAAAGACCCGTCTTGCCGCTCCAGCTTTGCTCCACATCGAGCACTTCAATGCCGGCGGGAAGCGCTCCCGCGAGGGTCAAGACGCAGATCTGCGCCAGTCCCGCCCCGATCAATGCGGCGGCGGGGGCTAGCGGACCAGCCAAATCCTGCGCCACGCGGATGACCGCGGGCGCCGCGACAGCGGCCACGCTCGCTGCGCCCATGACAATGGCGATGGCTCGCGCCCCCGAGGGTGTCTTGGTCGCGGCCGCGTGACGGTAGAACAGGCCAAACCCCTGCGCCGTCCCGAGCCAAAACGCACCGAGGCAAAGACCGGCGAATTGTCCCGCGGCGATGCCCCAAGCGCCGATTGCGGCGCCTGCAACGCCAAGGCTCGCCCCCAGGGCGAAGGCCGAGCGGCGCCCGAACCGTCCTGGCAGAAAGGAGGCGGGGAAAGTTGCCAATGCCGCCCCGGCGAGCATCAAGACGAACGGCGCGGTGGAGGCCGCAGGGGAGGGAGCCAGGACCGCTCCGGCGAGAGGCAGCACAGCAAATGCAAGCACCTGCGCGACTATGGAGAAGCCGAAACCTGCCGCGAAAAGGGCAAGCGTAGGTGCCTCGCCGCTTGGGATCGTGTCATCGGGCGGATCAATATCGCAGGCGCAAGCCAGCAACCCTGCGCGTCCACGCCGCTTGTCAAATATGTCGCTCATGGCGCGAGATCGTCGTCCGAAAGGACTCGCAAGGCGCTGCCATCCAGATCCTCATATTGGCCATTGCGAAGCGCCCACAAAAACGCAACGAGGCCGAGCAGCCCAAGCGACAAGGCGAGAGGAACAAGGACCAATAGGATTGTCATGGCAATGCCTCGTTGAGGCGTGGCGAACTGCGTGAGTCGAATATAGGCTCAAGACTCGACGCCTTCCAGACAGATCCCGCTCCTCGCGCTCGAAGCGCGTTGAGCGTGACGGCCACGGATGACCCAGACATGGCAGCGGCGGCGATCAGCGGCGTTGCAAGCCCTGACATTGCGAGCGGGACGGCGATCGAATTGTAGAGAACCGCGAACCACAGATTCTGGCGCATGAGAGATTTTGCCCGGCGGGCGATGTCGACGGCTGCCAAGACAGGGGCAAGCCGGTCGCCGAGGAAAAGCGCGTCAGCTGTGGCTTGGGTTATGCCCGATGCGGCGATCGGCGCTAGAGAGGCAAATGCCCCCGCGAGAGCCGGCGCGTCATTGATCCCATCGCCAACCATCAGCACTTTACGCCCTTGCGCCTTAAGTTCCGCGAGAAACGCGACTTTGTCGGCTGGCGTGAATTGCGTTCCCCACCTCGTTATTCCAAGTGCCTCCGCGCAGGCTTTGACTGCGGCTACGCGGTCTCCGGAAAGAATCGTGATCGAGAGGCCACGCGACCGAAGGGCCTCAACGACAGGCAGAGCGTCCGAGCGAAGTTTTTGATGGACGCGGAAGAGCGCGAAGCTGGTGCCATGCCGGAACGCGATGACGGATGTCTCCTGATTTGGGTCGGCTGCGCCATCCGCGTCCCCTTCGAGATCGCAAAAGGCAGTGCTGCCGAGCCGCGTCTCGATTCCATCGATCATCGCGCGGACACCCTCGCCAGACGCTTCCTGACAATCTTCGAAAGGACTACGGTTCGTGGCAAGCGTCGCGAGCGCGAGGGCGAGCGGATGATGGCTCGACAAAGCGAGACGCGCCGCGCATTCGACGAGGTGGGGCGCCACATCATCTGCATTGGCGATCTGAGACTCGGGCAAGGTGAGCGTTCCCGTCTTGTCAAACACGACGGTATCGATGTCGGCGAGGCGTTCAATGGCGTCGCCCGCGTTGAGCAATACCTTCGAACGAAACAAAGCGCCTGCGGCGACCACCTGGACGGCGGGCACGGCGAGCGCCAATGCACAGGGGCATGTGATGATAAGCACGGTGATCGCTATGACGATCGCGTCATGCGTGGATGCGCCAGCGAGCAGCCAGCCGATGGCGGTTAAAATGGCCGTGGCATGGACGAGCGGTGCGTAGAGCTGCGCCGCTCGGTCGGCCAGCCGCAAATAGCGTCCCTTTTGCGTGGCCGCGCCCTCGATCAGCCGCTCAATCTCATCGAGGAGCGTGCCACCGGCGACAGCACGGGCGCGGATGCGCAAGGCACCGCTGAAATTCAGCGCCCCGGCGTACACTTCACTCCCGGCCGAAACGACGCAGCAGCTGCTTTCGCCGGTGACCAGGCTTTGGTCAACCTCCGAACATCCAGAAACGACAATCCCATCGACGGGGATGCGCTCGCCCGCCCCGACGAGCACGAGGTCGCCCGCTGCAAGGGCGGCGAGGGGGACGGCCGTCATTTCGCCGTTCGGTTCGATGCGTGAGGCCGTCGGCGCGCGGAGGGCCGAGAGATTGGCCGCAAATGTGCGAGTCTTACGCCGCATCGCGTGGTCGAGATAACGGCCAGCGAGGAGAAAAACGAGCAGCATGATCGCGCTGTCGAAATAAGCATGCTCGGCGTGGCGGACGGTTTCAGCCACCGACATTGAGAGGGCGAGGAGGATGCCGAGCGAAATTGGAACGTCCATGTTGAGCGTCCCGCTCCGGATGGCACGGATGGCACTACGAAAGAACGGCTGCCCTGCAAACCCAGTGGCGGGAAGTACGATCAGGGCGGACAGCCAATGGAAAAAATCCCGTGTCTCCGGCCTCATATCGCTGATATTGCCGGCCCAAACCGCGATCGACAGCAGCATGACATTCATGGCGGCGAAGGCGGCGACTGCCAGGCAGCGCAAGAGCCAGCGCGCTTGGGCCGCCTCGGTATCTTCTCCAGCATTCGATCTAAAGGGATGGATGCGATAACCGAGCGCGGCGAGGTCGTTTATGATTCTCGCCGGATCAAAGGCTTGATCCATCCACTCCACGAGAAGGCGGCGATCGGTAAAGTTGACCCTCGCTCGAGTGATCCCCGGCAGTTTGCGCAGCGCCGTCTCAATTGCGTGGAGGGAGGTCGCATCGATGATCCCTTCGACAGCAAACTCGATATGCGCAGCACCCTCATCGCGACGCTGGACGAAGGCCGAAAGGTCGAGCGCTGGCGTCATGGGAGCCCCTTAACGCAGCGCGATGCGATTTTTCGAACGGAAAACGAGCCTAGTTTCGCGACGGGCGTCGAGCAGCAAATCCCACTGTCCGGGATCGGCGGTGATGCGGCCCGAATAGACGCCAGGTGCGGTTTCAGCAAGAGACAGTGTCTTGTCGAGCTTCTTGTCGATCGGCGAATCAAGCGCGCTTGTCAGGACAAGCCCGATGACGGGTGTTTGAGATGCGTCCTTGATGGAGACCTCCACCCGCGCCTCGCCTCCTTCGTCGCGTGAAACGCCGACCGAGACTTTCCAGTGAAGCGCTTCCTGCTCCCGCGCGGCCTCGATGTCCTTGTCATAGGCGAGCCCATGTTCGTAGGGACTGGCTTCTTGTTCACCGCGGAAGGTCGAAATCGCGTAATGGATCATCACGGCGTTCACGCTCGCAATGACACCAAAAAAACCAAGCAGAATCGCCAGCACCATCCAGCCTTTGAGCGCGAAACCGGTGCCGGGCATGACGTCGTGCGACATGTGTGCTTCCCTTGTCATAAGTCACGGCGCGACGAAATTGTCCGTCGCCTCTGCTGCCTCGCCGCTCGCGACATCGATGATCTTGAATATGAGAGCTTGCTTGGGTGGCGGATGAGCGGCGGCGGGCACGGTGACGAGCACACGCAGCTCGCGGATCTGGTCTGGTCCGACGTCAACGATGGGCCATCCGTCACTGCCGTTCGGGACCCCGACAGCCTCGAGGTGAGCGGCCCCGAACCGTTCCGTCTCGATCTTAAATTGGCGGGAGTTAGAATCCCGATTAACGATATGAATTGTCAAAGCGTTGCGGATTGAGCCGTCTGCTGTTTCCACAAACATCGGATTGCGGTCATGCATGGCACTTACAGACATGTTTGTGCGCTCGACCAGGGTGGAGAGCATGACACTCCCGACAATCGCGATCATCACCGTGTATAAAATGGTGCGGCTGCGAATTGGCTTGAACACATTCGCTTTGCCGGCAAGACGGCGGCCGACATTAATATCCGTATCGTAGGCTATGAGCCGCGGTGAGCGGCCAATCCTTCCCATGACATTGTCGCAGGCGTCGATGCAAAGACCGCATTGGATGCAGCCGAGATTGGCGCCATTCCGGATGTCGACGCCGGTGGGACAAACAGCGATGCATTGGCCGCAATCGATGCAATCTCCCGGATGTTCTCCCTTGGCTCTCAAAACCGCCGATTTCTTGAAGGACGTACGCGGTTCGCCCCGGTCGTGGCGATACATGACGTTCAGCGCGTTCTCATCCGTGAGAGCCGCTTGGATTCGCGGCCAGGGACACATATAGAGGCAGACCTGCTCGCGCATGAAGCCGGCCAGGACATAAGTGGTGAATGTGAGTATGCCGATCCACGCATAGGCGACAATCGGTGCCTGAAATGTTGCCAAATCGTGCACGAGTGTCGGCGCATCGGCGAAATAGTTGACCCAGGCGCCACCAGTCCACCAAGCGATCATGAGCCAGATGAAGTGCTTGAGGCTCTTCTCTTTCAGACGCGTCATCGTCCAAGGGCCAGCGTCTTTCAGGATGCGCTCGCGCCTGTCGCCCTCAATCCAACGTTCGGTGGCTAAAAAAAGATCGGTCCAGATTGTTTGTGGGCAAAGATAGCCGCACCACACGCGCCCAGCGAGGGCATTCATCAGAAAGAGGATCAGGGCGGCGAGGATCAAAAGGCCGGTCAGAAAATAGACCTCTTGGGGCCAGATCTCGATGAAAAAAAAGTAGAACTTCCGGTGTGTGAAATCAACTAGCACGGCTTGGGATGGTTCGTTTGGACCCCGATTCCAACGCACAAACGGCAGTAGATAATAAATACTGAGCGTGACTGCCAAGAGGATCCACTTGATGCGGCGGTATGTGCCGTGCACGCTTTGCGGATAGACCTTCGGCGCGGCCGCGTAGAGCGGCAGGTCGGGAACGTCCTCATGTGTTTGCAGGTTGACCGTGCTCACATCACACCTTTGAGTTGACGCCGCAGCGCCTTTCATTTTCCGCCGCCGAGGGTATGGACATAAACCGCAAGCGTTTTGATTGTTGTCGGATCGAGGCGGCCTGCCCAGGCGGGCATGACGCCGCCTCCGCCGTTCTGGAGGCGCTCCATGATGGCGGCTTTGGAGGGTCCGTAGAGCCAGACCTTTGTTGTTAGGTTCGGAGCGCCAACCTCTAGATTTCCTTTGCCATCCTCGCCGTGGCAGGGCGCGCAATTTTGCATGAAGATACTCTTCCCTGCGGCGAGATCCGCGCCTTCTTCGGGTTTGTTACCCGATAAGGTGCGGACATAGTCCGCGACGTCGGACATGTCAGGGTCGTTCATGATGGAGTCACGGCCGAAGGCGGGCATGGAGGAGGTGTGCGTTTCAGAATCAGCATCCCACCGCGCGCCGTGCATGATCGTGGTTTGGATCGCGTCAACTGTGCCACCCCAGATCCAGCGGTCCGCATTGAGGTTGGGATAGCCTTTCGACCCCTGGCCGCCCGCCCCGTGGCAAGGAGCACAATTGATCGCGAAAGCGGCGCTGCCCTCCGCCCGCGCGAAGGACAAGAGCTCGGGTGTCATTTCAATCTCGATGAGAGAAGCGGCAGCGATCTTCTCGTTCATGTCGGCACGCATCGCGTTCAACTGTTTGAGGTCGTCGGTTACGGCCGCGCGTGAGTGCCAGTGCAAGAGGCCATGCGTGTAGCCAGTGAGGAGCGGCCAGGCGGGATAAACGATCCAATAGCCGACGGCCCAGATGATGCAGGCATAGAAGGTGTTGAGCCACCAGCGCGGGAGCGGAGTATTGAGCTCGGTGAGGCCGTCCCACTCGTGACCCGTGGTCGCCGTTCCCGTAACAACGTCGATCTCTTCGTGTTTCTCCGTCGTCACGGTTCAATCCTCTCTTAACGGTATGCGCGCGGCTTCGTCGAACGCGTCACGGTTGGACGGCAAAAGGGCGTAAACGAGCGCAATGAAGAAAATCAGTCCGAAATAGGCGGTGCCCCAGGCGGCAACGAATTGGCGCAAACTCTCATAGGTTGACATGGCGTGCCTCAGCGGATGTTGGCTTTGTCGTCGTAAAGCTTGAAATCGACTTGGGTCCCAACGCGCTGCAGATAGGTGATGAGGGCGTCCGCTTCTGTCAACCGGCCCTTGTCGGCGCCGAGATCGCGGACGATCGCCTTCGGATAGCGCGCCTCAAAGGGCGCCGTGTGGGGACCTGCGGCCGTTCCCTGCGCTTTGAGATCGTCCCGCGCATTGTTGATCATCTCCTGGGAGTAAGGCACGCCTGTCATCGCAAGTGTCTTCAGGTCCTGCGCGATATGCGTGTCGTCGAGAGGTGTCGATTCAAGGAAGGCATAGCCCGGCATGATGGAACCGGGCACGACGGCACGGGGATCACGCAAATGCTGGCGGTGCCAGTCATCGGAATACTTCCCGCCGACGCGCGCGAGATCGGGTCCGTTCCGCTTCGATCCCCATTGGAAGGGATGATCATACATGCTTTCGGCGGCCAAAGAATAGTGGCCGTAGCGCTCGACCTCGTCGCGCAGCGGCCGAATCATCTGCGAGTGGCAGGTATAGCAGCCCTCCCGCACATAGATGTTGAAGCCGGCAAGTTCGAGGGGTGAATAGGGCCGCACGCCCTCCACCCTTTCGATCGTGCTTTTAAGGTAGAAAAGAGGGATCACCTCGACGAGGCCGCCAATCGATATGACGAGAAGGATTCCAAGGACGAGAAGGATGGAGTTCTTCTCGAGGATTTGAAGCCGGGTCCAAATTGAACGGCTCTGGCTGGAGCTGGTCACGCGTGCTCTCCTACTCTGCACCGGCGAAACGTACTTTCGCGGGCACCGGCTGTTCCGGAACCTCGGAAGCCTCCGGTGAAGCGATGGTCTTGAAGAGATTGAAGGCCATGATCAGCGCCCCGGTGAGGAACAGGAAACCGCCGAATGCCCGGATGATGTACATCGGATGGAGTGCTTCCGTCGTTTCAACGAAGGAATACTGAAGAAAGCCGAGGGAAGTGTAGGCACGCCACATCAGTCCTTGCATGATGCCAGCAACCCACATCGACGAGATGTAGAACACGATTCCGAGTGTTGAGATCCAGAAGTGCCAGTTGACCAGTTTGAGGGAATAAAGACCCTTGCGGTTCCACAACCAAGGCACCAGGCAATAGAGAGCACCGAAGGACACATAGCCAACCCATCCGAGGCTCCCTGAATGAACATGGCCGATACCCCAGTCGGTATAGTGGCTGAGGGAGTTGACGGTCTTGATCGACATCAAAGGTCCCTCGAAGGTGGCCATGCCGTAGAAGGCGATCGAGACCACGAGCATCCGCAGGACAGGGTCGGTTCGGAGCTTATCCCAGGCCCCCGAGAGCGTCATCAAACCATTGATCATGCCGCCCCAAGATGGCATCCAGAGCATGATGGAAAAGGTCATGCCGAGCGTCTGCGCCCAATCGGGAAGTGCCGTGTAATGAAGGTGATGCGGACCGGCCCAGATGTAGAGAAAGATAAGCGACCAGAAGTGCACGATCGAGAGCCGATAGGAATAGATCGGCCGTTCGGCACGCTTTGGAACGAAGTAATACATGATGCCGAGAAAGCCCGCCGTGAGAAAGAAGCCTACGGCATTGTGCCCGTACCACCATTGGATCATCGCATCCTGGACGCCAGACCAGACGATGTAGGATTTCGACGAATAGATGGACACTGGGATCGCGGCGTTGTTCGCCAGAACAAGCACGGCGATGGTCACAATGAATGCGAGAAAGAACCAGTTCGCAACATAGATGTGCGGCTCGGCACGCTTCATGACGGTCGCGAGGAAGACGAGGAAATAGGTGACCCAAACGGCGACAAGAAGAAGATCGGCGTACCATTCCGGCTCGGCATATTCCTTCGAATGGGTGATGCCGAGAAGATAGCCGGTGCCCGCGATCACGATGAAGAAATTATAGCCAAGTGCCACGAACCAGGGTGCAAGATCGCCAGCAAGGCGAGCGCGGGAAGTGCGTTGCACGACGTAAAGTGATGTTGCCAGCAGCACATTGCCGCCGAAGGCGAAAATCACCGCAGAGGTATGCAGCGGCCGCAATCTCCCGAAGTTGATCCAGGGGAGATCGAGATTGAATGCGGGAAAGGCAAGTTCGAGAGCAAGATAAAGTCCAATTGTGAAGCCGGCGAGGGCCCAGATGATGGCCGCGACCGTGCAGAACTTTACCGGCCCGAAATTATAGTTCGGACGCCCTTCGATCGTCTGAGGAGGGAACAAGGCACTTCGCGCCGAGTACCGTTTGAAAATGGCGAAAACAGACACGACGCTCGCCACGCAGAACAGGCCTGCGTGGAACGCAAAAGCCGGAGTATAGGCCTTTGCCGCAATCAATAGGGAAAACAAGGCGAGGGCAGCAAGGCTCGTCACCAGGCCAATTTCGCCAAAGGTCATTCGTTTAGCGGGAAAAACCAACTGTGTCATGAACCAAGCCTCGTTTGGGGCGCGCCGAAGAAACCCATGATGCTCTTATCATGAGTGTGCGAGGTTGCCCAAGTTTGCAGGAGCAAGGGAGGGAGAGTGTTGATGCAGATCAAAGTCCAGAAAATGCCGCATGAGCAGGGGGGCTTACGGGTGGCGAATTTTGCCCACGCAACGCAATCGAGGCGCGTCATTTGGCTTTAGACGTCTTGCGATCTCGCCGTGACCGGAAGGGTTGAATGGGCACGGAAGAATGGAACGGTGAGGGGCTGGTTTGAATTTGTGTAGCCATGCCCGGCGCGCCGATGCATAATCAGTCACGATTCCCACGAGGAGAAACTATGGCAGAATCTTCCCTAACGTTCGTGTGGCGGCGGCCGGTCTGGGTCGGGTTCCTCGTCTTGGCGAGTCTCGTGCTAAGCCTTGGCTTTGCCTGCGCCCTTCCGCTCGCGGCATTCGCTGCGATCGCCGCGTTGACGCTCAGCCGCCGTGATGCTTTCGCGCTGGTCGGCGCGGTCTGGCTTGCCAATCAAATCGCCGGTTTTGCGATTCATCATTATCCCGTTGAGCCAAGCACCTTCGCCTGGGGCTTTGCCCTTGGCGCCGTCGCACTCGCTTCCACCTTTGCCGCGCAATCCGTGAAAGGTCTGCTCCGGCAGAATGGCGGGGCCGCTGCGGCCGCTGCCTTCGTGGCTGCCTTCGCGGTTTATGAAGGTTCGTTGTTCGTGATCTGTCTTTTTCTCGGGACCGGGATCTCCAATTTTGCGCCGTCCATCGTGAGGCGAATTTTGGCGATCAACGTCACCGCCTTCGCGGCACTTTGCCTGATCCACCGCCTCGGCGTGTTCGCGGATCCCGCCAAGGCCCCCTCGGCTCACTTGGCCGCGCGGAAGCGGGCCGCCTAAACTGCAAAGATTGCGCGAAGGGTTCGAATCCTTGCGGCGGTTCTCCGCCAGCCGGGAATTGGCCGATTGTCGTCGTGTCGAGACAGTTTCGCGCCAGCAAGCGCTGGCGGCGCTTCCACAACCCATACTGGTAGAGCTTAAGTGCGCCAAATGAAAAAGAAACAACGGCGGGAAGTAAGACGCCATATAACAAGAAGTCCGGAATATGCGAAATCATAGCCGCGGTTGCGCTAAGGCCTTTTAATAAAATTTCACTAACATCATTCATACAAAGAAACGACTTCGTTTCAGCTAGTTCTGATGACGAGAGGCGCGATTTCTCTGAGCAGCGAAATTATGTTCGGCGCCCAACCTCAGTTAAGCATAACCGATACTATCCAGCAACGTTTCTTTATTCCGCGCCGGCAAGGAGCAAGTGCTGCCCGAACAGACAAAAGCCGCCGCCTCGGCCGCTAATTCAACCTGGGCTCTCGCCGGATGGGTGGGGGGCACATCCTCTGGCCGATCAATGTCGCTGACGATTCGCGCTGTAAAAGGTATCCCGAGCGCCGCCTCATAAAGCTCCTTCCGCTGGGATCCCGCCGTCACGATCTCCTTGGCACGCAGTCTGAAATCGAGGGCATTCAAAATTCCGGCATGTCCAACGGGGTTGCGCCGTACCGATGCACTCGTTGCCTCGAAGATCGCGTCCGCCCGCGTGAGCCAGGAGACGTCGCCTGTCAGGCCGGCGAGGCGCACGAGTGCGGAAAGATAAAGGGGATGCGCGTTGGGGATCGCATCGTCTGCGGTTGGCGCAAGCCGGAGAATAACGTCTCCGGCATCCTTGGCGGTCATATTGAGGAGCCCCGTCGCAGGATCGCGATGATAGATCTCCAGCGCCTCCGCCCAGGCCACGGCATCCCCAAGATAATCGCGCCTGAGCACAGGCCCAAAATTGCGCGCCTCATGCAAGGCGAGCGCCGCGCCGATCATCGCGGCATGATCGAGGGCGAGGCCGGGTTTCACGAGAACGCCGGACCGCCACGCATGCGCAAGCCGCTTATAGCCTTGCGCATCGGTGAACAGCATCGTTGCCACGATGAAATCATAGGCGCGCGCCGCAAGCGCGATCCATTCCGGCTCCTGGAAAATCGTCGCCGCGTGGACGAGCGCGCCGATCATGAGCCCGTTCCAATCCGCGAGGATTTTGTCATCGAGCCCGGGATGCACGCGCTTTTCCCGCGCTTCGAACAGTCTCTGTCGCAAGGGGGCAAGCCGCGCCTCTTCGTCTGGAGCCGGCTTTGGCGTGTCGAGCCGGTTGAGAATGATCGCATGACCTCCATGTGCTTCATCATCCCAATTGCCGAATCGCGACGCGTCGTAGAACTTCCCAAAAAACGCGGCGTCCTCCGGCCCGAGCAGGGTGGTGATTTCAGGATAGTTCCAGACGTAGAATTTGCCTTCGATCCCCTCGCTGTCGGCATCGAGGCTCGCGCAAAACGCTCCATTGAGGTTCGTCATGTCGCGCTTGAGCCAGTCGACCGTTTCTTGCGCCCGGGCGCGGAAAAGCGCACCCCCATACTCATGGTGGCACAATGCCAGGAGTTCGAGGATCTGCGCATTGTCATAGAGCATCTTCTCGAAATGGGGGACGAGCCATTGCACGTCCGTTGAATAGCGTGCATAGCCGCCACCGAGATGATCGTAGATGCCTCCTTCCGACATTTGGCTGAGAGTCAATTTGACGAGATCGCGATAAGGCTCTCTCCCGAGCCTCGCGCCCGCCCGCCAGAGCAATTCGAGAATGGGAGTATTCGGAAATTTGGGTGCGCCGTTAAGGCCGCCGGAGACAGGATCGATGATAGGAACGATTTGCGGCGCGAGGCTGTCCAGCAGCCCGAGGCTCAGACCGCCATCGCCACCCTGCGGGGCGCGCTTTGAAAGTTCTTGCCGGATGATGTCGGCGTTCTGCTTGATCCGCTGAGGATCGGCGCGGAACGTTTGTGCCACTGTCTTCAAGACGCTGACGAAAGAGGGCCGGCCATAATTCGCTTCCTTCGGAAAATAGGTGCCGCCCCAAAAGGGCTCGCCAGCCGGCGTCAGAAACATGGTGAGAGGCCAGCCGCCGCGTTCCCCGACGGCATGTAAGGCGCTCATATAAATATGATCAATGTCGGGGCGCTCTTCGCGGTCGACTTTGATGTTCACGAAGAGATCGTTCATCACCGCCGCGGTCGCTTCATCCTCAAAGCTCTCATGCGCCATCACATGACACCAATGGCAGGCCGCATAGCCGATGGAGAGGAGGATTGGTTTATCCCGGGTTTGCGCCTCCTTGAGCGCAGCCTCACCCCACATCCGCCAATGGACGGGATTGTTGGCGTGTTGCAGCAGATAGGGGCTTGCGGCGTGGCACAGCTCGTTTTGGCCAGTTTCTGACATGGAACTCCCAGCCTTGGTTCGAGGGACGAGGGTTTGGCCGCGGCGTGGCATGGAGGAACCGCAAGCCCATGCGTCAATGCAAATCTTGTGCGGCTTGCGTGTCTGTCACCCTGCGCTCTGCTCTTGCCTCTCCCATGGCGAGCGCGGCCGATCTAAGGGAGATTGCGGAACAGCGGTAGCGCCAGGAAATACAGCGCGACCGCAATCAGCGCCGCCTTGATGATGTCGTTGGCTTGGGACAGACCTTGTTCCACCGCAGTGAGGGCAGCGGCGCTCCACACGCCCGTCGCCGTCATCGTCAACTTGCGCCAGCGCACGACGCGCAGCGGGTGAACGAAGGCAACCGGCACGAACATGAGGCAAGCGGCGGCGGCAACGACCAGCGTTGCGGCGAGCGGCTCTGGCCGCAGCACAAGCATATAGAAGACAAGCACATTCCAAATTGCTGGAAAACCGCGGAACCAAAGATCGTGGGTTTTCATGCGCCGATCAGCAAAATAGAGCGCAGATGCCGCGGAGACGACGCAACAGACAAAGACTGCAAGTGGTGGCGCCAGCAGGCCTGACCGCCACAAGGCGACAAGAGGCACGATGACATAGGTCAGGAAGTCGACAACGAGGTCGAGAACCACGCCATCGATATGTGGCGCCAATTTCTCGACGTTGAAACGCCGCGCGAGCGTGCCATCGACGGCATCGATCACAAAGGCGGCACCAAGCCATGCAAACATCGCCGGAAAGCGGCCCTCGGCCGCAGCAAGTAGCGCGGCAAATCCCAAGGCCGCTCCGCAAGCCGTAAAGCAATGCACAAGAACGCCGGTGAAACGTGCAAGCATTTGAAAATCGCACTAACGAGGTTTGAGAAAACTTAAGCGCTCGGCCCTATAAAATTGTTATTATATACGCTTGGCCTAGCGCGTCGAGCAGGACATAGAGCCCGCAAGGGCTAATTCTCAGCTGTGCCGCTGCTGTCCCGGTGCGCTCACCAATCCATGAATCGCCTGGCAATGCGCCACGAGATTTGGCATCGAGATAAGAGCGTCCTTCAGCGGCGTGTCGATCTCGTAAAAATAAATGTTGGCGGTAAATCCATAAAGTCCTGCATCGATGCTGGCCGGTTTCGGCCCGAACAAAAAACCACTGCCGGGCACAAGGTTCGCGAGGACCCGCAGATCAGCGAGGCCCCTCGCGTAGACCGCGTCGGGCTCATAGCGTCCGATGCCTTGATAGTGGTAGCGCTTGAGATTGTACTCCCGCGCTGTTTCGAGGGTCGCTTCGGCAATGTCGGGATGCGTCCTCATAAGCGCGGCCTTGAAAAGTGGCCAGAAGCGCGGGTCTTTCCAGCGCGAGTAGGACATCACCCAGTAAAGATCATCGAGCGTGCGTCTTACAAGGTGGTCCGTATCGCGCTCGCTCGCCGTCAGGCCGGCGTCGATCGAGAGCGCATATCGGCCAATCAAATGGGTGATGATCGCGTCGCTGTCGCCGATGACCGTTTCGCCATCCAAAAGATAGGGAAGCTGGCCACGTGGTGCGTCTTTGGCATCGATAATGTGTTCGTGCTGGAAGGGAAGCTTGCAGAGTTTCAGAAAGGCATAGACCTTGAGGCCGTAGGGGTTGTTGTCCGCAACTCCAAAAAGGCCCGGATAAGAATAAAGGATCAGCATCGCGATGGGCTCCCGCCTTGGCTCATGATGCGTGGCTCTGCCAAGTCATCACTCAAGAGCTTTCCTTATCGGACCCCTCGCCAATCTAGCCATGCGCGAAATCCTCAATGACAGTTTGCAGCGGCTCGCTGCTGATATGAACAGGACCTGTGAAAGGATGGTCGATTGACACGATCACAAGAAGCCCCATGAACACGATGGCCGAGAGGATTCCGATCATGATGACCTGCGCCGGCAGGTTCTCGCTGCCAAAAAAGAACGCAAATCCTACGGTGAGGAGCGCGCCGCAAAACAGGGCGGCCCACAAGACCCCGGGAACGGCACCGGCCGCCGCGTGAAGCCGGCTGCGGCGGGCCTGAGTTAGCGTATCGAGCTGTGCGAACATCGCCCCCGAGATCGCGGCATCTTTCGATTTGCTTTCCGTCAGGCGCAGCGCGGCGGCATAGAGGGCGTCGAGCGCCCGCGTCACCTCGCGGCTTTCTTCTCCTTCCGCCATCCGCGGCCACTCCCGCTCGATCGCGAGATTGAGATAACCGGTAAGGGCCGACCGGGTCGCGGCTGCCTCGGGCACAGCACCCGCCGCGAGCCGATAGAGCGTTGCGGAAGCTCCTGCCTCCTGAACGACGGCTGCCTCCGCATCGCTGAACTTCTGCCATACGACGATCACGGCGAAGGCGAGGAGTACCGCATAGATCACACCGACAGTAGCAAATTTGAAGCCGGCGATCTCATTGTTGCTGGCGAGAGGTTCGAGGCCGAACCGGCGGCGGATCAGAACCGGCCCATACATGGCGGCCATGCTCGGCAGGGCCACGAGAACGACCACCGCGATCCAAAGCGGAAGTCCAGACAAAAAGAGTGACACTTCGGGTTCCTTCGGCGCGAGGAGGGCAGCCGTGTTCGTCGCCCAGCTGATCCACTTGCCAGAGTTAAGCTCGGCAATCAAATCCATGCCAGGCGGGAAGCGCCGCGTTTGGAGGCTTGCCGGTTGAGTAGGCTCCCCGCAAGATCTTGCCAAAGGCTCAGAGGAACGCCAATCTAAGCGCGCAGCCTTCGCGGGAGGGAAATTCGATGATAAAATTCGAAGACAATGAAGGGCTAGGTGGGGACGACGTTCGCCTGGCACAAAGGCCCGAGCAAAGCTCAAACCTATTTCCGCGAACACCCGAACGCGCGCTCTTCGTAAGTTCTGCGTTGACGGTCGTGAGTTTTCTCATCCACATTTTTTTCCTTTTGCTCATCGATCCTTGGAAGGTTTTGAAGCTCTCCAAGGAGGCGGCCTATGTCTATTCAGGCTTCCCTCTCGCTTTTGGAGCCGTTTTCCTGGGGCTATCCGTCTATTACTTCATCAAGATCGAAAATCGCTCCGTTTCCCATATCGTCATGCTTTTGGTTGCACTCAGTCTTGGAAGCATGAGCATCCAGGGCCTGCTTGGTCTTGGATTGCACTACGTCCTGCTTTCGCTGATGTCGGCATAAGGTTGTAGCGGCAAGAGTGGAGCCGCCGCCGGCAAAGGCAGCGTTCAGGCGGGCGCTTTGCGCCCATAGATCCATGCATTGGCGAGGTCCCAGGCGACCGCGAGAACGACCGGGCCGACGAAGAGGCCCGCAAAGCCATAGGCGAGAACGCCGCCAATGACGCCAATGAAAGTCACCAGCCTCGGGCTCGCCAGCCCATGCGTCAGAACAAATGGTTTTAAGACATTGTCGATGAAGCTGACCGTCGCCATGCAGGCCGTCAAGGCCAGCGCCGGCCCTACGGTCATC
>DATJBL010000072.1:0-6148 GCA_035515355.1 Methylocella sp.
CATCATCGCGCGCGGCGCTCCTCCGGATATCGCGGCTCGGGAACTGAACATTTCGCGGGAGACAGCTCGCAACCAGCTGAAATCCGTCTTTGCTAAAACAGATACCCATCGCCAGAGCGAACTCGTCGCGCTGCTCTTGCAAGTCGAGTAAAGGAACCGGCTCGCAAGCGACAGGCGCTCAGGAAAAGCCAAATCGATCTTCCCCCTCCTCTGGCGCCTTGGCGCCGGAGCGTTGTTCCGCTGGCTTAGCTGCGTGCGCCAGATTATAGGCGGAGTTGATCAAAGCAATATGCGAAAAGGCCTGCGGGAAATTGCCGACGAGACGTTTGGCTCCAACGTCATATTCCTCAGACAAAAGACCAAGATCATTGCGTAGCGCGAGCAGCCGCTCGAAGAGGGCTGACGCATCCTCAAGTCTTCCCAGAAGCACGAGATTGTCCACAAGCCAGAAGCTACAAGCCAGAAATGCACCTTCACCGCCGGAAAGGCCATCCTTAGCCGTTTGTGTATCGTAGCGGCGCACAAACCCGTCCACCATCAAACGCCGCTCAATGGCGTCGACGGTCCCCCGCAGGCGGTTATCGTCGGGTGCCAAGAAACCAACAAGGGCCATCAAGAGAAGACTCGCATCAAGCTCCTTTCCGCCATAGCACTGCGTAAAAGCCCCTTGCTCCGGATCGAATCCATTGGCACACACATCATCATGAATGCGCTGGCGCAGATGCCTCCAGTGATCCAGCGGCCCAACAAAACCGAATTCCTCGATGCTTCTCACGGCGCGATCGAATGCAACCCAAGCCATCACTTTCGAATAAGTGAAATGCCGCCGCGGTCCCCGCACCTCCCAGATCCCTTCGTCGGGCAATTCCCAGATCTTTTCGAGATGTTTCAACAGCTCGATTTGCAGCATCCAATCGGCGGCATCCTTGACCAGCCGCCGCTTGCGACTTTGATAAAAGGCATCCAACACCTCGCCATAGATATCGAGCTGCAATTGCTCGGCGGCTGCATTCCCGGTGCGCACCGGCTTTGCACCGCCATAGCCTGAAAGCCAGGGAAGGATGCGTTCGGGAATCTCGCGTTCGCCACCGAGACCATAGAGAACTTGCACAAGCGCCGGTTCGCCAGCAAGCGCACGAATCAACCAGCCGCGCCATCGCATCGCCTCACCGGCATAACCCGCGTTCATCAATGCGAACAATGTGAAGGTCGCGTCGCGCAGCCAGCAAAACCGGTAGTCCCAGTTGCGCGAGCCCCCCAATTGCTCCGGGAGCGATGCAGTGGGTGCCGCGACAATGCCGCCGCTCGGCTGAAAAATCAGCGCACGCAAAGTGAGCAAGGAGCGGAAAACCGCCTCCGACCAGCGCCCGGCAGCTTCGGCGGACTGCGACCAGGTGGTCCAACCGCGTTCAGTTTGCTCGAGCGCTCGATAAGGATCAATCGCTTTGGGCACTTCATCATAGGAAATGCCATAACTCAGCGTGAAATCCAATGTTTCCCCGGCCGCGGCGACGAATTCGCCGACATGCGTCCGGCCTTTCGCGCGAAGCCTGATGGGTGTGCGCAATACCAAGCGGTCAGGACCTGCGACCGCCTGCAGACTGCCATCGTCGCAACGGCGCACCCATGGTACGACCGAGCCATAATCGAAACGGATAATGAGTTCGGTGTGCAGCTTGACGTTGCCGCTGATCCCCCGCACCAGACGGACGAGATGCGAGCCGTGAACATTGGTCGGCATGAAATCGGTGACGACAGCGACACCCTCGGCTGTCCTGATGGTGGTGTCGAGGATCATTGTGCGGCCACGATAGTTTCGCGTGACCGTAGCGCCGGGATCATCAGGCGTAATCAGCCACCGGCCATTCTCCTTGGTCCCTACGAGATTGGCAAAGCAGGCGGGACTGTCAAAGCGCGGAAAGCAGAGCCAGTCAACAGAGAGGTCGCGCCCAACGAGTGCGGCCGTCTGGCAATCGCCCAAGAGGGCATAGTCCTCGATCTTCTGAACCATGGATCCTCCTCATCCCCGCTGAGCGTCGGGTCGGCCCATCTCGATGAATGATCGCGCGAAATCCCGTTATCTTGATGCAGAGGTTTGGCCGCCTCCTGGCATGCTGGTGGCCTCCTGGCATGCTGGTGCTAACTGAAAAGAATTTATCGCCAATGGTGATATTGCCGCCAGTAGGGTGTCGGCAAAAGTTGCTGATGCCTGTGATGGTGCCAGGGTTTGGGATTGCCGAGCGCATTGGGGCCGAGGCTTTGCGGGACCGTGTCCGGAAACAAATGTTGATGGGTGTTCGTTCCAGGTGAGCCGCCGCCGATCTGCGCATTCGGCCCGAGCATTTCGGGATAAGGAGTCGGGATGAGTTGCTGTTCCGCCGCGAGGGCGGCAAAAGGCTGCAACCCAGCGAGCAGCGCCAGCGCGGCGGGCAGCGCTTCGCTCATCGCCTCCCCTTCCACCCCCGTGTCCCGCCCTTGCCAGCCGAGGAACGCGGCTTCATATCGCTGCGCGGCTTGGCCTCGCCGCCACCGAAATTATGCGGCCCCATCTCTGAATCAGTTGGCTTATGCGGGCGATTGGCCGGAAGATTCGCGTTGCGCCCATATTTGCGCTCGCCCTGAAATGCTCCGGCCTGCGCTTCAACGTCGCTCTGGCTGGCCAGCGGATCATCCGCAATGGCAAGCTCAACCGCTTGCAGCCGCTTCAACTCATCACGATAGCGCGCGGCCTCCTCGAACTCGAGATTGGCGGCCGCTTCCCGCATGCGCTTTTCGAGATCAGCAATCGTCGCCTTGAAATTATGTCCCGTCAGAACCTCCGGCACGGCGAGACCGGCATCGACGGTGACATGATCCTGCTCGTAGACCGAGCCGAGGATATCCGCGATTCCGCGTTTGATCGAGGCGGGGGTAATCCCATTGGCGGCATTGAAAGCCTGCTGTTTTTCACGCCTCCGATTGGTCTCGGCCATCGCGCGCGCGATCGAGCCCGTCTCGTGATCGGCATAAAGGATCACCTTGCCGTCGACATTCCGGGCCGCGCGGCCAATCGTCTGCACAAGCGACGTCTCGCTGCGCAAGAATCCTTCCTTGTCGGCATCGAGGATTGCGACAAGAGCACATTCGGGAATGTCGAGCCCTTCGCGCAAGAGATTGATCCCGACGAGCACATCGAAAGCACCGAGGCGCAAATCCCGGATGATTTCGATCCGCTCGATTGTGTCGATATCGGAATGCATGTAGCGCACCCGCACGCCGTGTTCGTGCAAATATTCGGTGAGATCTTCCGCCATGCGCTTGGTAAGAACGGTGACGAGGCTGCGGTAGCCTTTTGCCGCGACCTCACGCACCTCCCCCAAAAGGTCATCGACTTGGGCGCGGGCTGGATGAATTTCGACTGGCGGATCAATGAGCCCGGTCGGGCGGATAATTTGCTCGACGAAAACGCCCCCCGTGCGCTCCAATTCCCAGTGTCCAGGTGTCGCCGAGACATGAATCGACTGCGGCCTCATGGCGTCCCATTCCTCGAAGCGCAACGGCCTATTGTCCATGCAGGAAGGCAGGCGAAATCCATATTCGGCAAGCGTCGCCTTGCGGCGGAAGTCGCCGCGATACATCGCACCAATCTGCGGGATCGTGACATGTGACTCGTCGGTAAAGACAAGCGCATTATCGGGAAGATATTCGAAGAGTGTCGGCGGCGGCTCGCCGGGGCGGCGGCCGGTCAGATAGCGCGAATAATTTTCGATGCCTGCGCAGGAGCCGGTGGCTTCGAGCATTTCAAGATCGAACATGGTGCGCTGTTCGAGCCTCTGCGCTTCGAGCAAACGGCCAGCAGCATTGAGCTCGGCGAGGCGCTGTTTCAGTTCAAGCTTAATGCCCTTGATCGATTGCAGAAGGGTTGGGCGGGGCGTGACATAATGAGAATTAGCATAGACCTTGATGAATTCGAGGTCTTGCGTCTTTTTGCCGGTCAAGGGGTCGAATTCTGCAATCGTTTCGATTGAATCGCCAAAAAAGCCAATGCGCCAGGCCCGGTCTTCGTAGTGGGCGGGGAACAGCTCGATCGTATCCCCGCGGACCCGGAAGACGCCGCGGGAGAAATCCCCGGCCGATCGCTTATATTGCAGCGCGACCAAATCGGAGATGAGCTGACGCTGATCGATTCTCTCGCCGAGCTTCACGGTAAAGGTCATCGCGGTATAGGTCTCGACCGAGCCAATGCCGTAGATGCAGGAGACGGAAGCGACAATGATCACATCGTCGCGTTCGAGCAGCGCCCGGGTCGCCGCGTGGCGCATGCGGTCGATCTGCTCGTTGATCGAGCTTTCTTTCTCGATATAGGTGTCGGAGCGTGGCACATAGGCTTCGGGCTGGTAGTAATCATAGTAGGAGACGAAATATTCGACCGCGTTCTCCGGAAAGAAGCTTTTGAATTCACCATAAAGCTGCGCCGCCAGGGTTTTGTTTGGCGCAAGAATGAGCGCCGGGCGGTTCGTCCGCGCGATGACCTGCGCCATCGTGAAAGTCTTGCCCGAGCCGGTGACGCCAAGCAGAACCTGATCCCGCTCTTGAGCCTCGATACCCTTGACGAGCTCGTCGATCGCGGCGGGCTGATCGCCCTTGGGCTCATAGTCCGAGACCACGCGGAAACTATGGCCGCCTTCCGTCTTATCCGGACGTGGCGGCCGGTGCGGCGTCCAGGGCTTTTTTTCCCTGATGTTCGGATCGCCGCGCTCCAATAATTCCTTTAGTGATTCAATGGTGGCCGCGACGCCAGTTCCTTCTCGCACGGCGTGCGGGACCGAAACATAATCCGTCTGGGCCGCCTCCGAAACGCCTGGTTGGCGCTGGTTCAACGCCGGATTCAGGAGGGCCGCGAGATGTTCGTCGAGCGGCGTGACCTCAGGTCGCGCAGCTTTCGAGGGCGGAGATCTCTTGCCCGCGGCTGGTCTTGGAGCTTTGCCCATGCCGCCAATATGGGGCGAATCGCGCGGCGATCAAAGCCCGCCAGTTGCAAATGGCGCAACTTGCAAACAGCGCAACGAGGCTCCGCAAAGACGTGCCTTGCCGAAAAGGATTGATTCAAACGAATGAAACAAAGAGGACAACGGAACCGATTATTGATAGAATACCGTGTCAGAATAGATGAGTGCATGTTGGAACAAAGCTTTTATCATGCAAATATGGAATATTTAATATGCATAGACAGACTTCGGATAAATATGCTTATACGTTTGCAATTACAGCTTTCCTGCTCATCATTTTTGTCTTAATGAGCTTTCCATATGCACCGTTCCAAGATTTTGGAGAGTGGGTTTATCAGAGCTACATATTCAACCAGCTGGCCAGCGGCCATCCGTCCAGCGAATTCCGGCTCGTGACCTATCCGGTTCCCTACGCGCTGTCTCAGCTCATAACGAGCCTTGTTTTAACGCTATACTCTCCGATGGTCGCAAGCAAAATCATCGGGATGCTCTACGGCCTCGCGATCCTGCTGGCCATTCATCGCCTGATAACGAAAGCCAAGCTGGACCCGCTCGTCGGATGGGTGTTCTTCGTCTCGGTGGTCGCGCTCAATTCTCCGTTCTGGAACGGATATATGGGCTATCAGTTTGGCTTGGCGATCCTGCTTTTTTATCTTTCTCTGCCCCTCGATTCCCGCACGGAAGTGCTGCCGGTCCTGGTTTTCTCAATACTGGCGTTCTTCGCTCACGGGTTCATTTATCTCACCATGCTGGTGTTTGTAGGAGTTTACGCTCTCTACAGCCGGCGCGTTTTTCAGAGCGCTTTGGGGCTCCTGCCGAGCCTTTGTTTGTTGATCTGGTACAAGCTGCAAAATGAAGGCTCCGGTGAACTGAATGAATGGTTCCCAGTCCATGCCGTGAATATCATTGGCTATAAGATCTATACCCTGCTCAAGGCAGCGCCCTATCACAACATCATGGCGTTCGATGTCAGCGCTGTCGATCATTTCGGGCCATTCTACTTTGTTCTCGGAATGCTCATCGATCTCATGTTCATTGTGTCGCTTGGCGTGCTCGCTTATACGGCGGTGCGCCAATCCTCCCTGCGGACGATCGTCTCGAAGCCGGAGTTCGTCATTGCGGCCATATTGTTGCTGGTTGCCTTCGCCCTGCCGCCTGTT
>DATJBL010000073.1:0-125264 GCA_035515355.1 Methylocella sp.
TCGGCGCCGATCTCGAAGAGCTTCGTCTTACCAAGAAGGAAAGGGGCGAGCCACTCCGTGGCCGTCTTGGCAAGCGCCTCATCGGTCAGGTCCGGCCAGTCGTCTTCTCCGGCCGCGCGCAAGAAACCCACTCGGTCACGGAGCTGGATTTGCGCTTTGCTCCACGGCAGACGGCTCAGTCCGAATTTCGCGATACCGTCAGCCAGCAGACGCGCACTCTCCTCGCTCGCCACCACCGCCCTGGGCTCGTTTGCAAGCACAATGGCGTCCAGCCGGCGGACGCGGCGCGACCTCAGCGCACCCTACGCTTTCATCGAACTCGATCTCGTCATTCTCGCGGATGCGATAACTGGCGGCGGCAAGGATGTCCGCTTCATCGGCTGCAGCCGCGAGCAGGATGCGCGTCGACGCCGCCGATCCTGACAGCTCCGCAGAGACCAGGAAAGGGGATCGCGCCAAAGGATGGGCCGAATCAAGGTTGGCGCCGCGGCCATTGGCAAGCAGGAACTGGCCAGGTTCGCCGCGGGCTTTGCCGATGCGCTCCGGAAAGGCGAACGCCAGCATGCACGCGATCGGCATCTCCTCAAGAGGCTCTTGCGCCGGGCGCCCCTCGCTTGCCAGCCTGGCCCAGCCGATCGCCAGCTTTCGCATCTCGCTTGCGCGACGGGAGCGGTCACGGCGGAAACCTTCCAGCCGATCTGCGAGATCGGGATCGTTGCCGCCTAAACCACGCTCCACCATAACCGCAGCGATCTCGGCAGCCTCTTCCGCCTGGCCGCGCTCGGCTGCAAAAATCACCATACGAGCAAGCCGGGGAGGCAATGGCAGCGACCTTAGCCGCCTTCCCACGGCCGTGATTCTGCCGCTCTTATCGAGCGCCTCCAACCCCATCAGTTCCTCACGCGCGGCGTTGATGGCAGCGGCCGGCGGTGGATCGATCCAAGACAGCATGAGCGGATCGGTTGTTCCCCATTCCGCGCAGTCGAGCAGCAGGGCTGCGAGATCGGCAGAGCGAATCTCGGGCTCCGCGAAAGCGGGGAGGCTCTGCGTTTGCGGCTCGTCCCACAGGCGAAAGCAAACGCCGGGCTCAGTACGGCCAGCGCGGCCCCTCCGCTGATCGGCGGCAGCACGAGACACGCGCACAGTCTCAAGCCGCGTCACGCCGGCATCCGGCTCGAAACGCGGAACTCGTGCAAGACCGCTGTCGATGACGACACGCACGCCCTCGATGGTGACCGACGTTTCGGCAATCGAGGTCGCGAGCACTATCTTGCGCAGACCCTTGCGTGCTGGCTTGAGCGCAAGGTCCTGCGCCTTCATGTCCATCGCCCCGTAAAGAGGAGCAAGCGCGATTGCCGGATCACTGATGCGCTCCTTCAGCCGCTCCTCGCCCCGCCGGATTTCGCCCTGGCCCGGCAGGAACGCCAGGATCGAACCAGATTCCGTCCGCAAGACCCGCATCACCGCGTCCACCATCTGATCCTCGATGCGCGCATTGTTATCACGGCCGAGATAACGCGTCTCGACCGGGAAGGCGCGGCCTTCGCTGGCGATGACGGGAGCATTGCCGAGGAGTTGCGCGACCCGAGCGCCGTCTAGCGTCGCCGACATTGGCAGGATGCGCAAGTCATCCCGCAAGCCGCACTGGCAGTCGAGCGCCAGGGCAAGCCCCAAATCGGCATCGAGCGAGCGCTCGTGGAACTCGTCGAACAGCACCGCACCGATGCTGGAAAGCGCAGGATCATCAAGGATCATGCGGGTAAAGACTCCCTCCGTGACGATCTCGATGCGTGTCTTCGGCCCTGATTTCGAGACCATCCGCGCACGCAATCCGATCCGTTCTCCGACAGCCTCAGACAAAGTGTGCGCCATGCGCTCGGCGGCGGCCCGCGCGGCAATCCGGCGCGGTTCCAGCACCAGGATCTTTCGGCCCCGGAGCCAGCTTTCGTCCATCAACGCGAGTGGGACGCGTGTCGTCTTTCCGGCGCCGGGTGGAGCGACGAGGACGGCTGATGTGCGCGCGGCCAAGGCCGTACGCAATTCGTCTAGGACGTCGTCAATCGGAAGCGGTGTGGCAAACTTCATGGCGCTGTTTGCCTCGGCCATGTCTGTACCACAAGCACAATCTGCACCGGCCGCGAAGCTTGCCATCGATAGCCAGATTGAACATCGCCAAGTCGCGGATCCGTCCCTAGATCTGTAGTCCAAGGTACGCGCATAGGTTCGATCATGTCTGCATTTTTGTGATCTTGCATGGCAACCTCCTCATTACTGAGGGCGACCATCATGCGGATCGCTCGAAAGTCCTGTGAAATCACGTCAGCTTTCAAGCAACTTGCGACACAGGGTGCTTGACGATACCCGCCACGCCGGTAGTGATTGACCCAAATCGGACTTTGAACAGAGCCGCTCCTTGTCCAAACGAGAGCAAGGGCTCGTGAGAAGCACAGGCATTGCTTTTGCGTGGATCGGCCGCACCACGTCATTCGACTCTGTTGCCAGGAAGGCGAAAAGCTGATGCTCGGCAGTCTCGCCCTTGAGTTCCCCCGTCCACACCCAGCAAATCCCAGTGTCGGCAAAAAACGGCCGGCTTTCATTGATCGCGAACCAATCCGTGACCTTCGGCCGGCTATCTGTCCATTCGCAAAATGAGGTTCCGGCACGAGGCGGCGCCGTTCCGCTTTGAGCCGGCCGGCCTATTTTAAGGGCCTCTTAACCCCGGATGCCCCAACTCGGCTCGTGGTACCAATAACCCCGAGAGCTGGCGGCGTCTTCACTCATGTACGCGGGCCCGACCAGGCTGCCCGAGCTAATCTCCTTATAACCATCCAAAGAAAGCGCAGCGGCCCGGCCCCAAATCTTCGCTAGTGACGCCGGGATTTTTTTGGTCTACTCAGTTTGATTGTTTTGATTTGGCGGGTTCAGCTATGGCGAAACCCAGGCCCCACATCCCAACGGCAAGAACTCTCTCTCAAGTCCGAATGGGCGCCATGCTCGGCATTCCGCCGCATGACATAGCAAAGCTACTTGGAATAACAAAGGGCCAGCTGCTTAAGCACTATGCGACGGAACTTGCGACGGGTCCCGCTCGAGCGGACAAGGCTGTCCGAGTTGATCTCCTTATCCAGGTAACGAATGCGGGCCCCAGTGCCGTCGCGGCCCCAAAAGCTTGGCTAGACCGGCAGCAAACCAATAGTAGTCCTCAGCGGGCGGAATCCCTCATTAAGCAGACCGAGTTCGCCCCCGCAAAGTCTGAGAAAGCCAGGGTTGGGCTCTTCCAACTGCGGCTCGCGAAGGAACGCGGAGAGCGCATCAGTCGCGATGCGCAATTGGAAGCGTGCAAGACGGCCGGCCGAATGGTTGCCCGGGCAATTATGGCGACTCCAATGTGGACAGAAGAGGTCGTCGGAATTTATCGAACGGGCGGGGATTCGGCACTCCGACAGTGGCTCAGAGCTAAGGCCGTTGAGACATTCGACAGCTTGGTGGATTTGATGACAGCACCCGACGGCTCACTTTGAGTTTTATCGGTCGAGACCCGGAACGGGAAAAAGCTGAACGCGATTGGAGGAGAACATGACGAGCGAAAGCAAGTGCCCAGTTGCGGGCGGGACCCGCGCTCTCACAAACCGTGACTGGTGGCCGAGCCAGCTGAACCTTCAGGTTCTCAACCAGCACTCGATCCGGTCCAATCCGATGGGCGAGGCGTTCGACTACGCCAAGGAATTCAACAGCGTCGACCTGGATGCTGTGATCAGGGACCTGCATGCCTTGATGACGGACTCGCAAGATTGGTGGCCGGCTGACTATGGCCACTACGGCGGTCTGTTCATTCGGATGGCATGGCACAGCGCAGGCACGTACCGCATCGGCGATGGCCGCGGCGGCGCCGGGACCGGCCAGCAGCGCTTCGCGCCCCTCAACAGTTGGCCGGACAACGCGAACCTCGACAAAGCGCGCCGCCTGCTGTGGCCGATCAAGCAGAAATACGGCCGGAAAATCTCCTGGGCCGATCTCATGATTCTCGCCGGCAACGTCGCCCTCGAATCGATGGGCTTCAAGACGTTCGGGTTTGGCGGCGGCCGCGAGGATACTTGGGAGCCTGCACAGGACATCTATTGGGGCCCCGAAAACACATGGCTGGCGGATGAGCGCTACACCGGCGACCGTGACCTTCAGAATCCTCTCGCCGCTGTGCAAATGGGTCTCATCTACGTGAATCCGGAAGGGCCGAACGGCAATCCGGATCCAGTCGCTGCGGCGCGGGATATTCGTGAGACATTTGCGCGCATGGCGATGAACGACGAAGAAACGGTCGCGCTGATTGCCGGCGGACACACCTTCGGCAAAACCCACGGCGCGGGCGATGCGACGCTGGTGGGCCCAGCGCCGGAAGCCGCCAGCATCGAGGAGCAGGGCCTCGGCTGGAAGAGCAAGTTTGGCACGGGTAAAGGAGCTGACGCGATCACCGGCGGCCCGGAAGTCATCTGGACCACGGCTCCAACGAAGTGGGACAACAACTTCTTCTCGAACCTGTTCGGCTACGAATGGGAACTTACCAAGAGCCCAGCGGATGCATATCAGTGGAAACCGAAGAATGACGCTGGCGCTGGTACGGTGGCGGATCCTTACGACCCGTTAAAGCGCCGCGCGCCCTCCATGCTGACCACGGACCTCTCCTTGCGATTCGACCCTGCTTACGAAAAGATTTCAAGGCGCTTCCACGAGAATCCGGATCAGTTCGCAGACGCATTCGCCCGGGCGTGGTTCAAGCTGACGCACCGCGACATGGGCCCGATCGCGCGTTATCTCGGCCCGCTCGTTCCGAAGGAGACGCTGATTTGGCAAGATCCGATCCCCGCTGTGAATCATCCGCTGATCGGGGAGCAGGACATTGCCGCTCTGAAGGCGAAAATCCTTGCCACCGGCCTGTCCATTTCCGAGCTCGTCTCGACGGCTTGGGCCTCCGCCTCAACGTTCCGCGGCTCTGATAAGCGTGGTGGGGCGAACGGCGCGCGCATTCGCCTCACCCCGCAAAGGGATTGGGATGTCAATCAGCCGGCTCAGCTGGCGAAGGTGCTGCAGACGCTCGAAGCGATCCAAAAGGAGTTCAACGCTTCGCAGTCGGGCGGGACAAAGGTCTCGTTGGCAGACCTGATCGTTCTCGGCGGCGGCGCGGCAATCGAGAAAGCCGCGAAGGGCGCTGGGCACGACGTGAAAGTCCCCTTCACCCCGGGGCGCATGGACGCGTCGCAAGAGCAAACCGACGCCCACTCCTTCGCGCCGCTCGAACCGACCGCTGACGGTTTCCGCAACTATCTCCGCGGCAAACAGCGCGTGCCGGCTGAGGAGCTGTTGGTGGATCGGGCGCAATTGCTCACGCTGACGGCGCCTGAGATGACGGTTCTCGTCGGCGGCCTGCGCGTCTTGGGCGCAAATGTTGGCAAGTCCACTCACGGCGTCTTCACCAAGCGGCCCGAGACGCTGACGAACGACTTCTTTGTTAATCTGCTCGACATGAGCACGCAATGGCACCCGTCCGCTGGCTCTGAAGGCGTGTACGAAGGGCGTGACCGGAAGACGAACGAGGTCAAGTGGACCGGTACGCGTGTCGACCTTATCTTCGGTTCGAACTCACAGCTGCGTGCCCTCACGGAAGTCTATGCGTGTTCGGACTCGAATGAGAAGTTCGTGAAAGACTTCGTCTCGGCGTGGATCAAGGTGATGAACGCGGATCGCTTCGACCTGGTCTGATCCCTGCGAAAGGGTTTTGAGGACTTTTCAAGCGCGGCCGCGACCACTGCCTGCTAGCGTTCCTGAAAGCCTGACCCTGAGGCCGTGGCACTGGCGACAAGGCAACATCTGTTCGAAACTAGAATAGGCGTCGTTATTCGATGGTGTCACATCCGCTCGTGCCAATCGCACTGACGTGGGGGCGGGGCAATGAAACGGCAACACGAAGTCGAGGGCGGCATCGCGGACGCGGTGGCCCATGACGGCAGATTTCATGACGAGGGCCGAAGTCTCCGCCTTGATCGCAGCTGTGTGCCTGCGGGAGGTGCAAGCTATGGCCGCAGACGGATTGGTGACCCTAGGAAGCGGCTACGCGCCTAAGGAGACCATGAAGAGGCTCGAGACCGAGGTGAATGCAAAGGGCTTGACCGTATTTGCTCGCATCGATCACGTGGCCGGGGCGGCAGAGGTTGAACTGTCATTGCGGCCAACCGAGCTTCTGATCTTTGGCCATGCCAAAAGCGGCACGCCCCTGATGCATTCGGTCCAAACGATCGGGATCGATCCGCCGCTGAAGATCCTGATTTGGCAGGATGAGGCAGGCAACACGTGGCTTTCATACAATGATCCCAGTTGGCTCCCGAAGCGTCACTGGGCTAACCATAACATTGAGGCCACAGTCACCGCGTTGCGCTTCATGCGCTCGCCAAAGCCGCTACCGGAGCTCAATAGAAGCTTTCGAAACGCCGCTTCTAGATGCAACGCCAGGATGGGCCACCGATTTAACGAGGCATTTTAATGATCACGCGCTACAGCGATCACGCCGCCAATGAACGAACTTTTCTCGCTTGGGTGCGAACCGCAATCGCGTTGATGGCTTTCGGCTTCGTAATCGAGCGGTTCGATTTATTCCTGAGATATGCCGCGCCACTTGCTGCGCAACAAAAGATCGCTCCTCATGGCGGCGCATTTGCCAATGCCGCCGGCCTGGCTTTCATTGTGCTCGGTATCACTATTATTGTGATCGCTGGCTGGCGCTTTGTTCAAACCGCGAAGGACATTGATAGCGACAATGAGGTTGCAAGCCCCGGTGAGGGCTTTGACCTGGCGCTGAGCGGCATGCTTGGCCTTCTCGGCGCTGCACTGCTTCTTTACCTGTCACATGCCGTATTGACGCTGATATAGGAGTGCAATCCGGGGTAAAGCGAACCTGGCGCGGACAGTCGGGCATGTCCGACTTTAGCGGCAAGGCCGGCGTCGGCACTCATCTGTCGAAAGGTCTCCTATGGGGGTCATCGAGAGACCAACGATAGCGGCAGCAGTACGTCGGCTTTTCAACCAAATCGGCGCTGCACGGCGAATGTTGTGTTCCAAGGCGGGTACCAGCGTCAGATTTTAGCCATTACCGGGCTGAACACCAAACTGGGCTTCGCTCAATGCGCTTTGCGCAAGCAGCCATCGAAGGGGATTGCATCTCGGCTGGAAGCAGAGACTCGAGACCCATGATCAAACGAACAAAGGGTGTATCATAAGGATTGCGGTCTCGGTCTCCGCCGATCGTGAGAGGAATCGCCAGGCTTTGAGCGGCGGCAATGGCCCCTTCGACGACAGGGTCGTACCAAGCTGCCCGCACTGGGCCGTCTGCGCTGGTTTCTTCCAAAACGGCGGCGGCTGCCTCGACTTGCATTAACATATAACTGATTTGCTCGTGCGCTGCGGCATGTTTCTGCCTCACGGCCGATGACGTCAAACTCGGATCTGAGTCAATCGCGACATTGGTAATGAAACCGAGAAGATCGACGTCGATCTTCTCGCGAAGATGGCCAGTGGAGGCGAGAATATCGGTCGCCGTTTCCAGGCTCTCTTGCAGCAGATGGAGACGCTTTTGGAGATCCCGGCGCCTCGTGTTGAATGGTGCCCAGCCGAATTGCCCAATAGCCCGAGCAATATATTCGGTAATCCGATCGACAGCCGTGTCTATTGCGTCGTCGGGCTATTCGATACCGGGCATCACGTCGTTCAGGATTGCCCGAAAGT
Source organism: Methylocella sp. (assembly GCA_035515355.1). Lineage (GTDB taxonomy): Bacteria > Pseudomonadota > Alphaproteobacteria > Rhizobiales > Beijerinckiaceae > Methylocapsa. Next base: position 7,771 of record DATJBL010000073.1, read on the forward strand.
TCTCGGACGTAAACTCAATCTCAGTGAACCCCTCCCGTGTCAGATAATCTTCGAAGCGCCGACGCTTCTGATCTAGCATAGAGCCCTCCGCATTCCGTCAAATGATCATTAGGAGATTTTCTATGCCCGCTGCACCACGGCAAACAGCGATCAGGACGAAGGGGAAAGATTTCCCCCGCTTTTTCGGCCGACTCGTTCTGAAAAAACCGTATACCCAATTTTGGTTAGTGCTTCCGCATCATTTCGACATCGCGGAAATACGAAACGCTCGCAAGGCGCAAAGTGAGTCTTAATGCCGCAAAAAGGGGACGGCCGCACGACCCACGCGAAACTCGCGTTCAACCCTAACGATTCTTGATCGCTATGACTTCAGCGATTGGGTTTCGGTTCAACGCAGCCGAGATCGTGTTGCCTATGGCCTCGACGGCTCGCCGGATCGGATCGGCATCCAAGTGCGCATATCGCGCCGTCGTCGCCGGTTGAGAGTGCCCGAGCAGCTTGCCAATAATTGGCAGGCCGAGCCCCCCACCCGCCCCGACGCTGGCAAAGCTGTGGCGCAAATCGTGAATGCGAAGACCCTCGAGATCAGCGGCGTGCGTGATCGCGGCCCACGGCTTCTTGAGATCGGCGCGGCATCCGCCTTCTTTCTCGCCGCAGATGATATGCGGATTGCCTTCGATCCTGGGCAACCGGGACAAAACCTCGAGCGCCGCGGCAGACAGGAAAATGGACTTTTTCCCAGTCTTTGAGGTCGGGAGGTTCATCAAGCCGCGCTCAAAATCGATGTAACTCCACTTCGCGGTCAGGATCTCGTTCAAGCGGGCTCCCGTTAGGATGAGCAGCAGGATCGCGGCGATCGCGAAGGGATCAATCTTGCGGCGCCGGTTTTCCAGCTTCGGCGCATGTTTCGCCTTCGGCTTTGTCTCGTCAACGGTGTAGGGCAGCCCGATTGCCTCGGCCTGCGCTAGCGCGTCGCCGAGGCGCGCAAGTTCGTCGCTGGTAAGGTACCGCTCCCGGCCCTGCTCGCGATAACGACCGATCTTGTGCGCCGGGTTGCCGTGCCCGGGGGGCAAATATCCATGCCGTTCTGACCACGAGTACATCGATGAAATAGCGGCCAGTGTCCGATTCGCCTGATACGGCGTAGCTGCCATGGACCGGTGCAAGGCAGCTACCTCGGCGCGCTTCAGCGAGTCGGCCTTGGTGCTACCATACGCTTCGCTCAACTTGGCCAGGGCGATTTGATAGCCGAGCGCGGTGCCTGCCTTGAGTTTGATTCCGACATGGCTAGCAACGAAGGCGTCGATCAAGTCCGAGACTGAGAGCGCCGCGCGTTGGCTCATTTTCGTAGATTGGGGATCGGCACCAAGTCGGATATGCGCCAAGGCGTCCAGCGCCGCTTTCCTGGCCTGCTCAACCGTCATGGAGCCACAACGCCCGAGCGTCAGTCGCCGCTTGGCGACGCCCCGGCCTCCGGCTCCGGGCCGGTATTCGAGAACAAAGGTTTTGCAACCGGACGGCATGACGCGAACGCCAAATCCTTTCACGTCGTCGTCGAATGCAACAAACACTTTGTCGCGAGGTGTCAGGGCATCAACCGTGCGTTTGGAGAGCTTTGCCATGTTGCCGTGTTTTGTCGCCACCGAGTCGCCACCAAAAAGGAAACGAAATATATCTATGGCAACGCTAATACGCAATTAAGATCTGAGATTTCAATGTACTACACATTCACATAAATTTGAAGCAACCTCTGGCAATCCAAAAAACTTAGACTACGAATCTAGGGGTCAGGAGTTCGAATCTCTTGGGGCGCGCCAAATTTTGCAAAGACTTGGCTGAATGCTGTCGTATTGAATAGGCAATCAATGCGGCATTTGGCACAGCAAGTGCGAACTGCTCGGCTCGGCCCAACAATCCCCTTGTCAAAGTCGGAGCCGCGGACTCGAATCCGGGTTGCCCTCTCCAGATTTCCAGAGCTCATCCAGAACACTGCTCGTGGCTCGCGATGGCGCTGAGCTCTTCGCTTTTGGGCCGCGGTCCCCAAAATCCCAATACCTCCGGACTGCGCGTCTGGCGTCTGGGCGGGGCTCACTCACAGCGCATCGGCGTCGAACGCTCGTGGGTCAGCAAAAGTGAAAAGGGGGATCGGATTCCCAGCGTCGCGCGCGGCGACGTGATTCCTCTCCAGCCCGCCAGTTGGCGAAAAGTGCAACGAGTGCTGGAAGCAATCGACAACATCGAAGCACTCAGCATCCATCCAAAGGATGCGGCACCGGAGCGTTGAAGTTACATCCTCAATCGAATCTCTGCGGGGGAAAGCCCCTCCCGCCTCTAGCCGTGCCCGGCGTCGCGCCGGGTTTCTCCGGCGGACGGTCCAGGAGGAGCGTCCCCTTCGTTCTCGGGACGATGCTCGTGCATCCGCAGCATATGGTAGGAAGCTGAAGAAGCTTCATCAACCAGGTGTAAGAAAGCCGGAGATGACGGTACCTTCAAATTTCAGTTGCTCCCCGGCACCTCGGATCGAAACTGATAGCGACAGGAACGGAAATGCATGCAAACGCATTTTGACTTTGTGCTCCTTGGGGCCGGGCCGGCCAGCGTGAGTGCCGCCGAGACGCTGCGTGCCGAAGGGGCGAAGGGCAGTATTCTACTGATCTCGGGTGAGGATTGTGTGCCCTACGGGCACACCCATCTATCCAAGCAGTTTCTGCTCGGGACGCAACCAAAGGAAAAGCTGCTGATCCACAGCGAGGCTCACTACCGGAGCTATGCGATCGAGCTGATGCTGGCTACTCGCGCGGTTGCCATCGACACGACAAACCGGCTCGTGCGCACCGATCGCGTGGAGGACATCCACTTCGACAAACTGTTGATCGCGACAGGAACGAAGCCGATTCACCCGACGGTTCCAGGCTCCACGCTTTCCGGCATAAATTTCTTGCACACCGTATCTGACGCCGAGGCGCTCAGGCAAGCTGCTGAGGACGTCAAGCGGGTTGTCGTTCTCGGTGGCAGTTTCCTTGGGGTCGAGGTGGCTACAACCCTCGCCCGGATGGGGATTCATGTTGTACTGATCGAAGAAAACGATCTCCTGCTCTCCCAGCTTGCTGCTCCAGAACTATCCACATTCTTCAGCCGCTACTGCGCGGATCGCGGAATTGAGTTACGCACAAACGACGCCGCCGCGATGTTCCAAGGAGACAGTCGCGTAGAGGCGGTGGCAACACGCTCCGGTGAGATCTGGCCATGCGATCTGGTGGTTGTCGCGATCGGCGTAACGCCGGAGACTGATTTTTTATGCGACAGCGGCATCCCCCTTGGTGACGGCATTCTCGTCAACCAGCATCTCGAAACGAGCGTGCCGGGCATCTTCGCTGCTGGGGATGTGGCGAACTTCTTCGACATAGTCTTTAAGGAGCAGCGCCGGATCGAGCATTGGGACAACGCTGTCAAACAGGGGAGGCTGGCGGCCCGCAATATGCTTGGGCGACGATTGGCCTATGACGAGGTTACCTACTTTTTCTGCAATATCCTCGACCTTAGTTTCAATTTCCTCGGCTGCACGCGGGAAGTCGACGAGCGTATCAGCCGCGGCTCTTTGGAGGACCGTTCCTTCGCGCTGTTCTATCTTAAGAATGATGTTCTACGCGCTTGCTTTTCGATAGGGCGCCCGGCCAATGAGACGCTCGCGACGGAATTGCTGATCCGGCATCGCGGCAACTTGCGTTGCGTGAAGCACAGACTTGCGGACGCGGAGTTTGCGCTGGAAAGCATTCCGGCCCAGACCGTTCTGATCCTACAGGGCGGCGGTGCGCTGGGCGCCTTCGAATGCGGGGTGGTGAAAGCGCTTGAGGAGGCAGAGATTCATCCCGACATCATTGCCGGGATCTCCATCGGCGCTTTCAACGGTGCCATTATCGCTGGCAACCCGGGTAAGGCGGCTGCCGCATTGGAAGCATTTTGGAACGATCTCGCCGTTGCCACCCCATCGGTGCCAGCCGAAACGTGGCGGCGTGCTCTATCGTCGTGGTGGAGCATATGGTTCGGTTCTCCCCGCTTCTTCCAGCCGCATTGGTGGTTGCCGCAGGAACAGTTTCCGTGGAATTGGACAAGCCTTTACAACACGGCGCCTGCCCGGACTCTGCTGCAGGAATATGTCGATTTCAGCAAGCTGAAAGAAAGCCCGGTCCGTCTGCTGGTGAGCACTGTCAATGTCGAGACGGCGGAGATCGAGATCTTTGACAGCTATGCCGACGACGTAACGGTGGACCATATCCTGGCCAGCGGCAGTCTGCCGCCCGCTTTCCCTTGGACCACCGTCCAAGGGAAACGGTACTGGGATGCCGGCATCATCAGCAATTCGCCCATGGAAATGGTGAACGAGCGCTGTGGCGAGGTCAGCAAACGCGTGTTCATTGTCGATCTTTTCCCTAGCCAGCAGCCATTGCCGGAGAATCTCGCCGAGGTCCTGATGCGCCGCGATGAAATCGTTTATGCGGAACGCGTACGCAACGACATGCGTTGGCGGGAACGGATCGGTGATTTCCGAAATCTGGTGCAGGAGATCATGGACAACATTGAACCGGAGGCCTGCGAGCGCCTGCGCCAAAGTCCGCGCTTCATTCAGCTGATGGCCGACGCCCCGCCAACGACGATCACGCGATTCGTCAACGAGGTTCCACCGGGAGAACCGCCTTTCGCCGACAACGACTTCTCCAACTGGACCATAGAGCGGCACAAGCAAGCTGGCTACCGCGTAGCGATGCGCGTCCTTGGCGGCATGCTTGCTGATGCTGGCGACACTTTAAAGAAATGCTCGATCCCGCGTTGATCGGTGGAGACGTCGCTGGCCTTGTTGACAGCGTCGAACGGCCCAAATCGGCGGTTGCATCGTGATGAAAGAATTGCCGTTAGCCAAGGTCTACCAGTTGCTCGAACCTGGTCCGGTGGTTTTTCTCACAACCGCCAGCATGGGCCGCACCAATGTAATGACGATGTCCTGGCATATGATGGTGGATTTTGAGCCACCGCTGGTCGCCTGTGTCGTCGGCAGTGCTAATCATAGCTTTGCCGCGTTGCGGGCAACCCGGGAATGCGTGATTGCGGTCCCCGCGATGGAACTGGCCGCCAAGGTCGTGGAGGTCGGCAATTGTTCGGGCCGTGACCTCGACAAATTTGCGGCGTTCGGACTGACCCCTACGCCGGCCGAGCGCGTGGCGGCGCCCTTGATAGCCGAGTGTTTCGCCAATCTGGAATGTAAAGTCGCCGATACGCGCTTCGTCAACAGATATAATCTCTTCATCCTTCAGGTGCTCAAAGCCTGGACGGAGCCAGGCCAGAAAAATCCCAAGACCGTTCACCATCATGGATATGGCAGGTTCGTCGTTGACGGCGAGACAATCAAGCTGAAGTCGAGGATGCGATAAGGCTAAACCGCAATCATGCCGCCAGGCGACGTCGTGTTCTGCGGCGTCACAGTTATACGAACGCCTTACAATGCTTGGCGTGATGGATCAGCTTGGTCGCATGCATTGAGACATCCTGATCAGGTTTGTTGTCGCCCGCTCGTTGTCGTGTCAATGCTTGCAATCGCCTTTGGCGTTACAAATGAAACGAGGGCAGCTCCGTGCGGTTCCAACCCCTTCCATGCTCCATCGAAGCGGAAGCTCGCCATTGCACCTGTCGGGAATTTTTCGCCGTCGGATGGTAGCAGCTGATTCAAGTCGTCCTTGGCAAGCTCTCGCGCGAGGTCATGCAAAGCCGGATTGTGGCCGATTAGAAGCACGGATTTCACGCTCTCCGGAAGATCGCGGAGTTGCTCCTGGAGTGTTTCTTGCGTCCCTCTATAGATCTCACGTTCGAGGATGACCTTGGGCGGGTCTATTGCCTTGGCAATGGGATCGAGCGTTTGCTGTGCCCGCAGGGCTGTAGAGCAGATCACCAAGTCAGGGGCGATCTTCGACCGCTTGAGATAGGCTGCCATGATCTTGGCCGCTCGTTGGCCACGCTTGCTGAGGGGCCTGTCATGGTCGCTGAGAGCGGGATCCTGCCAGTTCGATTTAGCGTGACGCAACAGATAAAGGAACTTCATCGCCTTCTGGCCTCGGTCTGGTTGGGGCCGCATCGTTGTGACCGGCCGCGCGGACCAGTCCCTTTCGAACGCTATTCGTCAGTTTCCGGCACCTGGCCCGTCGCCCTTTGTGCCAGAGGCGGGTTCGGTATAGGAGCTCGGGGCACGATCAGCATGCGGTATGACGGCTTCGAGAGCTTTATAGGCATCAACAATGCCAACGGCAAAGCCGGGGGCCTGATTGTATGATGTCAAATGCCTGGCTTGTTTGATCAAAATGCCGCGAATGGTTTTGGCGTCGAGATCTGGTTTAGCGTCGAGCAGGAGCGCGACAACTCCGCTTACATGAGCGCTGCCATCGAAGTGCCCGAGAGAATCCCATAGGCTTGACCTGGTTCGGCAACCAGCACATCGACACCAGGTGCCGCGACGCAGGCCGCCGGGCAAAGGTTAGCTTCTTTGAAAACACCGTCGCCGCGATTCGTCATCGCAATGACGTCTTCATAGGCGGCTGGATAGAGCGGTTTCGCGGATCTACCTTCATTGCCGACCGGTGCGACAAAGATCAAGCCGTGGCCGGCGCCGCCGGGAAACCCAGAATGAGCCGCCGCCGGAGCAACTGAAATGGTCGCGGCGCCTGCCGCAACAACAAAACCGATTGCCGCTGTTTTCACATTGAACTTGCGCATTGATCGTCTCCTCTGACTTGTAGCTCGCTTTCGAGCCCAACGTCCTTTGGTCGCAGGACGAGGGAAAAAGGTTCACGCACGACGATCTTTTTTTTGATCATGGGCACTCCCGCGTAGACTATTTCGCTCACTCGCAAGCTGGATCAAGGGATTCGATCCGATCATCGGCGGGAGGAACAACCTCACCGAGGCACTGGCGGATCAGGAGCTGGCCTTGCTCCGCATGATTACGAATGACCCCAACCGCACGCCCAGTTTGTCCTGTTCGGTAACCCGGATGACTTCCTGTCCGCTTCTGGAATAACGGCGGCGCTTTGCATGCCGACAACCGATGCCCAAGCTGCTTCGTGCAATCGCGCGAACGTGCTCAGGTGAGCGTGATTGAGTTCTTTCGCAAGCAGCTCGTTGCTGCTTGGGAGCCCCGTGAAGAACCCTAGATGCTCAAAACCATCGAACCTACCTTGGAACCTCTCACCGCGCCGCCTTCCTGCCGACAAGGCCGGCCAACAAAACCGCGAACAGGCCGGTAACAAATATGCCATCAAAAGTGCCAGCGCCGCCGATCGATGCAACGGGCGCCCCGAGGCCTGGGAGCTTACCGAGATTGAGCAGATCGGCCCCGATTAGGACGCCAAGACTGCCCCCGGCATAGGCAAGAGGTGCGGCATTCCGCCAGGAGACGATCGCCGCAATGATAGCTGCGGCCAAAGGCGGGACGAAGATCGGTATCGCAATGCCGACACCGCGGACCTCCTGCGCGGAGGCATGGCAGATCGTGGCAACACAGGCGATCGTGACCAGGCCGCGTCCCCACAGTCGATTCTTTGATAAAAGATAAATCGAGAGCAGGGTCGGAATGACCGCTCCACCAACGTTCACGGCTAAAATGACGCCACGCGAATCGACGATCATCGGCACGATGTAGCGCATGCCGAAATATGTCACCTCTCGCTCGGTCACCAGCGGTTCCTGGCCAATCATCGCGATGGGAATGTTGATGTAGCTGCCGACGAGAGAAGCGAAGAGCAAGAGGAAGGCTGTGCCTGAACTCATTCCGAGCTGCATGTATGCGTACCTTAGCACCCGGATCTGCACGAGCATCACCAGAAGGATGAGGGCACCGGCAAGCAGCACGAAGAGCTGCGGAGCTACGGGTAGATATTGGGCATGGCCGAGGTGCATATGCATTCCTTTTGTTGGATCGACCGGGCGCAGAATACAGCGTCATGAGCCGAACCAGCCAGAGGCCCGCCCCATAGACCACGCAGAGTCACTCCAGGCGGTCGGCGCGCGACAACGGTGGTGGATGAGGATCCCATCAAGAGCCGCCGCTTCGAGGTCCTCATCCCTTATCGTGAGGCCGAGGTTTAGTTGCCTTCGGTGACAATCTGTTGGCGCAGGCGCTCGGCATTCTCGATGTAAAAAGCCGCGTTGGCCTTATGATATTCTTCGAGGGCGCCTTCGACGGTTCGAAGTGCATCGTCAAGATAATTTGGCTCGCGGGTTACGACGAACAGAGCGTGGTAAACCGACGCAAGGCTTTCCTGAGTCTGTGCCCACTCAAGCGGTACTCGTTCACGTGTTAATTCCCTTAAGGCTTCGCGATAGGCTGCGATTGCTTCCTCATACCGCGCCGTTCCGCCCTCTCGCTCGCCGAGTCTAAACAGTGTAGTGCCAAGATTTATCTGGGTCCTGGCCCAATCGAGTGGCACGCCCTCGCGGCTAAACTCATTCAAGGCTTCTTGGAAGGCAGAAACAGCTTCCTTGAGGCGCGCCGTCCCATCCTCCCGCCTGCCGAGCGTTTCGAGGGCGACACCGAGACGCACTTGCGTCCGGGCCGATTCGATCGGGTCGCGCTCGCCGGACAGGGTTTGCAGACGATCCCGCACTGCGGCAATGTCCGCCTCCAACCTCGCCGCGTCCTGTGTCCGTCCGGTAGACGAGGGGAAGAAATGACTGGATAGAGCCCAGAATCCGGTTGCAAGAACCACAATCCCGACACCGATCCAACTGAGGGGTTTTTGGTTCTCCCTCAAAAGCGACCGCAGTTGATATATCATAGCTTGATGCCTCACTCAGCCATGTTGCGCTTGGTTCGAGGGTCAGGCTAGACCCCATTCGGTTCCAGGCTCATAGATCACGTTTCAGACCGGGCACGGGTCTGCCCGGTCATCGCAACGGGACATCTTTCGCTTCCGAAAGCGCCGTCGGCTTGACGCGCGGCCATCGGCCAGTCAGACCATGATGGTTGCATGATGGCAATTGCTTTCGTTTCATCCGTGTGCCGTGCGACTGCCTTGCTCATAACCAACTCGATACTGTGCGCGATGCGCCGGTGTCATCGGCCTGGTTGTGCTGGAGCGCTATCGCGGGGCGGCAATCTCGACGTGAGCATGATTCGAGAGATATCAGGATAGAACGAATGGCTGATGTCGCGGGAGGGAATCCATGATACCTGCAACCAAGCGCTATCCAGGGAATGTGGGCGAAAAACACAACGCGGCAGTGAGTGATGTGGCGGTTGCCGACGAACCCAAAGAAGAAGCCGACCAACACTGCTGATGCAGAAGGTTCGATGGTCATGCATTCGATCGCAAGCGACGGGCGGGCGAAATTGGGGAGCTTCAATGCCCGGAGGTTGGCCTTCCTTGGATCGAGCCTTCCCGCCAGTCGGAAAAATCGCCACGGTGCTCGCCTGCTCGGATTCATCGAGACAATGCGGGTTAGAACCTTTTGGAGGCCGATATGTGCAACGCGTGCTTTCGTATTCTGATCGCCGCTCTCGCGCTCATGATCGCTGTGTCCAATCTATCGTCCACCGCGCAGGCCGCTCTTGGCGAGCCGGTGCAGGCGGCCAACATCGGATGGTGGTGGTACTATGGGCAGACTCCCGATCAGGTCGCGTCGCTGTTGTCGACTAATAATGCCCGGCTCGTGAGCCTGCGCGTGCAGTCGTCGAGCCCCCTGATGCTCGATGTCGCCATGGTGCAAAATACTGGCACTTTCGCGAAGACTTGGTGGTGGTACTATGGCCTCACTGCGCAACAGCTTGCCGATCGTGCGACCGCCAACGATGCACGCATCGTCAATCTCGAACCATACGTCGTGAATGGCACCACCTATTTCGCTGCCGTCATGCTTCATAATGTCGGCGCGGACTACAGTGGCTGGTGGTGGTACTACGGCATCACGGCAGACCAGATAAAGCAATACGTTGCGCAGAACAACGCACGGCTCATCGACCTGCGACGGTATGACGGAGGGGGCTCCAGCTTCTATAGCGCCGTCATGGTAGCAAATAGCGGGGCGAACCAGTCGGGGTGGTGGTGGTACTACAACATTACAGCGGATGAGGTGAAGCAATACATCGCGCAGAACAACGCCTATCTGGTGAGTCTTGACCCCAATCCAGATGGCAACACATTTAACGTGGTGATGAACGCAAATCCAGGCGGGTTCGGGTGGTGGTGGTACTACGGCCAGACCGATGCGGAGGTAACGAACCTGGTCAAAACCAACGCGGCGCGCATCTTCGACCTCAAAACCTACATGGTGAACGGGGCGCGACGCTTTGCCGTGCTGATGCTCGGCAACAGTTGGAACGCCGAGCAGTCGGCACAAGCCTCGTGCGACAGCGGCCTGCTGGCGAGCTGGCACACCCAGCTTCCAGCGGTCGGGCTTGGCTCATCCTCGGCGATAGCATCCTACGATGCTACGTTCAGGGCGCTGATGAACAAGTACGGCGTGCCGGGTGGCGCCGTCGCCGTCATTGACAACGGCAAGCTCGTGCTCGCCCGCGGCTACGGCCTGAGCGACACCGGCAATTCCCTGATCGCCCATCCCGACAGCCTGTTCCGTATTGCCAGCCTTTCCAAGCAGATCACATCCGCCGCGGTGCTCAAACTTGCCGCGCAGAAGAAACTCTCGCTCGGGGCGAACCCGTTCTCGCTGCTGGGCCTTACACCCGATCCGGCGAAGCCGATGACGCCAGCGTTGTCGACGATGACAATCCGCGAGCTACTTCAGCACACTGGCGGCTGGAGCCGGGAAACCGGGTGCACCGGCTGTGGCGCCGAGGGCGATCCGATGTTCGAGTCGGAGACCATCGCTGCGGCGCAGGGCGTCGCCGGGCCCCCGAGCTGCGATCGGATCATCCAGTATATGCTGAGCCAGCCCGTGCAGTGGACGCCCGGCACGGTCTACGACTATTCCAACTTCGGCTATTGCGTGCTTGGAGCGGTCATCGAGAAGGCGACTGGACAGAGCTATGCCGACTATGTGACGTCGAATATCCTCAAACCGGCCGGCGCTGGCGGGATCGTGCAGGGCCAGACGATCTGGCCAACCGATCGGGAAGTCGTCTATTATGACTTTCCCGGCGCAGGCTCGGGCCAGGACGTGTTTGTTCCCAGCCTCAACGCGTTTACTAATGCGTACGGCAATTTCTATCTCGAAGCGATGGCAGCGCATGGTGCCTGGGTTGCCTCGCCCGTCGACCTTCTAAGGTTCCAGGGGGCCCTTGATGGGCGCAGCGGCGGTACGCCATTGCTGGATGCGGCATCGCTCACCGAGATGACGGCGAACCCCGGCGTGCCGGTTGCCACCATCAACAGCTCTAATGACCTCGTCACCGTCCCTCAATCCGGCAGCTGGTACGGAATGGGTTGGCAGGTCAACAGCGCCGGCAACTGGTGGCACAACGGCAGTCTTCCCGGCACACAGACCGAGCAAGTTCATGCGGCGAACGGTTTCGGCTGGGCGGCCTTTTTCAACTCGCGGCCGAGCAATTCCGACGGTTTCGGCAGCGACCTCGACACAGCGTTGTGGACGGCGTTTAACGGAACGAACAATTTCGGCAGTTTCAACCTGTTCGACCAGTACGGCGCTTATACCGACTGGATGACCGGCACGGCCTATCAGTCTCTGTTCGACGGGCAGAAGTCAAACGGCCTATACCCCTCGCGGATCGAAGGGTTTAGCTCCACCGGAACACCTCTTTATCGCGCCGTGTTCGCGCCTTTCCACGGAACGGCCTGGGAGAGCCATCACGGCATCGACTGCCAAACCTACCAAAGCCGGGCTGGCGCCCTCGCGGCGCAGGGCTATGGGACGGCGTCGCTGCAGTCGTTCGTCGCCAGCGACGGCACGCAGCGCTATCAGGCCACCTGGGTGAAGCAGTAGTTCGCCAAGTCGCTAGCCGTTCACCACATCATCATTGGGTGATCGGCTAGCTCCCGTTGTCCCTGGGATGTCGGATTGCAAGAACGACTTGCTGCCGCTTCTTAGCTCGGCGTTCTCTCACGAAAGATGACGCCGTTTTCGTTAGCGCCAAGAGACAATATGTGTCGAGCATTGCGCGGCGAACACGAAAAAATTTCCGTACTTGACGTCACTCGCCCTCATGTCGCTTGAGTTTTTTCTCGATCTTGCTTCTCCAGCATCAAGGAGGTCGCCGGCTCCTGCATCGGCGGAAAATTCACCGCCGTTTTTGCGAGCGCGGCTACCTTTGCTCGGACAAGAACAAATCCCAGAACCCAGCGACCATAAAATCGTTCATGCTCACCACGGAGCCGGGCGAATTTGCGGTAGCCAAATCGCAAAAGATTGGGAGGATTATGATGAACATGATGGCTGTCCAAAGGGTGCGACCAGCGCCGCAAGCAGCGGATTCTTAAGCTGGATAGTGCCTCCCCGGTCGGGTTGCCGAACGTGGTCATAGAAAGTCGAAGGGAATTGATAAGCTGTTCGTATAAAGCGAGTGCATTCAGCCTGATTATTAGTCAGACGCCTATCTATTGCTCAGGTCTCCGGCAATTGAGTTGTTCCTCTTAATGCAAACCAACATTGTCTTCTGTGTTGACTCTCTACGCGGGCTGGCCCGCGTTCATCTGGTGAGCTTACGCGCTTGATTGAGACGTCTGGCACATGGCTCTGAGAACGATTTTTGCATAACATCTTGATTTCGCACTTGAGAGACAGGCTTGATCTGCATTCTTTATCTGAGGCTGGGGGCTTCTGTGAAACTCGTCATCGCTATCATTCAGCCGTTCAAGCTCGAAGAAGTGCGAAATGCGCTGACAGAGGTTGGCGTCACCGGGATGACCGTCACGGAAGTCAGAGGATTCGGGCATCAAAAGGGACACACAGAGATTTACCGCGGCGCCGAATATACGGTGAACTTTATTCCAAAGCTCAAGATCGAAGTCGCAATTCGCGCCGATGTCGTCGATGCGGTGATCGACGCGATCGTGAAGTCGGCGCGCACCGGTCAGATCGGGGATGGCAAGATTTTCGTCACGAACATCGAGCGCGCCCTGCGGATTCGCACCGGAGAGACAGACAACGCAGCACTGTAGACCTTGGACATCAGCTAGAGGAGAGACGGGGATGCGGAACAGATCCATGCGTATTGTGACGTTCGGATTTCTGGCCTGCGTCGTCTTCCTCGTCGCAGCCTTCGCAGCGCTGTTTTTTGCCGATTCTTCGGTCGCACAAGAAGCAGCTCCGGCGCCGCCAGCCTGCGACGCCAAGATCTTGACAGCATGCGCGCCCAATTCTGGTGACACTGCCTGGATGCTCACCTCGGTGGCGCTTGTTCTGATGATGACCGTTCCGGGCCTCGGACTTTTCTACGGTGGGATGGTCCGCAAGAAGAACGTCGGCGACACGGTCATGACCAGCTTTGCCATTACCTGTCTCGTCACCGTGCTTTATGCGATCGTGACCTATAGCCTGGCATTTCGCGCTGGTACGGCGTTTATCGGCGGGTTCGATCGCGCGTTCTTGCAAGGCATTTTGAGCGATATCGAGGTAGGCGTCGGTAATCCCAATCCGCTCGCGCCGACGATTCCCGAAACCGTCTACCTGTGTTTCCAGATGACGTTCGCGATCATCACGCCCGCTCTCATCGCGGGGGCATTTGCCGAGCGCATGAAGTTCTCGGCAATGTTGTGGTTCATTGGGCTTTGGGCGATCTTCGTCTATGCACCGATTGCACATTGGGTTTGGGGACCAGATGGATTCCTAAACAGCACCAACGACGCGGCGCGCATCAAAGTCCTCGATTTCGCGGGTGGTACGGTGGTTCACGTGAACTCAGGCGTCGCCGGCTTGATGTGCGCCTTGATGCTTGGCAAGCGCAGAGATACTGGCCCGGCACACAATGTCGTGCTCACCTTCATCGGCGCCTCGCTATTGTGGGTAGGCTGGTTTGGTTTCAACGCCGGTTCGGCTGTCACAGCGGGAATCCAGGCGGGCATGGCGATGACAGTCACGCAAGTCGCCACCGCCGTGGCGGCGCTCACCTGGATGTTCGTCGAATGGGCCCATCGCCGCAAACCAACCGTCATCGGCATCTGTTCGGGCGCGGTGGCTGGCCTCGTCGCCATCACGCCAGCGTCCGGTTTCGTCGGCCCAGCGGGTTCGATGGCGATCGGCGTCGCAGCGGGCGTGCTGTGTTATGCGGCGGTGACATGGCTTAAAGCGCTGCTTGGTTATGACGACGCCCTCGATTGCTTCGGCGTGCACGCGATCGGCGGGGCGAGCGGCGCCATCCTTACCGGGGTCTTTGCGATCAAGGAGTATGGCGGCACACCGGGACTCATCGAAGGCAATGCTCATCAGGTATTGAACCAGCTGATCGGCGTCGTCATCGTAGCTGCTTACGACGCGATCATTTCATTGGTCATCCTCAAAATTATCGACAGCCGTCTCGGATTAAGAGTAAGCAGCGATGTGGAACTGGAGGGGCTTGATGTGACGCTTCACGGAGAAGCCGTTCAGTGAGATGATTGCGTCTCACTTGGTGCAGCCCTTCGTGATCGCCGGATGACCATTAGGTGGGGTGGAAGGGCTCCGCCTCGAAACTGCTCGCATAGAACCACACTCGCAAGTCTCCAGATCTGCTTGAGAATATTTATGCTCAATCTCCGTTGAAGCCGACGGACGTCATCGCGTCATTCGATTACAAGCCTGATTGTTGCCGGCATGCCGGGCTTGAGCATTAGATCCGGATTGGATGCGCTGATGACAATGTCTGTCGTGACCGCGTGCTCATCTGTTTGCGGCGATGGCCGAATTTGCGTCACCGTGCCAGAGAACTGACGGTCCGGAAAAGCTGCGACGGTGAACGTCGCTTTATCACCGAGCTTGAACTCGCGGCTGTCCTTCGCGCTGATCGTGGTCGCGATGTGAATAAGGGAGAGATCGCCAGCGATGACGAAAAGCGGCGTTTTCGAGTCCGCCGTGACCGTCTGGCCCGACTCGACGTTGCGCGACAGCACGGTTCCGTCAAGCGGCGAAACAATATCGGTAGCCCCGAGGTTGGTCTCGGCAGCGCCAAGCGCCGCTTGAAGGTCGGCAATCTTTGCCTTCCCGCGGTTTGTCTCCGCCTGCGCCGTCTCAAAAGACTTACGCGACTTGTCGAGCGCTTTTCGGGAAATGACCCGGCGTTTCGCCAGCGCCTCGGCATTTTCGAGGGTAGTTTTCGCCAAGGCAAGATTCGCTTTGTCCTTTTCGAGCCGAGCCTCCGCTGCTTGCAGGTCGGCTGTGGTTTGGTCAACGGTGATTTGATAGGGGTGCGGATCGATTTTCGCGCAACGCTCGCCCACCTTCACTTGCGTGTTGGCCTCGCAACGAACCGACTGGATCACCCCGGACACCCGCGTGCCTACCGGCGTTGTCACGATGGGAGCAATGACGCCCTTCAAAGTCACGGTGCGGATCTCCGGTCCGCTTTCGGGCTGCATCTGCATGATTTCGCCATTGTAGGCCATGTTGTGGTTCAAATTCGCCATGATCCAGAGTGAGCCGGCGAGGAGCAGCAGGACGATCAGCACGCCAAAGGCGAGCGCCATGACGTTATTGACGTTGTCTGGGCCGGTTGTGATGTGGAGGAAAAAGACGAGGTGAACCCCCATCTGCGCGATTGCGAGAACGACCAAAGCAACAGGAATGCTCGGACCCCAGACGAGTGTCGTGCCCGAGATGAAAAAGGACACAGCGGTGAGCAAAGTGGCGAGCGCCAACCCAATCAGATAGCTCTTAATTCCTTCACCGATTTCTTCGCGATCGAGGCGCTCATCGCCCGGCGCGGTGTCCGACGGATGTCTGTGCTGACTCGTCGCCTCGGACTGACTCATTGCGCGGCCCCCATCAAATAGACCACCGTGAATATCGCAACCCAAATGATGTCCAGGGCGTGCCAAAACAGGCTGAAGCACAGCATGCGCCGAAGGATGTCGGCCCGATAGCCTTTGGCGAAGACTTGCGCCACCATCGTCAGCAGCCACAACAGGCCGACGGTGATATGCAAGCCATGGCATCCGACCAGCGTGAAGAAGGCGGAGAGGAACGCGCTCCGTGTCGGGCCTGCCCCACGCGCAACCATGCCCGCGAATTCCCGGATCTCAATGCTCAGAAATAGTGCTCCAAATATGAAGGTCGCGGCCATCGCGCCATAAAACCAGGATCCGCTATGCGCTCGGACCCCGAGGCTTGCGAGACCGACCGTGAAGCTCGAGACGAGAAGGAACGCGGTCTCCAGTCCGACGTTGGTCAGGTTGAACAGCTCCCGGCCGCTTGGTCCCCCTGCCGTGTCGCCGACCAGCACCACGT
The DNA here is from genome assembly GCA_035515355.1 of Methylocella sp. GTDB lineage: Bacteria > Pseudomonadota > Alphaproteobacteria > Rhizobiales > Beijerinckiaceae > Methylocapsa. Next base: position 24,145 of record DATJBL010000073.1, read on the forward strand.
AGGCGGCGAAGAAGGCGGAGAACATGACAATGTCGCTCAGCAGGAAAATCCAGAAACCGTAGGCGGTGACGATGCGCTTCGATGCCGGGCCGCCGGCCGCGTGCTCAAGGATGTGCTGGCGGTCGGCGAGATCTCGGTGGGGGGCGACTTCGAAGATCGTCATGGCGCCCCCTGCCGACGGGCGAGCACCACACTGCGCGCACCGCGGTTGGCTCGATCGATGCGCGCGACTGTTTCCGCCGGAATAATGTATTCATCAACGTCACGCCAGGCAAAGGCGACGAAGGTTGCGTAAGCACCCAACGCAGCAAGGCCCGCAATCCACCAGATGTGCCAGATCAGCGCGAAACCCATGACGGTCGCAAAGAAGGCACAGACGAAGCCGGTCGGGCTATTTCTTGGCATCTCGATGTCTGCATAGCCGGGTTCCTCGCTAGGCCTCACCTGCGCGAGTGCGCGCTCCTTCATCCCCCAGTAGGCGTCTTTGCCATCGATATGAGGGAACACGGCGAAGTTGAAGGCCGGTGGAGGGGAAGGGGTCGCCCATTCAAGGGAACGCCCGTTCCAAGGATCACCGGTTTCGTCGCGAAGCTTTTCGCGGTGACGAATGCTGATCACGAGCTGGGCGATCTGCAGGATGATTCCGAGCAGGATGATCGCCGCGCCGCCGGCTGCGATGAGCAACCATGGATGCCAAACCGAAACGTCGTAGTGCTGCATCCGACGGGTCATTCCCATGAGGCCGAGGATGTAGAGCGGCATGAAAGCGACGTAGAAGCCTAGGGTCCAGCACCAGAAAGAGGCCTTGCCGAGTCCTTCGTGCAGCCGGAAGCCAAACGCCTTTGGGAACCAATAGGTGTAGCCGGCGAAGGCGCCGAAAAGAACCCCGCCTATGATGGTGTTGTGAAAATGGGCGACGAGAAAAAGACTGTTGTGAAGCACAAAGTCCGCCGGAGGAACCGCCAGCAGAACGCCGGTCATCCCGCCAATCACGAAAGTGACCATAAAGCCGATCGACCACAACATTGGCGTCGAATAAACGATCCGGCCACCGTACATCGTGAAAAGCCAGTTGAAAATCTTGACGCCGGTGGGCACCGCAATGATCATCGACGTGATGGCGAAGACCGCATTGACATCGGCGCCGGCACCCATTGTGAAGAAGTGGTGAAGCCAGACCGTGAAAGAGAGGATACAGATCGCCATTGTCGCGGCAACCATCGAGCGATAGCCGAAAAGCGGCTTGCCGGAGAATGTCGAGACCACCTCCGAAAATACGCCGAAGGCAGGCAGAACGAGGATGTAAACCTCTGGATGTCCCCACGCCCAAATAAGATTCATGAACATCATCATGTTGCCGCCGGCTTCGTTGGTGAAAAAGTGGAAACCAAGGTACCGGTCCAGCACCAACATGGTCAGAGTTGCCGTGAGGATCGGAAATGCCGCGACGATCAGTAGGTTGGAGGCGAGCGTCGTCCAACAGAATACCGGCATGCGCATGTACGTCATGCCAGGAGCATGAAGCTTCAGGACCGTGGTGACGAGGTTGATTCCCGCCAGTAAGGTTCCGACACCCGAAATTTCAAGTGACCAGAGGTAGTAATCGACACCGACACCGGGCGAGTAAGTGAGCTCGGAAAGTGGCGGATATGGCAGCCACCCGGTACGTGCGAACTCTCCAACGAGCAGCGAAATATTGACCAGCAGCGCTCCGGTGGCGGTAAGCCAGAAGCCGACCGAATTGAGCGTGGGAAACGCGACGTCGCGGATCCCGAGCTGCAAAGGCACGACGAAGTTCATCAACCCAATGACAAAGGGCATCGCAACAAAGAAGATCATCAGCGTGCCGTGCGCCGAGAAGATTTGGTCGTAATGTTCAGGGGGCAGGTAGCCTGGGGACCGGAACGCGAGGGCCTGTTGCGACCGCATCATGATCGCATCGGTAAAGCCGCGCAGCAGCATCACCATCGCAAGCACGACGTACATGACCCCGATGCGCTTGTGATCGACGCTGGTAATCCACTCCCGCCAAAGATAGGGGAGCCACCCTTTCAATGTAACCCAAGCGAGGACCGCGATGATTACGGCGCCGACTAGGCCCGATGCGATCAGCGGGATCGGCTGGTCGAACGGGATCGCCGCCCAACTGAGCTTGCCCCACATATCAATTCTCCATCCGCGGCGAAACGCTCGGATTAGGCCGCCCGGTCCGCGGGCCAGGCCCAGGCGGCAATTGTTGTGTCACGACCTGCTGAAACAGCCCGGGATCGGCAGCACGGAAGGTGAACGGAGGGATATTCATGCTCTGCCTCGCGAGCGCAGCGTAAGTTTCAGGATTGAGGGTTGGGCCCGAGCTGTGCGTAGCTTCGACCCAGGCATTGAACTGCTCCGCTTGCAGCGCAAGCACGTCGAAATGCATGTCCGCGAAGCCATCACCGCTAAAGTGGCTCGAGAGTCCGTGGAAGGAGCCGGGGGTGTTCGCTTGCAGATTCAACTGCGTTGTCATGCCGTTCATTGTGTAGATCATGCTGCCGAGCTGCGGTATGAAGAAGGCATTCATCACACTTGCCGACGTCAGGGAAAAGTGAACGGGCCTGCCGGCGGGAACCACAAGCTGGTTGACGCTCGCAATGCCCTGGCGCGGGTAGATGAAGAGCCACTTCCAATCCAACGAAACGACCTGCACTTCGAGCGGCGGCGTGCTTGATGTCAAAGGCTGTGCGGGGTCGAGCTCGTGGGATCCGATCCAGGCCACGCCGCCGAGGAGCATAATCACCAATAGGGGGATGCTCCAGACGATCAGCTCGATGCGGCCCGAATAGGCCCAATCCGGCAAATAGCTTGCCCTCAGATGAGAGGCTCGAAACCACCAAGCAAAGGCGAACGTCGCGGCGATCGTCGGAATGATGATGGCAAGCATGATGGCAAGCGAGTCGGTCAGGATCATCTTTTCGGAAAGCCCGACAGACCCTTGCGGGTCGAGGACGGCCGGCTGACACGCTGTTAGGATGATCGGCGCCAGGAAGACTGCGCAGCGTGTATGCTTGTCGCCCACCAAACGCGGGCATTTAGGTCGTGCCTTGTTAGGCAGTCCGGTCGGATTGTGGTCCGACGCGGCGCCCGAGCGGATTGCCAACTGGGATTGCTGCGGTTGATCTCGCCTATTCAAGATTTTTCGCCCGCCACGCTAGATTTTGGACCGACGTTTATCAAATCTGATCTTGGACGAAATTGCCGCTTCATGAGGATTTTGGCAATGCCAAATCCTCAAAATGGGCCCCTCGCCTTTCAGATGACATCGGCGTGACGAGCCCCGGCAATGCAAGTTTCGATGCAGTGCTTCTGCTCACCTTGATATTAGACAACTTCCCACGCTGTATCCTCGCCCAGGCCACTGAAGGTCGGGGAGACCGTGGAATAATGGACATGACCTTGCTAGTCTTGAGAGGCTCAACAGCTTCATGTGGCTGATCGTTCCAGATCTCTTTTGGACAGTCACCTAAGAACGCAAAGCGTCTTTGAAGCAGGACTAACGATTGCACGGACCAACGAGATTGACGCCCCTCGATCGCTTCAACCTGCTTTAAAGATGAATGCGAGTTCCTGAGCAGATAGTGCGCATACCGACGATTGGAACTAGACAGTGCCAAGCTGGCAGCAGGTGATGTTTTCGCCATAGTGTTCCCCTGGCAGTGCTCGTTGCGTCCCGTTGCATGTTCTATCTTGACGCATGTCTTTGAGCGCGCAGAGTCGTCGTCTGCTCAGCAAGCTCGGAATCCAGGGGTCGGAAGCTCGAATCTCTTTCGGCGCGCCAATATTATCGCCGGTTCGGATGAATCCGAAGGCAGACGACCGGCGGCGAAGACGGTTACGCGATCTCCTTTGCGCAGCGTGAGCTGCGACCGCCCCCGCGATCGCCGCCCATTATGATGAGGAGATCACTGTTGTCCACGCGAAGCGCCCGCTCGTGACTTCGATTCGTCCAGATTTTGCTGTCGGGTGCCAGCCGGATATCTTTTGCATCGCGGCACAGAGAGATCAGAATGTGCGGCGCGGTCATGTCATGTTGAGGGCCGACATATAGAGTTCCAGAATGGCTTCCATTTCCTTGCGCTCCGAATGGTCCTGCTTTCTGATCTTGATGATTTGCCGCACAGCGCGCACGTCGAAACCACGCCCTTTCATTTCGGCATAGACGTCGCGAATATCGTCAGAAATCGCCTTCTTTTCTTCCTCCAGCCGTTCGACCCTCTCGACGAATTGCGTGAGTTCCTGCGCCGCAACCCCAGTCCTGGCTATATCGTCCATCACCCACGTTTTCCCTTTAGTTGGACGCCGGCTTGCGAAGGAGAGGATAGCCGGCTCCGCTCGCAAGGCATGAAAAACCGCAATGGGGGCTTGGCCAGCGGGCGTCAAGGTGTATGAGCCACAATCCCCGCAATCCTGTCACCGTGCAGGGCAGGCCGCCGCAGCGCTTGAGGCTCAAACATGGCGTCCGGTGCGGCTCGGGAAAAACGCCTGGCAACGGAGTTCGGGCAGCGCGAGGATCGGGCGCAGAAGGCGCGCAAGGCGTTCGGCGAAAGCCGCGGTGTCCTCTTCGGTGCTCACGAGATCCTGGCGTGTCTCGATAAGAAGGCCTGCGAGCCCCCAGCGCGTGACCTCTTCGTCCAATGTATCGCCCTTTAGCGCTCCATCATACGGTTCGTTGTCGCCGACAAGGAACCCGTCTGCGACGAGCGCCGCGATGAGGGGCTTGGCGAAACGCGGATCGCTGTCCCACAAGACTCCGACCTCCCACAACCTTGGCCGACTTTTCCAAGTCGGGGTAAATGTGTGGATCGAAACGATAGCGGGTGGTATTCCGTGGTTCAGCATCGCTCCGATGGTTGTGGCGACTGCGGCGCGGTAGGGTTCCCAATAATGCGTGCGGCGATGTTCGATCTCTTCGGCGCCGATTCGGGCGTTTCCGGGGATGATCTCGCCGTCCGAAAGCCGCATGACGAGCGTTGGATCGTCGGCGCCCCGATTGGGATCGATGAGGAGCCGCGAAAATCGCGACAATAGGGCGGGGGCCCCGAAAATCTTGGCGAGACGGCGAGTGAGACAAGCTGCACCAATATCAAAGGCAATATGGCTGTCGAGCTGGGCCTTGCCGAGGCCGAGCGTGCCATAGGCTTTTGGCAGCGCATTGCTCGCATGGTCGCAAAGAAAAAGAACGCCCGCCTCGAGGTTTCCCTCGATTCGCTCGACGGCTTCCTCCGCAACCCCCCGGTGTGGCGTCATGGACATGGCGTGATCTACGGCAGGGCTACGGTCAGGCTGAGGTGGCTGGTGCGATCGGGAGCTTTTTGGCTGGCTTCTCTTGCTGGATGGCTGGAAATTCCTCCGCCGTAATCGATTCTCTCTTAAGCAAGAGTTCGGCACCGGCCTCGAGGTCGGCACGCCGCTTCGTTAGAACAATGCGCGCCTTTTCGAAGGCTTCGGCCACGATTTCGCGCACGCTCAGATCGATCTCGCGCAGTGTGGCTTCCGACGCCACTGGCTTTTCGGCCACCTGCCCCGTGAGAAAGCCTTGCGGCGCGGGCTTGTAAGTGCGCTGGCCAAGGCTTTCGGCCATGCCGTAGCGAGTCACCATCTCAGTAGCGATTTCGGTCGCCCTCTGGAGGTCATCGGCGGCGCCCGTCGAAATATCGCCTTCAAAAAGAAGGACCTCAGCGGCCCGCCCCCCCATGAGGACGGCAATGCGATTGCGCAACTCGCTCGCCGCCAGGAGAAAGCGGTCTTCCGTCGGGTGCTGGATCGTATAGCCGAGAGCGCCGACACCGCGCGGAATGATCGAGACTTTCAATACGGGATCGACACCAGGCAAACTCGCCGCAACCAAGGCATGGCCCATTTCGTGATAGGCGACGCGGCGGCGCTCCGGCGGCGACAAAATCCTGCTCTTCTTTTCAAGACCCGCGATGATGCGTTCGATCGCGGCCGTCACATCTTCGAATGTTACTTTCGTGCTGTTGCGCCGGGTCGCGACGATTGCCGCCTCATTCACGAGGTTTGCGATATCGGCGCCGGTAAAGCCCGTCGTCATGCTGGCGATGCGGTCGAGATCGGCTTTTGGGTCGAGGAGGATTTTTTTCATATGGACTTTCAGAATCTCGAGGCGGCCCCGGTGGTCAGGGCGATCGACGAGGACTTGCCGATCGAAGCGGCCAGCGCGCAGGAGGGCAGGGTCGAGGATTTCTGGCCGGTTTGTCGCGGCGAGCAATATGACTCCGGTTGAAGGGTCGAAACCATCGAGCTCGGCGAGAAGCTGGTTGAGCGTCTGCTCTTTCTCATCGAGGCCGCCGAAGCCGCCCGCCTGGCGGGAGCGGCCAAGCGCGTCGAGTTCATCGATGAAGATGATGCAGGGCGCTGCCTTGCGGGCTTGTTCGAAAAGATCGCGCACCCGGGCGGCGCCAACTCCGACGAACATTTCGACGAATTCGGAGCCCGATATCGAGAAGAACGAGACGCCAGCTTCACCAGCGACGGCGCGGGCCAGCAGGGTTTTGCCCGTGCCGGGAGGACCGACAAGAAGGATGCCCTTGGGAGCGTGGGCGCCAAGCCGGCCGTAGGATTTTGGGTTCTTGAGGAAGGAGACGACCTCCTGAAGCTCAAACTTTGCCTCGTCGACTCCCGCGACGTCTTTAAAGGTGACCTTCGTGTCGGTTTCGACATAGACTTTTGCGCGTGATTTTCCAACGGTCATGAGCCCGCCGAGCCCTTGTCCGCCGGCGAACCGGCGCAAGAGGAAAATCCAAATGACATAGAAAATAACGACGGGAATGGTCCAGGCTAGGATAGTGCCAATGAAGCCCGTCGGTGGTGCTCCGGATACTTTGATGCCTTCGGCTAGAAGCTTATCGGCGATCGCCGGATCGACCCTGACCGTAACAAATTTGGTTTTGCCGTCCGGTCCTGGTTTTTTAAGCGTTCCCTCGATCATATCCTGGCCGATCACAACATCCGCGATGTTTTTATCGGTGACGAGCTGCTCGAATTCGCTATAGGGAATAGCTTCGGTTTGCTGTGATGTAACCCAGTATTGTTGCAAGAGAAGCACGCCGAAAATGACCGCAACAGCGTACCAGATCGTCCAAGTCTTCTGTTTAGTGTCCATGACCGCTTCCTGGCAATAGAAAGGCCGAAGTCTTGACCGCTGCGGGGTCTCGCACCCCTAGCTCCATTCCATCCGTCCCCTCCGCGCATTCGAAGCGCTACCGGCCTGATCTTATCCTTTATTCCAACGTGCGGCCAACTCAAGGCCGTCGCCGCTTGCAGCCGAATAAGATGGCGCGGCGGTAAACTTTTGTTGCGGCATCCGGGGCCACTCCATATAGTGGAAAGCGAACATTGGGCGGCGGACATCAAGAAGAAAAAACATATTGGACCGCAAAATGCCGCGCGCGTGAAGTCGCAGCTTTTTGGGGGGGAACACCCGGAACGGATCGATTGAGTAGATCTCGGGCCGTTGTGCCAGGGTGCGTCTCGGCGTGCCGGGCGGTCCTTGGGTGAACGAAGGAGGTCCGCCACGATGAAATCGGATATTGAAACCGACGGCGCTGAAACAAGAGTGCCAGGAGTCGGAACCCGCGCGAAGTCTCGAACGGATGTTAGCGCGATCCGCGACGCTATTGTTGACAAACTCACCTACGCGATTGGCAAGCGCATCGCCACCGCCCGTCCGCGTGACTGGTTCGTCGCGACCGCGCTCACCGTTCGCGATCGGGTCGTCGAACGCTGGATCGCCTCGAACGACGAAGCCCAGCGAACGCGCCGCAAGCGGGTCTATTATCTCAGCCTCGAATTCCTGATTGGCCGGCTGCTCATCGATGCGCTGTCCAATATGGAGATGATCGATGAGACCCGTGCCGCGCTCGCCGAGCTTGGGGTCGATCTTGAGGAGTTGCGCGAACTTGAGCCGGACGCGGCGCTCGGCAACGGCGGGCTTGGCCGCCTTGCCGCCTGCTTCATGGAGAGCATGGCGACGCTCTCGATCGCCGCCTACGGCTATGGCATCCGGTACGACCATGGCTTGTTCCGCCAGCGCATCAAGGATGGCTGTCAGCTCGAATACCCCGAAGACTGGCTATCGTTCGGAAATCCCTGGGAATTCGCGCGACCGGAATTTGAATACGCAATCGGCTTCGGCGGCCGCATCGAGGCCGAACATCGCGAGGACGGATCGGTCAAGCATATTTGGCACCCTGGCGAGGTGGTCAAGGCCGTTGCCTATGACACGCCGATTCCCGGCTGGCGTGGAACCCATGTCAATGCGCTCCGGTTGTGGTCGGCGCGGGCGCCAGATCCGCTCCAGCTCGATATGTTTCACCGAGGCGACCATGTTGGCGCGCTGATGGACAGGGTTCGCGCGGAATCGATCTCCAAGGTGCTTTATCCAAGCGATGCCACGCCCGCGGGGGAGGAACTGCGCCTGCGTCAGGAGTATTTCTTCGCCTCGGCCTCGCTGCAAGACTTGGTGCGCCGCCATCTCAGCCAGCATGGTAGCATCGAGTCGCTTGCCGATAAGGTAGCGATCCAGCTCAACGACACCCATCCGGCGATCGCGGTTGCCGAGCTCATGCGCATTCTCGTCGACCTTCATGAGGTCCCTTGGCGCGATGCCTGGGCAACCACGCAAGCCACGATCAGCTATACCAATCACACTCTCCTACCAGAGGCGCTGGAGACCTGGCCGGTGCCCTTGATGGAACGGCTGCTGCCGCGCCATATGCAGATCATTTATCTCATCAACGCCATTCATCTCGCCCAAATGAGCAAGCTTCCAGACTTGAGCGGTGAGAGACTCTCGGCGTTGTCGCTGATCGATGAGGCGCATGGGCGTCGCGTTCGTATGGGCCATCTTGCGTTTTTGGGATCGCACAAGGTGAATGGCGTCTCGAAGCTCCATTCGGAGTTGATGAAGACCACGGTGTTCCGCGATCTTGATTCTGTCCTCCCGGGGCGGATCACGAACAAAACCAATGGTATTACCTTCCGCCGGTGGCTCAAGGAGGCCAATCCTGGTTTGACTGCGCTTTTGACCGAGGTCGCGGGCGACCGGATTTTCGATGATCCGACCATGCTGGAGAAGATTGCTGGCGTTGCTGGCGATTCTTCGTTCCAAGAGCGTTACGCCGCACAGCGCCGGGCGAACAAGGTCGCGCTCGCCAAGCTCGTCCGCCAGCGGCTCGGTGTCGTGCTCGATCCAGATGCGCTCTTCGATGTGCAGATCAAGCGTATCCACGAATACAAGCGTCAGATCCTCAATATACTGGAAGCTGTTGCCGTCTATGATGCGATCCGTGCCCAACCGATGCGCGATTGGATCCCGCGGGTGAAGATCTTCGCCGGCAAGGCGGCGGCGAGCTACGCCACGGCGAAGTTGATCATTAGGCTCGCCAACGATGTTGCCGAAATCGTAAATTCAGATCCGACGGTGCGGGGACTTCTGAAAGTCGTCTTCCTCCCAAACTACAATGTGAGCCTTGCTGAACGCATTATCCCTGCGGCCGACCTTTCCGAGCAGATCTCGACGGCCGGCATGGAGGCCTCCGGCACCGGCAACATGAAATTCGCCCTGAACGGCGCCTTGACAATTGGCACCCTCGATGGGGCCAATGTCGAGATCCGTGAGAGAGTTGGCGCGGAAAACATCTTCATTTTCGGGCTGACGGCGGAGGAAGTCGAAGCGCGGCGCCGGCAGGGGCTCGATGGCCGCGCGGCCATCGACCAGTCGGACAAACTCGCCGAAGTTCTTGACGCGGTCGCTTCAGGCGTTTTCTCACCGGACGACCCAGACCGCTATCGCGGCCTCGTCGACATGCTGAGGAACAACGACTATTTTCTCGTGACGGCTGATTTCGATAGCTATTACGAAACGCAGCGCTCTGTCTTCCGGCGCTGGCGCGACAAGCACGCTTGGTGGCAAGCGGCCGCCCTTAATACGGCGCATATGGGCTGGTTCTCCTCAGATCGCGCGATCAGCGAATACGCCGAGGAAATCTGGGACGTTCCGGTGCGGCCGCCCGGAAAGGCATGAGATGTGGTGGATAGGGCGGAAAAGGGGCGGCAACAAGCAACCCGCCGAAAGACCAAAGTGGTGGGTCGGCGATGAAGCGATGCAGGCCTTGTTGGCGGCACGCCATGCCGATCCTTTCGCCGTGCTCGGTCCGCATGAGACTGAGGAGGGAGTCGTGGTCCGCGCCCTGGTTCCGCATGCCGAGAGCGTGACTGCGGTACCCTCGGATGGCTCTGCCGTGGTCGAACTGTCACCCCGTGGCGATGGCTTTTTCGAAGGCCTAGCCAAAAAAAGGATGCGCCGGTTCCCTTATCGGCTGCGGGCGGCGAACGCGGGCGGAATTTGGGAATTTGTCGATCCCTATGCCTTGCCGCCGGTGCTCGGCGCGACAGATGATTATCTCTTGGTGGAAGGCACCCATCGCCGGCTCTATGAACGGCTCGGGGCGCAAATCATGCGGCTCGAAGGGATCGAGGGCGTGCATTTTGCGGTCTGGGCACCGCACGCACGGCGCGTATCTGTGGTTGGCGATTTCAACGCCTGGGATGGGCGCAGACATCAGATGCGCAAGCGCGTCGATTCCGGCCTTTGGGAGATTTTCGCTCCTGGCGTCACAGAGGGGGCCGTCTATAAATATGAAATCATCTCAAATGATGGCCGTCTTCTCCCCCTGAAGGCCGATCCGCTCGGCTTTTCGGGCGAATTCCGACCCTCAACTGCCTCGATCGTCGCCGATACTGAGCACTTTGCCTGGACCGACGCGAATTATCTCGAAAGCCGCAAGACCGGTGACCCGAGACGCAAGCCGATGACGATTTATGAAGTTCATCTCGGCTCCTGGATGCGGGGGGAGGACGGGCGGTTTTTGTCCTATGACGAGCTCGCGTCCCGCCTCATACCTTATGTGTCCGAGCTTGGCTTTACACATATCGAACTGCTTCCCATCTCGGAGCATCCACTCGACGCCTCCTGGGGCTACGAGCCGATCGGGCTATTTGCGCCGACCCGCCGTTTTGGTGATCCAGCAGGTTTTGCGCTCTTTGTCGATAAAGCGCATGCAGCGGGGCTTGGTGTCATCCTCGACTGGGTTCCGGCGCATTTCCCGACCGACATTCACGGCCTCGCACAATTTGATGGCGAGCCTCTTTATGAACATGCCGATCCGCGGCTTGGCTTTCATCCCGACTGGAACACCGCGATCTATGATTTCGGCCGCCGCGAGGTCACGGCGTTTCTTGCAGCGAATGCGCTGTTCTGGCTTGACCGTTATCACGTGGACGGGCTTCGCGTCGATGCCGTTGCCTCAATGCTTTACCTCGATTATTCGCGCAAGCCCGGCGAATGGCTGCCGAACAGCGATGGCGGTAACGACAATCGGGAAGCTGCGGCATTTTTAAAGCGGTTCAATGAACTCGTTTATGCGTCGCACCCGGGCGCTGTCACCTTTGCGGAGGAATCGACGGCGTGGCCTCGCGTCTCCGAGCCAACGCATGCGGGCGGCCTCGGCTTCGGGTTCAAATGGAACCTTGGTTTCATGCACGATACGGTTGCGTATATGGCCCTCGATCCAGTGCATCGGAAGTGGCACCACGAGGGGCTGACCTTCGGTCTTCTCTATGCTTTCTCGGAGAATTTCGTGCTGCCGCTCAGCCACGACGAGGTCGTGCACGGCAAGGGCTCGCTGCTCAATAAGATGTCGGGCGACGATTGGCAGAAATTTGCAAATCTTCGCGCTTACTATGGCTATATGTGGGCTCATCCGGGCAAGAAGCTTTTGTTCATGGGTCAGGAGTTCGCCCAGCGCCGCGAGTGGAGTGAGGATCGCGGACTCGATTTCGACCTGCTTGAATTTGCGCCGCATAGAGGGATTCAGCGGCTCGTCGGGGATTTGAACCGCCTTCACCGGACGCTGTCGGCTCTGCATGCGCGAGATTGCGAGCCGGAAGGCTTCCGCTGGATCGTCGTCGATGATCATGAGCAGTCTGTGGTAGCTTTCGCGCGCTATGGAGCAGCAGAAGATCCGCCGGTGGTCATGGTGGCTAATTTCACGCCAGTGCCTCGCTATGGCTATCGGATCGGGCTGCCGTGGGCGGGATGGTGGCGCGAGATTCTCAACACGGATGCGGAGATTTACGGCGGTTCCGGCATTGGCAATTTCGGAGGGATTGGCGCCGGGAACAGCCCTTCGCATGGCTTTCCGGCCTCAGCCGAACTGACGCTGCCGCCGCTTGCGGCTCTTTATTTCCAATTCGCGGATCAGTGACGAGCAGCTCCCGTTAAGCTTTGCTTTCGTAGCGGCTCAAGGGAACCTGGAGAGAGACACGGATGAGACTGAGCGCGCCGATCGGGCGTCAGGCCATGGCTTTCGTTCTCGCGGGCGGCCGCGGGAGCCGTCTCTTGGAATTGACAGACCGGCGAGCCAAGCCGGCGGTCTATTTCGGCGGCAAGTCGCGGATCATCGACTTCGCCCTTTCCAATGCTTTGAATTCTGGCATCCGCAGGATCGGCGTCGCGACACAATATAAGGCGCACAGTCTGATTGGCCATCTCACCCGCGGCTGGAACTTCTTCCGGGCCGGAAGCAATGAGAGCTTCGATATTCTTCCGGCAAGCCAAAGAGTTTCCGAAAACCAATGGTACGCGGGTACGGCCGACGCAATTTACCAGAATATCGACATCATCGGGGATCGCGAACCGAAATATATGGTCGTTCTCGCCGGTGATCATATCTACAAAATGGATTATGAGCTCATGCTGCAACAGCATGTAGACTCGGGCGCCGACGTGACCGTCGGGTGCCTCGAAGTGCCCTGCAACGAGGCGTCCGGCTTCGGCGTCATGCACATCGACAAGTCAAACAGGATCGTCTCTTTCATCGAGAAGCCACGTGAGCCTCCCGCCATGCCGGGCTGTGCTGATCGTTGTCTGGCCTCGATGGGCATTTACGTTTTTGAGACGAAGTTTCTTTTTGAGCAGTTGACACGCGATGCTGCCGCGCCCGGCTCGAGCCGGGATTTCGGCAAGGACATCATCCCTCACATTGTGGAACACGGAAAGGCCGTCGCGCATCGGTTCTCAAATTCTTGCGTGCGCTCGTCGAACGAGGCGCAAGCCTATTGGCGTGATGTCGGAACCGTCGATGCCTACTGGGCGGCGAACATCGATTTGACCGGAGTCGTTCCTGATCTTGACCTTTTCGATCGTGACTGGCCGATTTGGACCGATGGTGCGGTGACACCTCCTGCGAAATTCGTCCATGATGAGGAAGGCCGCCGGGGCATGGCGGTTTCTTCCCTCGTCTCCGGCGGTTGCATAATCTCCGGTGCGCAAATTCGTCGCTCGGTTCTTTTCACCGGCGTGCGCGTCAATTCCTATTGCACGATCGAAAACGCGGTCATTTTGCCTTACGTCGATGTCGGGCGTTCGGCGCGACTCTCGAACGTCGTGATCGATCGCGGCGTGAAAATTCCTGAAGGCCTTGTCGTGGGCGAGGAGGCAAATGCCGATGCCAAACGATTCCGCCGCACCGAGAATGGCATTGCATTAATTACGCAGGAAATGATCGACAGGCTCAGCGCATGAGCAGCCTCACGGTCCTCGCGGTGGCGTCGGAGATCTATCCGCTCATCAAGACCGGTGGTCTTGCTGATGTTGCCGGGGCGCTTGCCAGCGCGCTCGCGGCCGAGGATGTCGCGGTCGTCACGCTCATTCCTGGCTATCCGGCGGTGATGAACAAAATCACGGCTGCCGAGCGGGTGTGGACCGAGCCGGATCTTTTTGGGGATGTCGCCAGCGTGCTGCATACGATGGCCGCCGGGCTCGACCTCTTCGTGCTCGATGCTCCGCATCTCTTCGCGCGTTCCGGGGGCCCTTACGTGAGTCCAGACGGCCACGACTGGCCGGACAATCCCTTCCGTTTCGCGGCGCTCTGCCAGACTGCCGCCCGTCTCGCGTTTGGGGAATGTCCTCGATTTCGGCCCGACGTTGTCCATGCACACGATTGGCAGGCGGGGTTGACCGCCGCCTATCTCACCTATGACGGCCGCCGGCGCCCGGCGACCGTGATCACCATCCATAATCTTGCGTTTCAAGGCCAGTATCCAGCCTCGCTCCTTGCGCCGCTCGGATTGCCGCCGCGCGCCTTCGCAATCGATGGTGTTGAATATTATGGCATGATCGGTTTCTTAAAGGCCGGGCTCTTGCTTTCCGATAAGATCACCACCGTATCACCTGCCTATGCCGCCGAAATCCGCACCCCGGAGCATGGCATGGGACTTGACGGGCTTTTGCGCGCGCGATCGGCGTCGCTCACCGGAATTCTCAATGGCATCGACGAAGCGGTATGGAATCCTCAAGAGGATGCCTGGCTTGCGGCGCCCTACTCAGTGGAGACAAGAGCTAAGCGGGGCTTCAATAAAATCGCACTGCAGAAGCACTTCGGACTTGCCGCGCAGTCGAATGCGCTGCTCTTTGGAGCTGTAAGCAGACTCACTTGGCAGAAGGGCGTCGACCTTATTCTCGCCAATCTCGACCTCATCGCGCAAATGGGCGGGCAACTTGCCTTGCTTGGTACCGGCGAACCTTCGCTCGAAGAGGCTCTCCAGGCCGCCGCGCAGGCGCGGCCGGGCCAAATGTCCGTCATGATTGGCTATGACGAACGCACAGCGCATATGATCCAGGCTGGCGCCGATGCGCTACTCATCCCCTCCCGCTTCGAACCTTGCGGGCTGACCCAGCTTTGCGCCATGCGCTATGGCGCGGTGCCGATTGCCGCGCGAGTCGGAGGGCTGATGGATACGATTGTCGACGCAAACGAGATGGCGGTTGCCTCAAGGCTTGGTACCGGCATCCTTTTCTCGCCGGGCACGACCAGCGCGTTCGGCGTGGCGCTCGAACGTGCGGGCAAGCTTTGGCGCGAGCCAGAGGTTTGGGACGAAATCCGCATGAACGGCATGAAGACCGATGTGTCCTGGCGCCATCCAGCCGCCGCCTATGCAAGGCTCTTCCGCGAGCTTGTGGCGGGCACGGGATGATGGAATGGCTAGGCAACACCGGGGCGCTCGTTTTGGACCGGGGAGATCCATGATCGATATTATTCCAACCACTCCTTTCGATGATCAGAGGCCCGGAACATCGGGCCTGCGCAAAAAGACCATTGCATTTCGCAAGCCGCACTATGTCGAGAACTTCATTCAGTCGATTTTCGATTGTCTCGAAGACTTCGAGGGAGCAACGCTGGTGGTGGGCGGCGACGGGCGTTTTTTCAATCGCGAAGCGATTCAGATCGTCCTGAAGATCGCCATTGCTAATGGTTTTGGTAAAATCCTGGTTGGGCGAGGGGGCATCTTGTCGACGCCGGCGGCCTCGAATCTGATTCGCCGCCGCGGCGCCTTCGGCGGCGTTATCCTCAGCGCCAGTCACAATCCGGGTGGTCCAGGCGGCGACTTCGGCATCAAATACAATGCCGGTAATGGCGGTCCTGCACCGGAAAAGCTGACCGAGGCTGTGTTCGTCCACTCGAAAGCCCTCAACCAGTATAAAATCGTCAGGGCACCAGATGTCGATCTCGACAAACTGGGCACCGTGGGGCTCGGTTCGGGCGAGGTCGAGGTCATCGATCCGGTCAAGGATTATGTAGAACTCATGCAGGAGCTGTTCGATTTCGACCAGATCCGGGGCTTGTTCAAGAGCGGCTTTCGTTTTCGTTTCGATGCGATGTCGGCGGTAACCGGACCTTATGCTGAGCGCATCTTCGTCGAAAGGCTTGGTGCGCCACCGGACTCGATTCTGAACGGGACGCCGCTGCCGGATTTCGGCGGCCATCATCCCGATCCCAATCTCATCAATGTGAAACATTTGTTCGACCTCGCCATGTCAGTCGGCGGTCCTGATCTCTGTGCCGCGTCGGATGGCGACGGCGATCGCAATCTCATCATTGGTCGCGGCCAGTTCGTGACGCCTTCCGACAGTCTCGCGATCCTTGCGGCGAACGCGCACCTTGCGCCAGGCTATGCCAAGGGCATCGCGGGAATTGCCCGTTCCATGCCGACGAGCCGTGCTGCCGACCAGGTCGCCGCCCGGCTCGGCGTGCCTCTGTTCGAGACGCCGACAGGATGGAAGTTTTTTGGAAATCTGCTCGATGCCGGGCTTGCGACGATATGCGGCGAGGAGAGCGCTGGAACAGGCTCCTGTCATGTACGCGAAAAAGATGGGGTTTGGGCCATCCTGCTGTGGCTCAATATTTTGGCTGTGCGTGGCGAGAGCGTCGCGGCGATCACGACCAAGCATTGGGCGCAATATGGGCGCAACTATTATGCCCGGCACGATTATGAGGAGGTTGATGCCGACGGGACCAATGCGCTCATGCAAGCCTTGCGGGAGAGCCTGCCAAAACTGGAGGACAAGCTCGCTTCAGGGCTCGAGCTGACCAGCGCCGACGATTTTTGCTATCATGATCCTGTAGATGGCTCGGATTCGGAACACCAGGGCATCCGTCTGCATTTCGCGGACGGCAGCCGCATCGTCTACCGTCTCTCGGGCACCGGCACTTCCGGGGCGACGCTCAGAGTCTATATCGAACGGTTCGAGCCGGACGTCGCCCGGCAAAACCAGGATACCGGCGAGGCTTTAGCGGGGCTCATCGTGTTGTCGCGCGATTGCGCGCGCATCGCCCATTTTACCGGCCGCACCAATCCAACGGTGATCACCTGACTGCCGACCCTAAGTCATCGCCGCTGCGGGTAACCGCTGGAGCGCCCGAGCCGTTCGGCGCCGTTTATGACGGCAAGGGGGTAAACTTTGCTGTTGCGTCGCGCAGCGCGGAAGCGATCTTTGTTTCGCTTTTCGACGACGCCGAACGCGAGACCGCGCGGATAAAGCTGCCTGGTCGGTTGGGCGATGTGTTTCATGGTCATGTCGCGGGACTTTGTCCCGGCACTCGCTACGGCTTGCGAGCCCATGGCCGCTTCGAGCCGAATTCCGGCCACCGCTTCAATTGTGCCAAACTCTTGGTTGACCCGTTCGCGACGCGGGTCGATCGGGCGTTCAAGCTCGATCCAAGTTTGTTCGACGCGCGGATTTATGGCGCGGCCACCGATGACATCGATAGCGCGCCCTTTGTTCCAAAGACCGTCGTGGAAATGCCGGAGCCTTTCCGGCCGCCCCAGCCTCTGAACGTTGAATGGCGTGACCTTATCATCTACGAAATGCATGTTCGGGGCTTCAGTAAGCGATGCCTGGACATACCAGAGCCCCTGCGCGGCACCTTTGCGGGGTTGGCGCATGAAGCCTCGATTAGATATCTAAAAAGGCTTGGCGTCACGGCAGTTGAGCTGCTGCCGATCGCGGCATGGATCGACGAGCGGCATTTGCCAGCAGTCGGGCTCAGCAATTATTGGGGCTACAATCCTATCAGTTTGCTTGCCCCTGATCCGCGCCTTGCGCCGGGAGGCTGGGCGGAAGTGCGCAGCGCTGTCGATGCGCTGCACGCGGCGGGAATTGCGGTCATTCTTGATGTCGTCTTCAACCACACCGGTGAAAGCGACGAACTCGGCCCGACCTTGTCGATGCGTGGTCTCGATAATGGTGGTTATTACCGGCTGCGTCCCGGCAATCTAGCGCTTTACGTCAATGATTCCGGCTGCGGCAATGTGCTGGCTCTCGAGCGTCCGCTGGTTTTACGCCTCGTGCTCGATGCGCTGCGCACGGCCGCCATCCGCGCCGGCGTCGATGGCTTCCGTTATGATCTCGCGCCCGTGCTCGGCCGCCGCGAAGGTGGCTTTGATCCGGATCATCCTCTGCTTGCCGCGATCACCCAGGATCCATGGCTGCGGGGTTTGATCCATATCGCGGAGCCATGGGATCTTGGCCAAGGCGGCTATCGGCTCGGGGCCTTTCCGGCGGCCTGGGGAGAATGGAATGACCATTCGCGCGATAGCTTCCGGCAATTCTGGCGCGGCGATCCTGGCTGCATTGGACTGCTCGCGACACGTCTCGCCGGGTCAGCGGATATTTTCAAGCCTCGCCGCCGGCCGCTCTCGCGCTCGATCAATTTTGTCACCGCTCACGATGGTTTTACCCTCTCTGATCTTGTTGCCTATAAGACCAAGCGCAACGAGGCTAATGGCGAAGAAAACCGCGACGGGACGAACGACAATCTGTCTTGGAACTGCGGAAGTGAAGGCCCCACCCAAGATGTTAGTATCTTGGCGCGGCGGGCGGGCGCTATTCGCGCTTTGCTTGTGACCCTCTTCGCCGCGCGCGGCACGCCGATGCTTGCCATGGGCGACGAACTCGGCCGCTCGCAGCGCGGCAACAACAACGCCTATGCGCAGGACAATGAGCTTACCTGGATCGACTGGGCGAGGGCCGATGCTTCGCTTATGGATTTCGTCGCAAGACTGATCCGGGTGCGCCGGGAGAACGGTGCTCTCAATGCAGAGAGCCCTTTGACGGGTGCTCCGCGCGATTCGAGTGGCATCCCCGATGTCGAATGGTTGACGGTCGGGGGCCGCCCCTTTTCACCGAAGGATTGGAATGATCCCGGCACGAGGACACTTGTCGCGGTCTTCTACGATCCGGGCGAAGTCAATGCTCTATCGGGCGTTCGCGCAAGAAGTCGCTCCGCCGTGCTGATCAACGGAAGCGAAGATGCGATTACCTGCACGCTTCCAGAACCAAGCAAAGAGCATGTTTGGGCGCTTACGATCGATTCCGCGCGGCCAGATTACGAGTCTTGCATGGTAGAAGTCGATAGCTACGCGCTCGCTGCTCGCTCGGTCGCAATCCTTGTCGAGCAGGAGTCTCATGCGGCGCGGCACGAGACGCGCGGCGCTGCTGATGATGTCCTTGATGCGCTGGCTGCGGCTGCCGGAATCGCGGCGCATTGGTATGACGTGAATGGGAGGAAGCATGAGGTTTCCGCCGACACCAAACGCACGTTGCTCACGGCCCTCGGCCTTCCTGCGTCCTCCACCGGAGAGGCGCGTGCGAGCCTTGCTTTGCTCGCGGAGGAAGGTGATCTTCGCCCGCTTCCGGTCGCAACGACATGCCGTCAAGGCGCCGTGCAGATCCTCCGCCTTGGCGGCTCCCTTGCTGGAGCGGCGCGTCGCGTTCGCCTCGCCATCATGCTTGAAGATGGCACGTCACGCGAGGTCGTGATTGCCGCCGAAGACGGGCAGCGGAGCGAAATGATCGCCCCTGATGGACGCAGGGCCGTCGTCCACGACATTGCGCTGCCGGCCCTGCCGCTCGGGCGGCATCGGGTCTTAACGGATGATGCGCCCGAGTGTTGGGCTCATCTCGCGATCGTTCCCGATCTGGCCTTTTTGCCAGAGGCGTTGGGTGGAGATGCTCGCGCTTTTGGGATTGCTACACAGCTTTATGCGCTGCGGCGCGAGCCCGACAGGGGATGGGGCGACCAAGGGATTGGTGATTTCACCACGCTGCGCCTTCTCGCTCAAGAGGCGGTAGCAGCAGGCGCGGCCACAGTCGGACTCAATCCACTGCATGCGCTTTTTGCAAGCGATCCGGAGCGCGCAAGTCCTTATCATCCGTCCGACCGGCGGTTTCTCGATCCGCTTGCGATCGATGCGTTCAATCTGCCGGCACTGCTCCTAACCGAGTCGGTGCGCGCCGCACTTGAACAAGCGAGGGAGCAAGCCATTTTCCTATCGGCCAAGCCGCTTGTGGATTACGCGTCGGTTGCAGCTCTCAAAAACCCGATTTTTGATGTGGCCCATGCCGCATTCCGCGATCTCGCGCGCAGCCATCCTGGCAATTTGCTCGTCGAAGACTTCGCGGCTTTCGTGCAAGCCGGTGGAGAGTCATTGCGGCGCTTCGCGATCTTCACGGCAATCGAAGTAAGCTATAAGGGCGGCCGCGGGACGTTTCCCGGTCCCCTTCAATCGCATCAGGGCGAACGCGTTGCAGCCTTTGCGGCGGCACACGAGGATGCGGTTTCTCGCGCCATGTTCCTGCAGTGGCTCGCGGATCGGCAATTTGCGGTCGCCGCTCGCGACTGTGGACTGCAGCTTGGATTTTATCGCGATCTCGCGGTTGGCTGCGCGCCCGATGGCGCAGAGGCATGGGCGCAACCAGAGCTTCTCATGCGGGGTGTCTCGATCGGCGCACCGCCAGACCCGCTCGGGCCAAACGGCCAAATTTGGAATCTCCCGCCCTACGATCCGCGCGCGCTCGCGTGTGGCGGCTTTGCTGCTTTCGGTCGCCTGCTCGCCGCCAATATGGCGCACGCTGGGATATTGAGGATCGATCATGTGCTGGGGCTCGAGCGCCTGTTTCTCATTCCAGAGGGAGCCGCGGGGCGCGACGGGGCTTACCTTGCCTATCCATTCGCGGATCTCCTCGGTCATCTCATGCTCGAAAGCGTGCGCGCGAAGACTGCCGTCGTCGGCGAGGATCTCGGCACGGTGCCAGAAGGTCTGCGCGAAAAACTGAGCGCGGCCCAGATTCTTTCCTACTGCGTCATGCGGTTCGAGCGGGAGGGGGAGCGGTTTCTGCCACCCGATCGCTATCCGCGCTTGGCCGTTGCTTGCGTCGCGACGCATGATTTGCCGCCGCTGGCGGGCTGGTGGCAGGATACCGATCTTGACGAGGCGGCGGCGCTTGGTCACCAGTCTGATGCCGTCTCTGCCGCCGCTGGCCGCGCTGCCGAAAAGACCGCTTTAATCGAAGCGATTGGCAGTGAGGATTTTGGGTCTCCACCTGAGTGGAATAATCCACTCAGTGAATCCGCCGCCGCTCGCGTGCATGGCTTTGTGGCAGCATCGAAGGCTGTATTGGCACTGGTGCAGACTGACGACCTTGCCATGGAGACGGTCGCTGTCAATCTGCCCGGAACTGACAAGGAGCGGCCGAACTGGCGACGCAAGCTGAGGGTGGCGGTGCAATCGCTCTTCGCGCTTTCCTCTGCGCAAGCCATTCTCACCGAAGTGAGGCGCAAACGTCAGAGCCGATAGCAAGGTACGTCGAGGAGAAGGGCCGTGGGGCTATTTTGTGCAGGCGCTCCTTGTGAGCGGCATGTGTGAGGGTAGTTTGCTGTCATCGGTTCGACTGCCGCGTGTTCTTTTGATCAGACACCAAAGTTGAAGACGTATTGTCGCGCTTTGCCGCAGTTTAGTCGGATTGTATCGCGATGAACGCTCGCTATTATCTTGATTTCCAAACGGGAGCTTGGCTGTTTGGCGCTCGCGTCTCTTTGCCGCAAGTGAGCATCTGAGTGGCGTCATCGCCATGCGGCAGATATGTCAGGAGATCCCCAAGTGATTTATTTGTTTTTGCAAATTCATTGTTTTTTTGAATCTTTCCGATTACCGAACCTCTTGCTGGACCAATTTGGCGCGTAACTAATCTTGGCCATAAGATGAAGCGCAGCGTTATTTTTATTTCCGTCCTGATTTTTCTCTTGGCGCTCGGGGGCGGTCTTTCTTATTTCCAATTCGTCGTCAAGCCGGAAATGATAAAGCGCTTCATCCTCGAGGCGCCTCCCCCTCCTGCTTCGGTTGCCGCCACGAAACCCCTTGTCGAGATCTGGGCGCCCCGTCTGCCAGCGATTGGAACTTTACGAGCCGTCCAAGAAGTGGATATTGCGCCTCAGATCGGCGGCGTGATCGTTTCGGTCCGGGTCGAGTCGGGCGAGGACGTCGAGAAGGGTGCTCCGCTTTTCGAGATCGACAATTCGGTCGAGCAGGCGGACCTCAAGAACAACCTCGCGGTGCTGAAGAATGCGAGCCTTGCGCTTGAGCGGCAGCGTCAATTGATTCAAGGCGGCAACACGGCCAAGGCCAATTTCGACGCCGCCGAGGCAGCACGCGACGAGGCTGCGGCCGCAGTCGAACGGGTTCGGGCAATCATCGCTCAGAAATCGCTTATCGCGCCATTCGCCGGGCGCGTCGGCATACGCAAGCTGGATCTTGGGCAATATGTTTCGCCGGGAACAAGCCTCATTACCCTGCAACAGCTCGATCCGATCTATGTCGATTTTCCTGTCCCTGAAAAATCACTTGGCGTATTGAATCCGGGTCAGGAAATCGACGTTGAAGTTGATGCGTATCCAGGGCAGATTTTCCATGGTGTGGTCAAAACGATCGATGCACGGGTCTCCCAGGAGAGCCGCAACGTCTTGGTGCGGGGCCAGCTTGACAATGGCAAGAAGCAGCTGCGGCCTGGCATGTTCGCCAATTTGAGCGTCGTTGCGGGGAAACCCGCGAAGGTTGTGACGGTGCCCCGGACAGCAATTGCTTACTCTCTTTATGGAGACAGCGTTTTCGTTGTGAAACCTGCCTCGCTGGATGGGGGCGGTGCGCAAGCCGCACCATCCGATGGAGACGCGGCCCTGAAAGTCGAACGCCGCGCGGTCCATACGGGAGAAGTACGGGAAGATCGCGTCGCGATTATCGACGGCGTCACGCCGGAAGACACAATTGTTAGCGAAGGTCAGCTCAAACTGCAGTCAGGCGCGCGAGTGCGTATCAACCCAGCCGCGCGCCTTGCGCCTCCAGCCGCCCGGCCCAAGGAATAGGAATGTCCTTCACCGATCTCTTTATCCGGCGCCCCGTGCTGGCGAGCGTGGTGAGCTTTTTAATTCTCCTTGCCGGCATTCAAGCCGGCCTTAAACTGCAGCTCCGTCAATTTCCACAACTCACTTCTGCGACGATCACCATCACGACCCTTTATCCAGGAGCTAACGCCGAGCTGATCAAAGGTTTCATCACAACGCCCATCGCGCAGGCCGTGGCCAGCGCCGAAGGCATCGACACGCTGGTCACCAATTCACAGCAGAATACCTCGACGATTACCCTCAATCTTCTCCTCAACGCCAATGCCGACCGCACGGTCGCCGATGTTTTGGCGAAGGTAAACCAAGTCAAATATCTATTGCCTCGCGAGGCGTTCGATCCTGTCGTCGTCAAGCAGACGGGCGATTCGACCGCTGTGCTTTATATGTCCTTCACCTCGAAGGTCCTGACGCCCTCGCAGATCACGGATTATCTCAATCGCGTGGTGCAGCCGAGACTGCAAACGATCGACGGCGTCGCCAACGCTCAGATCCTGGGCGGCCAGACCTTCGCTATGCGGATCTGGCTTAATCCAGACCGCATGGCTGCGCGCGGTGTGACACCTGCTGACGTCTCGATGGCCCTTGCCGCCAATAATTTCACGACCGCTGCGGGAGAGATCAAGGGCGATTTCGTTCAAACAAGTATCAATGCCGAAACTTCACTCGATTCAGCCAGAGCTTTCGGGCAGTTGGTCGTTGCTGCACATGGCGATGCGATGATCAGGCTTAGCGACATTGCCGATATCGAGCTTGGCCCAGAATCGGTTGATTCCTCTTCCTCCTTCGATGGGCTGAAGGCCGTCTTCATCGGCATCTACGCGACACCGACGGCAAATCCGCTCACCGTGATCGATGAGGTTCGCGAGGCTTTTCCAGATCTCCGTGCGCAGCTTCCCGTCGGCCTTGAGGCCTCCATCGCCTATGACGCAACGAAGTTCATCCGGGCCTCGATCTGGGAGGTCGAAAAGACGCTCGGCGAAGCCGCTCTTATCGTTATCGTGGTGATCTTTCTGTTCCTGGGCAATCTGCGCTCCACGATCATTCCGATCGTAACGATCCCGCTTTCGCTTGTCGGCGTGATGACCGTTCTTTTTGCACTCGGCTATTCGCTCAATCTGTTGACCTTGCTTGCGCTCGTCTTGGCGATCGGTCTCGTCGTGGATGACGCGATCGTCGTGGTTGAAAATATCTATCGCCATATGGAAGAGGGCATGTTCGCCTTTGAAGCGGCCCTGAAGGGCGCACGCGAGATCGCCATCCCGGTGATTGCGATGACAGTCACGCTTGCCGCTGTCTATGCACCGATCGGCTTTGTCTCGGGCCTGACCGGCTCGCTCTTCCGGGAATTTGCGTTCACTTTGGCTGGGTCCGTGATCGTTTCGGGCGTCATCGCACTGACTTTATCGCCGATGATGTGTTCGCTCCTTCTCAAGCCGCATCAGGCCGAAGCGCGGGGATTTTCAGCTTTCCTTGACCGGCTGTTCGATGGGCTGCGCCAGCGCTACCAGCGGCAGCTGCACAAGACGCTAAACTTTCGCGCCCTGACCGTTTTGATCCTTTTCGGCGTGCTGGCGCTGACCGGCATCATGTATGCCTCGACGCCGAAGGAACTCGCGCCGGAAGAAGATCAAGGTACGATTTTTACCCTTGTTAAGACGCCGCAATACGCCAACCTCGATTACATGGAGAGGGCAACGGCTGAGGTGGGCGCGGCTGCTGCCCAAGTCCCTGAAAAGGAGCATGTCTTCCTCATCAACGGGTCGGCCGGAGTGCATCAGGGGTTTGGCGGACTGATCCTGAAGCCTTGGGATGAGCGCAAACGCACTCAAAAAACGATAATGGCGGACCTGCAGCCGAAGCTCGCCGGCGTTACGGGAGCCGAGATCCTCGCGTTCGGGCCGCCATCGTTGCCTGGTTCAACGGGCGGACCCCCTGTCCAATTCGTGGTCCGCACCATCGGGGACTACCGCCAGCTCGTGGATGTCATGGCCGAGATCGAGACCGCCGCGCGTCAAAGCGGATTGTTTCTCTTCATCGACAGTGATCTGAAATTCGATATGCCGCAAATCGACTTGAAGATCGATGCGGATAAAGCGAACCGGCTCGGGATCCGCATGCAGGACATTGGCTTTTCGCTCGCCACATTGCTGGGCGGCAATTATGTCAACCGTTTCAGCCTCAATAGCCGCAGCTATCAAGTCATCCCCCAGGCACCGCGGGACTTCCGGCTTACTCCGGAATGGCTGACCCGCTATCAGCTCCGCACCACTTCCGGCGCTTTGGTTTCGCTGGCAACGGTTGCGAGCGTCTCGACAAGCGTGCAGCCGAATGGGCTGCCGACGTTCCAGCAATTGAATGCGGCGACACTTCAAGGCGTGCCGTTTCCCGGGCATACGCTGGGCGAGGCTATCAGTTTCTTGCAGCGCAAGGCAAAGGAGCTTTTGCCGGCTGGCTATAGTGTCGATTATCAGGGCGAGAGCCGCCAGTTTGTCCAGGAAGGCAATACGCTCGTTGTCACTTTCGTCTTCGCGCTCATCGTGATTTTCCTCGTGCTTGCGGCGCAATTTGAAAGTTTTCGTGATCCCCTCATCATTCTGATCGCGCTGCCGACATCGATGTTCGGCGCGCTTTTGCCATTGAACATCCTTGGCGTCGTTGGCGCGGCAAGCATGAATATCTATACGCAGATCGGCCTTGTGACACTGATCGGTCTCATCTCCAAGCACGGCATCCTGATGGTGGAATTCGCCAATAAGCTTCGAGAGCAGGAGGGCTTCGGCCTCCGCGAGGCGATCGAACATGCCGCGTCCGTGCGGCTGCGTCCTATCCTTATGACCACGGCCGCCATGGTTGCCGGAATGGTCCCCTTGATCCTTGCCGAGGGGGCGGGCGCACAGAGTCGCTTCGCAATCGGCCTCGTCATCGCGTCGGGGATGAGCATCGGCACGATTTTCACGCTTTTCGTAACACCAGCAATCTACACGCTGATCGCGCGCAAGCACATCAAGGACAAGCGCAAACACAAGCTTCAAAATGAGATTCCGCCCTATCGCCAAGGTCCAGAGCGCTCCGCCGCTGAATAACATCCTCGGATCGCGCCGTTGACATCTCCGCCTTCCCTTGTCACGAAGCCCTAGCATGAACGATCTTGATCCCGTCGCCCGGCGGCGAACCTTTGCCATCATCTCCCATCCCGACGCGGGCAAGACCACGCTCACCGAGAAGCTCCTGCTTTTCGGCGGAGCGATCCAGCTTGCCGGAGAAGTTCGCGCCAAGGCGAACCGGCGGCAGACCCGCTCCGACTGGATGGGAATCGAACGCGAGCGCGGGATTTCTGTCGTCACTTCGGTGATGACCTTCGAATATGCTGGCTGCGTCTTCAACCTTCTCGATACGCCAGGCCACGAGGATTTTTCGGAGGACACCTATCGCACCCTGACCGCCGTCGATTCAGCGATCATGGTGATTGACGCCGCGAAGGGCATTGAGGCGCGCACCCGCAAGCTTTTTGAAGTCTGCCGCCTGCGCGACATTCCGATTCTGACCTTTATCAACAAGCTCGACCGCGAGGCGAGAGACCCATTCGATCTCCTTGATGAAATCGAAAAAACACTCGCCCTTGATGTTGCCCCCATGACTTGGCCGCTCGGCCAAGGTCGCGCCTTCGCCGGCACATTCGATCTAGAGCGCAATCTCGTGCGGCGCCTCGACCACGACAGCGAGCCAATATCGGTCAACGGTCCCGGCGATCCCTTCATTGCCGGGCTCCTAAGCGAAGCGGATTTCGCGCGGGTGCGCGGCGAGATCGAACTTGCCCGAGAAGGGCTCAAAGCTTTCGACCAGGAGTCCTATCGGCAAGGCCATTTGACACCCGTTTTTTTTGGAAGTGCCTTGCGAAATTTCGGTGTGCGCGATTTGATTGACGCGCTGAAAGCTTTCGCGCCGCCGCCACGGGGGCTCCAAGCTGTTTCCCGGACTGTCGATGCGCACGAAGGTAAAATGACAGGCTTCGTCTTCAAGATCCAAGCGAATATGGATCCAAATCATCGCGACAGGATTGCTTTTCTGCGCATCTGCTCGGGCAAATTGGTGCGCGGCATGAAGGCCAAGCTCGTCCGCACAGGGAAATATATCGCGCTCAACGCGCCGCAGTTTTTCTTCGCCCAGGACCGTCAACTCGCCGAGGAAGCCTATCCGGGGGATGTCGTCGGCATTCCAAACCACGGCACCCTGCGCATCGGTGACACTCTGACGGAAGGCGAGGATCTCATCTTTCGCGGCGTCCCGAGTTTCGCTCCTGAGATCCTTCGGCGCGTCAAGACCGGCGACGCCATGAAGGCGAAGAAATTGCGCGAGGCTTTGGGGCAAATGGCTGAGGAAGGCGTCGTCCAGTTGTTTTTGCCAAATGATGGGTCGGGTGCGATCGCGGGTGTCGTCGGAGCCTTACAGCTTGATGTCCTCACTGAACGGCTGAACGCAGAATATGGCTTAGCCGTTAGTCTCGAGACCAGCCGGTTCGAATTCGCCCGTTGGATTTCCGCCAAAAACCCGGCCGACCTTGACAAATTCATTCAGACGCATCCGGCGTCGATGGCGCGCGACCTCGATGGTGCGCCCGTCTTTTTGGCGGCCTCGGCCTTCGACCTGAAATATGAACAGGAAAGATGGCCGGAGATTGTTTGTGCGGACATCAAGGACTACAGTAGTTGAGTCAATCCATATACTAACACAATGGATAAGGCATTGCACTTTGTCATGGATCAATGCCCCGGCCGGTCTATATAGGGAAAGTCTACAGTAGCGCTGGGTCTCCATGTCGGGGGGCGGCGCAAGTAGAATCCGAACTTGGAGGACAAACCAATGGACCGTCGTGAATTCATTGCCGTCGCTGGCACCCTCGCCGCGGCTGCCTCGGCGTCGTCGGCCTTTGCTCAGGCTCCCGCTGGCGGAGAGATGGAAGAGCCCATGCATCCGCCGAAATTCAAGGCCCTGGAGGAAAGCGCGGGCCACTGCGTCGCGACGGGCAAGGATTGCCTGAGACATTGCTTCGGCATGTATGCGATGAAGGACACGAGCATGGCCGGTTGCGCCGAGGCCGCCTACCAGCTCGTTGCGGCCTGCGGCGTGTTGCAGACACTCGCGGCCGTCAATTCGGAGCATACCGGCCATCTTGCCAAAGTGGTCGCGATGATCTGCCGGGACTGCCAGAAGGAATGCGAGAAATTCCCCAAGATTGCCGAATGCAAGGCTTGCGGGGAGTCATGTAAGGCCTGCGCTGCGGAATGCGATAAGGTCGCAGCCTAGCGGCCGGCCAGTACAGGAGTGCGGCGCATGGAGTGCCGCGCTCCGCTGCGACGAGCGGGGCGAAAATCATCCCGCCCAGATCGCCTTGTCTCCCAGCGCGTGGCCAGACTTGCGGAAGATAGCAGCTTCTTCGAAACGTCTTGACGTCTGCGTTCCTGCAGCTTCTGGGCCGAGCCATCATAAGACAGCAGCTTCCTGAGTTCTGGAGGCGATCTTGGTTAGCGACGGCAGCTTTTTCTGAAGGGCCGGCGTTGCTGTGGCCTTTTCGCGATCGCATAAAGCGATCGTTGCTTCCGATTTTATGCTTATGGCAGCGACTTCCGTAATTCACGCCCACTAAATATCTCGCACCCTTCGTTCAGCGATCGGGACGCTGCGAGCTATTGAGGTCATCATGAAACGGTTCGGGAGTCTCCTATTCATAACCGCGTTCAGTTTCTTTGCCATTCAAAGCACGTTCGCGGAGGCGGGACCAGCGGCGCCAGGCTCCGCCGCACATCCGGACATCGAGTCGGCGGCGCTTGAGATCCTCAAAGCGGCGAGCGAAAAACTTGCTGGGGCCAAGCAAATCTCCTTCACCGCCCACGGCGCCTTCGATCTTCACGCTCGCAATGGCCAGCCGCTCTTCTATCATACCCGTTCCGAGGTTCTCCTTGTGCGGCCGAACAAGCTTCGCGTGATTGTCCCTGGCGATGGGCCGCCCTCAGAATTCTATTACGACGGCGCCAAGGTTGCAGTCGTCACGCCGCGCGCCAATTTCGTCGCGATCGCGGATGCCCCCGGCAATATCGAAGGGATGCTCGCGTCAATCCACGAGAAGGCCGGCATCTATTTTCCCTTCGTGGACTTCATCGTCGCCGATCCTTACAAGAGCCTGACGGAGGGGCTGACGGGTGCTTTCGTGATCGGCAAATCGACGGTCGTCGGCGGCACAACGACGGATATCATCGCGGTCTCGGATCCGCATGTGCATCTCCAGCTATGGATCGGCGAGAAGGACAAGCTCCCCCGGCTCATCTGGGCCACGGCTGTCGATTCGCCGGACAAACCGCGCCATATGGTTGAGTTCTCCGATTGGAAACTCGACGGCAGCCTTCCCGAAGACTCGGCGTTCGCGCCCCATGTCACCGCCGCGACCAAGCGGATTCCTTTTGGACGCCCGGATAGCCCGCTCGCCGCGAAGCAGTGATTCATTTCATAGTCCGAGCAATTTTCTTATGAGGCAATAGCCATGACTCGCAGTTTATTTCTGAGCGCCACTCTTCTTGCCGCCTTCGGCGTCAACACTCCACAGCCCGCGGACGCCTTCCGAGGCGGTGGTTTTGCCGGCGGGGGATTTCACGGGGGTGGCGGATGGCATGCCGGCGGCTTCAGCGCTGGAGGAGCGAGCGGGTTCCATGCTGACGGTGCCGGCGGCTTCCACAGCGAGGGAGCAAGTGGTTTTCGTACCGAGGATTCGGGTGGCTTCCATGCTGGCGGCGTGAGCGGCTTCCATGTCGATGGGGCGAGTGCTGTGCATGGCGACGGAGCTGATGCTTGGCACGCAGGGGGAGTTGATGCCTGGCATTCTGGCGGCGGCCAGAGCGTATGGGGCGGGACTTGGCATTCCGATGGTTGGCATGCCGGCGGCGCATACAACGGCGGCTTTCAAGGACCAGCTGCAGTCAATCAATATTATGGCGGCGGCTGCTGGAGCTGCGGGGCAGGAGGCATCGCTGCGGGAGCGGCTGCTGCCACCGCCGGTGCGACCATCGGCGAGGCAGCGATCGATTCCTATTATGCGGGAAATTCTTACCCGGTCGGATCTGTCGTTGCGACCGTTCCGCCGGGATGCGCAGATCAGGTCGTGAACGGCACCAATTACTATGCCTGCAATGGGACGTGGTTCCAACCCTATTATGGCAACAATGGCCTCTTCTATCGCGTTGTTCCGCCGATGTGACGGGGCCGCGCCGGCTGAATCGAGTGAGATCCCGCTCGGATACTAGAATTTGCTTTTAAGGATGCGCGGGCATAGATGAAACCCATGCCCAATTACGCCAACCCCACGCATTTTCTTCGGCTTGCCCGTGTTCTCGTCCCCCTATTGGCGGCGCTGACGGCGCTCCTTTTAGGCGGGGGGCTTTACCTCGCCTTTTTCGTCGCGCCTCCCGATTATCAGCAAGGCGAGACGGTCCGGATCATGTATCTCCACGTGCCCGCCGCATGGCTCGCCATGTTGATCTATCTGGTGATGAGTTCCGCGGCGCTTGGCACGCTTGTATGGCGTCATCCGTTGGCCGACGCGGCACAAAAGGCGGCGGCGCCGCTTGGCGCCGGCTTCACCTTGCTTTGTCTCGGCACAGGCTCACTCTGGGGCAAGCCCATGTGGGGCACTTGGTGGGTCTGGGATGCGCGGCTTACTTCCGTTCTCGTGCTTTTCCTGATCTATCTCGGGCTCGTGGCTCTTTGGCGCACGATTGAGGACCCCGGCAAGGCTGCGCGGGCGGCGGCGATATTTACGCTCGTCGGCGCGATCAACATTCCGATCATCAAATTTTCCGTCGATTGGTGGAACACCCTCCATCAGCCGGCGTCGGTCTTCCGGCTCGGCGGTCCCGCGATCGTGCCTTCTATGTTGTGGCCGCTCCTCATCATGTCGCTTGCCTTCACCTTCCTCTTCGCGACCCTCTTTCTCATGGCGATCCGCAATGAGATCCTCCGCCGCCGCTTGCGACGCCTTTCGATCCTGGCGGCCTCCGCCGAGGGGTCGGTCGAAACCCGTTCGGTTTCCACATGGGAGGCAGCCTATGGGCCATGATCCGCATATCGGCTTTATCGTGGCGGCCTATGCCCTTGCCTTCGTCATCGTCGTTGGGATGATCGCGACGATTATGGTGGATTACAGGAATTTGACGCGGGCCCTGTCGTCATTCGCGGTGCGGGATGCTGCGAATCGAGAATCGAACCGGCCGTCGGGAAATTCGCGCAGGCTGGATGAGGAAGGCCAAGACTAATGGCCTCGATCACGCCCGGGCCGGAGACGAAAGGGCGTGCTGCGCACCGGCCTCTGCTTGTTTTTGTCCCCTTGCTGCTTTTCGCCGCCCTGGTGGCGCTGTTTTTCATCCGGCTCTACTCTGGCGATGCTTCGCTATTGCCATCGGCGCTTGTTGGAAGGCAAGCCCCGGCCTTTGCTTTGCCGCCGGTCGAAGGGTTATCGGACAAGCCAGGATTTTCCGACGCCGATCTCCGCCAGGGCAAAGTCACACTTGTGAACGTCTTCGCCTCTTGGTGCGTGCCTTGCCATGAGGAACATGAGCTCATCATGCGGCTTTCCGCCGACCCGGTTCTCGCACGCCTTGGGGTGGGTTTGTTCGGGATCGCCTATAAGGATGATCCTCGTAACATCAGCCGCTTCCTTGCCGAGGTGGGCGACCCATTCACGCGGGTCGGCGCCGACCGCAGCGGCCGCGTTGCGATTGATTGGGGAGTCTATGGCGTGCCAGAATCCTTCGTCGTGAAAGGCGATGGGACGATTGCATATCGGTTTGTCGGGCCCCTGACGGAGGAGGCCTATCGGGAAACGATTTTGCCAGAAATCGAAAAAGCGATGCATTGAGCCGCTCTCGGTGATTTTCATTCGTCTTTGGCTTGTGGAACTGCCCGGCTGCGATTCATGCTTCGTTGAAGAACTGCGACGAGCGCGGCTGCGAGCAGGAGACCAATCACCCAAACCTTGATGCTTTGATTCTCCATTTTGCTCCAAGTCTCAAGAGACTTTCGGAGCCACGGCAGTTGTGGACCAATGAGCACCGCTTCAGTGACAGCGCCGCAAGAATATCCGTTGTTGCCCTTCGCTCTGATGGCGACCGCCACGAGCGTCAATTGGTCAACCGCGAAAATGGGTGCTCCAGAATCTCCCGTGCAGCCGCCGAGCCCAGTGCCATTGGGGTCGATGAGCTTAACAAAAATCGGGGATTCCGGTCCTCTTACGGAGAGGATGCCGGTCCGCAATAGGCCTGGCGTTCCGCGCTCGGCTTCATCGGCGATACCGAAACCAACGATGCGCAGCTGCTGCCCGACCTTGACCCGAAAGGAGTTTGTAAGTTCGACAGGCTTGAATAGCGTTGGCAGGGGCTTCGAAAGCCGCAAAAGCGCCAAATCAACGGAGGCCAAGTCCTCTTGTCCCAAATTAGGAGTATAGCCCGGGTGAATGGCAATCGATCTGACGTCAAAAAGCACCAGTTCGTCCCGGCCACGATAAAACACGCGCGTGTATGAAGGATCGGAAACGCAATGCGCGGCGGTCAAGACAATATCGGAGGTTATGACGCTCGCGCTGCAATAGCTTGCTTCATCTCCGCTGCCGGTGTCCAGGACCATTACGACATATGGCACGAATTCCGGCGCGAGCCTCGCCGGACCGACCAAAGCCAAGACCGGTGCTGCTGTAATCATGCCGGTGAAGCAGGCGAGAATTGCGCCGAGCCTCGCGAGGCGAGCTCGCGTGCAAGCCTTCAGGGATGATAGGGTTCGAAAATAGCCCCGCAACGCCGGTGTATTCATGGACCATTCATTATCATCGAGCCAGCTTCGAGCCATGTTTTTTTTTAGGGTGGCTATCGCTGTGGCCTATCTGGCTTCGAGTGTCGGCGTTCGGTCGCAGTCGGAGCGGGAACGCGTCTGCTTTTCGACGGCAGAGACTCGCGAGAAAATTATCGCGCATGGGCTTTCCGAGCCATTTCACGCGATGCGAAGCACGGCTGGCCGGTTGCAGGCGGAAGCGATCGGGGTCAAGCTTTGCCGTTGGAGCGAGGAACTTGTTTATGAGATGAGCCTCTTGCGCCATGACGGGCGTGTCGTTCGCGTTTTTATTGACGCGAAGACAGGGCAGGCCATCGGCTCAAAGAATGAACATTAAAGAATGAACATTAAAGGGATTTCACTGGTATTTCGGCAGCAAGGCGGCAATGGTTCAATCGAAGCGCTCGGATGCAATAGGGAATAAAACGTGCGGCTGCTCGTCGTCGAGGATGACAGGGATCTCAATCGTCAGCTTGTCTCGGCCCTCTCCCAAGCAGGTTACGCGGTCGATCGTGCCTTCGATGGCGAAGAGGGGTGGTTTATGGGCGACACCGAGCCTTACGACGCTGTGGTTCTCGATTTGGGTCTGCCCAAAAAGGATGGTGTTTCCGTTTTGAGCGAATGGCGGCGGGCTGGACGCATGATGCCAGTATTGATTTTGACCGCGCGTGACCGCTGGAGCGATAAGGTTCAGGGATTCGACGTCGGAGCCGACGATTACGTCACCAAACCCTTCCATATCGAGGAAATCCTCGCCCGCCTGCGCGCCCTCCTGCGACGCGCCGCTGGTCATGCGACGAGCGAATTCCAGTGTGGACCGGTGCACCTCGATGCGCGCGCCGGCCGGGTGTCCGTGGATGGCACTCCAATCAGACTTACTTCGCACGAATACCGGCTCCTCGCCTATCTGATGCATCACGCGGGAAGAGTCGTGTCGCGCAGTGAGATCGTTGAACATCTTTACGATCAGGATTTTGATCGGGATTCCAATACGATCGAGGTGTTCGTTGGACGTTTGCGCAAGAAGCTCGGCGTGGACGTTATCCAGACCATGCGTGGGCTCGGCTATGTCTTGGCCGCGCCCCCGTCGGAGGATCACGAGGCCAAGCCGCGGCGGCCCGATCCGGCTGCGAGGAGTTGAGGCGAGCGGCAGACGCTGGTGGTTCTACGGGTAGCTCCAATATTTCTCTCATGGATGCAGGCCGGGCGAGCCGTAGGCATCGTTCCGGGAAGTGAATATTGCCGGTGGCGGCGGATGCAAAACAACTCAGAGGCAAAGCGGGATTTTGGTCTTGGCCTGCGAGACAGTGCGCCGGCGCGACCAAGGGCACGCTCGATCGCAAAACGGCTTTTCTTTTCGGCTGCGCTGTTGAGCTTTGCGATTCTGCTCATTGCGGGGCTTGTGCTTTCGACCGTCTACCGGCGCACAGCCGAGGCTAATTTTGACGAGCGCTTAGGGGTTTATCTACACGCGCTTGTGGCCGATCTCGCGATGCCCGGCGAGGACACTCGGACGGGGCCGGGGCAACTTGGCGAGCCGCAATTCGAACTGCCTTTATCGGGCTGGTATTGGCAGCTGACGCGGCTCGATCTGCCGGTCCCCGAGATCAGGGCGTCGCGTTCGCTTTTTGCGGCAAAGCTTCCACGGCTTTCCGACTCAGGTGTTGCGGCTGATACAGGGGGCGCACGCCGAGGCTATGCGAAAGGGCCGGACGACCGGGTTTTGCGCATGGTTGAACGGGTTATCGATACCGGCGAGCAGGGAATTTATCTCGTTCAGGTTGGTGCGACGACCGAGGAGATCGACGCCCAAATCTCCCGCTTTGAATTCGACCTAATCTTGACCTTTGCTATTCTTGCCCTTGCACTCGTCGCCTCGGCAGGCGCCCAGCTTCGTTATGGCTTGCGGCCCCTTTGGGAATTGCAGGAAGGGGTTGCCGCCATAAGGCGCGGTGAAGCCGAGAAAATCGAAGGGGATTTCCCACAGGACATCGCGCCTCTTGCCAGTGAGCTCAATCTGTTGATTGCCGCCAATCGCGACGTTGTGGAGCGCGCCCGCACCCAGGTCGGCAATCTCGCCCATGCCCTGAAAACGCCGCTCAGCGTTATTTTCAACGAGGCTGCGCTTGATCAGAGCCCGCTTGCCGGAAAGGTAAAAGAGCAGGTCGCAATCATGCGCGATCAGGTTTCCTATTACCTTAACCGTGCCCGCGTTGCGGTTCGGGCGCGGGCGCTCGGGGGCCCCATGGAGGTTACGCCGGCTGCTGAGGGCCTCGTCCGGACTTTCGAGAAAATCTACTCCGATCGTGCCATCGGCTTTACGCTAAAGATGGCGGCCGCCGTCCGCTTCCTAGGGGAGCGCCAGGACTTCGAGGAAATGGTCGGCAATCTCGTCGATAACGCGGGCAAATGGGCTCGCCGAGCGGTTACCATTTCCATCGCGCCTGAGCCTTCACGCAACCCTGTGGAGCGCCGGTTCTTTCAGGTGACAATTGATGACGACGGTCCAGGACTTGCTGCCGAGCTGCGCCAAGCGGCGCTCACACGCGGCAAGCGCCTCGATGAAACAAAGCCGGGCTCGGGTCTTGGGTTGTCGATCGTGGCCGAGCTCGCCTCGCTGTATGGCGGCGCCTTGTCACTTGAGGAGGGTCCGAATGGCGGCTTGCGCGCGGTTCTTCGGCTCCCTTCAGCTTGAAACAAATTTCTCCTGCCAATTTTGTGACCTGATAAGCCTTGCAAGCGCCCTGGCAATCACTATGAAGGCTCCATGTTGTGGTTGATTTTCGCCGTTCTCACCGCTGCCGCGGTGATCAGCGTCCTCTGGCCGCTTGCGAGAGTTCCGCGCGGGGTGAGGCGCCGGGCGGTTGAGGTCGCGCTTTATAATGCTCAGCTTGCCGAGATCGACCGGGATGAAGCGCAAAGCCTTGTTGCTCCAGAAGATGCGCAAGCCGCGAAAACCGAAGCAGGCCGCCGCCTGATCGTTGCGACGGAAGCCAAGGAGGAACCGGCGCCGGTTTCATCTCCAAAAAGGGCTTGGCTCGTTACCGCGGCTGTTTTAATTTTTGTTCCGGCGTTTTCGTTTTCGCTTTATGCAAGCCTCGGTCATCCGGAGCTCCGCGACGCGCCCCTTGCCGCGCGGCTCGCGGCTCCGCCCGCGCGCATGGATCTCGCGACGGCAATTGCGAAAATCGAAGCACATCTTGCGCAGAATCCTGAGGACGGGCGCGGCTATGAGGTGTTGGCGCCGGTCTACCTTCGGGTAGGCCGCGCCGGGGACGCCGTCCATGCTGCCCACGAAGCCTTGCGGCTGCTCGGCCCAACTGGCGAAAGGCAAGCCCTCTACGGGGAAGCTTTGGTGATGGCCGCCAATGGCGTGGTCACGGCGGAAGCGAATGAGACTTTTCAGGCGGCGGCAGCAGCAGATCCGAGGGCTGCCAAGCCTCGCTTTTTTCTCGGTCTTGCGGCTGAGCAGGCGGGCGACAATGCCCGGGCAAGGGAAATTTGGGGCAAACTCGCGGCCGAGGCGCCCGAAGACGCACCCTGGGCGCAAATGCTTCGTAAGCGGCTTGCCGCGCTCGACGGCGCGCCCGAGGCGTCGCAAGACCGCATGGCGGCAAAAATTGAGGCAATGCCAGACACCGCCCGGATGAATGCCATTCGCGGCATGGTCGAGGGGCTCGCCGCGCGCTTAGCTCAAAACGGCCAGGATCTCGAAGGGTGGCTTCGCCTTGTCCGGTCCTACGCGGTTCTGCACGAATCGGATAAAGCGCGCGCGGCGCTCCTGGATGCGAAGCGCAATTTTGCGGCTGATTCGAACGCGATGACGCGCCTCGAGGCACTCGCGCGGGAACTTGGGCTCGAAGGCTAGGCTTCATCATGACGCGCAGAACCCGCCGCCTCGTTCTGATCTCCTCCGCGCTCACAGCGCTCGGCCTCGCCTTGGGACTTATTCTGGTGGCGTTGCGCGACAACATCGTCTTTTTCTATGGGCCGAGCGAGCTTGTGCAAAAGGCACCACATGAAGGTCAAAGGCTGCGCATTGGCGGGCTCGTGAAGCCAGGCTCGCTTGTGCATGATGGCGAAAGCACGGTGCGTTTTGCCGTGACCGACGCAAGGGAAGCGGTCGAGGTGACCTATACCGGCGTTCTCCCAGATCTTTTCCGGGAAGGGCAGGGCGTTGTTGCGGAAGGCGCGCTCGGTCCCGATCATATCTTTCATGCCGACAGCATTCTCGCCAAGCATGACGAGCGCTACATGCCGCGCGAGGTCGCCGATGCCTTGAAGAAACAAGGTGTCTGGCGCGAGGGGGCAGATGCCGGGGGCATAGGCAAATCAGGAAGCCAGTGAGAGCCATGCTCAGGATTATGGTAAAGAGGGGCGCATGATCGTCGAAACCGGCCATTACGCGCTTGTCCTGGCTTTGGCTCTCGCGCTCGTGAATTCAATATTGCCGGTCTGGGGCAGCCTCACGGGGGACCGGCGTTTGATGGCCGTCGCGCCGCAAGCCACGCTGATCGGATTTTGCCTTATCGCTTATGCCTATTTCGCCCTCACGAGCGCCCATGTCGTCTCCGACTTCTCGCTCGTCAACGTCGTCGAAAATTCCCATTCCGCCAAACCCTTAATCTACAAAATCACGGGCGTTTGGGGCAACCACGAGGGCTCCATGCTTTTGTGGGTGCTGGTACTTTCGCTTTTCGGGGCGGCGGTTGCCCTATTTTCTCGATCCATGCCCGAAGATTTGCGCGCCAATGTGCTGGCGGTGCAGTCCTGGATCGGGGCGGCATTTCTTCTTTTCATCCTCCTCACGTCGAATCCCTTCGCAAGGCTCGCCGCGCCCCCAGCGGAAGGAAATGACTTGAATCCCCTCTTGCAGGATCCGGGGCTCGCCATCCATCCGCCCTTGCTCTATCTCGGCTACGTCGGGCTTTCGATCACTTACTCTTTCGCGGCGGCCGCCCTGATTTCGGGCCGAATCGATGCGGTGTTCGCGCGTTTCGTCCGGCCTTGGACTCTCGTCGCCTGGATTTCTTTGACGCTCGGGATAGCGATGGGCTCCTATTGGGCCTATTACACGCTCGGCTGGGGCGGTTTCTGGTTTTGGGATCCCGTCGAAAATGCCTCACTGATGCCGTGGCTTGCTGCGACCGCCCTGTTGCATTGCACAGTGGTGATGGAGAAACGGCAAGCCTTGAAGATCTGGACGATCTTCCTCGCGATTCTCGCTTTTTCCCTGTCGCTTGTCGGAACTTTCCTGGTTCGCTCTGGCGTGTTGACTTCGGTCCATGCTTTCGCGAGCGACCCGACCCGTGGTGTCTTCATCCTCCTTATTCTGGTGATCTTCATCGGCGGATCCTTCGCTCTTTTTGCCTTGCGCGCCAGCGGACTGAAGCAGGGCGGTCTCTTCGCACCGATCTCGCGCGAGGGCGCGCTTGTTCTCAATAACCTGCTGCTGACGACCTGTTGCGCGACTGTGTTCGTAGGAACCCTTTACCCGCTGGCGCTCGAAGCCGTCACAGGAGAAAAAATCTCGGTTGGCGCACCGTTCTTCAATCTGACTTTCGTCCCGCTGTTCATTCCATTGTTCATTCTGATGCCGATTGGCCAGCTGATGCCATGGAAGCGCGGCGACCTCTTGGGCGTTCTGCAAAGGCTTAGGGTAGCCTTCGCAGCAGGCCTCGTCTTCATGGCTGTCCTTTCGGCGTGGCGCGGCGGACCCGCAGTCAGCGTGATCCTGTCCGGGGTCGCGCTTTATGTGATCGTGGGTTCCTTCGTCGATCTTTGGAGACGTCTCTTAGGCGGCGGGGTAACTCTTGGCGGCGTCAGCCAACGCGCTCGCGGCTTGCCACGGCATGCCTTCGGGACGGCCTTTGCCCATGCGGGGATCGGCGTGACCTTGCTCGGCCTAGCCGCGACTGGCTGGGGCGTCGAAAGGATCACGTCCTTGAAGCCTGGAGATCGGGTCGGAATCGGCCCCTACGAACTGACCTTCGAAAGCCTCATGCCTCGCCAGGGGCCCAATTACTCCGAGCTCGTTGGGCGCACGGTCATCCGCGGCGCCAAGGGGGAAGTCGTCGCCAGGATCGAACCCGCGAGCCGCTTTTATCCGGCCCGCGGCATGAGCCGAGCGGAGGCGGGGATTGCGACCCTCGGCCTTGGGCAAGTCTATATGAGCATTGCCGATCCCGCCGCAAATGGTGCGGTCAACGCAAGGATTTTCTGGAAGCCGCTTGTCGCCCTGATCTGGCTCGGCGCCTTGGTCATGGCCTTCGGTGGATGCCTGTCGCTCAGCGACCGGAGTTTCCGGGTTGGCATCGCGCGCCGGGCCCGCAAGGCACCAGCGCCGAGCCCGCAACCGGCGGAATGAACGCGATGATGACTCGGCGCGCGCTCATCCTGGCTTGTCTCGTGTTTCTGATGCCGCTTGGGGCAAGGGCGGTGCAGCCAGACGAGATCCTGTCAGACCCGAACCTCGAGGCAAGAGCGCGGGCGCTCTCCGGGGAGTTGCGCTGCATGGTTTGCCAGAATGAATCGATTGACGAATCCAACGCAGATCTTGCCCGCGATCTGCGGCTACTCGTGCGCGAACGGTTGCAGGCGGGCGATAGCGATGATCAGATTCGTACCTTTCTCGTCCGGCGCTATGGCGATTTCATTCTGCTCAAGCCGCCCTTCAAACTCGAAACATGGCTCCTCTGGGGAGCGCCATTCCTCATTCTTCTTGCTGGCGGCTGCGTTATCTTCTTTTCCAGGCGGCGGCGAACCGATCTTGCCCCACCCAATTCCCTGTCCGAAGCCGAACGTGTGAAGCTTCAAGCCATGCTCGACGAGGATGGATCTTGAGGATGCTCAGAAAGGCACATTGAAAACGCGGCCTGGGATCAGCTCCCCTTTTTCGATCGCGCCGATGGCGACGACCACGCCGCCACAGGC
Source organism: Methylocella sp. (assembly GCA_035515355.1). Taxonomy (GTDB): domain Bacteria; phylum Pseudomonadota; class Alphaproteobacteria; order Rhizobiales; family Beijerinckiaceae; genus Methylocapsa. Next base: position 63,582 of record DATJBL010000073.1, read on the forward strand.
GGCGTAGGCAGAGCCATCAAGAGGCGCCTCAAGGCCACGCAAGAGCAGCGGCTGGCCGCGCCTCAGTCTGGCCGCAGCGCTGGAATCGACGACGATCCGCGGCACTTCCATGAGCCCCGATTCAACCCGGCGTAAGGCCTGGACGCCGGAGGCGGGATCCTCCAGCTGTGGAAAGGTGATCGCATCCGCTTCGTAGAAGGGTCCAACACGCGTGCGCCGTAAGGTGCTGACATGGCCGAAACAGCCAAGAAGCCTGCCAAGATCGCGGGCAATCGCGCGCACGTAAGTTCCCTTGCCGCAGCGCGCCTCGAAGATCGCCTCGCCGGATTCGGCGCTTATGAGTTCGAGCGCGTGGATAGTCACTGGACGCGGGGTCAGAACCGGCGCCTCCCCATTGCGCGCAAGATCGTAAGCGCGTTCGCCATTGATCTTGATGGCCGAATAGGAAGGCGGCAGTTGCAGGATCGTCCCGATGAATCGCGGCAACAGCGCGACAATTTCGGCCTCCGTCGGCCGCGCCTCCGATTGCGCGATGACCTCGCCATCGGCATCGTCGGTGTCCGTTTCTGCGCCCCAGCTCACTGTAAAGCGATAGGCCTTCTCGCCGTCCTGAACGAACGGCACGGTTTTTGTCGCTTCGCCAAAAGCCACCGGCAAGATGCCCGTGGCGAGAGGGTCGAGCGTTCCCGCATGTCCGGCCTTTTTGGCGTTGAAAATTCGTTTCAGCCGGGCCACGGCCTGAGTTGAGTTCATGCCGGCTGGTTTGTCGAGCACGACCCAGCCGTGAACATCTTTTCGCGTTGGCGCGCGAGTCGTCATTCTGGCTTTTCCTGTTTTCCGTTGAGATCGCGTTTCACTTCGGGCAATTTGAGCAACGCATCGATCTTAGCGCCATAGTCAAAGCTCCGGTCGGCCTTGAAGCGAATTTCGGGCGCGAACCTCAAACTGACGCGCCGGGCAAGCTCACCGCGGAGAAATTTCTTGTGCCGGTCGAGCGCCGCCAAAACGTCGGCGATATCCTTGCCGCCAAGCGGCATGATATAAATGGTGGCGAGCTTTAAGTCGGGGCTCATCCGGACTTCCGGAATCGTCACAACGTGGCCTTCGAGAACGGGATCGCCGATCCCTGAGCGAACGAGAAGCTCGGACATCGTATGGCGGATCAGTTCGGCCACGCGCAACATCCGTTGCGAAGGCTCGCCGCCCTGCTGATGATGAAGTCTTGACATGGAAAGCTCCGGTGCCACTGGCGCTCAGTCGTTGGGTTCGTCGTTACCTCGAAACGCGATCAACCGTTGAACGGTTGATCGCTGCCCTTTCCCGCGCACTTCGGTTTGATCGCGAAGCGATATCTGAAGCCCGGCCGCAAGGATGTTCAACTCCCGCGTGCCAGACCATGATCGCTTCAAGAGATGCTGATGATTTCTAGCTCTCTCGCCCCTCGCATGACCTTGTCCAAAAGTCTGCAACTTTTGGGATCATGCTCTCGCTCCCGCTCACAGCGAGCGTTTGATCTCCTGGACGGTATAGCATTCGATGACATCGCCAATCCGCATGTCCTGGTAATTCTCAAAAGCCATGCCGCATTCCTGACCTGCCTGTACTTCCTTGACCTCGTCCTTGAAGCGCTTGAGTGTCGAGAGCTTGCCTTCATGAACAACGACATTGTCACGGATAAGCCGCACATTGGCCCCCCGCTGAACCGTGCCATCCGTGACGCGGCAGCCCGCGACTTTGCCGACCTTCGAAATCGTGAAGACTTCGAGGATTTCGGCGTTGCCAAGCATTTCCTCGCGTAAAGTCGGCGCGAGGAGACCTGACATCGCCGCCTTCACGTCGTCGACGAGATTATAGATAATATTGTAATAGCGGATTTCGATCCCCGCCTGCTCGGCGAGGGTCCGGGCTTCCTTGTGTGCCCGCACGTTGAAACCAATGACCGCCGCCCGCGAGGCTTCCGCCAAGGTTATATCCGATTCAGTGATGCCGCCGACTCCGGCATGGATCACGCGCGCCGCAACTTCGTCCGTATTCAGCTTTTCGAGCGTCGCGATGATTGCCTCGACCGAACCTTGGACATCGCCCTTGATGACAAGCGGGAATTCCTTGCGGCCGGTCGTTTTCAACTGGCTCATCATGTCCGATAGGGAGCCGCGCGCTATAGTGCCCCTTGCGGCAGCCTTTTCGCGCCTTTGTCTCTCGCGGTATTCAGTGATTTCTCGCGCCCTCGCTTCGGTCTCGACCACGGCGACGCGATCACCGGCCTCTGGCGAGCCGGAGAAGCCGAGAACCTCGACTGGCGTCGAAGGACCTGCCTCCATCCTCGTTTCGCCCTTGTCACCAAGGAGCGCGCGCACGCGGCCCCATTCGGAGCCGCCGACGATGATGTCGCCGACCTTGAGCGTGCCACGCTGCACCAGCACCGTCGCCACCGGACCGCGCCCCTTGTCGAGCCGCGCCTCGATGACCGTCCCTTCGGCGGCCCGCGCCGGATTGGCTTTAAGATCGAGCAATTCGGCTTGCAGGGAAATCAGCTCGAGCAGTTTGTCGAGGTTAATCTTCTTGGTCGCCGAAACTTCGACTTCGAGCGTCTCGCCGCCAAGGCTTTCGACCTGCACCTCATGCTGCAGCAATTCGTTGCGCACGCGCTCGGGTTTGGCGTCGGGCTTGTCGATCTTGTTGATTGCCACGATCATCGGGACATTGGCGGCGCGCGCATGCGCGATCGCTTCCGCTGTCTGCGGCATGACACCATCGTCGGCGGCGACGACAAGAACCACGATGTCGGTAACCTTTGCGCCACGTGCGCGCATCGCCGTGAAGGCGGCGTGACCGGGGGTGTCGATGAAGGTAATCTTCCCGCCGTTCGGCGCGACGACCTGATAGGCGCCGATATGTTGAGTGATGCCGCCAGCCTCGCCCGAGACGACATCGGCATGCCGGATCGCATCAAGCAGCGAGGTCTTGCCGTGATCGACATGGCCCATGATCGTCACGACCGGAGGGCGGGGCACGAGATCTCCGCCGGTGTCCGGTTTATCAAAAAGCCCCTCTTCGACATCGGCTTCGGCAATCCTTTTCACCGTGTGGCCGAGTTCTTCGGCAATGAGTTGCGCCGTGTCAGCGTCGATGACGTCGGTGATCTTGGCCATCTGGCCTTGCTTCATCAGTAGCTTGATGACATCGACGCCGCGCTCCGACATCCGGCTGGCAAGTTCTTGGATCGTGATCGTCTCGGGCAGGATCACTTCGCGCGAAAGCTTTTCCTTGACCTCGCTGACATGGCCCTTGAGCCTTTGAACACGGCGGCGGAAGGCCGCAACCGACCTTGTCCGTTCTTCGTCTTCTTCGCCGGTGACATTGGCGACTGTCAGGCGACCACGGCTTTTTTGCTCGGCTCCCTTGGCGGGACGAGGAATTGCAGCCTTCACGGCCATGCCGGGACGGCGGATAAGATGCGAAGCCTCTTCTTCCTCGGCCAGCGGCAGCTTTGGTGCCGGGGAAGGGGCAGGCAGCGTGGCGGCCGATGGTGCCTTGCGCACGGAGGGGGTTGTGGGGGCGGGGGCGGGTTCGCCGCCGGCAAGACGCCGTTTTGCCTCGGTCTCCGAGCGGCGCCTTGTTTCTGCCTCGAGGGCCCGGCGTGATTCTTCCTCGCGTTTGCGTGCTTCAGCGGCGGCACGCTCTTCACGCTCGCGGGCTTCCCGCTCTTCGCGGATTTTGGCCTCGGCCTCGGCGCGCTTGCGTTCTTCCACCTCGCGCTCACGCGCGTCGGAAAGGGCGCGGGAGCGGGCTTCCCGCTCTTCTTCCGTCAGCGAACGCAAAATAACCCCGGACGGAGCGCGGTGCTGTGGATGTGCGGGCGCTGGCTGCGGGCGCGGTTTCGGCGCGACGGGCGCTGGCGGAGGAGGGGGAGCCGCGACAGCTTCGCGTGGCGGATGGACTTCCCCCGGTGCGATCGCTCGGCGTTTTACTTTCTCGACAACCACCGCCTTCGAGCGCCCATGCGAAAAGCTCTGGCGCACGATGCCCGCCTCGACCGGCCGCTTCAAGGTCAGCTTCTTGGCCGGAGCGACGCTCAAGGTCGTGTCACCAGGATTCTTGGTGTCAGTCATCAGTCTTACATTCCCGGGCCCACGCCCATTCGGTTTCAGCACCGGACGTCCGGCACACTGTTCAATTTCTCTTCGATTTCATTCGGGTTCGGCCCGGACGGCTGGTCGAGGCTATCGACCTGGGTCGATCCGGAGCGGTAAAGCGCCAATTTCCGGCAGCGCCCCAAAAAACCTTCCACTGCCGGTCCTTCGATCAGAGCCGCATGTATCACATTTGTCCGGCCTAATGCCAAATCCAATTGGCCGGACGAAAACAGTTGGATTCGTGGTCTTGCCCCGTCACAGCCAAAGCGCCGGTGTAAGGCCTGTCCGAGTTTGCGCATCCCGTCGGCGCCGCAATCCGCCGCGTGGATGAGCCCGGCGATGGCGCGCAGGGCAATCGCCTCCTCGGTTTTGGCAAAGCCGGTGATGACGAGCCCCGCCTTATTGGCCATGGACAATGCCTGGAGACAATCCTTTGTCAACAGAGCCTCGATCTCGCGCGGCAAACTTTCCGAAGCCGCGACCTTTGTCTTGAAACTCCGGGCGAAAGCTTGCCGTCTGATAGCTTCCGCGACGCGGTCAGCCCGCGCTGTGACCCAAACGCCGCGTCCCGGCAATTTTCGTCCAATGTCGGGAACCACGATCGCACCAGGTCCCACGACAAAACGAATCATGTCCTGCGGCGAACCCCTTGTCCGGGTGACGATGCAGGTTCGCTCGTGGGACCCTTCCGCGTCGGGGAGTCCGGGTCTTTGCAAATGAATTTCTCCTCAAACATCTTTGCTTTGCGCCGGAGCGTTGATGACCTCCAACGAACCCTTCTAAAATATTCTATCGCATTAGCTGCTGGCCTCTTTTGCGAACAGATCCTCCGTCGCTGGATTCGGCACCGAGTCTATCCATCCGGCCTTGACCCGCGCCGTCATGATGAGGGTCTCTGCTTCCTCGCGCGAGATTTCAAAACCGTCGAGAATGCCAGCGTGCTTCGTGGTCTCGCCGTCCTTGCGCTCACTCCAGCCGACAAGATCATCGGTTGCACAGCCGGCGAGGTCCTCGACTGTCTTGATGCCATTTTCGCCGAATTTGACGAGCATGGCCGTTGTCACTCCCGCGACTTCCTTCAGCTCATCGGAAACGCCGAGCTCCTGCCGGCGGATGTCCTGTTCCGCTTCGAGTTTTGCCAAATACTCATGCGCGCGGGATTGAATTTCAACAGCCGTGTCCTCGTCGAATCCCTCGATCGAGGCAACCTCGGAAGGCTCGACGAAAGCCAATTCCTCGACCGACCGGAAGCCTTCCGATGCGAGCAACTGGCCGACCACCTCATCGACGTTCAATGCTTTCATGAAAGTGTTCGTGCGTTCGACGAACTCCTTCTGCCGGCGCTCTGATTCCTCCGCTTCCGTCAGAATGTCGATGTCCCAGCCGGTGAGCTGCGAGGCGAGCCGGACGTTTTGGCCGCGGCGCCCGATCGCCAAAGAGAGCTGGTCATCAGGCACGACGACCTCGATCCGCGCGGAATCTTCGTCGAGCACGACCTTCACCACTTCCGCCGGCTGCAACGCATTGACGATGAAGGTGGCAGCATCCGGCGACCAAGGAATGATGTCGATCTTCTCGCCCTGCAATTCATTAACGACCGCTTGCACCCGAGAGCCGCGCATCCCGACGCAAGCACCGACCGGATCAATCGAAGTGTCCCGCGAAATCACCGCGATCTTGGCGCGCGAGCCAGGATCGCGCGCGACGGACTTCACCTCAATGACGCCGTCGTAAATTTCCGGGACTTCCTGGCGGAAAAGCTTCGCCATGAATTGCGGATGCGTGCGCGAAAGGAAAATCTGTGGTCCGCGCTGTTCGCGCCGCACGTCATAGACATAGGCGCGCGCGCGGTCGCCAGGCCGGAAGACCTCGCGTGGGATCAGCTCGTCCCGCCGGATTGTCGCTTCGCCACGTCCGAGATCGATGATGACATTGCCATATTCCACGCGCTTGACGACCCCGTTGACGATATCACCGATCCGGTCCTTGTATTCCTGATATTGCCGGTCACGCTCGGCTTCCCGGACCTTTTGGACGATCACCTGCTTGGCCGATTGCGCGGCGATCCGGCCGAAATCGAAAGGCGGCAAGGTCTCGGCGATCCAATCGCCGACCTGTGCCGCGGGGTTTTTCTTGCGCGCCTCGGCGACCGTGATTTGCGTCGCATCATTCTCGATCTGGTCGACGACAAGAAGCAGGCGGGAAAACCGGATCTCTCCGGTTTTCGGATTGATTTCGGCGCGGACCTCGGTCTCTTGACCGTAGCGGGACCGCGCCGCTTTCTGAATGGCGTCTTCCATGGAGGCGAGCACGATTTGGCGGTCGATTGATTTTTCCCGCGCGACGGCGTCGGCGATCTGCAAGAGTTCGAGCCTATTGGCGCTGACTGCCATCTCTATCTCCTGTTTCGGGGGAAGTCGCGCCCGAAGGGCGCGGCGCCCGCAATTTGGGTTCTACCTTGTTAGGGCTGCTCGCCCGCTTGAATTTCGGCATCACGCCAGCGGGAACCAAGGGTTTTGCCTTTTGGGCGCCGCGTGCAAAGCGGCCGGGCCCGCGCCGCGGCCCAATGGCGTGGCCGTCCTCATCCGGGGGGACCTTGCCCGTCACCCCTTCGATGCCCGCATCTTGACCCTGTGCCGCTTTCGCGGCCCGCAGAGATTGACGGATAAGCGCTTCCGTCAAGACCAGCCTTGCCTCGGCGATATCATGGACCGGAAGCCGCACCGTCGCCGCTTCGCCCGGCTTGGCGTCGCTGCGCTCGAGCATCACCGCCGCGCTTCTCCCATCACCTACGACCTCGCCAATGAGCCCACGGAAACGCTTGCGCCCGTCAACCCCGTTAGTCATCTCAATTCGTGCTTCATGCGCCATGGCTCGGCGAAAATCCGAGACACGGACAAGCGGCCGGTCGATCCCGGGGGAGGAAATCTCAAGGCGGTAAGCCGTTTTCACCGGGTCTTCAACATCAAGGACGGGCGATAGCGCGGCGCTAACAATTTCGCAATCATTGACATCCATGGATCCATCCGGCCGTTCCGCCATGATCTGCAAAGTCATCCCCGCTTGGGCGGAAAGCTTGACCCGCACCAGCCTATATCCGAGAGTGGCCAGAACCGGCTGCGCAAGATGCGCCACGCGCGCGCCAACCCCTGTTTCCTCGATCAAGCGAGGTTCATCGAGACCGCCTTGCGTTTCCGTGACCTTGTTTTCGTGATCCAAATCTTGCTGTTCCATCGCCGGTAAACGCCGGCATCACTCTCAAGGAACCATGCTTCGCCCCGGGGCCGTCCAAAGGCAATAAAAAAGAGCGGGTCCCGGGGGGCCCACTCTCAATAAAGCGATTGCCCTACTCGAACAACCGTTATGAGAAGCATGAACGTGGACTTGATATAGAGCAGGGGGCCTCCCCATGCAAGATGGAACGCGCAATCTTGCTCCCGAGCCCTTGCTTTTCTTCTCGCTTTGCGTATAAGGCGCGGTTTCGAACCGCCCGGCTAAAGGGCTGCCGTGGCGGTTCTTTTCGCTTGAACCGACATCGGAGCGGGATCGCCGCTCCGCCTTGCGGCGCATTTTTGGTGGCCGCCGCCCAATGGAGACTTAAGCCAAATGCCCAAACTTAAAACTAAATCGGGCGCTAAAAAGCGCTTTAAGATTACCGCGACCGGCAAAGTGGTCTATGCGCAACGGGGCAAACGCCACGGAATGATCAAGCGCACCAACAAGCAAATCCGGAATCTGCGCGGCACCTCCGTGCTGTTCAAGAGCGATGGCGACAACATCATCAAGTTCTTTCTGCCGAACGGCTGAAGGGGCTGCCACCGCCTTAATCTTTTCCTTATAGATCCGGAGAGCTTCCATGGCACGCGTCAAACGCGGCGTTACCTCACACGCCAAACACAAAAAAACCCTCTCGGCCGCCAAGGGCTTTTACGGCCGCCGCAAGAATACGATCCGCGCCGCGAAAGGTGCCGTTGACCGTTCGATGCAATATGCGACGCGCGACCGGCGTGCCAAGAAGCGGGTCTTTCGCGCTTTATGGATCCAGCGGCTCAACGCGGCGGTGCGTGAGCACGGCCTGACCTATTCGCGCTTCATCGATGGCCTTGCCAAGGCCGGCATCGAAATCGATCGCAAGGTTCTTTCCGAACTCGCGATCAGTCAGCCGGAGGCATTTAAGGCGGTCGTCGAAAAGGCAAAAAGCGCCCGCCCCGCACTGGCGTAAGGCGAAATCCTGGCTGCCGCCGCAGGCGTTGGCGCGACCTAGAGTTGGCGTTGAGAACGCGGGTCTTTGCGGTTGACCCTCGCGGGGCCATGCGCCGCGTGCCTGGCCTGTTTAAAACTGAAGGGAGTTCGTGGAAACCCGCGCGCCGGAGCTAATATGACCGCTGGCCGAATCGGAGCCGAAGCAATGATCGCGCGCGCGAACCCCACTGCAGCCGGCAAGGAAGAGATCGACCCCCTCCTCGAAAACGCTGGCTTTGTGCACCTCCATGTTCATAGTTCCTATTCGCTGCGTGAAGGGGCGCTGAAGGTCGCCAAGCTCGCCAAGCTCGCCCTCGCGGATTTCATGCCAGCGCTGGCGATCACCGATACGAACAACCTCTTCGGTGCCCTGGAGTTTTCGGACAAGCTCGCCAAAGAGGGTGTGCAGCCCATCACTGGCATGCAAATTACCCTCGACTTTCAGGACAGCGCGGCATTCGCCCCGCGCGGCGAAGCGGGGTCTGGCCGCGCCTCCATCGTGCTCATTGCGCAGAATACTGCCGGCTATTTGAATATGATGCACATTGCCTCGCATGCGTGGCTCGATCCCGATCCGGGGGATCCCCCCCATGTGAGCCTCGGCCAGCTCGAAGGGAGGACAGAGGGTCTGATTGCCCTAACGGGCGGACCTTCGGGGCCGCTCGATCAAGCCTTTATCCGTGACAGGGCTGAGCTCGCCTTTGCCCGAGCGGAGGCGCTCGAGCGCTTGTTTCTGGCGCGGCTCTACGTTGAAATCCAGCGCCACGGCCTTGCATCGGAGCGGGCGATCGAGCCGCGTCTCCTCGATCTTGCCTATCGGGCTTCCTTGCCGCTCGTAGCGGCTAATGAGGTCTTTTTTGCCGAGGCCTCCGATTATGAAGCGCATGATGCCTTGATCTGCATCGCGGAGGGGACGGTCGTCAGCGACGGGGCCCGCCGCCAGCTTTCCCCGGAACATCGTTTCAAGACACGGGCAGAGATGCGCGCGCTTTTCGCCGATCTCCCGGAAGCAACCCGCAACAGCGTCGAAATCGCATTGCTGTGCACTTACCGGCCAGCTGGCCGCAAGCCTATTCTGCCGCGCTTCGCTGGCAGCGGGGTTGAGGATGAGGTCAGGCAATTGCGCAGCGAGGCGGAAGCGGGCCTTGCCAAGCGCCTCGCCGCGCACGGGCCGGCGCAAGGTTTCACGGCTGCTGATTATCACGCAAGACTCGCCTTTGAGCTTGACGTGATCATTAAGATGAATTTTCCCGGCTATTTTCTGATCGTCGCGGATTTCATCAAATATGCGAAGGCGCAGCAGATCCCGGTCGGACCTGGACGCGGATCGGGCGCCGGTTCGCTCGTTGCCTATGCGCTGACAATTACGGATCTCGATCCGATCCGCTTCGGGCTTCTCTTCGAGCGCTTCCTCAATCCGGACCGCGTATCGATGCCTGATTTCGACATCGATTTTTGCCAGGAGCGGCGTGACGAGGTGATTGCCTATGTCCGCCGCCGATATGGCGAGGACAGGGTCGCGCAAATTATCACTTTCGGATCCTTTCTCGCTCGCGGCGTCATGCGCAATGTCGGCCGGGTCCTCGAAATGCCGCTAGGGCAGGTCGATAAGCTCGCCAAGCTCGTGCCTCAGAATCCGGCAGCGCCGGTGAGTCTCAAACAAGCTATCGAGTCAGAACCGCGCTTGAAGGAAGCCGCGGAGACTGAGCCACGCGTCGCCAAAATGCTTCAGATCGCGCAAACGCTCGAAGGGCTCTATTCCAACGCCTCGACCCATGCCGCGGGGGTCGTCATCGGCGACCGGCCCCTCGAAGAACTCGTCCCGCTTTATCGCGATCCGAAGTCGGACATGCCGGCAACCCAGTTCAACATGAAATGGGTCGAGCAGGCGGGCCTCGTGAAGTTCGATTTTCTTGGCCTTAAGACTCTGACGATCATAGCCAACTGCCTTAGACTTTTGGGGAAGCGCGGCGTCGCCCTCGACCTTGCGAGCATTCCTCTCAACGACAAAAAAACCTTCGCCATGCTTGAACGCGGTGAGACGGTTGGCGTGTTCCAGGTTGAAAGCGCTGGCATGCGCAAGGCTTTGGCGGATATGCGGGCCGACCGTTTCGAGGACATCATCGCGCTTGTGGCGCTCTACCGTCCGGGGCCGATGGCCAATATTCCGGTCTATTGCGCAGTGAAACGCGGCGAGGAAGAAGCCGACTACATCCACCCGGACGTCGTGCCCATCCTTAAGGAAACCTTTGGCGTCATCATCTATCAAGAACAGGTGATGCAAATCGCCCAAGTTCTCGCCGGTTATTCGCTCGGCGAGGCGGATCTCCTGCGCCGTGCCATGGGCAAGAAGATCAAGGCCGAGATGGCCGCGCAGCGCAACCGCTTCGTCAGCGGCGCGATGGAACGCGGCTTGGAAAGCGCGCAGGCCAACGAGATTTTCGAGCTTCTCGCCAAATTCGCCGATTACGGGTTTAACAAAAGCCACGCGGCCGCCTATGCGCTGATTGCCTATCAGACGGCTTTTCTCAAGGCGAACTATCCGGTGGAATTTCTTGCAGCATCCATGACGCTCGACAAATCGAACACTGACAAGCTCGCGGAATTCTGCAACGAGGCCCAGCGGCTCGACATCCAGATCTTGCCTCCTTCGGTGCAAACCTCAGGTGCCGATTTCGAGCCCGCTGATGTGGATGGCGCGCCTGCCATCCGTTATGCGCTTTCCGCGATCAAGGGAGTTGGCGAGGCGCAGGCGCGTTCGCTCGCGGCGATCAACGCCAGCGCACAACGTCCGCCAAACGGTGGCGCAGTTTCCCCCGCCAAGCCGGTCTTTCGCGACCTCGCGCATTTTGCGGCTAATCTCAATCCGCGCGAAATCAACAAGCGCACACTCGAGAGTCTCGCGGCCGCCGGCGCTTTCGACGAGCTCGAACCCAATCGCGCGCGCGTTCAAGCGGGGGCTGAGCTGATTCTTGCCGCGGCGCACCGGCGCGAGGAAGAGGAGCTCGCCGGTCAAAACGTGCTGTTTGGCAGCGAAGGCCTCGACGTGCTTACCTTGCCGAGGGTTGATCCATGGCCGCTCAACGAACGGCTGCGGCGGGAGTTTGATGCGGTCGGGTTTTTCTTATCGGGCCACCCGCTCGATAGCTATACTGCAATTCTTGCGCGGTTGCGGGTACAGCGCTGGGCGGAGTTCGTCCGCGCGGTGAAGCAGGGCGCCTCCGCCGGGCGGCTCGCAGCAACCGTGCTCGACCGGCATGAACGGCGCACCAAGTCTGGATCGAAGATGGGGATTGTCCAGCTTTCGGATCAGTCTGGTCAATACGAGGCGATTTTGTTTCAGGAAGGTCTCAATCAATATCGCGATCTTCTGGAGAAAGGCGCTGCCGTGCTCATCGGTCTGCAAACCTCGGTTGAAGGTGAGGACGTGCGCGCGCGCATCGTTTCCGCAGAGCCTTTGGATGTGGCGGCGAGCCGGATCGGCAAGGGTTTGCGAGTCTTTCTTCGGGATGAAAATCCACTTGGCGAGATTTCCCGCCATCTGCGTATGCGCGGCGATGGCGACGTATCGCTGGTTCTCTTGACAGGGAGCGGCGAAATCGAAGTGAAACTGCCCGGCAAATTTTCTGTTTCGCCGCAAGTGGCAGGCGCCCTCAAGGCGGTTCCTGGCATTGTCGCCGTCGAGCACGTGTAAACCTGAGGGAAGGAGGCGAGCTTATGATGAAACTCTATTGGGCGCCGCACACGCGATCCTTGCGCGCTTTGTGGGTGCTCGAAGAAGCGGGGGTTCCCTACGAACGCGTCCGGCTCGATCTTTCGGCAGGTGAACAAAAAAGCACAGAGTTTCGCGCCATCAATCCCATGGCGAAAGTGCCTGCTCTCACCGATGGCACGCTCGCCGTGGCGGAGTCTGGCGCGATCTGCGCCTATGTCGCGGAGGCTCATCCACAAGCGGGCCTTGCGCCACCTCTTGGCGATCTGGCGCGCGGGCGCTATTTGCAATGGCTGTTTTTCTCGTCAGGCTGTATCGAGCCAGCCTTTCTCACAAAATTCGCGAATATCCCGGTGCGCCCCGAGATGGCGAGCTTTGGCGATTTTGACCGGGTGTTCGATGTCCTTGAGGCCACGGTGACCAAGGGTCCCTGGCTTCTTGGCGAGCAGTTCACGGCGGCCGACGTCATGGTTGGCCTCGACATTCATTTCGGGATCGATATCTTCAAGCTTGTACCTTCTCGACCGGGGCTGCGCGCCTATGCGGATCGTTGCCTCGCCCGTCCGGCGTTGCAGCGCGCCAAGGCGATCGAGGCGGGCGCGGGCTAACCGTAGACTCGTGTTCGCTCAAGGCCATTCCCTCTATCGTGGCCGTTTCTCATATTATGTTGAGAGGATTTTCCAGCGGCGTCGATGGAGGACAGCCGGTCGATTCTGCTACGGCGTGGGACCGGAATGCGGTTTGACGCTCTGCGGACTCACCGCGGTTCGCGTCCCGGAGCACACTCTGTGGCGAGTACCCTCTGGCGAAGCCTCTCGGGGTCGCGCTCCCCGCACTGGGTAAGCTCAATGATTCTAACCGCAATGGCTTCGCGGGCGCACATATCGTCATTTAGCTTGAGGTGTCGGCAGACTTCATCGAATGCCGCGGACATGGCCTTTATTGTTTCAGGCTCGAATACGGGTTCTCTTAAAAATGTGAGAATGGAAGGCATGACAAACTCTCGAGCCTAAGAGCGATAAGGGGCCACGAGGCATAAATGCGAGGCATAAATGCAAGCAACGAAAAATAGTATATATTCGCAATTTATGAAGCTTGTCAAGCTATATTTACATTTTGTGGTGGTATTTACTTAGTCTGACGCAAATAATAACTTGCTTGTAACTGCACAATACCAGTTTATTGCTGACTGTATCAATCTAGCTAACATTCCTCTCAATGCGCAAAAAATGTACAATGATGGCTTGACGCCATCGACCCCCAAGACGAGATGTTAGTAAGTTCAACAAAAGAGGCTGGAGCTGCCTCCGAAATGATCAAGGAGCATTCTTATGCCGGTGCAAAGATTGCGCGGCGAGCGGCTTCAAATCATGCTTGCCTCCGACGAGTTGGTCTTGCTCGACGATTTCCGGTTCAAGAAGCGCATGCCGAGCCGGGCGGCGGCGGTACGGGAATTGTTTAAGCGCGGGCTTAGGGCGGAGGGGTTCTTGACGGCCGATTGCGGTTCCAAATCGTCGGACTTTGGCGTCAGCGACAACAAGTCTGGCAACTCACAGAACGAACGCGGGCCGGTATAACGGCTCGCTGTATCGGGCGCGGTATCTACGCCTGCCCGCGAAGCCTGCCTTGAGCGCTGAAGCCTGTGCCTTTGCGGACAGCGCTGCGCCTTCGCGTTGACCGCCCGCACGGCGCTATAGCCCGCGAAGTCAATTGAGGTGGCTACGGCTTAAATTAGAAGCGCGCCTGATTTGCACTCATGACAAAAATGCTTTAGCGCCGATGCGAGAAACCGGAACGGCGGGAATCTTCCATTGCGCTTCGCGCCACTCCTGGCCGCAGGCCTTCTGATCATCGTGGCGGCGCTCATCGCGGCGGTCTATTTCTGGTCGCCGCATGCGAACCTCCGCGTCACGACCGGTCCCCCTGGCAGCGCCGCCCACCGCTTCATTTTGGCTTTCGCGTCGGTCACCGAGGCAAACCATCCACGCGTTCGGGTCAAGCTCGTTGAAGTCGCCGATCTGGCGGCGAGCGCCAAGTCGATCGAGGATCATGCGACGGATCTTGGCATCATACGCAGCGACGTTGCGATTCCGACCAATGGCGAGACGATCGCCATTCTGCGCCGTGATGTGGTCGCTTTTGTTTTGCCGGCCAAATCGCCAATCGACAATCTATCGGGACTGACGAACAAAACCATCGCCATCCCGCAAGGGTTTTTGCAAAGCTACAACGAGCAGACCCTCGATTCGATCTTGAGCTATTACAATATTCCGGGAAAGTCGGTGAAACGGGTTTTTCTGCCGCTCAACGAACTCGGAGCGGCGGTCCATGACAAGCGGGTGGCGGCGGTTTTCGCGATCGGCCCAATCGGGCCTGGGGAGGTTGTCGATGTTGTCAACGCCGTCAAGCTCGCCGAGAAAGGCGCCCCAAGCCTCCTTGCCATCGACGAGGCGGAGGCGATTGCCAAGCGGTTTCCCGGTCTCGAGTCTATTGATGTGCCGGCTGGATCCTTCCGGGCGCGGCCGCCCGTCCCCGACGATACGCTAACAACCCTCGCCGTCACCTACCGTTTCGTTGCGCCAAATACGATGCTGGACGTCGTGGCTGGGGCAATTGCCCGCTCCATTTTCAAGACCAAAGCCGAGCTTGTGGCCAAAACGCCGCTCGCCAGTCAGATCGAGGCGCCCGACCCTGATGACAAGAACCCGGTCTTGCCGGTTCATCCGGGCGTCGCGGCCTATCTCAATAGCGGAGAGCAGAGTTTCTTCGATGAGTTCCAGCAATATTTTTACTTGGGCGGCATGATTCTGAGCGTCGTTGGTTCCACGATCGCGCTGCTCGTCGGCCGCTTGAAACTCAAGAAATCCGAAAGTGATTTGCGGCAGATCGATCGCCTGATCGAGATTGCCGATAAGGCTCTTGGCGCGCAAGCTTGCGAACTCAAGGCGCTTGAGGAGGAACTCAACCGGATCATTGCATGGTTCGTCAAAGGCCGGGCCAGCGAAGCCGGGGACGCCACGGCGTTTTCCATTGCCATCGCCCACGCCCAGCACGCAATCGAAAAACAGCACGAGGCGCTGCGGCGCGGCGATTCTGCCGCCATGATCCAGCCCAGCCAGTAGTCTGCGATGGACCGCAACGCGGGCAGTTCAGGGCTACAAGGGAATGCCGTGAAAAGCAAAAAAGATGCGCGTCAATAAGAGGAGGCCCGCAAAGATCAGCAAGCTCAGCGCAAAGGAGCGGGCCTGCTCGCTTGACCGGCCGGGGAAGTTGCTTTTGAAGTTATCCCAAAATTTCTGCCACCAAGGCACTTTTGGCGGCGGACGGTGAAGATGGAAGTGCGACATGGAAAGCTCCCGCGAACCACCGTTTTGCCAAACCCAACCATGAGCCATTGGTCCAAATCAAGCCTAAAAGATGAAGGCGCATGGTTTTGATTTAGCTGAAGAGAGCACCCAAAAAGACAAAAGCGGGGCTCGATCCCGGCCGCGCCAGTCTTACCAAAATGTTTCACGTGAAACATTTGGAAATTATGCACTTGACTGAACAAGGCTCTTATGGCAAAGTTATCGTCATAGGAGCTGACCATGTGCGATCTTACCAATCCCGCCTTCACTGACGAAGATAAAGCCCGCGAAGTGATAGAGGCTACCCGCTGGCCGAATGGCGCGGCATGTTCCCATTGCGGCTTGACTGAGACGGTTAGCAAACTTGGCGGCAAGTCCATGGGACCGGGCTGGTATCATTGCCGCCAGTGCCGCGAGAAGTTCACGGTTCGCACAGGCACGCTTTATGAGCGCTCACACATTCCACTGCACAAATGGCTTTTGGCCACGCATCTTTTGACTTCCAGCAAAAAGGGCATGAGTGCACATCAGTTGTTCCGCATGCTTGGTTTTGGCTCTTATCGTACAGCTTGGTTTATGGCGATGCGTATCCGCGAAGGTATGCGCTCAGGCGATCTTGCTCCTATGGGCGGCGGTGGCGGCATTGTCGAAGCCGATGAGACCTTCATCGGCCGCAAGGAAGGCTCTATCAAGCGACGCGGCCACGGCCACAAGAACGCCGTGCTGTCTCTTGTGGAACGCGGCGGGCAGGTCCGTTCTTTCCATGTCGATGGCACCAGCGCGTCGGATGTCATGCCGATCATTCGCAAGAACGTTGCCAAAGAAACCGCGATGATGACCGATGAAGGAGGCCACTACAGCCGTCTTGGATCTGACTTTGCGAGCCATGAAACCGTCCAGCACAAAGCCGATGAGTACGTTCGCTACGAGGGCAAACACATCATCAGCACAAACACGGTTGAAGGCTACTTTTCGGTTTTCAAACGCGGCATGAAAGGCGTCTATCAGCATTGCTCAGAAAAGCATTTGCACCGCTATCTTGCGGAGTTCGATTTTCGTTACAACAACCGTTCAGCTCTTGGCGTAGAGGATGGAGAACGTGCGGCGAAGGCCCTGAAAGGCATCGAAGGCAAGCGCCTCACGTATCGCATACCTAATTAAACCTAGAGGGAAACGCAAATGAACGAAGATGCGATTAAGGCCGAGGTTCGCCTTTATGCTTTGGAGAGCCTCGTTTGTCAGCTTTATGCGATGATCTATGCATTGACTGGGAAGCCAAGGGAAGCTCTTCAAAATCGTCGAGAAACGTTGATCGGGAAGGCTCGATTAAAGGGGTTTTCAGGGCTGGACCCGGCAATGTCTGATTTTGCTTCTGCCGAACTTGAATCTGCAATAGATCGGCTTCTAAAGATGCAAGAAGAGATACTGGGAAAGGGTTGAACTTAATCAACGCGTCATAAATAGCTGCTGCAAATTGCTGATTCTGCATTTTTTTTTCTCCAAAAGATAGGATGATGTTTTGAACTGCACCTATATTTTAATCTTGGGCGTCTTATGGTTTTCAACCATGAACGTTTATGCTGGTCAGACTCTAATAGGGCCTCTGGAACGCACATGTCAGAACTTCTCAACCGATAATACCAACCTCACAATTACCGCGATGTGGATTGCCGGATATACTTCAGGGATCAATAATCTAACACCATCTGATTTTCTCAAAGGTCATGATATTTCAGACGTTTTGGATAGCATCCTTGAGGCTTGCAAAGACCACCCTGAAAAAACAGCGCGCATAGTAGCACGCGACGTAGTAGCGAAGTTTCGCATGGAAGCAGCCAAACGAATTTTGGATTCTCATTAATCGGCTTTATTTGGTTTTTGCTCCGGGGCCGCTTTCTTGCGTTTTGCAATCTTATTCTTCCTGATCGGCTTATGCGGCTTATGGGGCGTCGTCACGAAGTGACGGATAACCTTCTGAAATTCAGGATCTTTGGTTGGATCTTGGTTCTTATCGCCCATGGATGATGATTTACAACACGCTCAAGCTTCTGTCGATTGGGCCAAATCCAATCTCCCAACCTTTCAAAAACGGCTTAATGCTTGGCTCCACGATAATGTTCGCTTGGCGATCAGACACCAGCCATCTGATGTTCCTAATGATGTGGTAGTGACCGAAGAAAAAGAGCCTCTCCCGCTCTCGTTCCAAGTCGAGGCTGGTATCTACCTGAATGCGATCAGAAGCAGCCTGGATATTCTCGCGTACTCGCTTGCTAACCGCCACTGCCAAACTTTTAAAGATGATGCCTACTTCCCGATCGCTGCGAGCGCTGCAATCTTTATATCCGGTAAGGGATTCAAAGGGTACAAATTCGTACAATCCCTTCCCGCCAAGGAACGAGGAATCATCGAATCGCTGAAACCGTACAAAGGAAAGGCAGGTAACAATACGCTCTGCGCTCTCCATGACCTCGACATTCTGAGAAAGCATGCAAGGCTGCTTTCCGTCGATACGACTACTCCACGGATTTTTGTCGTTTCGGGATCGAGGAACGCTCTCGACGCATTCATCCCGATTCATGGTGGTTGGGCGCGTACGGGAACAGGACCAAACGAAACCACAATTGGCCTTATCGTCAAAAACGCGCCTCATAAGCCCCATATTAAGTTCACCCCGCAAATATGCCTTACCGAGACCGATTATTTCCCACGCAGGGAAGTAATTACAACTCTTCGCGAGTTCGCGAGCCTTGCGAATTCTATCATCAATTTGTTCGATTTCTCGTAAGCCGGGCGCGCCAGCCGCATTCGATTCGATTGCGACAAAGCTATCTTTAATTTGGCTTTCTTGTTCAGTCAAGTGCATAATCGCCAAACATTTTGGTAAGGTCGAGGCCAAAAACCTTACAAGGCCGAATTCAGTCTGCCCGCGGCCATTTGTAGGATTGGTCGATCTTCCAGTACGATTCGGCGAAAGGGATGGCGCCACACGCGCGCCTGCGGCAAGATATCCCAGGCGCAACTACCAAGTCTTAACCAAACATCCCGTCATGGAAGACCTCGTCAAGGTCTGCCCTCATCCAGAGGCGACGCTCACGATTTGATGATTTGATCGTTCGTTGATTCTTTGGTGTATGCACAGAAACCTCAAAATTAGGCCTGATATTCATTTGCGAGGGTCTGCGGTTTTATCTGCGAGTGATTGGACAACTTATGACCAGCATTTGGGCGATTGCGTCATTGTGGCTTGGCCTCGCGCTGCTCGCGGGTGTGCTCTCGATCTGGTTCCGTGTTTCAGCCGCGATGACCGAAATCGTCGTCGGAATGTTCGCTCAACTGGTTTTCAGTACGATCTTTGGGTCAGGCGTGCTGGACACCGGCGAAACCTGGGTCAAAGTGCTATCAGGTGTCGGCGTGATGCTGCTGACGTTCCTTGCAGGAGCCGAACTGGATCCGCACGTGATGAAGCTCAAATGGAAGGAGGCGCTTGCCGTCGGTTCCGTGAGTTTCCTCGCACCATTCCTGACATGCACGGCGGTAACCCATTATCTGCTGGGATGGAACATGACCCAGAGTTGGCTTGCCGGAGTTGCCTTGGCGGGGACTTCAGTGGCGATTGTCTATGCCGAGATGATGCTGCACAATTTGAATAATACCGATTTCGGGAAGATCCTCCTTGGCGCTTGCTTTGTTACTGATTTTGCAACTGTTTTGGCGCTGGGACTCATTTTCTCGCCATTTACCATCAAGACTTCCGTTTTCGTCGCCATCACGGCTGTGAGCTGTGTGGCTCTTCCTTGGCTGACGCCGCGCATCTTTAAGCGGTTTGGGGAGCGGCCTTCCGAGCTGGAAACGAAGTTCTTGCTTGTTTGCCTGCTCGGCTTGGGAGCGCTTGCGACCTGGGCCGACAGCGAGGCCGTGCTTCCAGCCTATCTCATCGGAATGATGCTTGCCGGGACCGTCGGCAAGGACCACGCCCTGATAAGACGCTTGCGTACCCTGACTTTCGGATTCGTAACACCATTCTTTTTTGTCCGCGCGGGCTATTTGGTTTCGATCCCCGCGGTCGTTGCCGCGCCCGTGGCATTCCTCGTGTTCATGGTCGCAAAAATCTCGGCAAAGACCGCGAGTGTCTACGCCGCCGCGAAGTTTCATGATTACGTGCATCGGGAAGCCATGTACTCCGCGCTTCTCATGTCGTCGGGATTGGCCTTCGGAGCGATCGTCTCCTTGTTCGGCTTAACGCATGGACTCATCGACAAAAGTCAATACTCGGCGCTGGTAGCGGCCGTCATTGGCACGGGTATCTTGCCGACATTGATCGCAAATAATTTTTTCGTGCCGCATCATTTGTGTCCCAAAGCAAAGACGGAGGACAGCGGGCGGCCGAAAGCCAAGGACCATCCGGCGATCCACGAGTTGTTTCCCCAACTGCGCCTCGAAGACGGATCTGCCTAAACAGGCACTTCAGATGCCTAGATGCGCGCAAGAGAATACATGTCAGTAGGGGAATCCGGTGTTCGATAAAATCCTACACGCCAATGACGGCTCAGAGCATGCCTTCCACGCCCTCACGCTCGCACTTGATATTGCCCGGAAGAATGGGTCCGAGCTTCACACGGTATGCGTCGAGGAAGTCCCCTATCTACCTGAATTAATCGAGGAAGTGCGCGAACCAATGGAGACCGCCGCGCGCCGTTTCCACGCTGTTCTCAACCGTGCCCGCGCCCTGGCCGATGAGCACCAGGTGAAACTCAGCACCCATGTTATTGCCGGCCACCCTGTGGGCGCCATCGTCAAACTTGCAGCTGATCTTGATGCAGACCTAATTGTGATCGGGGCAAAAGGCCATTCCGCGCTGTATGAAAGAATGATCGGCAGCCGGGCGGACCGCATCGTGCAGCTTGCCCAGTGCCCAGTGCTTGTCGCAAAGTAAGTGTCACGTAAGTTCGTCCAAGCCGTAGAGCCCTCGACCTCTCAAGATTTATTGCCGCAGCACTAAGACCGCTCTCGATGCTCTATCGGCGTATCGGTGGTGCCTAACAATGCCCCTGATTTATCCTCAACGGTTACGCGGCTGGCGCTTTGTTTTGTTTAACGCCGTGCTCGGCCTCGGGCACGTCGTCGTTGTGTCCAATGTCGGGGGCTATGCCGTGCTTATCCCCTACGTCGCTGGCTCGCTGAGAGGCGTGCTTCCGAGCTTCGCCCTTTGGGCGAACACGGATTTCATGGTCGGCCTAGCGATAGGCTTCCCCATTTCCCGCTGGCTCGCCGGCCGCTACGGCGACTATCGCCTGTTCATCGCAGCCTTTTTTGTTTATGCGCTCGCCGCCTTTCTCTGCGCGATCAGCGAAAGCCTTTGGCTGTTTTTGCCATCTCGCATCGCTCTCGGCTTCGCGGGAGGCATCAGTCTCCCGGTTGGCCAGGCGATGTTGCTCAACGAGTACCCTGAGCGGAAAAGGCCCTTGGGCTTGAGTATTTGGGGCATGTTCACCCTCATGCCCTTCACAGTCGGGATTCCGCTGGCCGGATGGCTCAACGAGCACCTCGGCTGGCGTTATCTTTTTTACTCTGATGTTGCCGATGCCCTGATCGTGGCCAGCGTGACGGGCGCATTGCTCTATGGCCGGGGAGTCCATCGCCGCATCACTCGCTTCGACGGCGGCGGCTTTATTTTGCTTGTGGTGATATTGCTTGGAACGCAGACCATCTTCAACCAGGGCAACGATTTCGATTGGTTCGGCTGGTCATGGCTCATGTTTGGCCTGCTTGTCGCGGTCATCGCAGCGCTGCCATGCTTTGCCATTTGGGAAATGGCCGAGCGGCATCCCGTGCTCGACATCAGGCTGTTCGCCCACCGCAATTACGCGGTGGCCGCAATTTGCTCCATGCTCGGATTTCTTTCCATTCAAGGCCTGTTTTCGATTTTCGTCACCCAGGCTCAGCTGCTTTTGGGATATTCGTCCTCGCTCGCCGGTTTGATTTTTATGGCGATGATTCCGTTCTCCGTGCCGCTCATTGCTGTTGCCCATAAGTTATGTGAAGGCCACGATGCCCGCTTCGTCGCGAGCCTCAATCTGCTTGGCTTGTCCTTTATGATGCTCTGGATCGGGATTTTCGACGATCCGAGCTATTTTGATCGGATTTTTTGGCCCTTTCTGTTTCTGGGCTTTTTTCTTGCGACTTTCTTTGCCCCTTTGGGTGTGCTTGCCCTGCATGGTTTACCGGCGGCACGACTGCTGCATGCGGCGGAAGAATTTGCTCTGTTGCGTACCGCCGCGGGCGCTTTCGGCATCGCCCTCCAAGGGGTGGTGCAGTTCCGGCGCGCGCCGTTTCATCAGCTGGACCTCGCGGACCATTTCGGCGGCAGGCGTTTCCCCTCCCTTGACTTATTGGGTCAGCTCACAGCGAAGCTTGAAGCTGCCGGCCTCACCCCAGCGATGACACAAGGGACGCTCGGGGAACTCATCAAGGAAAAGGCGGCGCTGCTCGGCTTGAACGATGCCTTTCTCCTCGCCAGCTTCATTTTTGTCCTATTGGCGGTCTTCGTGTGGCTCGCCCGCCCGACCCATGTCGCCTATGCGAGTCGCGCCGAACGGTTGCGGGAGCTTCGTGCTACCGAACTGACGGAGCAGCCGTGAAGGCGCTCCTTATCCTTCCGGATGCCTGTTTCGCAAGTTCTCTCCGCTTATCCTTGGAGTTCCCTTCGCTCAGGATGAGCGCAGCTTTGGGAAGTTAAAACCGCGGAAGATCCGGGAATGGCATTTGACCACCGTGCACATGCATGCGGCCGAGCTCCGCGCAGCGATGGAGCGTCGGAAAGACTTTCCCGGGATTTAAAAGCTGCTTTGAGTCAAAGGCGCATTTGATCCTGATTTGCTGAGCGAGATCCGTGTCGCTGAACATTTCCGGCATGAGGTCGCGTTTCTCAATACCAACGCCATGCTCGCCCGTGAGCACACCGCCATGCGCGACGCATAGCCGCAAAATATCCGCGCCAAACTCTTCCGCGCGCTCGAGCTCGCCGGGCTTATTGGCGTCATAAAGAATGAGCGGATGCAAATTGCCGTCCCCCGCGTGAAAAACATTGGCGACCCGCAGGCCATGCCGCTCGGACAATTCCCGCATCCCGGCAAGAACCGCCTGCAATTCCTTGCGAGGGATCGTGCCGTCCATGCAAAAATAATCGGGCGAAAGCCGTCCGACCGCGGGAAAGGCCGCCTTGCGGCCAGCCCAGAAGGTCAAGCGCTCGGCGTCTGAGTTCGAAATCCGGCAATGCGTGGCCCCGTTTGCCTTTGCGATTGCCTCGACGCAGCCGACAAGATGGTCGACTTCGACTGCAGGGCCATCGAGCTCCACAATGAGCAACGCTTCCGCATCGCGTGGATAGCCGGCGTGCACAAAATCCTCCGCTGCGCAGATGGCGGGTCTGTCCATCATCTCCATGCCGCCTGGAATAATGCCGGCCGCAACGATAGCTGCAACGCAGGATCCAGCCGCTTCGCTGGATTGAAAGGCGATCAGCAGCGCGCGGGCAAATTCCGGCGCGCGCAGAATGCGCACCGTCACTTCGGTTACGACGCCGAGCATACCCTCGGACCCGATCACAAGCGCAAGGAGGTCATAACCCGCCTGGTCGAGATAGCGCCCGCCGAGCCGGACGATCTCTCCGGTCATCAGCACCAGCTCGCAGCCAAGGACGTTGTTGGTGGTGAGCCCATATTTGAGGCAATGAACGCCGCCAGAGTTCTCGGCCACATTCCCGCCGATCGAGCAGGCGATTTGCGAGGAGGGGTCGGGCGCGTAGTAAAAGCCGCGATGCTCGACCGCCGTGGTGATGGCGAGATTGGTGACACCCGGCTCGACAACCGCGCAGCGGTTGTCGAAGTCGATGTCCTTGATGCGGTTGAATTTCATCATCGACATGAGAACGCCGTCCTCGAGCGGCAGCGCACCGCCGGAGAGCGAGGTTCCAGCACCGCGCACGACGACCTTCACATCATTCGCGTGGCAATAGGCGAGGACCCTTTGGACCTCGGCGACGGTTTCCGGCAGGACGGCCACCAAGGGGAGGGCGCGGTAGGCGGTCAGCCCATCGCTCTCATAGACTCGCCGGCCGGCCTCCTCTTCAACGACGCCCTCGCCAGGAACGATTCTGCGCAAGGCGGCCACGATTTTCGCGCGGCGGGCCAGAATGGTCTCGTCCACCTCCAACCCCTTCATTTGGTCCATCCTTTGTTAAGGCTCGAGTGCCGGGCACGTCGCGCCCGCCAAGCAGTTTGATCTTACTCCAAAACCCGCCTTGGAGCTGGCTCGGCAATTGGCTTGCTTTCAAGCTTTCCTCGCCCTATAAGCGCACCCATTCCACACGAGGATCGCGCGGCTCTGCTTCAAGGGCTGCTCCCGGTGGCCTCTCAAATCCTTCGGAACTTTCGAGTCTTGGGGGAGAGGGAGGTCCATACGATCCCCGGCGGCTCAACCGGAGGAAAAGATAACCATGGCCTTGCCTGAATTCACGATGCGCGGTCTCCTCGAATCTGGGGCTCATTTTGGGCATCAGTCGCACCGCTGGAACCCGAAAATGGCTCAGTATATTTTCGGCGCGCGCAACAATATCCATATCATTGACCTCGCTCAGACGGTCCCGTTGCTGCATCAGGCCCTGAAGGCCATTTCCGATACGGTCGCGAAGGGTGGCCGCGTGCTTTTCGTCGGCACCAAGCGGCAAGCTCAAGATGCCATCGCCGATGCCGCGAAGCGCTCCGCACAATATTACATCAATTCGCGCTGGCTTGGCGGGATGCTGACGAACTGGAAGACGATTTCCGCTTCGATCCAGCGTCTGCGCAAATTGGATGAGACGCTCGGCGCTGGCGCGATTGGCATGACCAAGAAAGAACGCCTGATGATTTCGCGCGAGCGCGACAAGCTCGAAAAGGCGCTCGGTGGTATTAAGGACATCGGCGGCATCCCGGACCTCATCTTTGTCATTGACACGAATAAGGAACAATTGGCGATCAAGGAGGCGCAACGGCTGCATATCCCGGTGGCGGCGGTCCTTGACACCAATAGTGACCCGGATGGGATCACCTATCCGATTCCGGGGAATGATGATGCAGGCCGGGCGATCGCTCTTTATTGCGATCTTGCCGCTCGCGCGGCCATCGACGGCATCTCGCGCGGACAAGGTTCGGCCGGAATTGATCTTGGCGAATTGGAACGGCCGGCCGCCGAAGTTCTGGCCGGCGGCGAAGGCGAGGCGGGCGTTGGGCAAGAGTTGCCGGAGGAGGCTTTCGAACTGCTGACAGCGCCGCGCGGGGCCCCGGACGACCTCGCCAAACTGCCGGGCGTCGGACCTCAGATCGTCAAGAAACTCAACGACGCGGGGATTTACCATTATTGGCAAATCGCTGCCATGACGGCGGAAGATGCGGCAAAGGTCGATCGCGATCTTAAACTTGGCGGGCGCATCGAACGCGATCGCTGGGTGGATCTCGCGCGTGGTCTCGTCGTTGGCTGATCAAGCGGCGCGCCGGTTTGAATCAACCGGTGACTTAAGTGATTTGCAGGCTTTCGGGATCTTGCCGCTATTGATCGGCCCTCCGGAATGGCTTCCTGGAACTGAAGGACAACCACTATGGCGAACGTCACTGCGGCGATGGTGAAGGATCTTCGCGAGAAGACCGGCGCTGGCATGATGGATTGCAAGACCGCCCTTGGCGAGACCGAGGGCGACATCGAAGCTGCGATCGACTGGCTGCGCAAGAAGGGGCTTTCCAAGGCCGCCAAGAAATCTGGCCGGGTTGCGGCCGAGGGGCTCGTCGCGGTCTTCGTTCGCGATTGCCACGGGGTCGTGATCGAGCTCAATTCGGAGACGGATTTCGTTGCCAGAAACGCTGATTTTCAAGCGTTGGCAAGAAACATAGCGCGCGTTGCCGCCGAAACCGGGACGACCGACGTCGAAGCCTTGAAAGCGGCAGCCTATCCCGGTGGGGGAACGCTCGGGGATGCGGTCGCCAGCGCGATCGCGACGATCGGCGAAAATATGACCTTGCGGCGCGCTGCCTCGGTCAATGTTGGCGAAGGTTTCGTTGGCCAATATGTCCATAACGCGGTCTCGGAGGGCCTTGGGAAGATTGGCGTGCTGGTTGCCCTTGAATCCAAGGGCGATTCGCAGGCGCTGGCGGCGCTCGGACGCCTGCTTGCTCTCCACATCGCCGCGGCAAATCCGCTCGCCCTTGATCCGAGGGGCCTCGACCCAGCCATCATCGAACGTGAAAAAGCCGTGCTTGCCGGCAAAAACGCGGGCAAGCCAGCACATGTGCTCGAAAAGATTGTCGAGTCAGGGCTGAAGACCTACTACAAGGAAGTTTGCCTTCTCGAACAGCCGTCTATCCATGCCGAACACGCAGGAAAAACGATCGGGCAGGCGGTGAAGGAGGCGGAAAAGAGTGCCGGAGCGCCGATCACGGTGACGGCTTTCGCCCGCTACGCCCTTGGCGAAGGAATTGAAAAGCAGGAAAGTGACTTCGCTGCGGAAGTCGCGGCCGCCGGAGGTCAGACGGCCGGCCGGTAAATACAAGGTTTGGCCGGCTGCCGGCAAACTTCATTTGCTGGACCAGCTGCCGAGTTTTAGGCGGATTGCGGCTCCTTAAGGCATTATCGCGATGTGTTTGCCTATTGTTTATGTTTGACTTGGGGATTGTTTCGCGGGAGGTTTCAGCGTCCTGCTGCCGCATCGGCTCCCTGTCCGCTTCTCGATGGAGGATTTCAATGTTTGCTCGCCGTGTTTTTTCGCTTGTCAGCGTTTCGGCGGCGTCGATCTTGTTCGGGCTCCTGCCTGTGGGGCGAAGTGTGGCCCAAGACGTTCGTCACGAGTGTAGCGAGAAATACCAGGCCGCCAAGGCGGCGGGCACGTTGAACGATCAAACCTGGCCGCAATTTTACAGCAAGTGCACGGCGGAAGCCAAAGAGAGCGCAGCGGCGGCGTCGGCTTCGGCCTCCCCACCTTTGGATGTCCGCCACATCTGCAGCGAGAAGTACCAGAGCGCCAAGGCGGCGGGAACCTTGGGTGGAGATACTTGGCCGCAATTCTATAGCAAGTGCGTGGCCGAAGTTAAGGCGAACCCGCCCGCCGCAGCGACCCCGCCTGCGGAGACTGCTGCTGCGCCCGCTCCGGAAGCTGTGGCACCTGCACCTGCTCCCGCCCCCGCCCCCGTGGCAGAGGCGCCCGCCCCGCCGCCGGCGGTCGAGGCGCAGGCTCCGCCACCGCCAGCCGCAGCGCCCGCGCCGCCACCTGCAGCTGCACCGGCGCCCGCCAATCCTTTGAAGACCCCGGCCCCCAAAGCGGCTGCGGCGGCCTCCGGCAGCGCCGTTTTTCCCTCTGCGATTTCACCCAAATACGCCAGCCTTACCCCAGCAAAGGGCCGCCAGAAAACTTGCTTGGATCAATACAATGCCAACAAGGCAATCAATGCAAATGGCGGCCTGAAATGGATCCAGAAGGGCGGCGGCTATTGGAGCGAGTGTAATAAACATCTGAAAGGGTGAAGCTCACTGCTGCGGCGCTCCGCGGCCATGCGCGAGCGAACAAAGCCGGCAGCGCCCGAGTAGATCCACAGGGGTTTCAACCTGCCTTTGCGCTGGCTCCTGTGGAGATCCAATTTTTGGATCTTAAGAAAAGTAGGCGAAGGCCGCGCCGAGCGAGCCGATTGCGCCAAGCCCGAGAGCCGCGTACCACGGCCAGCGTTGACCACGCACGATGATCGCGATGGTCGCAATCGCGATCGCGATGTGAAGAAGCGTGACAGCGACCGTCAAAACATGATGGCGGTGTTCGTGGTTTTCGCTCTCCCTTAGCTTCTCCTCGGTTTGGCGCTCGAGCCCCTGACCTTTCGCGAAAAGCTCCTGCTCATCAGCGGCATAGCGCTCCGCTTCTTTTTTGAAATTGTCGGCCGCCGGTCCGGCATTTTCAGCGGCGATGGAGTAAAGATTCTTTTTGATGCTTTTCGCCTGGTAGAAATTCCATGTGTCGGCGGCCTGGTTCTGCAAGAGCACCGCTGTGTTCTTGTCGCCCATCGCAGCCGCGGTTTCGAGCGTCTCGAGACTGCCGACGGTCGCAGCGGCGACAGCAAGGATCGCAATGGTAACCGATACTTGCGTGAGAAAAGCGTCGCCAAGGAACGCGGCATGCTCGGCATGCTCGAAATGCTCGACGGGAGATTCGGACATCAAGCTGACTCCTCGACGTATTTTCGTGCCATGAGGGCCGCGTGGGTGCAGGAAGGGTCACGCAAAGGCCAAAATCCCTTTGCATCGTCTCGCGCGCTTCGCAAGGGTGCTTTTGCTCCCTCGTAAGGGTATCCGGGGTTTTGATGGACAGAGGAAATCAGGAAATCTATAAACAGCCCTCGATGGCGGTGGAGAGAGCAAGACATTAAGTGTTCAAACTTAATCGTTCACGGTCTCCACGCTTCATTTTGCCGCGTGATTTTGTCCAGAAACTGTGCATTTTGATGAAGATCCGATTCTAGCCGCGCAAAGGACCTGGCGAGACATCATGCAAGACACAAGCCTCGAAGACGCCAGTATCGCGGAGCGTTCGTCTCAATCAGCGCGTCAGCGCCGGACCATGGTCGATTGCCAGGTCCGGACCTTCGACGTGACCGATCAGCGCCTTCTGGCAAGGATGCTGGAAGTTCCGCGTGAACGCTTCCTTCCTCCAGAACTTGAGCCGCTTGCCTATTCCGACATCGGGCTGCAGGTGAAACCAGGTACCGAGCGGAGGACTCTTTTGCCGCCGCTCGTCCTTGCACGGCTTATTCAAGCGGCCGGTGTGACATCGACGGATGATGTGCTCGACGTTGCGGCGGCGACCGGCTATTCGTCCGCCCTTCTCGCTGGTCTGGCCGACCGTGTCGTTGCGCTCGAATCGGAGCGCGCCCTCTATGATGAATTGCGATCCAACCTTGATTCCTTTGGGTTGGCGGAGGTGCACAGCGTTCTCGCACCGCTCGCCAACGGAGCCCCCGAGGAAGCACCCTTTGACGTGATTTTCGTCAATGGCGCGGTGGAGATCAATCTCGAGGCACTTTTTACGCAATTAAGGGACGGCGGACGTTTGATCGCCCTCAAGAGCGTTCCGGGTGATCAGACAGGACGGGCGAGCAAAGCCGTGCGCTACGACAAGATCGAGGGTGGAATGGGCTACCGGGCTCTGTTTGACGCATCCGCCCCGGTCCTCGAGGCATTCCGGCGCAACGAGCAATTCACATTCTTTTGAGGCCACTCATGCCGCGTGAAGGGGAGGACCTGCAGCACTGCCACATTTTTGCGACGGTCTGCGGATTTCTCTCACGATTGGCTGGAACGTCAGCCATGGAGGGTGAGTAACGCCCCCACGCGACTCAAAGCCCCGGCTGGAGGGAGAGGGGGCTATGAGCCGACCACACAGCCGTGTCTCATATCTGACGAAAAAGGACGAGTGTCCATTAATGTGCCGCGCCGCTCTCGCTTGCTTTAATGCCTTGTCGCGGCCGGTTTTGGTGTTAACCGCAGCTCTCTCGATCGTCCAGGCATCCCCGCTCTTTGTTTCGGCTGGCCATGCGGAAACAATGTCGAGTGCTTTGGCGCGGGCCTACACTGGCAATCCGGACTTGAACCAGCAGCGAGCAGGGGTGCGCGCCAGCGACGAAAATCTCCCCCGGGCGAGCGCGCTCGGCCGGCCGACGCTGAACGCGTCAGGCCAATATGGTTACAATTATCTCGACTTTACCGCGAGCGGCGCCGCCTCGTCCTCGAGTTCGAATCCTCTTTTTCCTACGTCTTCGTCCCACTTGGTGGCAGGGACCGACACCGGAACGCTTGGGGCGAACGCGAGCCAAAACCTCTTCAATGGCAACCGCACTCTGAATGGCATACGTCAGGCGGAATCAAATATTTTCGGGGCGCGAGAGAACTTGCGCAACACCGAACAGAATGTTCTTTTGAATGGCGCAACCGCCTATATGAACGTTCTGCGCGATACCGCGATCCTCGATCTGCGCAAGAACAATATCATCGTCCTTGAAGAGCAGCTGCGTCAGACCCGCGATCGCTTCATCGTCGGAGAGGTGACGCGCACCGATGTCGCCGAGGCGGAGTCGAGCCTTGCAACGGGGCGCTCCGACTATTTTACCGCGCAGGCCAATCTGCAAACCAGCATCGCCAATTACCGTCAGGTGATTGGAGTCCAGCCAACCCGGCTCGAACCGGCAAGGACGATTGAGAGCCTGCTGCCGCACTCGCTCGTCGACGCAGTGGAGCTTGCGCTCGCCGAGCATCCAGGGGTCCAAGCGGCGCTGCATGCCGCGGACGCGGCCGCATTGCAGGTCAAGCTGGTTGAGGGCGAACTCTACCCCTCCGTCAATCTCATTGGGAGTGCTCAGCAAAATTATAACTATGGCGGTTTTCCCGGTATCCGTATCTTCAACGGGTTCGTCGGCGGCCAGGTTTCAGTGCCGATCTACCAGGGGGGCGAGGTCTATGCGCGGGTGCGCCAAGCCAAGGAGAGCCTGGGTCAGGCAAGGCTGCAGGCCGATTTGCAGCGCGATTATGTCCGTGCGGCGGTGGTCTCGGCCTGGGGCCAGCTCGATAGCGCGCGTGCTGTCATCCAATCTTCCAAGGCGGCGGTCAAATCGGCCGAAATTGCGCTCGACGGTGTCAGGCAGGAGGCAGAAGTCGGCCAGCGCACTACTTTCGATATTTTGTACCAGCAGCAGGTCTTGCTGAACGCCAGGGTCGGCCTCGTGACCGCCCAGCGCGACAGGGTCGTCGCGTCCTATTCGGTCATGGCGGCGGTGGGACGCCTTTCGGCCGGAAATCTAAACCTCAACGTTGCCCAATATGACCCGACCATCCATTTCGAGCAGGTCAAGGACAAATGGATCGGTCTGCGCACGCCGGACGGACGCTAGTCAGGCCCGGGCTAGCCAGCCCGGCTCAAAGCCGGCTGCGCCAAGGTGTCCTTGTCAACATCAGCCGAATCCTGTTCAGTTTGAAACGGCAAAGGCCGGGCTGGTCTTGGCCGCTGGCGTCGGTTTGGAATACTGTGCGACAAGCGTTAGCTTCATCTCGGGGCAAGCTCAGCAACGTAATCGGGATTTTGATTTAAAGGAATTGTGCACTCGCGCGTTATTCTCACCGAACCGGCAGTTGGACGAAAATACAAAAGAATGCAAAGTCGAGCGGCCGAGATCGCGGGGCTCACGTCCAAATCTTTTTTCGATGCGCGATCGTTGAGGGATCGGCGCGTCTCTTTTGAAGGCACAAGAGATCATGAACGCAGCCAATCCCCAATTGAAAGACGGCCGGCAGGCAAGGCCGCATGAACCCTCGATGGAAGAAATCCTCGCCTCGATCCGGCGAATTATCGCGGACGACCAGGCGCTTTCTGCAAGCGACGGTCAGCCGGGCGGGCAGGTTCAGCGGCCGGACCCTAATGGCGATGCCTTCGAGCCTGCTCTGCGGCCGGCTGCCGACCGCACGCTTGTTTCAAGCTCCACGGACAGTTCCGTCCGCGCAGCTTTCAATACGCTGCTCGCCAGCCGGTTCGTCCAGCACAGCGACGTCATCGTTGGTCTCACCCGTGAGATGTTGCGTCCTATGCTTAAAGCTTGGCTTGATGACAATCTGCCGCTCATTGTGGAACGCCTCGTTATCGCTGAGATCGAGCGCGTCGCCCGCGGCGAATAAGAAAGGCTCAACTCTGGCTGGCTTCTGTCATGGGGGCTCTCCGGAGCAAGGCTGAACGCCAAGCACGGGCTTGCATTTTGCCCGCTTGTTTGCCATCGCTCGCTTTTCTTTGATGCATCTTGCCCCCGGTTCGCAAGGGCAGGCGACACGCGGAATACCCTTGATGGAAAAGACTTTCGATCCCAAGGCGGTCGAGGGCCGCATTACGGCGGCATGGGAAAAAGCAGGCGCTTTCGACGCGGGCCGCCCCGAGCGGACCGGTGCTAAGCCTTTCACGATTGTCATTCCGCCGCCGAATGTCACGGGCTCCCTCCATATGGGCCACGCCCTCAATACCACTTTGCAGGACATTCTTTGCCGTTTCGAGCGGATGCGCGGCAAGGACGTGCTTTGGCAGCCGGGCACCGACCATGCCGGGATCGCAACGCAAATGGTCGTCGAGCGGCAATTGATGGAGGCCCAAGAACCGGGGCGGCACGCTTTGGGCCGCGACGCATTCTTGAAACGTGTGTGGAAGTGGAAGGCCCAATCGGGCGGGGCGATCATCGCGCAGCTGAAGCGGCTCGGCGCCTCCTGCGATTGGTCGCGCGAGCGCTTTACCTTGGACGAAGGGCTGTCCCGCGCCGTCAGCAAGGTTTTTGTTGATCTCTATAAAGAGGGCCTGATCTATAAGGACAAACGCCTTGTCAATTGGGACCCGAAACTTCAGACCGCGATCTCGGATCTCGAAGTCGTGCAGGTCGAGACCAAGGGCCATCTTTGGCATTTCAAATATCCAGTTGTGGACGACGATGGCCGCGAGACCGGTGAATACATCGTCGTCGCGACAACGCGGCCGGAAACCATGCTCGGCGATACGGCCGTCGCGGTTCATCCGAACGACGAGCGTTACAAGCATTTGCAGGGCAAAAGGGTGCGGCTGCCGCTCGTCGGACGGCTGATCCCGATCGTTGCCGACGACTATTCCGACCCCGAGAAGGGCACCGGCGCGGTGAAGATCACGCCCGCCCATGATTTCAACGATTTCGAGGTCGGCAAAAGGCATGGCCTGCAACCGATCAATGTGCTGAGCAAAGATGGCCACATCCTGGTCCCTGGACCTGAGATGATGCGGGTCGATCGTGCCGATGATCGCGCAATTGAAGAGCTGCAACGCACCTTCGAGGCTCTTCAGTTCCCCGGCCTCGATCGCTTCGAGGCACGTAAGCGCATTGTCGAAATGATGGAAGCCCATGGCCTCCTCGATAAGATCGAGCCTCACACGCATATGGTGCCGCATGGCGATCGCTCGAGCGCCGTTATCGAGCCTTGGCTGACTGAACAATGGTATGTCAAAGCCGAGGTTTTGGCGCAGCCAGCGCTCGCGGCGGTGCGTGAGGGTAAGACGAAGTTCATTCCAAAAAATTGGGAAAAAACCTATTTCGATTGGCTCGAAAATATCCAGCCCTGGTGCATTTCACGCCAGCTCTGGTGGGGGCATCAAATCCCGGCCTGGTATGGGCCTGGGTTTATGGGAACCGATGGGCAGCTGACGGGGATTCAAGTATTTGTGGCGGCCTCGGAAGAAGAGGCACGGGACGCAGCGCTCAAATATTATCGTAGGCCGCTGTTACCAGATGGTAGGCCTGGTTTCCCCAATCTGCAGGACGTGTGGATTGCCGAGCAAACATCGGTTTCCGATCCGGATCCCAATCGAGTTACTGGAATTTGCATCTCGCGCGATCCCGACGTGCTCGATACGTGGTTCTCCTCGGCGCTCTGGCCTTTTTCCACACTTGGCTGGCCGGATGATACGGAGGATCTCAAACGCCGCTATCCAACGAGCGTGCTTGTCACGGGCTTTGACATCATTTTCTTCTGGGTCGCGCGGATGATGATGATGGGCCTCCATTTCATGCGCGAGGTCCCATTCCATGAAGTCTATATCCACGCCCTCGTCCGCGACGAAAAGGGCGCGAAAATGTCGAAGTCGAAGGGCAATGTGGTCGATCCTTTGCACCTTATCGAGACTTACGGGGCGGATGCGCTGCGCTTCACGCTCGCCGCCATGGCGGCGCAGGGACGCGACATCAAGCTCTCGACCCAGCGGATCGAAGGCTATCGCAATTTCGGAACGAAACTGTGGAACGCGGCGCGTTTCGCCGAAATGAACGGATGTACGCGGGAGGCCTCATTCGATCCGAGGCAGGCTCAAATCACCCTCAATAAATGGATTATTGGCGAGACGGCGAAGAGCATCACCGAGGTGACGGCTGCCATTGAAGCCTATCGTTTCAACGAAGGCGCCAATGCCGCCTATCGGTTTGTCTGGAACGTTTTTTGCGATTGGTACCTCGAACTTGCCAAGCCCTTACTGCAAGGCCCGGATGGACCGGCCAAGGATGAGACCCGTGCTGCGGCGGCCTTCGTGCTCGAGCACATCGTCAAGCTCTTGCATCCCTTCATGCCATTCATGACCGAAGAGCTGTGGAAGATCACAGCGACAGCGGAGTTGCCTCGTGCCACTCTGCTGGCGCTCGCCGAATGGCCCGAACTGCAGGGGTGCGAAGAGCCCGCAGCGGAAGCCGAGATCGGCTTTATCGTCGAGCTCATTTCGGAAATCCGCTCGGTGCGCGCCGAGATGAACGTCCCGGCTGCTACGCAAATCCCGCTGGTTCTCGTTAACGCGCCGGCGGAGGCGAAATCCCGTGTCGAAGATTGGGAAGACACTCTCAAGCGTCTCGCTCGGCTATCGGAAATTTCCTTTGCAAGCGAGGTCCCTGGCCAATCCGTCCAGATGATCGTGCGAAAGGCGCTCGCCGCGCTGCCGCTTCAAGGCATCGTTGACTTGGAAGCAGAAAAGGCGCGACTCGCCAAGGAAATCGCCAAGCTGACGGGGGAGACGGCGAAGATCGAAGCAAAGCTCAACAATGCCGATTTCGTCGCGAGGGCGCCGGAGGAGATCGTCGAGGAAAACCGGGAAAGACTGGCCGAAGCCTTTGCGCGGGCGGAAAAGCTCACAGCGGCACACGCCCGCCTCGTCCATTTATGAACGGCTTTTTCAGGAGCGTGAGTCCCGGTCGGCCTGCAATGCCGCTGGGCGGCTTGTCACGAAAGCGTCATCAACATCCTATGACAACGGTCGCTGCAAGGGCGAGCCTTCCCTCGTAGGGATGCTGATCTAGGCCGACCTCTTGCCCCGCAACCGGACCAGCTCGATGGAAGATCCCCGAAAATGAACTTCTTTCAGCGCTTCACTTTCCTCTTTTCCGCGCCTGCTTTCGACGCCGAGGATCTTGAAGGCATGCGCCTCAATGAGATCATCACGGCAATCGAGCGAATGGGCTTTCAGGTGGTGAAGGCGCGCCGCTTGGAAGACGCTGAGATCGCCGTGCAAACTGACGCTGCGATCGGCTGCATGGTCGTCGATTGGGGCAAGAAGGGTCTCGAGGGCAAGCCGGCATCCTTGATCAATTTGATGCGCAAGCGCGGTCTAGATATGCCTATCGTCATCCTCGTGCGCCGCAAGCGATTCGAAGACATTCCCGTGGAAGTCCTCGACTTCATCGATGGCTATATATTTCTCGCCGAAGAGTCCCCGGAATTCATCGCCAAGAATCTTGTCAGCCGGTTGAAGCAATATGCCGAAACACTGAAGACGCCCTTTTTTGGCGCGCTCGCCGATTACGCCGAGGAAGGAAACCAATTGTGGACCTGTCCAGGGCACAATGGCGGAGTTTTCTACAGCCGCAGCCCGATCGGCCGGATCTTCTTGGAGCATTTGGGCGAAGCAATCTTTCGCGATGATCTCGACAATTCGGTCCTTGAGCTTGGCGACCTCTTGACCCACGAAGGCCCCGCTCTCCAGGCCCAAAAGGAGGCGGCGGCGATTTTCGGCGCGGAGAAGACCTATTTCGTACTCAATGGAACCTCGACCTCGAACAAGGTCGTCCTGTCGAATCTTGTCACGGAAGACGATCTTGTGCTGTTCGACCGCAACAATCACAAGGCGGCGCATCACGGCGCCTTGCTGCTTGGCGGCGGCATTCCGATCTTTTTGCCTACTGACCGTAACGCTTATGGGCTGATCGGCCCCATGCGCTATGCTGCGCTCGACGAGAAGGTCATTCGCGAGTGTGTCCGTGTCAATCCGCTGGTCCGGGATCCTGACGCTTGGCGCCGTGAGCGGCCGTTCCGCGCCGCAGTCATTGAGCAATGCACCTATGACGGGACAATCTATGACGCGGAGATGATCGTCGAGCGGATCGGACATTTGTGCGATTATATCCTCTTCGACGAAGCTTGGGCGGGGTTCATGAAGTTCCACCCGCTCTATGAACGACACTTCGCGATGGGATTGGCAAGGCTCGACGAGAGATCACCTGGGATCGTCGCTACCCAATCGACCCACAAGCAGCTCGCGGGTTTCTCGCAAGCGTCGCAGATTCATGTTCGCGACCGCCATATCCGCGGGCAGAGGCGCCGCGTTGAGCATCGGCGCTTCAATGAGGGCTTTATGCTTCACGCCTCCACGTCGCCCTTTTATCCACTCTTTGCCTCTCTCGACGTCGGTGCGCAGATGATGAAGGGCCGATCCGGCGAGGTCTTGTGGGACGACACGATCAGGTTGGGGATCGAGCTGCGCAAGAAACTACGGGCGGTTCGCTCTGAGTTTGAGGAGAAAGAGAAAGACCCCGCCCGCCGCTGGTTCTTCGATCCTTTCGTGCCAGACCGGGTCTCGATCCCGGACGCTGCGCGGCAAGGCGCGGCGCATGACGTCGCCTGGGAAAGCGTGTCGACGGATCAATTGGCGCGCCATGCGCACTTCTGGGAGTTGCTGCCTGGTGCTGCTTGGCACGGCTTCGCGGATGTCGCAACGGGATTTGCAATTACGGATCCTGCCAAACTCACGCTATTGACGCCGGGCTTTGATCGTAAGACGGGCGCTTACGAGACGCATGGCGTGCCAGCGCCGATCGTCGCGCAATATTTGCGCGAAAATCGCGTCGTGCCGGAAAAGAACGATTTGAATTCTCTCCTGTTCCTGCTCACGCCCGGCGTTGAATCCAGCAAAGCGGGCACGCTCGTCAGTGCGCTGGTCGCCTTCAAGCGTCTCCATGACGACAATGCTCCTCTCACCGAGGTCGTGCCCGAATTCGTCGCGCGGCGCCCAGCGCGTTATCGAGGCGCACGCCTGCGAGATTTATGCGCGGACATGCATGGGTTCTTCCGGAACGCCAATGTGAGCGCCTTGCAGAAAGCGCAATTCTCAATCGACCATCTTCCGGAGATGGTCATGACGCCATGCGAGGCCGCGCGCCATCTCGTGCGCAACAACGTCGATTATCTCCCGATCGATCAGATTGAGGGACGCATTGCGACGACGCTTTTCGTTGTCTATCCGCCGGGCATTGCGACGATCGTTCCTGGCGAAAGACTCTGCAAGAGAGCGCAGCCGATGATCGACTATCTCAAAATGTTCGAACGCAGCGCCAATGTCTTCCCTGGATTTGAGGCGGAGATCCAGGGTCTCTACCGCGAGGTGGACGAAAAAGGCACGATCCGCTTCCATACCTATGTTGTGCGGGAATGATTCGCACCATTCACGAGTGGGCGTCACGATGACGATGCAGGAAACTGCGAATACCATGAAAGATGGACTGGCGGCAGATGTCGCCGTACGGCCTTCGCGTGACGACGATGTCGCCGCCATGCTGGCAATCTATCTTTACCATATCCAGCACGGTGTTGGGCACCTCGGGACCTATGACCCCGAGGCCCCCCAGCTCGAGGATATCAAGCGGCGGCGCAAGAACATGCAGAAGCATCGGCTGCCGCATCTTGTTGCCGAACGGGCAGGGACGGTGGTCGGATATGCATATGCGGTTCCTTTCCGGAAGCGTCCGGCCTATCGCTACGCCGTGAAGCATTCGATCTATGTTCACCACGAACATTTGCGTTCAGGCATCGGCCGGCTGCTTCTGCCCGCGCTGATCGATGCTTGCGCCGCGTCGGGCTATCGGCAGATGATCGGCTATATTGATGCGGCCAATCTTCCGTCGATCCAATTGCATGAAGCGTTCGGCTTCCGGCAGGTGGGTTATCTCCCGTCGATCGGGTTCAAGTTCGGCTGCTGGACGGATTCGATGATCGTGCAGCGTTCGCTCGGGTTGGGCGCCACGGCGAAACCGGACATGTGGCTGTAGGCTTAGACTCGCCCCTGACGGCTGAACGGCAATTTAATACAATCAAGACAAGACTGCGCAGACGGCCGCCGGAATGATTGGGTCGTTCCTAGAATGGCAAGGGCACCCCAAAGGTCTGCAGCAGAAGCAAGGTGTTGAGCAGCAACACCGCCGCGGCTCCAACCAGCGCTGCGAGCCGGGTTAGCCGGCCGTTGACAAAGGACCCCATGATGTCGGCCCGTTGGGTGAATCGCAACAGCGCGATCATGGGGATCGGCAAGGCAAGGCTGAGAATGACCTGACTTACGACGAGTGCTTTCGTCGCATCAACCCCAAAGCCGACGACGACGAAGGCGGGCACCATGGTCACCAGCCGCCGGACCATGACCGGGATCCGGAACCCGACGAAGCCTTGCATGATCATTTGGCCAGCCATGGTGCCAACCGCCGAGCTTGATACGCCGGACGCAAGAAGGGAAATCAGGAAGACGGTTGAGGCGCCGGCGCCGAGAAGAGGACCTAGCGTCAGATAGGCGGTCTCGATCTCCCCGACGTCGCTGTGGCCTTCGTGAAAAGCACCGGATGCCATCATCACCATTGCCATATTCACGGCTCCCGCGACGGCAAGTGCGACAAGGACCTCTCTGTTTGAGTAGCGAAGGAGTTTGCGCCGGTCGTCATCGTTAAATACGGGTAGCCGGATTTGGGTCAGACCGGAGTGAAGGTAAACGGCATGCGGCATGACGGTGGCACCAATGATACCCACCGCAATCGTCATGGCGGTCCCGTCTTCCAGCCGAGGGACGACTGTGTGAAAAGCCGCCGACCCCCAGTCGACCGGCACGATGAACAATTCGATCAAATAACAAAGGCAGATGATACTGACCAAAGCGCCGATGACCAGCTCGACGGCTCTAAAGCCTCGTCGGTCAAACATCAGAATTCCGTAGGTGATCATCGCAGTGACGGTCATCCCCCAGAACAGCGGGAGCTTGAACAGAAGCGATAGACCGATCGCCCCACCGAGGAATTCCGCGAGATCCGTCGCCATCGCCGCGATTTCACTGACAACCCACATGATGATGACGAGGGGTTGCGGCAATTGCTCGCGGCACAATTCGGCAAGGTTGCGGCCGGTGATGATGCCAAGCTTTGCTGAAAGCGCCTGGAACAGCATCGCGACGAGATTTGCAAGAAGAACGACCCAAAGCAGCCCATAACCATACTTCGCACCGGCCTGGATATTGGTCGCGAAATTGCCCGGATCCATATAGGCGATCGAAACGACGACGGCTGGCCCCGCCATCGGTAGGATGGTTCGAAGCCCGCGCCGGCGGCCATCCAGGACCTCACGAATGGCGCCTCGCGCCCGATCCATCGGGCCGCTTTCCATAACGATTTCTGTCATCCCGCTGTCCACCTGGAGGGGTCACCCAAAAAAAGTTGCAAGCTTCGGCTGCCGGCCGGTTGATCGCTCCCAAACTGCCGATCTCGGCAATCGTGCGGGACGCCTGCAAAACAAATTTGACGCGGCCACTTCGAGACGGTCGGCCGCGGCGATGTCTTGACATTAAGATGTAGCATAGGCTACAAAACAATCAACCACAAAAAAAGTTGACTTGGCTTTTTTTTCTTCGAATTTGGGATGGGAACCAGGGCGTAATGCTCGGCCGAGGAACGAATTTTTGATGACCCAGAAAGTTACCTTGGCAAAGCCCCCCGCCGAGCTGCCCGGCGAAGCGGTGCAGGCCCGGCGCTTTGAAAAAGCGCGTTCGGCGCAAGCGGCGGCGGTGTTAGAGGACTATGTCGAACTGATCGATGATCTCCTGGCGAGCGGAGGCGAAGCGCGTCCGACCGATATAGCCCGCCGGCTAGGCGTCACCCACGCGACCGCGATCAAGACAATCACCCGCCTCAAGCGCGAGGGGCTTGCGACTTCGAAGCTTTATCGCGGCGTGTTCCTCACCCCCGAAGGGCATGGCCTCGCTGATCGTGTTCGCGCCCGCCACCGGCTTGTCGTCGATCTTCTTTGCGCGGTTGGCGTTCCCGAGCAATGTGCGGAACTCGACGCTGAAGGGATTGAACATCACGTGTCGGATGTGGCGCTCGCGGCTTTCGCGCGTTTTCTGAAGCGCCAAGGTCCCTCACCCTGAGACCTGCGGGGGCTGTGAAAAGGCTCGACGGGGGATGACCTGATTGGGTCTTGTTCGAAGCTGCTCCGTTTGATTTCGATAGCAGCCGGATGGTGGCTGGCGGCGCGGCATAGTGACGTCTAGAGAAAAAATATCAACCATCCGCGAGGCGGCGTGTATGAAAGCCGCGGAGTGATTTTTGAGTTTGTGGCTTTGATGTCACATTGGCTGCCAAGTTTACTTTAACTTGGCTTTGTAAGAAGAAGCCGCTTTTTTAGTCTTTTATAACTTGCTACTCTAAGTCGTTCTTGAAATTTCGTCGGCGTCGCCCAGTTGGCCTCGCATTGCTTAACAGGAATTTTCGCCCGCTTACCCGCGCGGCATCTCGGCCTTTGACAGCGCCTGCAATCCCAGTGACCCCTTCGTTTGCCGGCAATTTCGGATCCATTTCCCATGGAAAATCGCATTTTCAATCGATCCAAGCTGACATGCCGGCACGTGACGGAGGGCACACCACGCACGCCGCTTGGGTCCTATCCGTTCCCCATGGGATTAGCTGGCAGGCGGGTTCATTGTCAGACTCTGACGGGCGTCCTTGCGAGCCCCGACGGCGGCGCTGAAAATCGCACTGCATCTGCAAAGCTCTCTGCGCTTGTTCCTTGTAGCCGCCGTTCCGGCGCGAAGCGCGGTTTCGGAGGAGGAAGTCGATCAAAAGGTTCAAAACACGCGGCAAGAAAAAAAGTTTTGAAACCGTCTCAAACTAATTTCGGATCTCGCGCGTTATGCGATTGCAGCCGGAGACTGGCCGTCAAGGGCGCCGCCATGCATGCAGGTTCGTTGAGTGAAACAAATGCCTATGTTTACACCTAGTCGCGCGACGAGAGTTGTTCTGCTGAGCCTCCTGGCCTGCGTGCCCGGTTCGTCCATCGGCGCGTTCGAGGGGGCCGATGCCGCGCGGGTGGAAAAGACGCCGCTCCAGACATTCGCGACGCCACGCGCAGCGTTGCAGGCTGGAATCGAGGGGTTCCGGTCGGGCGATACCACTTCCGCGATCGCGGCCCTAAAATATGCTGCAAGCAGCGGAGAAGCGCTGGCACAGTGGAAGCTCGCCAAGATCTACGCCAATGGCGACGGCGCTCCGCGTGACGACCTCAAGGCCTATGACTATTTTTCTCAGATCGTAAGTAATTATGACGAGGACAATCCGGACCGGCGTGATGCGGCGATCGTCTCAAGCGCCTTTGTCGCCTTGGGAATCTATACTTTGAATGGCATCGCCAACAGCAAGGTGCATCCAGATCCCCAGCGTGCGCTTCGGATGTTTCAATTCGCGGCGACCAATTTCGGGGATGCGAATGCCCAATATCATTTGGCAAGGATGCATCTCGAAGGGGCAGGCGTCGAAAGGGATAGCCGCGAAGCCCTCCGCTGGCTGTTTCTCGCTGCGGACAAGGGGCACCCGCAAGCAGAGGCGCTCCTCGGTCAAACACTGTTCGCCGGCCGGGAGGATGTTCAGCCCCAACGCGCGCGAGGCCTCATGTGGCTGACCTTGGCACGGGAGGCCGCAATCGACTCTAAAAAAGATCAATGGATCATCGATCTCTATGAGAAAGCGGTAGCCTCCGCCAATGATGAGGACCGGCAGGACGCGCTCGCCTATCTCGAAAACCATCTAAAACGGCGGAATTGATCCTGTTGGCCTGCCAATCGCCGATGCCGGGGGGAGCAAGAGGGAGATCGGTTACGAACCGCTCATTCCCCCATCTGAGTCTTATGTTGGCGTTTGATCATTTCCTTCATTCGCTCAGACATCTTGAGGGCCCGCCTGACCTCTCCCCGGCTTCCCGCCGGCTGGAACAATTTCCTGAACTCGTCGCGCTTCTCATGAATCGAGGCGATCACCTTGCCCATCGGAACGCCCATATCCACGAGCACGGCTTCCGATAATTGCAGGCTTGCCTCGATCGTCTCCGGAACGGCGTCGCTGACGCCAAGACGGTAAAGCAATGTTGCGTGATAGGCGTCACGGGCCCTCGCGACAATAGTGAGATTAGGATGAGCGGCCCGCGTGTCGCGGACGATGTCCTCCGCGTCCGCGGCTTTATCAATCGTTATGATGAGGGCCTTGGCCTTGGCCAACCCGCAACGGGCGAGAAATTCGGGCCGGGTCGCGTTTCCCCAATAGATGTCTCGCCCCTCAGCGCGAAAACGTTTGACCAAGTTCGGATCGGTGTCGACGGCCAGATAGCGGATTGCATGCGCATGAAGCATGTCACCAACGAGCTGGCCGACCCGCCCAAATCCCACGATGATTGCGTCCGGTGAAGCATCCTCTGCGAGTGGGAACGCAGGCTCAGCTGGCTCGACTGGAGCAGACTGCCTCGTCAGGCGCCGGGCGAGCGCTGCAAGGGCGGGGACGGTGAACATTGAAAGGGTCACCGCAAGCATCACGCTCGCCGCGGTTCCACTGGGCAGGGCTTTGGCGGCAACAGCGGCCGCGATGATGACGAATGCAAATTCCCCGCCCGGCGCGAGCATGAGCGCGGCCTCCGTCGAGATGCGCGGAGGTAAGTGCAAGATCCATCCGGCGATCCAGTTGACGCAAAACTTCACGAGGATAATGCCAAGCGCAAGTCCGAGGGCTATGAACGGAGCAGAAAAGAGTTCATCGAGGTCGAGACTAGCGCCGACCGAAACAAAGAAAAGGCCAAGCAATAGACCCTTGAAAGGCTCGATCGTTACCTCAATTTCGCGGCGGTATTCGGTTTCAGCGAGAAGAATGCCGGCGAGGAAGGCACCAAGTCCCATCGATAGCCCGCTCATTGCGGTGACGACCCCGGTTCCAACCACCACAAGGAGGCAAGCCGCCATGAAAAACTCCGTGGATCCGGCCGCCGCGACGTGACGAAAGAGAGGCCGCATAACGAGCCGGCCACCCAGCACAATGATGCTGAGACCCGTAAGAGCTGGGACCAAGGTTGAGACCACAGCCATGCCAAGGCCGTCACCACCCCGAATGCCGAACATCGTCACCATGAAAAGGAGCGGCGCGACCATGAGATCTTGAAAAAGCAAGACAGCGAAAATCGTGCGGCCGGCTGTTGTTCCGAGCCGCTTGGCTTCGGCGAGCACGGGGATCACAATGGCCGTGGAAGACAGGGCCAAGGCAAAACCAAGGACCGCCGCCGAAATCGGCGTTTCCTTCAGCAGGAGAGCAAGACCGCCGAGTGCCGCCGCCGAACCAAAAACCTGAAGTGCGCCAAGCCCGAAGACAAGCTTGCCGATGATCGCCAGACGCTGCCATGACAATTCAAGGCCGATCATGAAAAGGAGAAAGACGACGCCGAACTCCGCAACCGGGGCGATTTGTTCGACCGACTCGAGCGCAAAAGGGGCAAGCCAGCCGATTCTATGCGCCAGCGCCCCAAGACCGTAAGGGCCAAGCCAAACGCCGGCGCCAAGGAAACCCAGGATCGGACTGAGCTTCAGGCGCCGGAACAAAGGCACGACAACTCCCGCTGTCGTGAGAAAAATCAAAATTTCCTTGTATTGCTCGGGCTCGAAATCGTTCATAGGCCTGCTTATCCGGGAATCTGGCCGCAAGACACCATTTGATGGTTCTCAGGCACGCTAAGGAGCCGTCTTCCTCTACGCCAGTGCGGACTCGCGGCTCAGCTGAGATTGCGCACTGCAAAGAACGGTTGAAGCTCCCTTTACTTGTGGCGCTGGAATCCGGCATGTTGGCGCCATGACCGATTTCTCCAGAACCAACGCACTTGAGCTCAGCGTGAGCGAATTGTCGGCCGCCTTGAAGCGGACCGTTGAGGATCGCTTTGGCTTTGTGCGGGTGCGCGGCGAAATTTCAAACTACCGCGGGCCGCATTCATCTGGCCACGCCTATTTTTGCTTGAAGGATCAGTCTGCCCGCATCGATGCGGTGATTTGGAAGGGCGTTTTCGCGAAATTGCGGGTCAAGCCCCAGGAAGGTTTGGAGGTTATCGCAACTGGCAAGGTTACCACCTATCCTGGCAAATCCGCCTATCAAATCATTGTTGAGGCGCTGGAGCCCGCCGGCATCGGCGCCCTCATGGCGCTCCTTGAAGAGCGCCGCCGGAAACTCGCAGCGGAGGGGCTGTTTGATGAGACGCGCAAGCGGCCGCTGCCATTTCTGCCTGGCTGCATCGGCGTCGTAACCTCGCCGACGGGAGCCGTCATCCGCGACATATTGCACCGTATCGCGGAGCGGTTCCCGCGCCATGTTTTGGTCTGGCCAGTGCGGGTCCAAGGCGAAACGGCAGCAGCGGAAATCGCCGCCGCGATCGATGGCTTCAATGCGCTGCCGGAACACGGAAACGTGCGGCGCCCGGATGTGATTATCGTCGCCCGCGGCGGCGGCTCGCTCGAAGATCTTTGGGGCTTCAATGAGGAGGTCGTCGTGCGTGCGGCGGCACGAAGCCTCGTGCCGCTCATCGCGGCAGTCGGGCATGAGACGGATTGGACGTTGATTGATCACGCCGCCGATCTGCGCGCCCCGACCCCCACGGCGGCGGCGGAAAAAGCGGTGCCGGTGCGGGGCGAGCTCGCGGCTGGCCTCGCTGATCTTACACGCAGGCAATTG
The DNA here is from genome assembly GCA_035515355.1 of Methylocella sp. Classification (GTDB taxonomy): domain Bacteria; phylum Pseudomonadota; class Alphaproteobacteria; order Rhizobiales; family Beijerinckiaceae; genus Methylocapsa. The sequence goes on from DATJBL010000073.1 coordinate 107,662, forward strand.
GGCGCGGTTGTTCGCTTCCTCGACCGGTGTCGAAGCGAGTTTCGTGCCCTGGCGCGCGCCCTTCCACAAAGCGATCGTATCTTCGCCATTCGCCGCCAACAGCTCGATCATCTCGAAAGCCGCCTCCAAGGCGCATGTTCAAGAACTCATGACAGCAGACACCTGGGACTGGCGCGCCTGTCACATCGCCTCGCGCAACAATCTCCCCATGCTCAGATGGCCGGCAGGACGCAGCAGGTGAGGGCGCTCGAACAAAGGCTGCAGCGCTGGCGGGATAGGGGCTATGACGCGGGAAAACAAAACCTCGCCCACCTTGCGGCGAGGCTCGCAACCGCGCGCGGCGCGCGGATGAACCTTGAGGCCGAGCGAGCGGCCGCCGCGCGTCAGCGGATCGCCGTGTTGGCGAGCCGGATGAAACACGGTTTTGCCTCACGGCTAGTGCGAGAGGTGGAACGGCTCACGGCATTTGGACAAAGCTTGCGACGTTACCGGACATCAGGCAACGAGGTAAAAAAGCAAGCGCTGAAACACCTTGCGGGAAGACTCGCAAGTAGCCGTGCGACCAGGGTAACACTTGAACGGACTCGGGCCGAGGCGTCGTGTCAAAGGCTTAACGCCCTCGCGGGGCGGCTGAGACCTGGTTTCGACTCGCGCATTGCCGCCCATCGGGCACGCATCAGATCGCTCGGGCAGATCATCGCCACTCTTGATTACCGGCAAGTTCTGGCGCGGGGTTTCACCATCGTGCGCGATGGAGACAACAAATTATTGCGCCGGGCCGCCGAGGTGATGGATGGCGCTCCTCTCGACATCGAATTCGCCGATGGTCATAAGAATGCCATCGCCGGAAACCGGAAAGAGACCACCCTCGGTAAACGTCCCGCGGACGCAGCTTGGCGGAAACGCGATCAAGGGTCGCTCTTCTGACAATCTCTTCTTGTTTCGGGTGCCCTCGCGGTTTCGCCAAAGCTGGCGAGCCGGAGCCCCAACTTGACTGGAGTTTTGAAAAAAAGCTTGAACGAAGGGAATTTTGCGGTGTTTACCATCTACTCCGTTCAACCGCCAACGCGGCCCCTTGCTTTGGTCCCTCCGGAGCGTGACGTGGGTGCCGATCCGATTTTGGGGAAGTACTTGCGAGGCCTGCGGCAAAATATTCCCGTCCGCGGACTTGACCGCTATTGGGCCGGCAGCGCCACAATTGGTTTGCCGGCGTCGAATTCAGATGATTTTTCGAATGCAATCGTCCATGAGGGATTTCCCGGCGCAGACGATCGCATCTTACCTCGCGGGCCTGGAGTTGGGAGTTTATGATAAAGCCAGTCCGAATTGCTTTAGATGCCATGGGCGGCGACCATGGACCCGAAGTCATCGTCCCGGGCGCCGCACGCGCGCTGCGGCAACGGCCGGACATCGAATTTCTTTTTTTTGGGGATGCCGCCAGAATCCGTCCGTTGCTCGATGCCGAGCCGGAGCTTTCCAAGGTCTCCACTTTGCGCCATACGGATGTTGCAGTGCGAATGGACGCTAAGCCAAGCCAGGCTTTGCGCGCCGGCCGGCGGACGTCTTCGATGTGGCTCGCCGTTGAAGCGGTGAAGAAGAACGACGCAGACGTCGCGCTTTCCGCCGGCAATACGGGCGCCTTGATGGCAATGGCGAAGATCTGCCTGCAAACGATGCCGGGAATAGACCGGCCGGCGATCGCCGCGATCTGGCCGACCCTCCGCGGCCGATCGATCGTCCTCGATCTTGGCGCATCTATCGGCGCTGACGCGCATGATCTTGTCAGCCTCGCCATCATGGGCTCTGCGATGGCCAGGATCGTTCTTTCCATCGGGCGGCCAACGGTGGGCTTGCTCAATGTTGGTGTTGAGGAAATCAAGGGGATTGACGAGGTCAAGACCGCGTCACGTTTACTGCGCGAGAGCAGCCTGCCCAATCTCGATTACCATGGCTTCGTTGAAGGTGACGATATTGGAAAGGGAACAGTCGATGTCGTGGTCACGGAAGGGTTCACCGGGAACATCGCGTTGAAGACTGCGGAAGGCACCGCCAGTCAGATGTGGCACTATTTGCGCGAAGCGCTCAGTCGCGATTTTTTGGCGAAGATCGGCTATCTTCTGGCTCGCCATGCCCTCGCGGCATTGAAAGCGAAGATGGACCCGCGCACTGTCAACGGAGGGGTGTTCCTTGGCCTCAATGGCGTTGTCATTAAGAGCCATGGCAGCTCGGATGCGATCGGCACGGCCTACGCCGTGGAAATGGGATACGCTATGGCGCGGCATGAGCTGTTAAGCAAAATTCGCGACTCGCTGCCCCTTTCGCGCGAGAAGCTTCTCAGGCAAACACACCTCAGCGCGGCGGACACGGTGGCGCCGGCACCCTCTGGCCTTTGAGGGTTTTTCCTTTCGATGGACACTCCCGTGAATCATGCAGCGTCAGGCAGGCTCCGTTCGGTTGTGTTAGGGCTTGGCTCTTATCTTCCCAAGCGTATCCTGAGCAATGCCGATCTCGAAAAATCGTTGGACACAACCGACGAGTGGATCGTTCAACGCACGGGCATCAGGCAACGGCATGTGGCCGCCGAGGATGAGCCGACCTCGCGTCTTGGCCTTTATGCGGCGCAAGCCGCTCTCGCCGATGCGGGGCTTAAAGCCGCGGATCTCGATCTTATCATTGTTGCAACATCCACGCCCGACTACACCTTTCCGGCTGTCGCGACCCAGATTCAGGCCGGGCTCGGAATGACAAATGGCGCGGCCTTTGACCTTCAGGCGGTGTGCTCCGGGTTCGTCTTTGCACTCGCGACCGCCGACAAGTTCTTGACGTCGGGATCGCACCGGCGTGCTCTCGTGATCGGCGCCGAAACCTTTTCGCGTCTGCTGGACTGGACCGACCGGACGACTTGCGTTCTTTTCGGGGATGGCGCCGCGGCTCTCGTTCTCGAAGCGCAACATGCGGAAGGGACTTCCCGGGATCGCGGTGTTCTCACCTCGCATCTTCGCTCGGATGGGCGTCACCGCGAAAAGCTTTATGTCGATGGTGGTCCGTCCACCACGCGGACAACAGGGCATTTGCGGATGGCAGGCAGGGAAGTCTTCCGCCATGCAGTGGGCATGGTGGCGGACGTTGTCACACAAGCCTTCGAGGCAACCGGAACAACCGCCGCCGATCTCGATTGGTTCGTGCCGCATCAGGCCAATCGCCGCATCATCGATGCGTCGGCCGAAAAGCTTGGAATAGCGCCTAGCAAAGTTGTTGTTACCGTCGATTTGCATGGCAACACATCAGCCGCGTCAATTCCGCTTGCCCTTGCAGTCGCGCGCAAGGATGGCAGGATCAAGAAGGGCGACCTCGTGATGATCGAAGCCATGGGCGGCGGGTTTACCTGGGCTTCGGCGCTGATCCGCTGGTAAGGATTGCGGCTTTAGCACTCCCCGGGAAGTGGCTTGATTTGGGTCAATTTTTGTTCCAGAGTTTCGATGTCTGAGGCTTGGCCAAGGATAAGCAAAATGAGCCGGTTGGGGGCCGGACAATGCGCCCAGACGTCCTGACCGTCAAAAAGGGGACCTGCGAGTCCCTGCTGTTGATCAAAATATCGGTGATTGGACCACCCAATAACAAGCCTATGTCCGTAACCGGATGGCTGATGAATTGAAAACGAGACTTGTTCTTTTTTTCCGAGATGGCATGGACCTCGACAATTGAACTGGTCCATTGATTTGAGTTGGCCCGCAATCGATCTGTGCTGACGGGCATTAGGTGTACTTAGTGGCTTGGGATTTTTTGTTGAGGTCGAATGGCCGAACGTTTCATGAGTCCTATTTTGCAATCGGAACGCGTTACCAGGATTGAAGGATGACAAAGTCCGAAATCAAGCCTCTTTCTGGGGAGCTTGGATTGTTGACTGCGCAACACAAGGCCGATGCGCCGCGGGAGGCGGCGCCGCGGAGGACCATCACGCGCGTCGATCTTGCGGAAGCCGTGTACCGTTGCGTTGGCCTATCGCGGAAGGAGTCGGCGACGTTGGTGCAAGCCGTTTTGGATGAATTATCCGAGGCATTGGTCAAAGGGGAATCGGTCAAACTCTCATCGTTCGGCCGCTTCATTGTGCGTGAGAAACCAGAGCGCGTTGGGCGTAATCCCAAGACGGGGATCGCGGTTCCTATCGTAGAGCGGCGTGTCATGACCTTTAAGCCGTCGACTGTGCTCAAGGCTCGGATCAACGGCCACGCCGCCACGGAGGAAGATGATTGAACATTGGATCTCCGCGGTTCGAAAAATTGGCAATTCTACCCTCGCCAAAATAACGCGGTTTCTGTCGTTCATGTCCTAGGAGCTGCGAAGGATGACCAAGGACGCCGATGCGTTTCGGACGATCAGCGAGGTCGCCGTGGAGCTGGATCTCCCGCAGCATGTCCTGCGATTTTGGGAAACGCGTTTTCCTCAGATCAAGCCTTTAAAGCGCGCTGGAGGCCGGCGTTATTATCGTCGGCGAGACATCGAGATTCTGCGCGTGATCAAACATCTTCTGTATCGGGATGGCTATACGATCCGCGGGGTGCAGCGCGTTTTGAAGGAGCAACTCTCCAGCGCAGCCGCTGCGATCCCGGATGTGGCTTATGAGGGCGAGTCGGAATCCTCAGTTTCGGCCACGCGGGAGGCGCCGCTTCTTCCGCACTCGCAACTTCCGGAAAACGATGGGCAGAGCCCTCGGCCTGTCTATTCCTCTGGCGAGCCGTCAGCGCCCGAACCCCTCACCATTTTGGAGGGCGACGATGCAGCTCGGATGGGCGCTGGGGACTCTGCCCAGGCATTGACCTTGACCATGGAGGACGTTGGACGATTGCGGGTGGCGCTCACCGAGGTCGCGGCATGCGAGGACATTCTTGAGGCTGCTCGGCGCCGCTAGCGGGGCTTAGCAAAGCCCCGCTCAAAAGCGCGGGAATTCACAGCGGGACGGCGGCCATGCCGGTTTCGCTGGATCCTCGGACCTTGCAATTCTCAGCGTTTCAGGCGCAACGTTGCGCCTGAGATGGGCTTTCTCTATAAGGGCCAGCATCGGAGTGTAGCGCAGCCCGGTTAGCGCACTAGTCTGGGGGACTAGGGGTCGCGGGTTCGAATCCCGCCACTCCGACCAGCGGTCCAAATAGGTCGCTATTTGGGTTGACTGTTGGCGAGTTTACATGCTGCGTTGGATGCGCGTTGTGCTTCGGTCACCCAAGCGATCGAGGTTATCGACAGGCGCCAACAATGCAGGTTGAAGTCTGAATAAGATGAGTCTTCCGAGCCTGCGATGAAATCCTCGATCACACTTGTTTTATCCCCGCCCAGTTGACCGGTCTGTGGTCGATGTTCATCACCCTCCAGCATTCCCTCCAAAAGGCGCGAAGTTGAGTTGCGTCGGTCTTGCGCCCGTTCCCCCTATCAACCAGTGAAAGAGGTATCATGAAAACGTCGAATATATGTCTGTTGTCAGTCCTCGCAGGGTCGATCGCGCTTTCCGGATGCGGCCAGAGCACCCCCACCCCCACCACGATCACCTATGGTCAGGTCGGCATATGCAAAAAGTATGAGACGTCTGGCGGCACAATCGCCGCATTGCCCAATGAAGGTTTTGCCATCTTCAAGATCGACTCTGTCGATAACGCAAAGAATAATTCCCTATTTAACCTCGATCCTGAGCGCTTTTATGTGGACCAGTCGAACGCTGAACAGAAGAAGAAAAGCGTATATGATTGGAATCGGCGCTTTATCAATCGGGATCCTCGGTTTGCGCAGACGTTTGGCGTGTCCAATCTTCAGGCGACCTCTATCCAAGGCGGGCAGAAACTCGATTCCAACACCTTTATCCTCATTCCGGTGGGCATAGACAACCCGACCGGCGGACCGGAAGCGGACCAGTATAATCTCCAGCTTGTTTATGACACTGGCACCGCTGAGCGCGGCAACATCCAGAGCGTCTCTGAAGGCATCCTTTTCGTCAGAACCAATCCAGCGGATGCAAAGTATCAGGTCGTGGACGACTGCAAAGAACTCCCGATTAAAAAGTAGGAGGTTCGAGGCGCTCGTCTCTAACTCCCGAGGAAGGCATATCGAAGATAGAGAGGCCGGGCTTTGGCGGTGCATGCGGAAAGCGACCCCAGTCCGGCTTTTGATTCAGCTCCGGCCTGGCGTAGGCCGCGCAAAGGCTTGCGGCTTGGCAGTGTTTGCCTTGCAAGCTCTCAATGATGCCTATTTCTTGGGCATACTGAAATCTGGAATTGCTGGCAAACGGCCGGCCGCTAATCTGCGACCGAATGCGGGCCTTGCTTCCTTGGCTTTCGTTGGCGCGCGATTTGCGTGAGATTTCACGCCTCCCGGGCAGCAAATTCAGCGCGCTCGGCGGTCTCGATGAGTTTTCCTTGGCAGGTTTGCTCGGCAGATGCTATGAGCCCGGTAAAGTTCCGCTCGCGCGGGTTCCCACCTCGTTCATTGAACGCCACAACACAAAAGCTCAAAAAACATGCCGATGAAGAAAATCGAGGCGATAATCAAGCCCTTCAAGCTCGATGAAGTGAAGGAAGCGCTCCGCGAAGCGGGCGTCTCGGGAATCACTGTCACGGAAGTGAAGGGCTTCGGACGTCAGAAGGGCCATACCGAACTCTATCGTGGAGCGGAGTATATCGTCGATTTCCTGCCTAAGGTCAAAATCGAAGTTGTGGTTTCCGAAGCCAACGCCGCTCTTGCCGCCGATGCGATCCGCAAAGCCGCGCAAACGGGACGGATTGGAGACGGCAAAATCTTTATCTCGGACGTGGAAAACGCGATCCGCATTCGAACCGGAGAGACCGGAATGGATGCGATTTGATCCTTGCGCTGCCGGAAAATCGCGCAACCCCCCTGCACGCGCAATAAAATTCAAGAAGAGAGGGTAAAACATGAAGACCGCCAAGGATGTGCTGAAGTTTATCAAAGACCATGATGTGAAATACACTGACTTCCGTTTTACGGACCCGCGCGGGAAGTGGCAGCATGTGACATTTGACGTATCGCTGATCGAGGAAGAGACATTTTCCGAGGGTCAGATGTTCGATGGATCGTCCATCGCCGGCTGGAAGGCGATCAACGAATCCGACATGACTTTGATGCCTGACCCGACAACGGCGGTGCTCGATCCCTTCTTCGCGGCACCCACCCTTTCGATCGTATGCGACGTTCTCGAACCGACGACCGGAGAACCCTACAACCGCGATCCACGCGGCATTGCCAAAAAGGCCGAGGCCTATGCGGCGTCTTCCGGGATCGGTGATGCCGCTTATTTCGGACCGGAGGCGGAGTTTTTCGTGTTTGACGACGTCCGTTTCAAGTCGGATCCGTACAATACGGGGTTTGTGCTCGATTCGATCGAGCTACCCTCGAATACCGATACCCCCTATGAAGGAGGCAATCTCGGCCATCGCATCCGCACGAAGGGCGGCTATTTTCCGGTGCCCCCGCAGGATTCGGCGCAGGATATGCGGAGCGAAATGCTTGCCGCCATGGCACAAATGGGCGCCAAGGTCGAAAAACACCACCACGAGGTGGCCTCGGCTCAGCATGAGCTCGGCCTGAAATTCGGGCCGCTGACGACGATGGCGGATCACCTTCAGATCTACAAATATTGCATCCACCAAGTCGCACAAAGCTACGGCAAGACGGCGACCTTCATGCCAAAGCCCGTCTACGGCGACAATGGCTCGGGAATGCACGTGCACCAATCGATCTGGAAAGACGGCAAGCCAGTCTTCGCCGGCAACAAATATTCCGATCTCAGCCAGGAATGCCTTTATTACATCGGCGGGATCATCAAGCATGCCCGCACTCTGAACGCCTTCACGAACCCGTCGACCAATTCCTACAAGCGCTTGGTGCCAGGGTTCGAGGCCCCGGTGCTCCTCGCCTATTCGGCACGTAACCGCTCGGCCTCCTGCCGGATCCCTTACTCGGCCAATCCCAAGGCGAAACGCGTCGAGGTGCGATTCCCTGATCCGATGGCAAATCCCTATCTCGCATTCTCGGCAATGCTCATGGCCGGTCTCGATGGGATTTTGAACAAGGTCGATCCTGGCCCGGCGATGGACAAGGACCTCTATGATCTGCCGCCGAAGGAGCTGAAGAAGATTCCAACCGTCTGCGGCTCCCTGCGTGAAGCCCTCCTCAACCTTGACAAGGACCGCACGTTCCTCAAGGCCGGCGGTGTCTTCGACGATGATTTCATCGACAGCTACATCGAGCTCAAAATGGGCGAGGTCCAGCGTTTCGAGATGACCCCGCATCCCGTCGAATTTGACATGTATTATTCGGCCTAGAGCGCATAGAACGCGACGAAGCGAGGGCGGCCGAGAGGCCGCCCTTTTCCGTCGGGGCTCCCTTTCGAGGGTCCGCGAACTGGAAAATGTTTTCGTTCTGTTCCAATCTCGCCTTGTTCATGGCATAAGCTGCCGCCATTTCCGAATCATGAGGACGAACGAACGGATGGCTAGAAGTGGAGATCTCTTCGGCAACGCGGCCCGGCAAGCGCCGCCGGCTCGGCGCGGTTTGAAACACCAAGAGGCTCCCGCGCGAAAAGCCACAAGCGGGACGCTCCCTCCAACCCCAGGCGAAGCTGGCTATACCGCTGCCTCTATCGAGGTGCTCGAAGGGCTCGAGCCTGTCCGCAGACGGCCTGGGATGTATATCGGCGGCACCGACGAGGCGGCCCTGCACCATCTTTTCGCCGAAGCCCTCGACAATGCAATGGACGAGGCCGTCGCGGGCCATGCGTCCTTCATTGATGTCCGGCTTGAGGCTTCGGGGTTTCTCAATGTGACTGACAATGGGCGCGGCATTCCGGTCGATCCGCACCCGAAATTTCCGAAAAAGTCAGCGCTCGAAGTCATCATGACCACGCTGCATGCTGGCGGCAAATTCGACCAGAAGGCCTATCAGACCTCCGGCGGCCTGCACGGGGTTGGCATTTCGGTCGTGAATGCGCTCTCGGAACGCCTCGAAGTGGAAGTCGCACGAGGCCAGATCCTTTACCGCCAGGTCTTCGAGCGGGGCCATCCCAAAACGTCGCTTGAGAAGCTCGGCAAGGTGCAGAACCGGCGGGGCACGAGTGTACGGTTCAAGCCGGATGAAAAAATCTTTGGCAAGGGCGCCCATTTCAAGCCCGCCCGATTGTTCAAGATGGCTCGGGCGAAAGCCTATCTTTTTGGCGGGGTGGAGATCAGGTGGCATTGCGCGCCGGAATTGCTTCCTCCCGACGGCGGGATTCCCTCGGAGGCCGTTTTCCACTTTCCGGGCGGCCTCAAGGACTGTCTGCTTCAGGATATCGAGGGCAAGGAGCTTGTCACCGACCAGATCTTTGCGGGCAAGGTCGAAAGACCCGGCGGACATGGGTCGCTCGAATGGGCGATGGCCTGGCTCGCTTTCGACGACGGATTCGTTCATTCCTACTGCAACACTGTCCCAACCCCCGATGGCGGCACTCATGAGGCTGGGCTTCGCTCCGCCTTGATCCGCGCTCTCAAGGATCACGCGGAGCGGACGGCCCAAGCCAAACGGGCCGCTCTGATTTCAAGCGATGACATCATGGCCTCCTGTGCCGCGATGATCTCGATCTTTCTTCGCGAGCCTGAATTTCAGGGGCAGAACAAAAGCCGGCTGTTGACGAATGAAGCGGCTCGGCTGGTCGAGGGCACTTTGCGCGATGCCTTTGACCACTGGCTTGCGGCCGCGCCTTCACACGCCGCCAAACTCCTCGATTGGACGATCGAACGCGCCGAGGAAAGGGTGCGCCGCCGTGCCGAAAAAGACGTTGCCCGCAAGAGCGCGACCCGCAAGCTGAGGCTTCCAGGCAAGCTCGCGGATTGCTCGAATAATTCTCCGCAAGGATCCGAGCTCTTCATCGTCGAAGGCGATTCAGCGGGCGGATCGGCCAAGCAAGCGCGCGATCGCGCCAGCCAGGCGGTGCTGCCGCTGCGTGGCAAAATCCTGAACGTTGCCAATGCCACCCGCGACAAGCTCGCTGCAAATCAGCAGCTCAGCGACCTCGTGCAGGCGCTAGGATGCGGTACCGGCGCGCATTACAAGGCACAAGATCTTCGCTACGAGAAGATCATCATCATGACCGACGCCGACGTCGATGGAGCCCATATCGCGTCTTTGCTCATTACCTTTTTCTTTCGCCAAATGCCAAAACTCATCGAGGCCGGGCATCTTTATCTGGCGGTTCCGCCCCTTTACCGGCTCACCCAGGGCGCCAAACAGGTCTATGCGCGGGATGAGGTGCATCGCGATCAATTGATTGCCTCGACGCTGACCGGCAAAGCCAAAATCGAAGTCAATCGTTTCAAGGGCTTGGGCGAGATGCTCCCGGCACAACTCAAGGAAACGACGATGGACCCAAGGAAGCGCAACCTGCTGCGCGTCGTCGTCCTCGCTGAAGATCGGGAAGGCACGTCGGATTCGGTCGAACGCTTGATGGGCAATAGGCCAGAGGCCCGATTCGCCTTCATTCAGGAACACGCGACCTTTGCCGCCGCTGCCGACCTTGTGGTGATCTGAAAAGAGGCTTCACGCGGCGCGCAACCGCCGCCCGCAGTTTGCGAGTGTGCCGTGTGCTATTTTGCTGGAAGGCTTGCGAACAACGCTGCGGCAGGGATGCGCGGCAAAGATGGTCAGGCAAAGATGGCCAGGCGAAGATGACCGGTGAAGGTGGCCGGCGGCAAATGGCGTTTCGAGGAGGCCACTCCTAAACCACTTGCGCGCCGGCCAACCCTACGGACCCAGGAGATGCGGCGGACCCGAGCACTCCGCAGGGTATCTTAAAAGTTTACGCCGAATACGCATCACGATACGCACGGCAGCGAGCAAAGCTTTCTATCAGGGCCTGCTTCGCGGCCGCCAGATAAATATCATGCCCGGCATCGCTAGTTAAGCCGCGAATGCAGCAAAATGCAACCGGCTTTTCCCGTTGGGGCTTGATCTTTCGTTAACATCCCTTGGCATTGCAGCCGTTGGTCTTACTGCAAAGGTCTCGCCTGTCGGAAATCCACGAAGGGGCCATCTGGCAATCTTCATATCGTTTAATATGGAGCCGGCCCCGCTGGGGCGATCTCGTATCCAACTTGCCGGCGCAGCTCGAAAACCTCGATCGGATGTTCGTACCAATAGCCGCAGCCTTCTTGTGCCGCGACGGCGAGGCCCGCTTGCTCGCCTCTGAATCTCTCAATATCGGCTAGCTCTTCCATCATGCTGTTAAGCCCGCTCTCAAAGATTTCGATGCTCCAGGCGCGTTGCAGCGTGATGAACGCGTCGGTTTTCGCGGTGGATGCGAACAATCTCGGGATCACACTGCAATCGGCCGCGAAATACAGCTTCTTGCTGAAAGCGAAAAACTCATCGATTTTGTGTTGAAATAGTATGCGGATTTCTCGCTGCCCAGCCGGGGAGGGGCCGCTCGCCCACGCGGCGCCCGCCGATAAGGCGAGCGCGAGAGCCGCGGTTGTCGCAAGACATTTCATCGCAATGGGTCGTTCTGGTCCGCCCGCGGTATCTCTTGGCGCAGCTTCGGGCGCGTTGGCCCTCGGCGCCGTTAATTTGCGCCTTATCGATCTAACGGCCATTTGGTTTCTCCGCGCTTGGCGTCCTTTTCAAAGCGGGCCTGCCGGAGGCGCGCAGAGAGCCGGACGTGCGAGGGATTTTGACCCGTCGCAGTCGCGGTATGTCTAACGCTCGACCATTGTGCCGGCAATGGCCCTGGGCTCGCCACAACTTGCTTTATTCGGCGAGGGGCCGCACGGGCTCGGCACATTGATGGGTGCTGAGCGACCAGCCACTGCGCGCAAAATCCGAGTCGCGCAATGCTATGATCAAAGAGAACGGCCCTCCAACAATTCCTCTGATTAAGGAATAGGCCTCGTCCTCTGCTCCTTGTCTCCCGCAGTTATGGAAATTCTCATACATGAATGCGTTCGTCATGCCAGCAGCAGCAATTCCGCAGCCTATCCAGCCGATCACGATCAACACCAATTTGAGCATTGGCGTCTTCCTCTGCAACTCGAAAATCCGCGCGGCGGGAAGCGCGACAATCCGGTCTGTCAAATCCTCTGCCCATTCGGCGCAATCGGCTTGATGTGGACATTGATGATAGCGGAGTGTGGCTCCTCACGCATCATGAAGGCGGAAACGGCGGTCCCCACGAGGCTGCCGAGCAATAGCGCTGCTGCAATGTCGACCAATCGTTTCATGGGCTCTTTGGCCTCTCAAAGTGTGACTACACGTCGATGTCTTGTTCAAATGAGCCGTGAGTTAAACCCAAAGGGTCATGGCGAGGTTCCGAAGCGGAACAGACACAAACCGAAGCATGTCACTTCATCGTCAAGCTCAGGCGCTGGTAAGCTGCTCTTGGTTCATCCTGCCGGGTGTTCAACGCGATTATTGTTCGTGGAGATAATTGCGCACGGTTTCCAGGAATTTCACGATGGAAATCGGTTTTGAGAGATAGGCCTCGCATCCCCCTTGTCTGATTTTTTCCTCGTCTCCCTTCATGGCAAAGGCGGTGATCGCGATGACTGGAATATGGCGTAGATCGCTGTCGTCCTTGAGCCGTTTGGTGACCTCAAGTCCGGACACCTCCGGCAATTGAATATCCATCAAGATGAGATCGGGTTTGTGCCGGCGCGCAAGTTCCAGCGCCTCGACTCCGCTGCGCGTTTGTATCGTCTTGTAGCCATGCGCCTCCAGGAGATCGTTGAACAGCTTCATGTTCAACTCATTATCTTCTACTATTAGAATGTTCTTTTGCATCGAAAATACCAGGTTTCGGGCGGTGGACGATCCGCACCTCGAAAAGTCCAGCCGTATCTGTCATTAACGGATAAAAATTGACCGAAGGGAAATCGTTATAATGCAAAATCTCAATTTTGGGTTGTCTGCGGCCAAGCAGGCAAGACTCACGAAGTCCGGCGCCGAATCCATTGCGATCGAGGTCTTAACCTTTCTCGTTGCGGACCCGGTGCTTCTCGACCGTTTTTTGGCGCTTTCCGGCATTGGGTTGAACAATCTGCGGGCGGCGGCAGCGGAGCCGGGATTTCTTGCCGCCATCCTCGATTATCTTGGCTCCGACGAGAAGCTGCTTCTTACCTTCTCCGCGAAGGCCGGGGAAAATCCCGAGACAATCATGAAGGCGCGGGAAATTCTGTCCGCCTCGGTTGAAACACCGTAAGGTGAGCAAAGCGACAAAGATTTGGAAGGAAACCCCAAGTCTGTGCTAGGAAAACGTCCGCAATCAACTAGAGCCTTCACAACTGGAGCCTTTGATGGTCTGGCCTCTGCCTCAGCGCCAAGAACGCGATTTGAAAAGAGGGCGGGAGGCGGCGGCCGCCTCCGCAACAGCCGCGAAGAAGCTCGACCTTGCCTCGCGCTTGCGGCGGAACCGCAAGGCCGACTGGGCGCGCCGGCTGGTCCGCGAAAACACCTTGACCGTCGACGACCTCATCTGGCCGATTTTTATCTGTGAAGGCGAAAGGACGCGTCAGCCCGTCGGCTCAATGCCTGGCGTCGAGCGCCTCTCTGTCGATGAGGCGGTGCATGCTGGAACCGAGGCCGCCGAGCTCGGCATCCCCGCGCTCGCCTTGTTTCCGTTCACGGAGCCGGGCCTTCGCAATGAACAGGCGAGCGAGGCGCTTAACCCGGAAAATCTTGTCTGCTGCGCCTGCCGCGCGATCAAGCGAAAAGTGCCCAATCTCGGCCTCATCACCGATGTCGCGCTCGATCCTTACACCAGTCACGGGCATGATGGAATTTTGCGCGGCGAGCAAATCGTCAATGACGAGACGGTTTTTGTTCTCGTCGAGCAGGCCTTGAACCAGGCGCGCGCGGGCGCCGACATCATCGCGCCTTCCGATATGATGGATGGTCGCGTCGGCGCGATCCGTGCAGGGCTCGACGCGGAGAATTTTGAGGAGGTGCAGATTTTGGCTTATGCCGCAAAATATGCCTCCGCCTTTTATGGGCCTTTCCGCGATGCTGTCGGTACCAATGCGACGCTCATTGGCGACAAGCGCACCTATCAGATGGACCCGGCGAATTCCGATGAGGCGCTGCGCGAGGTTGCTCTCGATATCGAGGAAGGCGCCGACATGGTGATGGTGAAACCGGGTCTGCCCTATCTCGATATTATCTCGCGGGTGAAGGAGCGATTTGGCATGCCGACCTTCGCCTATCAGGTCTCGGGCGAATATGCGATGATCATGGCGGCGGCGGAGCGTGGTTTTATCGATGGCGACAAAGCCATGCTGGAAAGCTTGCTCGGTTTCAAGCGCGCCGGCGCCGATGCAATTCTCACCTATTTCGCCCCGCGAGCTGCGAAGAGGCTGAAGGAGATGGCGTGAGGCAGTTGCGCTGGCCAAGTTGAGACTGCTCGCTCTTTGTGCTAGCTCCTTGCAGCCGTAGCTTGACAGAAGTGAGCCAGGAAAATGCGCCGACCGATCATTGTGCTGTTCCTTGGAGTTTTGACCACCGTCTCCGCGAGCGCAGCCGATCCTCTCCGCGATCAGGTCAAGGACCTTTTCGAGCCGATCCCTCAGGTGGCGCCGGCGCAGCCGGGCAACCCGGCAACGCCTGAAAAGCAGGCGCTCGGCAAGATGCTGTATTTCGATCCGCGCCTCTCGGTAAGCCACAACATCAGCTGCGGAACATGTCATGTCATAGGAATGGGCGGCTCCGACGGGCGCTCGACCGCCATAGGTCACAATTGGCAGCGTGGCGGCCGCAAAGCACCAACGGTGCTGAACGCCGTTTTCAACAAGGCCCAATTTTGGGATGGCCGCGCCGCCGATCTCAAAGAGCAAGCGGGCGGGCCCATCGTCAATCCTGTTGAGATGGGCATGACCAAGGAGCACGCCGTCGAGCAGCTCAAGGGCATCCCCGGTTATGTCGATGCCTTCAAAAAAGCATTTCCTGGTGAAGCCGATCCTATTCAGTATGACAACATCGGAAAGGCCATTGCCGTATTCGAAGCCACCCTCCTTACGCCGGACGCCCCTTTCGATCGCTGGCTCAAAGGGGACGATAGTGCGCTGACGCAAGATCAGAAGCAGGGCTTGAAGATTTTCGTCGATAAGGGATGCTCCAACTGCCATAACGGCATCAATGTCGGCGGCGGCATGTATGCGCCTTTTGGAGTGGTTCAGAAGCCGGGCTGGGAGTTTCTGCCGCCGGATGACCGGGGCCGCTATGAGGTCACCAAAACGGTGAGCGACGACTATGTCTTCAAGGTTCCGAGCCTGCGCAACATCGAATTGACGGCACCCTATTTCCATAGCGGACACGCCTGGGACTTGAAGCAGGCCGTCGCGGTCATGGGTGTGTCTCAGCTTGGTCAGAAATTGGATGAAAGTGATATTGATAAAGTGACGGAATTTCTCAAATCGCTGACCGGCCGGCAGCCGGAGGTCGTTCTGCCAATTCTCCCGGCGAGCATCGCAACCACGCCTCGTCCTCAACCCTGACGGCGAGCTTTCGAAGCTTCCCGTCAGGCAAAGACGAGAAAATTGCGCATCATGTCACGGTCCTCATGCTCTAAATTGTGGCAGTGATAGAGAACCAGTCCGGGGAACTTGTCGAATCGCTTGAGGAGAGTCACGCGTTGCCCCGGCAGGACCAGCACCGTGTCCTTGAGCCCTTCATCGATAAAACCTGCGGCCAACGCGGCATGGTCCTCATCATAAGCTGGAAAGGACTCCCGGCGCAGAATTTGAAACTGCTGACCGTGAATATGCATAGGATGCGGCAGAGCCGCCATCATGCCGTGACCATGGCCTGGCGGGTTCACGAACTCGATGATTTGCAGACTGTCAATTGGAATGCGCTCCTCCGGTGCAGCGCCCGTCATCTCGAAGGAACGTCCATTGAGAAATCCCTGATCATGACGGAAGGAGAGTTCGATGACCCGCGTGTCTCCTGAGTTCGCCGCGTCTTCGGGCCGGTAATGCGGGAACGGGGCCAGGCGGGTCGGCAGTTCATTTGCGCCGGCCTGCGCGCTGCGCTCGATGCGAACGCGGAAGACCGTGAATCCCTCGGCCAAATCGTCCTTTGCACCGGCCGGGCTTTCCTCTTCCAGCTCGGTGTTTGGGCCAACGTCCTCGGGCCCTTTGCCCATGCCCATCCCGCCATGGCCCATCATCCCGGGGCCGCCCATTCCTCCCATGTGGCGCATCATCATGTGGGGCAGGCCGGCGGAAACTGGCAGGGAAATCATTGCAAGTTCGCTGCCTAAGGTGCGCCCGCGGAAGTCGGCCCAGATGTCGACACGTTCGGCCGGAGCAAGGATGAGGTATGGGCGCTGAACCGGTTCGGCAAGCAATCCGCCATCGGTGCCAATGGCTGTCAGCGGCGTGCCGTCTTTCCAGGCGAGCTTGTAGATCCGCGAATTGGACATGTTCACGAGGCGCAGGCGATACGGACGGGTTTCCACCGGAAGCACGAAATCCGGGCGACCATTCACAAAGATGCGGTCCCCCAGGAAGCCGAGCTGTGATTCCATGTGGTGCTGGAGATAAACAAGCTGATTGTCCGCGTCGAACCGCCGGTCTTGGATCACGATCGGAACATCCTCGGCGCCAGCGGGAAGGCCAAGAGCGCGCTCATCTTCGTCGCTGACCAAAAGGAGTCCGGCTAGTCCTCGGTAGACCTGCGGCCCGGTCAGCATGTTGGTGTGGGCATGGTAGAAGTAAGTCCCGGCACGATTGAGCACTTCGAACTCGTAGACATATGTGCCACCCGGTCCGACGGCATCGCGAGGGTGGCCATCGGCAGACTCGGGAACATGAAGGCCGTGCCAATGCACGATCTGGTCTTGGCTTGGCAGTTCATTGCGAAACCGCACACGGACCCGTTGCCCTTTTCGTAGCCGGAGAGTCGGGGCGAGGTAAGTGCCGGCCTCTGTCACGGTGTCAGCCGGCCCTTGAACGAGTGAAACCTCATAACGCAGAACCTCAGTCTGCCGGCCGGGCAAGATGCCGATGGCTGCCGGCCGCGCGGTCATGAGGAGTTCCACATCCGGCTGGAAGCCGGGATCTAGCTTTCCAGACGCCGGTTCTTGGGCGAGGAGGGCGCCCGGCCAAATTCCCAAGGCAAGACCCGTGCAGGCGGAATGTTTCAGGAAGCGCCGGCGTGTGGCGCCGCTCACCCTGGCCATGCTGTCCTCCCCGGAGTTCTCTGGTCGGCTAGATATAAGATTGCCTATCCAGGACGGCTACCTCTCCAAATCAGACAAAAGAATTCGTTCAAAAGACAATTTTCGCACCTTGCCAAAATACGATCCTCTTGATGGCCAATCGTACCAAAATGTTTCACGTGAAACATTTTTGTCCGATTGGTTCGCAAAACCGGACAAAACTTCGCGTGGACAACCGGTGCCCAAAAGACTTGTCAGAACCATGAGGGCGCAGTTTTGAAATAGACTGAAGCGACGCTAGAGGCTCCACGGCCTCTCCTGTCCAGCCAATTTTTTTTTCGAAATTTTCTTCGATGTGGATAGCGTGCGCCGCTTCCGGCAGCTCAAAAAAAGTCTCCTTTTTGCGGCTGCCGCGTGTCAC
>DATJBL010000074.1:0-10159 GCA_035515355.1 Methylocella sp.
GCACGACGAAGCAATTCGATGTCGATGCCGACCTCCAAAAGCTCGAAGCTTACAATATCACCGTTCCCCAGCTGGTCACCACGATCGGCAATTCGAATATCAATGTCGGAGCCCGCGAGATCAGCATCGGACAGCAGTCCGTGAACATTCGCGGGATTGGCTTGATCAATGATGGCGGGGATGCCGTTATCACTGACGGCTACAAGGTTGAGGACATCCAGAATATCGTCTTAACGCAATCAAACGGCATTCCCGTTCTGGTCAAGGATATCGCCCATGTGTCGGTTGGCTATGTTCCGCGCCTCGGCATCGCTGGGCGCGATCACGACGATGACGTCGTCGCCGCAATCGTCGTCATGGGCCGGACGCAGCATACAAATGCGGTACTTCCCCTTATCCAAGCCGAAGTCGAAAAAATAAATTCAGATGGAACCCTGCCACCGGGTGTCAAGGTCGTTCCCTTTTATGACCGTCGTGCGCTTGTATCAGTCACCACGCACACCGTCCTCCACAATCTCGTGTTCGGTTGTCTTCTCGTGTTTTTCATTCAGTGGCTTTTTCTCGGTGACTTGCGCAGCGCCATTGTCGTCAGCGCGAATATTCCGTTTGCCTTGTTTTTTGCGATCATTCTTCTCGTGTTCCGGGGCGAGGACGCGAACCTCCTGTCGCTTGGCGCGGTCGATTTCGGAATTATCGTCGATTCGGCAGTGATCCTGGTCGAAAACACATTTCGGAATTTCCAGGCGAAAAAGTCGGAGAGGCGGTCTCTTCTCGAGCATCTGATGCGCGGTTATTGGGGTCCAGACCCGACAAGCTCGGGAGGCGTTCACGGAAGCAAGAAATGGAGCAAAAGGCTGCGCCTCATCTTCATCAGCGGGCTGCAAGTTAACCAGGCTGTGTTTTTCACATCGACGATCACCGTCACGGCGTTCGTTCCCTTGTTCACGATGCAGGGCGTTGAGGGCCAGATCTTCGGGCCGATGGCACGAACCTATGGCTATGCTCTCGCAGGGGCTCTTTTGGCGACGTTTACAGTTACGCCGGTCCTCGCTTCGTTCATGATTCCGCGAAAGGTCAATAGAGGCGAAACGCTCATCGTCCAGGCGCTGCGTGCCGCCTATACCCCCGTCCTGAGATGGAGCCTCGACCGCCGCTGGGTCTCCCTTGCAATAGGGCTGGCATTTCTCGCCGTCAGCGGGCTTGTGGCAACGAGACTCGGCAGCGAGTTCCTGCCTGCGCTCGAGGAAGGCAACTACTGGATCCACGCGAATATGCCGCCAACGATGTCGCTTGATGCCGGCACACCCGCAGTTGCGAAAATGCGGGAGATCCTGCTCCGGCATCCTGAAATTATCACGGTCGTCTCACAACATGGCCGGCCGGACAATGGAAGCGATGCCTCTCCCTTTTCCAATGTCGAGATCTTCGCGCCGCTCAAGCCATTCGATGAATGGCCGGCCGGCCTCACCAAGGACAAGCTTACCGAAGAGCTTCAGAAGGAGTTTTCGGAAGAATTGCCGGGAATTGGCTTCAATTTCTCGCAATACATCCAAGACAATGTCGAGGAGGCGCTGTCCGGTGTTAAAGGCGCAAACTCGATCAAAATCGTCGGACCCGATCTGGCGACCGCTGAATCACTGGCAGCACGCGTCGTGGAACAAGTGAAGACGGTTCGGGGGGTCGAAGATCTCGGCATCTTTCATGTCCTCGGGCAGCCAAACCTAAATATCAAGATCGATCGCACCAAGACGGCAAGATATGGCCTCAACACGGGGGATGTGAACACGGTGATTCAGGCCGCAATCGGCGGCACTGTCGCAACTACGGTTCTTGAAGGCGATCGCCAGTTCGGCGTGGCCGTGCGTTTGGCGCCGAATTTCCGCGACACATTGAGCGAGATTGGCAAGGTCAAAGTCGCTTACCAAACTGCCGGCGGCGTCAACGCCTATATTCCATTGAGTGAGCTCGCCACGATCTCCCTCGACACCGGGGCGGCCTTCATCTACCGCGAACGGGCCAATCGTTATATTCCAATAAAGTTCAGCGTGCGCGGACGCGACCTCGGAAGCACAGTCGCCGAGGCGCAGGCACTGATCGCCCAAAACGTGAAATTGCCGACCGGGTATCGGATCCTGTGGTCGGGGGAATTCGAGGATCTTCAGCGCGCCAGCGCGCGGCTTGCCGTGATCATCCCAATCACATTCTTCCTCATTATGGTGCTTCTCTATGCCCTGTTCAATTCCATGCGCGATAGTCTTCTGTCGATCATCGGCATACCCTTCTCTATCGCTGGCGGCATTCTCGCACTTTACATCTCCGGACAGCCTTTTAGCGTATCCGCCGCGATCGGGTTCATTTCGCTGCTGGGCGTGGCCGTCATGGACGGCATCTTGAACATTACCTATTATCACGAGTTGAGGACTCGCGGCATGGCTATTGCCGAAGCCGTGTTTCGAGGCGCCGAGCAGCGGATGCGGCCTCTGTTGATGACCGCGCTTTCCGCAGGCGTCGGCCTTCTCCCCGCGGCGATCTCACATGGGATCGGCAGCCAGGTACAGCGGCCGCTCGCCACAGTCGTGGTCGGCGGCATGACGATAGGGCCCTTCATGCTGCTGATCGTCGCGCCCGCGCTTCGCATGCTATTCCTAGGACGCGAAGCTGTGACCGAGACAAACGAAACCGACGTTGTGCCCCCGCAAGATGAAGACCAAGTAGAAACATGAACCGGAGCCGAGCCGCCGTGAAACATGTTCGCCTCTTTGCTGACACAAAGAAGACGAGCGTCGAACATGGGGTTTTCCCGGCCAGTGCCGGTGCAAGGGTAAAAGTAATCCGATGGGCCGGTCTTGCGGTGGCTTTCGCTTGCAACCCACTGGCAAGCTGCGCTATGGGCCCGGATTTTCAGCCGCCACCCGCCCCGGATGTAAAAGGATATACACAGGAGCCACTGGTGCACCAAACCGCCTCGGCGTTGAGTAGAGGGGGGGAGACCCAGCGCTTCGTGCAGGATCTCGATATTCCGGCCAAGTGGTGGGCGACGTTTCATTCACGCCCGCTGAATAATCTCATTGAGGATGCGCTGAGGCACAATCCGGATTTGCAGGCGGCACAGGCGGCTCTGCGCGTCGCGCGCGAAAATGTGGAAGCCCAGAAAGGCGCTTTTTATCCGCAGGCCAGCGGGAACTATAACAGCTACACTCAAAAAGTTGCTGCGGTGGTTTCGCCGCCGGGAAGCACGCTGTCCGACTACCTGACACTGCATACGCTTGAGCTAGATGTGTCGTACACGCCGGATGTCTTCGGGCTCGTCCGAAGGCAAGTTGAATCGCTTGAGGCCCAATCGCAAGCGCAAAGATTTCAAGTTGAAGCAACCTTTCTCACGCTCACCTCCAATGTTGTCGTGGCGGCCATTCAGGAGGCTTCGTTGCGAGGCCAGATCGACGCCACGAAGAA
Source organism: Methylocella sp. (assembly GCA_035515355.1). Lineage (GTDB taxonomy): Bacteria > Pseudomonadota > Alphaproteobacteria > Rhizobiales > Beijerinckiaceae > Methylocapsa. Next base: position 3,454 of record DATJBL010000074.1, read on the forward strand.
GATCATCTCGGTCGAAACAGAACTCCTCAATCTCCTGCGCCTCCAGAAGAGCTTCGGGCACGTGGCAGCCGCAGATGTCCTGGCCCAAGAGGCGGCTCTTGCGCAAGCACAACAAACCCTTCCTCCGCTCGAAAAGCAGCTTGCTCAGCAGCGTGATCTTCTCACCGCACTGGCCGGCCGCTTTCCAAGCGATGAGGTAGGCGAAAAGTTCGACCTCGACTCCCTGCACCTTGCGCACGAACTTCCGGTCAGCCTGCCTTCGAATTTGGTCGAGCAACGCCCCGATGTGCAGGCCGCGGAGGCCAGTCTCCACTCGGCAAGTGCCGCCATCGGCGTCGCCATCGCCAATCGCTTGCCGGTGATCAATCTGACCGCGAATTTGGCGACAAGCGGCACTCTCTTCTCGCAGCTCTTTTCGCCGCCGGCCACCGCATATCTCTTTGCCGGGAGCGTGACGCAAACCCTCTTCGATGGTTTCACATTGTATCACAAGCAAAAGGCGGCCGAGGCTTTCTATGACGAGGCCGAGGCGCAATATCGCAGCACCGTCATAACGGCGTTTCAGAATGTCGCTGATACACTCCATGCGATAGAGGCCGATGCACGCGCGTTCAAGGCTGCTGTGGCAGCTGAAAAAGCGGCTTTCAAGAGCCTAGATATTGTGCGCAAGCAGGCCCATCTTGGACAACTCAGCACCCTCGCTGTTCTCAACGCCGAGCAGACCTATTTGCAAGCTCTTCTCACGCGCGTTCAGGCCGAAGCCAATCGCTATGCCGACACGACTGCTCTTTTCCAAGCCCTCGGCGGTGGATGGTGGAACAGAGAGGATGTTCCGCCGAAAGAGCCGCTTGACCTCGCCGATGTCCTGCGGATAACGGCACCCATGCCAAAGTGATGATCCCGAGATGTGAGAGCGGCCGTTTGTAGACATTTTGACTTTTCACGTGAACGCAAAACCTCCCCGATCACGCGTTTGTCGCCGGCCTTCGAACGCCAAGTGCAGGCGCCGCATGATCACACTGGAGCGCTCCACCAAAGCAGGCGGCTAAAAGCCCCAATCGGGCGCAAAGCTGAGCACGCACCATCATGGGCTAGTAAAGCGCAAATGGGCCTATTTGGACGTAGTTGGCTGGGGGACGTGGATTCGAACCACGATTAACGGAGTCAGAGTCCCTCTTTAACCGCTGTTTTTTCTCAGAAATTTGGCAAACCGGCGCGCAAATCGCTCACGATATTTCAAAGGGTTGCGCGCGTTTTGCAAACCGGATTTTTGCGCCATTGGCAACCCCGAGGGGGCGGTGAGCCATGGATCACCACAATTCGCGTGTGGTTCAAGAGCTGGCCAAAAGGCGCGGACGCCCAATCAGCAGCCTTGTCGCGCTCAGCCCCCAAAATGATCCATTCTATCTGAGCCCGGCGCGCTGCCGTGACGCTGAGTGGCTTGCCGGGCTCTATCGTGAGCACGGGTTTGGTAGAGGCGTCCATCTGCGCCGGATCCATTACCGTTTCGTTTCCCTGGAGACGCCGATCCAGATGCCGGACGGCAGGGACTACCTCAACACGGTCGAGTGTTGGCAGAAACTGTGCGACGCGGCCAAGTCCGCCCGCTATGCAGAGCTCATCCCCGCCATGGACTTCGTCGATCAGCGCAACCCTGAGCCGGAACTCTATCTGCCGGACCCCATGAGGGGCGAGCCCATAATTACAGCCTCGCCCGGATGCCTTCATGTCGAGATCCCGGAAGAGGTACCCAGCCCCCACCTAGGGCTATTATTCGGCGAATGCCCGGCGCAACCCTATCACGTCGAAATCTGGTGCGAGAAGAGCACGGTCAATGACGTGCTGATTCCACTAGCACGCCGCTATGATTTGAACGTCCAGACGTCGCTCGGCGAAATGAGCCTCACGAGGTGCCAGGAGCGCGTCGAGCGGGCCGCCCAAAACGAGGGGCGTCCGGTGCGAATTCTCTACATCTCCGACTTTGATCCGGCGGGGCTGTCCATGCCCGTCGCAACAGCGCGCAAGATCGAGTGGGCGATTGATGACTGCCAGGATATTCAGCTGCAGCCCGTCGCGCTCACGCATGAGCAATGCGTGGAGTACGCACTGCCACGCACACCGATCAAGGAGACCGAGCTTCGGGCCGCGCGCTTCGAGCGGCGGTTTGGTGAAGGCGCGACGGAGCTCGACGCCCTGGAGGCGCTGCGTCCAGGTGCGCTGGAAGACATACTCGTCGAGGAGATCACCCGATTCTACGACGAGGACTTTACCCAGGAATGGGTAGCTGCCCGGACTGAAGCTCACGACCGCCTCGAAGCCATCGGCCGGGAAATTCGCGAACGGCATGCTGGTGAAGATTCCGGCCTTGCCCAGCGCTTAGCCGATTTGCGTCGCCAGGCTGATGAGCTTGCCCAGGATATTGCCGAACACAATGAGGTGATCGCGCGGGAGCTTGGCGAGGCTTGCCGCGACCTCGAATTTCATTGGCCCGTCCCGAGGGAAGTGGAAGAGTGGGAAGACCCGCTCTTCGATGGCCAGCGCGACTACCTCGCGCAAATTGATCGTTACAAGCAGCACCAAGGCAAGCCCACGGGGCGGAGGAGGCACGATGATGGCGTCAGATGAAAACGCCGGGCTGCAAGGCAACCCAGCCGATCTTTCACGACGATGATGAAAGCAAGATGGAGAAGGAGCAATGAGCACCGACAATTATTTCGGCGTGTGCCCGGTATGCGGCAAGACTGACGGATACATCAATACCGGTCGGGTTCACTGGTTCTTTTGCAAGGAGCACAAGCTCAGGTGGTGGGCTGGCATAAATCTCTTCTCAAGCTGGCAGCACGAGACGGAGGAAGAGCAGAGGCGCCAGTATGACGAGCTTGGGTTTGGCGCGTTCACAGCGATCAAGCCAGCGGATGGAGCGGGTGAAGAGGTCGTCCGCGACGAGGATTACTACGCCTGGGCGGAAAAGAACGAAGGGGCCGCTGCGCCATCCTCAGACGAAGAAGTCCCCTTCTGACGAGATCGGAAAAAGAAAGCCCCGCCGTGACGAGCGGCGGGGTCGATACTGACGAAGAAAGAACGCGATGTCACTCGAAAATCCGAACGAAGGGACTTCACCATGACGCTCTTGGAAAATAACCTCGAGACCGGCGCGGCGCAAGTTACATTTCGATCCACAAAATGGCAAAAAGCGGCTCGCCGGAAAACTTCAAACAAGGTGGTCCTTTTCGGCAATGTTATTGCCTTTGACGAGATCGGGGGGTGCTCGTCGTACAAGGAGCATTTTGGGGCGCGCCGGATGGGATTAATTCTCCTGTCTGAGATGTTCAGGCTCTACAACAAGCGCCTGCGGACTGATGGCGGCCTGGATTTCTATCAATGGCGTTACTGCATCGCCGCTGTCCTCAACAAAGCCCCGCGCGGGCATATCCGGATCAACGGACGAAAGGCTGTGGTCACATGGCCCGGGCTCGACGCACTCGAACGCGAGCTTTCGATATTCGGCATGTCCCTGGCCGAGAGGGAAATGGCGGCGCTTATTGCGGACGTGTGCAAGAGAAAAAAGCCGATTGGCAGAAAAGAACTCGGCTCACGGCTTAAGCTTACACCCGAAGAGCGGCTCGATCCCGACATACGCGCGTATAACCTCATTCCTGTCGGAGAAACGGCGGAAAGCCTGAAAGAGAAGCGTCAGATCGAGAAGGCCGGCAAAAAGCGCAAGGACAGGCGAGCTAAGGGCAGTGTTTCGCGCGACGCCTACGAAGCCAATAGCCTGACGCGAGAGGCCCCCTGGGAAAAAGAGGGCATCAGCAAGGCCACCTGGTACCGCAAAACGCCAAAAGACGTCCTAGCCGAACTCGCCAACGAGCGCCGCCGAAAGGCGCAGGCTGAAACGGCAGAGCGTGAGTCAAGTACCCTCGAAATCCGTGAGACAAGTACCCCCGTGAGACAAGTATGGGGGCGGCCCGTAACGCGTAGCGTTACTATCTGCGGGCGTCGGAAGATACCTGTCTCAGCGTCTGAAGTCGCAGCCGCCGAGGCTAGCGCCCAATATCCATCCAGGTTGAACCGTGGCAAGGTCCGGCGAGAAGGGAAAGCCTTGCATGGGTGCTCAACCGGAAGGGCCGAGGCAGCCGCAAGGAAGAGCATGCGCGACGGTGTGAGGCCAACGTCCGTGCCCGGCTCATTGATGGCAGCCTATCGCGAGTTGAAGCGGGAGGAACTCAAGGAGCGGGCGATCAAAGCGGTCAAAGCCCTGGCACGCGAGCCGAGGGCCTACACTACATTGGTCACAATAGAAGGCACACTCAGCCGCCTGGTCGGCATGGCGGCATGAAGGGATGGAACCGGAATATACTGCGAAACGATGGCGAAGCTGCTCTCGTCGCCGGTTGTTGCGTGCACGTCGGGCAACACCGGGCGGCGGTATGTCGTCGCGAAGGCCGAGACGGTCCTGAGGTTCTGGACGAACGCGAAGGGCGAACAGACCGAAGAGGCCTCGCAGGAGATTACCCTGCTGGCGTTCAGGCTGCGGACGGGGCGTGGCAGGTCATCCGCTCCGGCGGAACGGCCATGACGGAGTTGAGCATGGCGCTTTGGCAAAAATCACCGGGTCCTCTGGGAGCCGCTGACAAATGCGGGGGCCGCTGCCTCGCAGGATATCTCGACGTTTACTCGAAATTTGAAGCCTCAACTTGAATAGAGTATCTTATTGAGCATGCAGGACGTTGTGACGAAGAAAGCTTTCGCCGAAGCGGTTGGCGTGACGCCATCTTGCGTCAGTCATTGGATTGGCGAGAAAAAGCTCCACGGCGATGCGCTCGTTGGACGCGGCTGCCGTGCCCGAATCCGGACTGACATTGCTCTGGAGCAGTTGCGGAAGAATCTCGATATTGATCAGCGCCTCGGCGCCAACGGGAAGGCCAGGCTCGATGGCGATGAGCCGTCAGAGCCCGAGACATTGGAAGGCCGGATCAAACGCGAGCGCCTTGATCAGCTGGCCCTCGCCAATGCAGCCGCGCGCGAGGAAGCCGCGGTTCGTTCCGGCCGGTTTATCAAAACCGACGATGCAAGGCAGCAAATGGGCCGGATAGCGGGCAGGCTCATGACGATTTTCGACGCGAGTTTGGCCGAAATGGCGGATGCAATCATGGCCGCACCGCCGGCAACGAGAAGGGAAGCAGTCCGCCTCTTGCGGGCCACGTGGCACGAGATCCGTGCCCGCCATGCTCAAGCGATCCGCGCCGAGGTCGAAGCCTTGCCGTCATTGCTCGATGACGAGGGCGAAACAAATGCCGCGTGTTGCGAATGCTGAACGGCTTGGACGCGAGGTTATCGCGGCCGCTCTGCAGCCGGCGCCGCCGGTTAATTACCTTGCGTGGGCCGAGCGCAACGTCGTGTTTGAGGATGGGCCGTTCCTGGGGCCTTATAATCGCCAGCTGTTCCCGTTTTTCGACGAGATATTGCGGGCTCTGTCTCCCGAAGATCCGTGCCGCTTCGTGACGCTCGTAGCCAGCGCGCAAGTTGGCAAGACCACGCTCGCCAATATTTTCTGCCTGGCTTCGATTACGATCGGCCGTGGCTCGTTCCTCTACGTTCATCCGACAATCGAGAACGCCGCGCGCTGGTCAAAAATGAAATTATCGCCGCTGATGCGATCTACTGCGATCGTGGGTGAATTATTTCCCCAACGGGCGAATGATAGCCAAGCAAGCGTGCTCTACAAAGAGCGGCGAGATGGTCTTTCGCGGCTCTTAATTACTGGCGCCAACAGCCCGGCGTCCCTCAGCCAGGTTACGATCGATCATCAGGTTCAGGATGACGTTTCGAAATACGAGACGAACCCGGCCGGCGATCCGGAAGCCCAGGCCGACAGCCGGTCAAGAGCGATCGCCGATGCGAAAATATTTAAGATCAGCACGCCGCTAATTATTCCGGGCTGTCGAATTACGCGAAACTTTCGTGATGGAAGCCAAGAGCACCCTTACGTCCCGTGTCCGCATTGCGGCTCTATGCAGGTGTTGGAGTGGGAAAATATGCTGGCCACGCTCGACCCGGCGCATCCCGAGAGGGCCGGCTTCTCATGTGTGGCGTGTGGCGGGCTCGCCGAGGAGCGTCACCGCCCACAGATGCTCAAGGGCTTCGAGTGGCGCGCCCACAATCCGGCGGCCAGGCGGGAGCACCGAAGTTTCTGGATCTGGTCCGCCTATTCACCGCTGCAAACCTTCGAACAAATCGCGCGGGAATGGCTCAAGGCCAAAGGTGACCCGGCAAGCGAAAAGACATTTTGGAACGACACCCTTGGCAGGGCGTACGAGACCCGCGGCGACGGCCGCCCATGGCAGGAGCTCGTGGGCCGGGCGGCAAAATCCGATTACGCGCGCGGTCAGGTGCCGAAGGGCTCCCTTTTGCTCATGCTCGGCGTCGACTGTCAGCTCGATCGCGTCGAGTGGCAACTTGTCGGATTTGGCCGCGAGCATCGGCGCTATGTCATCGACTATGGGACGATCGGCAAGCACATTTCCGAACCGGATTGCCAGAGAAATTTAGACCTTTTGCTCGCACGGAGATGGGCAAACAGCTATGGTCACAAAATCGGAATCAGCCTCGCGGCGATCGATGCTGGTTATTCGACAGACGACGTTCTAGCCTATGCTCGGCGGTATCCTCCCCACAAATTGATCGCGGTCCGAGGCGCACAAGG
>DATJBL010000075.1:0-21806 GCA_035515355.1 Methylocella sp.
CCGATGCAGTTCCTCGCGCCCTTCGCCGGTTGCGCGATGGGCGAATATTTCCGTGACAATGGGATGCACGCCCTGATCATCTATGATGATCTCTCGAAGCAGGCTGTCGCCTATCGCCAGATGTCGCTTCTGCTGCGCCGGCCCCCGGGGCGCGAAGCCTATCCGGGCGACGTGTTCTACCTGCACTCGCGGCTTCTCGAGCGTGCGGCGAAGCTCAACGACGCCAATGGCGCGGGCTCGCTGACCGCGCTGCCGGTGATCGAAACACAAGCCAATGACGTTTCGGCCTATATTCCGACCAATGTCATCTCGATCACCGATGGCCAAATCTTCCTTGAGACAGATCTCTTCTATCAAGGCATCCGGCCCGCCGTGAACGTTGGCCTTTCCGTCTCGCGCGTCGGCTCCTCCGCCCAAACCAAGGCGATGAAAAAGGTCGCGGGCAAGATCAAGGGCGAGCTCGCCCAATACCGTGAAATGGCGGCTTTCGCGCAGTTTGGCTCTGACCTCGACGCGACGACCCAGCGTCTCCTTGCGCGCGGTTCGCGCCTCACCGAGCTTTTGAAGCAGGCGCAATTCTCGCCCTTGAAGGCCGAGGAACAGGTTTGCGTCATTTACGCCGGCGTCAACGGCTATCTCGATGCGTTTCCGGTCGACCGGGTGAAAGCCTTCGAGGAAGGGCTGCTGACCCTCCTGCGGGCGAGCCATACCGATCTCCTCGACGCGATTCGCACCTCGAAGGATCTGTCGGACGATTCGGCGAAGAAACTCAAATCGATTGTCGATGGCTTCGCTAAGAACTTTGCTTGATCGAAACGTGCGATTTAATCGAGGCCTGCGCTCAACTAGACGGCGCCCGGACAGAGGTGAAGCGGATAGACCATGCCCTCGTTGAAGGATCTGCGAAACCGGATTTCCTCCGTCAAAGCAACCCAAAAGATCACCAAGGCCATGCAGATGGTCGCGGCGGCGAAATTGCGGCGCGCCCAGATGGCGGCCGAGGCGGCACGGCCCTACGCCGAACGGATGGAGAGGGTTCTCACCAATCTCGCCGCCGCGATGGGGACGACCGGGCATGTTCCGGGGCTGCTCGGCGGCGGCGGTGACACAACCCATCTTTTGGTCGTCTGCACCGCGGAACGCGGCCTTTGCGGGGCTTTCAATTCCTCGATCGCCCGTAAAGCGCGCGACACGGCGGAGTCCCTCATAGCGCAAGGCAAAACGGTCAAGATCCTTTGCGTCGGCAAGAAAGGCTATGACATTCTGCGCCGGCAATTCGGGCGGCAGATCATTGAAGTGATCGATCTGCGCTCGGTGCGTACGCTTGGCTTCGATGACGCCGACGCGATCGGCCGCAAGATCGTCGCCTTGCATGCAGCGGGCGAGTTCGACGTTTCCACCTTGTTTTTCTCCCGGTTCAAGTCGGTGATCTCGCAGATTCCGACGGCGCAGCAAATCATTCCTCTTGCCCTGCCGGAGGAAACGAAAGCGGCACAGGCCGGCGCGGCTTACGAATATGAGCCAGACGAGGAAGAAATTCTTGCGGAGCTCTTGCCGCGCAACATTTCGATCCAGATCTTGCGGGCGCTCCTTGAAAACGCCGCCTCGGAACAAGGCGCGCGGATGAGCGCCATGGATAACGCTTCCCGCAATGCCGGCGAAATGATCAAGAAGCAAACCATGCAATACAATCGCTCCCGCCAGGCGATGATCACCAAGGAACTGATCGAGATCATCTCCGGCGCCGAAGCGCTTTAAGGCTTTCCATCTATCTTAGTAGGTCATTCCATCTGCCTTAGTAGGCCCAGGACACGGTCCTAATTTTGAATTCGAGATTTCAATCCACCAAGAGGACGAAGCATGGCTGACGCCGCATCCAACTTGCCCACAGGCCACGTCACGCAGGTTATCGGCGCTGTCGTTGACGTTAAATTCGACGGGCATCTGCCGCAAATTCTCAACGCGCTCGAAACCGACAACCACGGCAACCGCCTGGTCCTCGAAGTCGCGCAGCACCTTGGCGAAAATTCGGTGCGCTGCATCGCGATGGACGTGTCCGAAGGCCTCGTCCGCGGCCAGAAGGTCGTCGACACCAAGGGCCCAATCACGGTGCCCGTCGGTGAGGAGTGCCTCGGCCGTATTATCAACGTCATCGGCGAGCCGGTGGACGAATTGGGTCCGGTCGGGGCTACCGCGCGGCGCGCGATCCATCAGCCGGCGCCTTCCTATGCCGACCAATCGACCGAGGCGCAGATCCTAGTCACCGGAATCAAGGTTGTCGATCTTCTCGCCCCTTATGCGAAGGGCGGCAAGATCGGGCTCTTCGGTGGCGCCGGGGTTGGCAAGACCGTTTTGATCATGGAACTCATCAACAACATCGCCAAGGCGCATGGCGGCTATTCCGTGTTTGCCGGCGTCGGCGAGCGGACCCGTGAAGGCAATGACCTCTATCACGAGATGATCGAGTCTCGGGTGAATGTCGATCCGCATGAGCATGGCGGTTCCGCCAAGGGCTCGAAATGCGCGCTCGTCTATGGCCAGATGAACGAGCCGCCGGGGGCCCGCGCCCGCGTGGCCCTGACGGGGCTCACGGTCGCCGAGGATTTCCGCGACAAGGGCCAGGATGTGCTGTTTTTCATCGACAACATCTTCCGCTTCACCCAGGCGGGTTCGGAAGTCTCGGCGCTCCTCGGCCGCATCCCTTCGGCGGTCGGTTATCAACCGACTCTCGCGACCGACATGGGCGCCCTCCAGGAACGGATCACCACAACGAACAAAGGTTCGATCACCTCGGTGCAGGCGATCTATGTGCCGGCCGACGATTTGACCGATCCCGCGCCCGCGACCTCTTTCGCCCATCTCGACGCGACCACCGTTCTGTCGCGCGCCATAGCCGAAAAAGGCATCTATCCAGCGGTCGATCCGCTCGACTCGACCTCGCGCATGTTGTCACCGCTCATCGTCGGCGAGGAGCATTATGCTGTTGCCCGCCAGGTCCAGCAGCTTCTGCAGCGCTACAAGGCCTTGCAGGATATTATCGCCATCCTCGGCATGGACGAACTTTCGGAGGAAGACAAGCTGACGGTGGCTCGGGCCCGCAAGATCGAGCGTTTCCTGTCGCAGCCCTTCCATGTCGCGGAAGTGTTCACCGGCTCGCTCGGCAAGCTCGTGTCCCTCGCTGATACGATCAAGGGCTTCAAGGGCCTCGTCGCGGGCGATTACGACCATCTCCCCGAAGCCGCGTTCTATATGGTCGGCTCGATCGAGGAAGCGGTCGAGAAAGCCTCCAAGCTCGCGGCCGAGGCGGCCTAGGCTCGCGCGGTATCCCGCGCGAAGAATAAGATCCTACTAAGAGGCAAACGATGGCCGGTTTTCATTTTGAAATCGTTTCTCCCGAAAAGCTCGTCTTCTCGGGAGAGGTCGAAGCTGTCGTCGTGCCGGGAACCGAGGGCGAATTCACCGTCTACAAAGATCACGCGCCCTTGATTACGAGCATTAAGCCCGGGATCGTCATCATTGAGGAGGCGCCAGCAAAAAAGCACAGTCTCTTCGTGCCTGGCGGCTTCGCGGAGGTCGGGCCCTCGGGCCTTACCATTCTCGCAAATCAAGCAACCGAGCTTGCGGAACTCAATGCTGCCAAGCTCGATGCAGAAATCGCCAATTTCGAGAAAGAGATCGCCAGCACCAAGACCGATGAGGCTCGCCGCGTCGCGGTGGAAAAGCGTGATCAGATGCAGGAACTCAAGGCCGCGCTCAAATTCTGACGGGCTGCCTGCTAAGAGCTGGCACGGAAATACCAAGACTCTCCCAAAGAGTTTCCGCTACGGATTAGTGAGCCTCTGACATGCCAGCGGCCCGGCTGTCGCTATCGCCGCCCATATCGCGGTGGCCGTCTTGCACCGCATAGTCAGCATAATGGTCCCCTGCGCTAGCTAAACTCGTATCTGTGAGAAAGAACGCATAGATACAAAGCCCCGCCTTCAAGGAAGCCATAAGCATAATCCTAAGTGAGCCTAGAAGTACGGCCTTTAGAATATTCATCATTCAGTTTTCCTCCCGCTAATCCCTCTATCCCACCTTTCATTTGGCTGCGTACCCGCAGGTTGAAACGATGTCATGCTATCAATAGGAGGACAGGACCCTAGTTCCCTGACGTCACATCGATTTGATGATCCACCGCACGTCTGGTTGGGAGGCGCTGCGTGTGTCTACCCCGCCGCTGCAATGGACAATGCCAGTAGAAAACCGTCACGTGGCCGCCGAAAGCGAGGCTCTGGAAGCGCATCGAGGTAACGCTGATGCAAGGAGGCTGGATCTTCCAACTATTATATAAGGATCGCTTTCGGGCGTTTCAACTTGCGGAGAGCCGCTCAAGCTATGAAATGCAGCGTTTCCATCTTGTTCAATTCTGAAGGGCGTTTTGGTTGTCTCACCCGCGGCCCTTCCCATCCATGCGGGAACGGCAGCGCATCAAATTGTTTCCGATGCAAAAGCGAAAGCCGTAACAATGCTGCTCCGCAAGGACGGCGCCGAGGTCATTGCCATTCCGCAGCCGAGCCATGCTTGGCTTTCCGGCCAGATGATGCGCGCCTGGGGCAATGAGCGTTTCGCCGCGCCGGCGCCGCATGAGGAAGTGTGCCTCGCCTCAGAGCTGCATGACATCGGCTGGCTCTCCTGGGAAAAGGCACCCGTTCTCGATAGCGAGACCGGTCTTCCGCAACAGTTTTCTCGAGTGCCCCCAAAGATACATGTCGCACTTTGGCATGAAGGGGTGCGCCACGCGCGCGCCTTTGGGCGCTATCCAGCCCTTTTGGTCTCGCTGCATGCCGATACGATCTATGCGCGCCATTTCGATTTCGCCAAGGCTCATCCCGCGGATGCTGAAGCGGTGCGCGCTTTTCTCGACGAGCAGCATGGCTTTCAGGCACGCATGGCAGCGTCCCTGCGGACCGAGCCGGGAGTTGGCGCGCTGGCGGCGGCTGAAAACATTGCCCGCAACCAGCATTTGATCGGCGCGCTTGATTGGCTCTCGCTTGAAATCTGCTGGGGTGTCAGAGAGGAAAAGAAAATTCCCCATGTCCCAATCGCGGAGGGAAACTGCGAGCTCTCCGTGCGCCCGCGCGGCGGGCCGCACGACCTTATCCTTGATCCCTGGCCTTTCCACCAAGCGAGCCTCGCAGTTCGCGCCGAGGGCAAGCGTCTCAGCGGGCGCTTTTCGAGGCAGGACGAGCTGCTGCGCGCGCTGGATGAGGCCGAACCGGTGCTCGTCACCGCCACGCTTCATAAGGCTTGAGCGGCGGTCTTAAAAGTCCGCGCGCGGCTTGTGTTTGCCTCGCTGGCAAAGGCGAATTACCAATGCGCCGACGTTTTCCCAAACCGGGTCGGCATGGCACCTCCTCTTCTTTTTTTACAGAATATTTCGCTTACGCTCGGCGGCAAGCCTTTGCTGGACGGCGCTTCCCTCTCGGTCTCGGCGGGCGAGCGCTTGTGCCTCGTTGGGCGCAACGGGTCGGGCAAATCGACGCTTTTGAACATCGCTGCAGGCCTTGTTGAGCCTGATGGCGGGACGCGCTTTCTGCAGCCTGGCGCTCATCTTCGCTATCTGCCGCAGGAACCAGATCTCTCCGGACATTTGAGCGCGTTCGCCTATGTAGCGGCTGGGCTTGGCCCAACCGATGACCCGCACCGGGCGAAAACGCTGTTGAACGAGCTCGGCCTGACCGGCGAGGAAGATCCCGCCCGGCTCTCGGGTGGCGAAGCGCGCCGGGCGGCTCTCGCGCGGGTGCTCGCCCCGGAGCCTGACATTTTGCTCCTCGATGAGCCGACCAATCATCTCGACCTGCCGGCAATTGAATGGCTCGAGGCGGAGCTGAAAGCTTCGCGTTCCGCTTTGGTGATCATCAGTCACGATCGAAGGTTCTTGCAAAATCTTTCGCGCAGCACGGCATGGCTCGATCGCGGCCGCACCCGCGTTCTCGCCCGCGGCTTTGCCGAATTCGAGGCCTGGCGGGACGCCGCGCTCGAAGAGGAGGAACGGGCGGCGCATAAGTTCGATCGCAAAATCGCCGCCGAGGAAGACTGGCTCCGCTATGGCGTCACCGCGCGGCGCAAGCGCAACCAAAAGCGGCTCCAAAACCTCGCTTCTATGCGCGCCGAGCGCCGCCAGCGCCGCCCAGTGAAAGGGGCGAAGTTCGAGGCTGCCGAGGCCGACCTTTCCGGCAAGCTCGTCATCGAAGCCAAGGAGGTCGAAAAATCCTTTGGCGACCGTCCGATCGCCAAGAATCTCTCGATCCGCATCCTGCGCGGCGACCGTCTCGGCCTTATCGGCGCGAATGGGGCAGGCAAGACGACGCTCATGAACCTCCTGACCGGCGCGTTGGCCCCCGATAAAGGCAGCATCCGCCACGGCGCCAATCTCATGCTCGCGACACTCGACCAAGGCCGGGCGAGCCTTGATCCTCAAACGCCCTTGAAGGATGCCCTCACCGGAGGCGGCAGCGATTTCGTTGAAATCAACGGTGAGCGCAAGCATGTCATCGGCTACATGCAGGACTTCCTGTTCGGCCCCGAACAGGCGCGCACGCCCATCGGACGTCTCTCTGGCGGGGAACGTGGCAGGCTGATGCTCGCCCGGGTCTTGGCAAGGCCTTCCAACCTCCTCGTGCTCGACGAGCCGACCAACGATCTCGATCTCGAAACGCTCGACCTTCTGCAGGAAATGCTCGGCGACTATAAAGGAACCCTCCTGATCGTCAGCCATGACCGCGATTTCCTCGACCGGCTGACGACCTCGGTGCTGGTGGCCGAGGGAGGCGGCCGCTGGACCGAATATGCCGGCGGCTATTCCGATATGGTTGCCCAGCGCGGCACGGGCGTGACCGGAGCCCCGGTTTCGCGGGCGCCGGCAGCCCCAGCCAGGGACAAGGCAAAAGCTGCGCCAGCTCCCGCCAAGTCGGCGACGAAGCCACGTCTTACGTTCAAGGAAAGGCATATGCTCGAGACACTGCCGGCCCGCATAGAGTCCTTGCGCGCGCGCCGGTCAAACCTCCAGTCCTTACTCGAAGACCCTGGCTTTTACGCGCGGGATCCCGTGAAGTTCGCGCAAGTCTCCGAAGCTTTGGCAAGGGCCGAGGCCGACCTCACGGAGGCGGAGGATCAATGGCTTAATCTTGAGATGCTCCGGGAGGAAGGGGAAGGCTCATAGCAAAGGCCGACGGTTCGGAGCGCAGACATCTTGGTGCTGTCGGCACGACCCTCACTTCACGACCAGAACCGGGCAGGGAGCGAGTTGCATGATGCGGTTTGCCTGACTGCCGATCATTCGCTCGTACAAGGCCGAATGACCGACCGCTCCGATGACAAGCAAGTCCACCCCGAGATCTGCGGCAAGCTTCACAATGTCGCGCACCGGATGGCCGCGCAGGACATGCGTCTGAATTTTCAAATTCTGTTCTTCAGCCATTGCGCTGGCGCGTTGGAGAACGGCGTGGATACGGCGCGCGGTTGCCCCCGACGAATCACGCACTTCCTCCATAAATTCGGGCAGATAGGGGATTTCCTCGACGCAAACCGTGTGGAGCTCGGACTGGTTCTGTTTGGCGATGGCAAGCGCCAACGACAGAGCGCGAACGGCACTCTTTGAGCCGTCATTTGCGTGCAGGATTTTGCCGAACATTGGGGGACCTCCTAGGACAGCTTGCTTCCTTCCGACTTTCTTTCCGGCAATAGGTGATGCGGGAGGAAAAATCTATTCGCGATCAAATGGGATGAGTGCAATTCCGATGATAAATAGCTGCCATGATATATGCGCATAGGTTTCGTCGGCAATGCAGTCCCCGCAAGCTAATCGGCATCCTCTCCGAGTTAGAAGACCAAGAAACGTAGCACCACCATCGCCGCAAGGGAGAGTGTCGAAATCAAGGTGTCATGCCACTCAATAGTCCGTGAAGGCACACGCCGGATGCGGTGCGGAACCCTGCGACGGCAGCCTCGCGACCATCCCTGGCTCTCAGGCGTTGTTGTATATGTAGCATAACGCTTCATGCGAATTGCACGGATTGGATCCATAACTCATGACTGCTTGAGTTTGACGAATCCCCTTCATGCCGAAGAAACTTTGTCCCGGGCGGCGAGCGTCCATAACAAACATTGAGGATCATGGAGGCGGCTATCCAACTTGACGGTCCCAGGCTCGCGCCGCTTGCGGGAGGCAAGGCGGTCTCTTTGGTGATTTTGCTGCACGGGGTCGCCGCTTATGGCAACGACCTCATCGACCTCGGCCGCGCCTGGCAAAAGCTTTTGCCGCAAACAGAGTTCGTCGCTCCCGATGCCCACCTTCCCTGCGATTATGCGCCATTCGGGCGGCAGTGGTTTAGCTTGCAGGATCGCGCACCCGATAAACTTCTCGCCGGCCTGCAAGAGGCAAGCGCTGTTCTCGATAGATTTCTCGATCGAATGCTGGCAAGCCACGAACTCGACGATTCCCGCCTGGCACTTGCCGGATTCTCGCAGGGAGCCGCAACCGCGCTTTACGCCGGACTGCACCGGCAAAGGCGAATTGCGGGCATCGTGGCTTTCTCTGGCGCCCTGCCGGAGTCCGCCTTATTGCCGGGGCAAATTGTCAGCAAGCCGCCGGTTCTCCTTGTGCATGGGACCGCGGACCCCGTCGTGCCTTTTCAATCCATGGCCTGTGCGAAAGGCGTGCTCGAAACAGCGGGCATCCCGGTTAGAGCGATGGCAAGACCGGGTCTTGGCCATGCCATCGACGAGGCGGGCATGACCCTCGCAGGCAATTTTTTGCGCGATGTGCTGCACTCAAAGCCGTCATCGGTCGGCTTCCGCGGATCCTAAAAGGCGATTTCCTGTAACGCTATAGCTTAGCCGCCATATCCGCTCATCCTGAAGGCCGGATAGCGTTATGTAACAATTTCATATATTGATGGCTGCAGCTTCAGGCGCAGCGGTCATCCTCGATGTTTCTTCGCCATCTTAGCTATTTCGTCACGCTGGCGCGCGACAAACACTTCGCGCGGGCCGCTGAGGCATGCCACATTTCACAGCCGACGCTTTCCGCGGCGATCCGCAAGCTCGAGGAGGATCTCGAAGTCCGGCTCGTCGTCCGCGGCCACCGTTTCCTCGGACTGACCCAGGAAGGCGATCGGGTCCTCGTCTGGGCGCGGCAGATTCTCAGCCACTACGAGGGGCTGCGGATCGACCTTTCGGGCCTACGGAGTGGGCTTTCAGGTTCTTTGCGGCTCGGTGTCATCCCCGCGGCAATGCCCTTGATCTCATGTCTGACAGCTCGCTTCTCGTGCGCCCACCCCGCAGCAACCGTCGAGGTAAGTTCCATGACGTCGCGGGCAATTCAGAAAGGGCTCGATTCTTTCGAGATCGATGCGGGGGTCACCTATCTCGACAATGAGCCATTGGACCGCGTCCGCCGGATGCCTCTTTACAAGGAACGCTACATCTTCGTGACCGGCGCTAAGCGCCGCGAAGGGCGCCAGACGATCTCATGGCGGGAAGCCGCCGAGGAACGGCTGTGCCTGCTGAGCGAGGATATGCAGAACCGCCGCATCATCAACGCCGTTTTCGAGTCGCTTGAAATCAAACCAAGGGCCCCCGTTGTCAGCAATTCGTTTCTTGGCATCTGCTCCTATCTCCGTCACGGGGGCTTCGCCAGCATTGTTCCACACACGCTTTTCTATGTGTTTGCCGATTCGCGCGATTTGGTCGGGATCGATCTCGTTGAACCGATGCACGGCCAATCCATCGGTCTTGTTCTGACGGATCGCGATCCCTTGCCACCCATGGCAAGCGCCCTCATCGCCTGCACGCGCGGCAGTGATTTCACGGATGGGCTTGCGGCGGCAGTACGCGGCAAACGTGATCAGCCTTTCCTATCAATTGTTCAAAAGATTTCATTGGATAAAGATTGTATTTGAGGCGAGCTTGCAATCGTTGTGTGCGGGAAAAACCCATGTCTTGAAGCTCCTCGTGACAACGCACATGAGGAAACGCTTGAAATCCAAGCAGGCCGGCCAAGATATATTCTTGGATTTCCATCCATAAGGCCGACTTAACCTTGAGAGACAGGCTCTTCTTCTATTTCCTCAACAACTCAACGATACAATGGAAGGGAGATAATTATGGCAAAGGTTGTGTGCGTCCTCTATGACGATCCCGTCGATGGCTATCCTAAATCTTATCCCCGGGACGATCTTCCGAAGATCGACCGTTATCCCGACGGCCAAACCCTCCCAACGCCGAAGGCCATCGACTTTAAGCCGGGCACCCTTCTTGGAAGCGTGTCCGGCGAATTGGGGCTGCGCAAATATCTCGAATCGAACGGCCACACGCTGGTTGTGACCTCGGACAAGGATGGCGCAGACTCCGTCCTCGATCGCGAGCTGCCGGATGCAGAGATTGTGATTTCGCAGCCGTTCTGGCCCGCCTATATGACCGCCGAGCGCATCGCGAAGGCGCCGAAGCTGAAGCTCATCGTCACCGCCGGTATTGGTTCGGACCATACCGACCTTCAAGCGGCGATGAATCGCGGCATCACTGTCGCCGAAGTCACCTTTTGCAATTCCATCAGCGTCGCCGAGCATGTGGTCATGATGATCCTCGGGCTCGTGCGTAATTACATCCCATCCTATCAATGGGTCGTGCGCGGCGGCTGGAACATCGCCGATTGCGTCGAGCGCTCCTATGATGTCGAAGGCATGCATGTCGGCACCGTTGCAGCCGGCCGCATTGGTCTTGCTGTTCTGCGCCGCCTGAAACCCTTCGATATGCATCTGCACTATTTTGACCGGCACCGGCTGCCAGAATCGGTGGAAAAGGAACTGAACCTGACTTGGCACCCGACCGTCGAGGACATGGTCAAGGTTTGCGACGTTGTCACGATCAACTGCCCGCTCCATCCGGAGACCGAGCATCTCTTCAATGACACGATGCTTTCCAAGATGAAGCGCGGCGCCTACATCGTGAACACGGCGCGCGGCAAAATCTGCGACCGTGACGCCATCGTGCGCGCGCTCGAAAGCGGCCAGCTCGCGGGCTATGCGGGCGATGTCTGGTTCCCGCAGCCGGCGCCGAAGGACCATCCGTGGCGCAGCATGCCGCATCATGGAATGACCCCGCATATTTCGGGGACGTCGCTTTCCGCGCAGGCACGCTATGCGGCGGGCACGCGTGAAATCCTCGAATGCTACTTCGAGAACCGGCCAATCCGCGACGAATATCTCGTCGTCGACAAAGGCAAGCTCGCGGGCGTCGGCGCTCATTCCTATAGCGCCGGAAACGCGACCAGCGGATCCGAAGAAGCCGCGAAATACAAGAAGAGTGCATAAATTGAAGGCCAGGGCGGTTCCGCAGCCGCAGAGCCGCTCTTGGCCTCCCCGATATTCGCCATCCTGCGCGGGTGCGGCGGACTTACGAGCGCGTGGCGCGCTTAGCGGCTACCGGATTTCTTTCGTCGCGCCAAGCATCAGGCATGCGCCCGAGTGAATATCGCCTCGCGCGCCTCGCGCACCGCCACAAAGCGCAACCCGTCATAAGCGCGATCTTCCTGCGGACTTGTTCCAATTCCAAATTGCTCCAATTCCATCACGAATTCTCCCTATTGAAGGGGCATTCATAGAGTTCTGGCGCTAAAACAGCGATTGTCCCTCTGGGGATGAAAGGGGCTGTCACGCGAAACTTGTCTCCCCAATATCACACACTCATATTGTGTGATGGCCAAGCAAAATTGTCTGTTGTATGATGACCAAGCAAAATTGTCGGCTTTCGCCCGGTGAGCGATCAAAAGTCGCGGCAAAACAAAATTTGCAAGCAATACCGCATTTGCTGATTTGAATTTGGAGGTCAACCGATGCGCGATTTGGATTATACGCGGCAGTATATGAATTGGTACGATGGCTCCGATAGCGAATTCAGCAAAAACGTCGGGATGATCGCCCAAATGTTGAAGACCGTCCTGCCAGAGAACAAGTCGGCGTCCGTTCTTGAGATTGGCTCCGGGATGGGCTTCGCAGTCGCTGCGGTCAAGAACCTCAATTATTCGGATGTCGAAGGCATGGACGCCGACCAGGGGCAGGTTTCGGCTGCCAAGAAGAGAGGACTTCCCGTTGAGCATGTTCCGGTCCTGCGGACCAGGACCTATTTGCGAGATCGAGAAGGAACGAAAGATTTCATCTTTGCTTTTGACGTTCTGGAACACATTCCAAAGGATGAGCAAGTGGAGCTTCTCGACCTCATTTTTGGTGCGCTAAAACCGGGCGGCCGCTTTTTATGCCGCGTCCCAAATTGTAACTCAGCGGTCGCCACGAGAATGCGAGACATAGACTGGACGCATCACTGCTCATTTTCGGACACCAGCCTTGATTTTCTCCTATTCAATTGTGGCTTCCGCGACATCTCTGTCGACGAAGCAAGTCCGAACCAGCTTCCTGCTTTATCTTCCTTATTGCGGCCAACGCTCTTAAAATGGCTTTTGAGAGCCTATTTCAGAGCCCATCGAAGGCTTGAGCTTGCATCGGAGTTTGGCTGGACGGAGGCCAAGCGGTTGCCGCTGTCGCCCAATATCCTGGCTATGGCGACAAGACCCGTCTAGATCCCCTCGGCCCGGAGAGCGCGGTGGGAGCACGACGAAGCGGAAGTGCCGATCTTCCCCTCCATGGCGGCCGCGTCCCGCACTGGCTTGCCAGCCGCATGGCGCGCCTCGGCGCGGTGATCAGCGAAGCTGTCATTCATCACTACGGCCGCGACGAGCTTCTGCGCCGTCTCGCCCATCCGTTCTGGTTTCAGTCGTTTGGCGCTGTGATGGGGATGGACTGGCACTCGTCCGGGATCACCACAAGCGTGATTGGTGCGTTGAAACGCGGTCTCACGCCTTTGTCGGGCGAGCTTGGCATCCATGTCTGCGGCGGCCGCGGAAAACATTCGCGGCAGACCCCACACGAACTCATGTCCATCGGAGAGCGCGTTGGATTTGATGGGGCTGCCATGGCACAAGCCAGCCGCTTGGTGGCGAAGGTCGACAGCGCCGCTGTCCAAGATGGTTTTGACCTTTACTTGCATGGTTTCATCGTGACCGATGAAGGTCAATGGGTCGTTGTTCAGCAGGGAATGAATGGCGACAGCAAGCAGGCTCGCCGCTATCATTGGCTCTCGGAAGGCTTGAAAAGCTTCGTTGATGCTCCCCACGCGGCGATCGAGGGAAGGGGGCGGGGCGAGATCATCAATCTCGCCGATCACCGCGCGGATGCCTCCCGCCGCCTTCAACCCGATCTCCTGCAATCGCTAGGGCCGGACCGTATCGTTCGCGAGATGTCAGCCTTGAGCTCGAGAACTTCTCGGGCGGAGAGGGCCGCTCCGGCGCAACTGCTCCTGCCACATTTGGTGATGCCGCCGCATCATGATGTGCGCCCGGCGGACGTGCTGGCACGGCGGCTTTACGGGACTCTCGCAGCGGCTGCTGACCGGGGGCCCCTGGACTTTGCGGAGCTGCTGCTGGTTCCGGGCGTCGGAGCAAGGACCGTCCAAGCCCTGGCGATGGTTGCTGAGGTTGTGCATGGCGCTCCCTATCGTTTCTCCGACCCCGCGCGCTTTTCCTTCGCGCACGGCGGCAAGGACCGGCATCCCTTCCCGGTGCCGCTGCACGTCTATGACCAGACGATTCAGGTTCTGAAGTCGGCGGTCCGCCATGCAAAACTTGGCCAGGACGAGGAGCTGGGCGCCCTCCAGCGTCTTGATGAGCAAGCGCGCGCGCTTGAGCGCCACGCCTCCGGCCTTCCCATCCCGGATCTCATCGCGCAGGAGCGAAGGCATTCTCACCGCTACGGAGGGCGCAGCGTTTACGGTTGGGAGCGCGCGCCGGAAGATCGCGAGGATGCGCCAGCCACGGCCACATCCGTTTTTGAACGCAAAGACAGCAAGCCACGCAAGCGCGAACACGGCCCGTCCCTCAAAGCAGCCGATTAGATTTGAACTCCGGGCAGCGCCGCGCGTTGCCGCTGCAAACTCCACAGCGGTTAACCTGTTCGATGGCACGGCGCCAAGCAGGCCTGTTTAGCGATTGAGGGCCAAGCGAGCTGCCAGGACGGCCTCGGCAGGCTGACCGCGCAACCGGAAGCAGAAGAGGAGAGGAAAATGCGCAAGGGTAGAGTCTGCGGCTTTGCGGCCGTGAGTGTGGCGGCGATCCTCCTTCCCTTAGCCTGTGACGCGCAAAGCAACGAGAACAACAATGCCAACAAAGCCACCAACACCGAACCAATTTCGCCCGCCATCAGTCAAAGCACAGATCGCGCTGATGCAAGGATCGCGATCCTCAAAGCGGATCTGCGTCTGACGCCGGATCAGGCTCAGAATTGGCCGCGTCTTCAAGCGGCACTGCACGAAATCGCCGTGAAACAGGCCAAGAACTGGGCAGCGGCAAATGAGTTGCAAACCGGGCGAGCCTCCAGCAGTCCTGGGATGGCCGAAACTTCCAATCGCAACAACCAAGCCGAGAGCTCCTCCGAAAAGGACAAGCGCATGGCTGCAAGAGACGCCATCGACGGGATGAGAGATCAGGCCGACACCCTCCAGATCGAGGCTGCCGATCTGCGTGACATCGCCGATGCCGCCCAGCCTCTCTACGACTTGCTGAATGACCGGCAGCGCCACCTGCTCGTGAAATTCGTGCACGAAGAGATAAAGGGTGACCGGATGGATTGGCACAGCCGGCGCTTCTGAGGCGAGCCTGTCCATTGAAGCATTTGCAGGAGGCTCTGGTTGCGGCACCTCCAAGCGATCAGAGCCGTGAAGTGAAATGCTCTTGCATGATCGATGGGAAAGGTCACAGCCATCAGATCGATAATTTTTTGAAAAGCGTCTCCGGGATCGCACGGATGATCATCATCACGAGCTGCCAGACAGGCGAAACATAGATGACATCGCGCCGCCGGTCAGCGGCAGCGAAAATCGCTTCTCCCACGGCGGCAGCATCGACGGTCAGCGCTCCAAGCAGCTTCATTCCCTCCGTCATCTTTGTGCGGACAAAACCGGGCTTCACTGTGACAACATGAACACCGCGCTTCGCCATGCGGTTGCGCAATCCCGATAGGAAGGCCGTGAAACCGGCCTTTGCCGAGCCATAGACATAGTTCGAGCCGCGCCCGCGATCCCCGGCAACGGAGGAGATCCCGACAATTGTTCCCTCGCCCCGCGTCAGGAACCTGTTGCCAAATAAGCCGAGAATCAAAGCGGGTGCCTCATAGTTCGACCGCATGATCAAGGTCGCGTGGTCAAGATCGGTTTCCGCCAGAGTTTGGTCGCCGAGAAGGCCAACGGCGCAGACGACCAAATCAGGAAGCACCGGCAAACCATCAATAAAGCCAGCGAAGGATGCTGTGTCGAGAACATCGAAAGCATGCGCTGTCACCTCGACGCCGCTGCGGGCGGCGATATCGCCAGCCTCGCGTTTCAGCGCCGCGAGGTCCCGGCCCGCCAATTGGACCATCCAGCCTCGTGCAGCGAAAGCGTAAGCGGTGGCGCGTCCTATATCGGAGGTGCCGCCGAGGATGAGCAGGGCCTTGGTCTTGGAGGTCATGTTTGCTCCTTCAGATCGTGAGGCGCTCGGCAAGGCAAGAACGAATCCGTCCCGACGGATCCACCATTTTGCGAATCTCGCGAAAACGATTGAGACTTGGATAGCCTGCCTCGAATGTCGCGGCGGACTGCCGCGCATCCTTCGCAAGATAGAGCCGTCCTCCCGCGGCGACGACCAGACGGTCCAGCACTTCCAGGAAGTCGAACGATTTCCGCGTCAGCGGAAAGTCGAGCGCCAGAGTGTAACCCGGAAAGGGAAAAGAAAGGAGGCCGTTGCTCGGACCAAGTTTCTTCAAAACCGCGAGGAAAGAAGCATTTCCATGGGCGGTGACCCGGCCGAGAATCTCGGCAAGGGCGGCCGGCCCCCTATCGGCGGGGAGCACGCATTGATGCTGCAGGAATCCGTGCCGCCCATAGATGCGGTTCCATGCGCCGAGGCCATCGAGTGGAAAGAAATAGGGCTTGGCGGCCACGAGGAAAGGATCGCCCGCACGGCGGGCGCCGAGCCGAAAATAAAGCTCGTTGAAAGCGCCGACGCTCCAGCGGTTGAGAGCAAAGGAAGGAAAATCCACCGGAACGGAAAAGAAAGGATCTTCGAGCCGGGGAAACGGATTCGCAAGAGCCTTGCCGTCGAGTTCGTCCAAGCGAACATGTTCGCCGAGGAACACCAGCGACCGGCCAAGGCTTGCACCTTTTGCCGCGCCATCGATCCAGGCCACCGAATAGGTCGCAGTCTCGCTCGCATCAAGCGCCGCCAGCGCCGCGGCGAGATCCGGCGCGACAATCGTGCGCTGCCAAATCCAGCCGGTTTCGACCCGCCGGAGATCGAGTGTCGCTTCGAGGATGGTTCCGGTGAGCCCCATGCCGCCAATGGTCGCGAAAAAGAGGTCGGCATTTTCATTGCGTGACGCCCGTACGACTTCACCGGCCGCCGTTGCCAGCACGAGGCTCCCGACGTGATCCCCGAAACCGCCGTCAATATGATGATTCTTGCCATGCACGTCCGCAGCGATCGCGCCACCGATTGTAACGAAGCATGTTCCCGGAACAACTTTTGGAAAGAATCCGCGCGGCAATAGGACCCTGATGAGGTCCGCCAGCAACACGCCGGCCTCTACGGTCACCCGGCCAGCCTCTCCATCGAAGGAACGAAAGCGATCAAGCGCCTTCATGGAAATCGTCGAGGATGTACCTATGGCGGCATCGCCATAGGCCCGGCCATTCCCTCGCGCAATGCTTCCTTTCAACTCCGCCGTCGCTATCCGGGCGGCTTCAGGTGTCGATGGGCGGGCGAGCGTGGTCTCAGTGGTCGGATAGCGGCCCCAGCCGGAAAGCCGCGTCATGCGCTGTTCCTTTGAACACATATTCCTTGTCAAGCTGGTACTTGATCCAATTGCCGAGGGCTAGGCCGATGGCCGCGCCAAAATATTTGGCTTCCACGGTCTGCCACAGATGCCAGAAACCGAGTTCTACGCCCCAAAAGAGGAGCGTCGTGGCGATGCCGAACAATCCGTAGACGGTGATCTTGCGCAACTCATCGGTATGGCTGTCATAGCCATCGAAGAAGATCCAGCGTTTATCGAGAAGATATTTGGCAATGAAGCCCACCGCGGTGCCGGTGAGGATCGAGACCATGATCGGAGCCGCCGGCAAACTGCGAACCACGATCTCTTGCGAAGCAAGGTTCGTCAAGCCGGCTAAAATTGCAAAGATCACATAGCGCGTGAAGATCACGTGAGCCGAGAGTGACTGGCGCAAAGGTGCGTCGGTTTTAATCATCCTGCATCCTGCCTCTTTCTCAGATCGCGCCGATCATGATGATGGCGATGAGAGCGATGGCGAGGATACTGTTCCAATCTTTCAATGCAAAGACGATCGGATCATCATGCATGGTCCGACGATGCGCTATCAAGAGGGCGCGTCCGAGCCAATAAAGGAGGATGGGGCAGATAAGCCATAGGGCTGCTGGATGCCGGTAAAGATGACGGACCGTATCCGACGAAATATAGAGCGCGAAGAGGGTTACCGCATTGAAGCCAGCCGCAGCGGCAAGCGCGGCAATGATGCTAAGATCTGACTTGCGATAGTTTCGATTCGTCGGATCCGGCAGGTCCGCATCAAGGCGGGAGGCCAGCTCGACATAGCGCTTGATCAGGGCAAGCGCCGTGAAGATCAACATGGAGAAGCCCAGCAGCCACTCCGAGACGGGCACCGAGATCGCTGCGGCGCCGCCAATGACACGAATGGTGTAGAGCGATGCTAGAGCCACGATGTCAACCATCATCTTACGCTTCAGCAGGAAGGTGTAGGCCATGGACAGGGCGGCGTAGCTGAGAACGACAGCGGCGAACCACGGGGCGATAAGGCCGGCAACCGCGATCGCCACGACGAGCAGGATCGGCGCGGCTGCGAGCGCCTCAAGAATCGGCACTTTGCCGGCAGCGAGCGGGCGCTGCTTCTTGCTTGGGTGCTTGCGATCAGCATCGAGATCGACGAGATCGTTGAAAATGTAGATTGCCGATGCTGCAAGCGAGAAGGCCACGAATGCGCCGACCGACTCGCCGATCGACAAAAGATTGAACCTCTGCGCTGTCAGCAGGGGAACAAAGACGAGCGCGTTTTTGGCCCATTGATGGATCCGCAGCAAGCGCATCCAGGCGCCGAGTCGATCCTGTTGATCCTCCAGAAAAACCGCTTCATCGTCAATTTTCAGAAGCCTAGCCCGCACACTGCGGGACACATGCACCCCCACGCGGCGGCGCGCGACGGCCCAGACAGGAAGGTCGGCCCGGGCATTGCCGACATAGTCGAAGCCACCTTTCTCAAAGGCCTCGACAAGGCAAACCGCCTTCGCCGAGGCGGAAAGATTGTTGGCACCGCTCGAGGCGAACCAGCCGTCGAAGAGACCGAGGTGCTCGGCAACGGCCCGGACGTAACGCTCATTGCTGGCGGAGGCGAGATAGACTGGCCGCCCGAGCGCCCGAGCGCCCCGAACAAGCTTCAGAACGTCTTCGTCATAAGGCAGATGCGCAGCGTCGATCCCGGTCTTTGTTGCGACAAGTGACTTCACTGCAGCCTTGCCGTGCCTCAATGATGAGAGGAGCTCAAAGACACGAAGAGGATTGCGTCCAAGAAAAGCAAAGACAGATTCAACACAGAGATCAGATCTGACGAGAGTTCCATCGAGATCAATAATCAGAGGCGCCTGATCGAATGAATAATTAGCATAATCCTCGACCAACATCTGCATCATGGGATCCTCGTCAAA
This sequence comes from Methylocella sp., assembly GCA_035515355.1. Classification (GTDB taxonomy): domain Bacteria; phylum Pseudomonadota; class Alphaproteobacteria; order Rhizobiales; family Beijerinckiaceae; genus Methylocapsa. Next base: position 18,863 of record DATJBL010000075.1, read on the forward strand.
TACTTCCATCAACTCAACGAAAATCATCTTCATCTTGAAGTTGCACCAAGACAAGATGACTTTCAACGTGGATCTATATGACTGGATTGCTTGACATGTGATTTTGCCAATACACCAGGACGTTAGCCGGATCGCTCCGCCACAAGCGAACGCTCAAACCGGGTTCTCTCGACTAGAAGGCTTCGGCCAATCGCGATGGCGCGCGATAAGTTTGATCATTGCGCGCGCGGCGCAAACATTCACCGCGGCTCGGATACGGCAATAACTCTGTCGTCAGACGACATTCATTTGGGTGCTTTGAGCGATGTCGGGGAAGCTTGCGTGGGGAGCCTTGGGAGTCTTCGCGACGCCGGGACCCGATCGTGCAAATCCGCAATCAGATGAAGCGCGTGGACTCATTCGGCGACGTCCAGAAAGCAACGGCCCAAACGATCCTCAGTCTCCACGATCCAAAGATCAGGATCAAAACCGATTTCTCGGGCAAGCCTCGCTTCCACCTCAGCGGGCGTGATCCAGGGCTCGCGATGGAGTCTCACGAAAAGCCGGTCGTATCCATCTTTCAGTTCGCTTTGCGGCGCCGGTCCGAAGAGCGCCGCGAAACCGTCAAGCCGGTCGACCTTGACGAAAATTGCGCCGGCTTCGGGCGCGCCGCGCCTGCGCAAGACGGAATAGGCGCCTTCGGCCTCGCAGCGCCGCAAATAGGCGGCGATCCAAATATCAGCGCGCAGCCGCATGGACTTGAAGTTGCGGTTGATCCTGGAATAAACGCCAAGCGCCCGCAACGGCTGGAAAACCGCCGAATCGAGTCCATCGCACGAATGACATGGGGGCTTCCGAATCTCGCGTTTGGCCAGCGCTTCGGCCGGGAGACGAAACAAATTGTTAGGGCGCGGCGGTGATATGATCAAGTATGATCCTCTCTCACGCCAACCCGATGACAGATTCCGCCCAAGATTTCACGATCGCCGATCCCAAGCTCGCGGAACAAGCCCATAGGTGGCTCGCATATCTTTCGGGCGAGCGCCGCGTGTCGCCAAATACGGCCACCTCCTATGCCCGCGATTTGCGCCAGTTCTTACACTTTGCGGCGGTTCATTTCGGTGAGCCTCCCTCGCTCGCGGCCCTGACCAGCCTCGCGCCTGCCGATTTGCGCGCATTCTTAGCGGCGCGGCGCGGCGCGGGCGCGGGGAGCCGCTCGCTTGCGCGCCAGCTCGCGGGGCTGCGGTCTTTCGTGCGTTTTGTCGAACGCAATGGCGGTGGCCAAGCCCTACCGTTCATGGCCTTGCGCCCCCCGAAAATTCAGCGAAGCCTGCCAAGGCCCTTGCGCGCCGATGCGGCGTGCGACCTCACAAAGGTGGAAGTGCGCGCCGGGGAACACCAGCCTCCGTGGATTCTCGCGCGCGATGCCGCCGTTTTGACGCTGCTCTATGGCGCAGGCCTCCGCATCTCGGAGGCCTTGGCTATCAAACGCTGCGAAGCGCCGGTTGGCGAGCAAGATGTTTTAACGATCGTCGGCAAGGGCCAAAAGACCCGAACCGTGCCAGTGATCGCGCCCGTCAAGCAGGCGATTGAAGCCTACATTGCCCTCTGCCCCTATCGGCTCGCGCCCGAGAAGCCTTTGTTCGTCGGCGCCAGGGGCGGGCCGCTCCAGCCGCGGATCATCCAGCTTACGATCGAACGCTTGCGTGGGGTGCTAGGCCTTCCCGACACTGCGACACCGCATGCGCTGCGCCATTCCTTCGCGACACATCTTTTGGGGCGCGGCGGCGATCTACGCGCAATTCAGGAACTCTTGGGCCATGCCTCACTTTCGACCACGCAAACCTATACGGCGGTCGATAGCGATCGGCTTCTTGAAGCCTATCGCGCGGCGCATCCACGCGCGCGATGAGGCAGCACATCCATCCCTCGGCCGCGGTGTGCGAAGCTGATTTCCGCAACGGGACTCTCCCGACAAAAGGCTACATCGCCGAGGCGCCAGCCGCGCGCGTAACGATAACGGGTTCCTCCAGATCTTCGCCGCCGTGGACCACTTGATAGAAACTTTCAATGTCAGCTGGCTTTCCAAAGAGATAGCCCTGGACCTCGTCACAAATTTCTCTCTCGAGAAAATCAAGTTCGGCATTTGTCTCGACACCTTCCGCAAGGACAGGAAGATTGAGCGCCTGGCCGAGGCCAAGCACCAAGCGCACGATCGCGGCGGATTGATCATTTTCATTGACTGCCCTGATGAAGGAGCGATCGATCTTGATCTTGTCGAAGGGGAACGCGCGGAGGTTCGAAAGTGAGGCATAGCCAGTGCCAAAATCATCGATCGCAACGCGGGTCCCCAGCATTTTGACTCTCCGCAACGTGTTCAGGGCGACGTTCAAATCGCGGACGAGCGCCGTTTCGGTGACCTCCAATTCCAGCTGCCGAGGTGAGAGACCTGTCTCGTAAAGAATTTCATGAACCACACGTGCAAAGTTCTCATCATAGAGCTGCACAGCGGAAACATTCACGGCGACAGTTATCGGCCGAGTCCAGCTCGCTGCCTCGCGGCAGGCTGTGCGAAGAACCCATTCCCCAATTTGAAGAATTATGCCCGCCTCTTCGGCGATCGGAATGAATTCCGCGGGCGAAATGTCTCCACGGGTTGGGTGCTTCCAGCGCAGCAAGGCCTCGAAGCCGATGACCCTGCGCGTGCGGATATCGGTCTGCGGCTGGTAAATGAGCCGCAACTCTCCGCGCGAAATTGCATTGCGTAAATCATGTTCCAGAAGGCGTCGTTCGTGGAGCGCGGCGCCCATCGAAGCATCGAAGTAGCGATACGTTCCCCTGCCTTCATTTTTGGCTCGATAGAGGGCGGTGTCAGCATGGGCGAGCAGGGCTTGCCGGTCGGTGGCATCATCGGGACATATGGCAATCCCGATAGAGAGCGCAACAGGCCTGTCGATGCCTGCAT
>DATJBL010000076.1:0-11163 GCA_035515355.1 Methylocella sp.
CATCGGAAGGTGCTCAATCCGAGCTGGGTGCGACAGAAGTGATCTTTCCGGAGATTACCTTGCCTTCAAGAAAATAGTCCGCGGTCAGTACCTGCCTAATTAGCATTTGTATCGTTTCTTGATCGATGCCAGCCTTGCCGCTCAGTTTAAGCAAAGTTTTTGCGTTTTCGAGTTTCCTTGCTAGCACATCTTGGGTGGCTCCGTCCTGCGCGATTCTTCGGTCTTCTCGATGCAAATACCTATCGATGACATCCATCACAAAAAGCCTTATTTGCTCAATTTCCTTTCCAAGGCCGGTAAGGTCGACAAATCCCGGACTGGCATATAAAATCCGTATAACGGTAAGTTCGTGCAATTCTCTCCCTGGGAGCCCCCTTACGATCCTCTGAATATCGAACCGAACAAGTTGGCTTTCTTCGTAGAGATCGAACTGAGCAGACAGATACGGATCGAAAGGATATAAGGATTGTCCTCGCAGCCGCCGAAATAGGTATGTCCAAGTGAATCGCCTATCAAATTCTAGCTCTGAAAACTGCGCGACATTGTAAAGAAACTCAAGCTGCGACATTAGCTCTGAAAACTCAGAAGCCGTCCATTGTCCTGCAATTTCGATCCGGAGCACTTGATCTCTAGGCATGCTTTTGCCCCTTCGCCTGCCTGCGATGAAGTTGAATCACATCGGCTGAGAGATTACCAGATATGGCCATTTGCGTCCGCTTCTGGTGGCGCACAGAAGACTTCGCCAACGCGCGACGCAATGTTCGGAATTGGGGAGCAGACGATCAGCGCCTTGGTCTCGCGCTGCTGCTGGCTGGGAGAGCACGCGCCTTTATTCATTCTGATTTCGAGCGTCACAGCCACCAGACGCCGAAGATGAGCGTCAATATCGTAAGCGGCGCCCCGATTCGGAAATAGGTCCAGAAGTCAATGACGACGCCTTCGGCGCGGGCGCGTTGCGCTACGATGAGATTGGCGACCGATCCCAAGAGCGTGAAATTGCCAGCAAGCGTCGAGGCCATGGCAACGACGAGCCACGCCCGCTGCGGATCCGGCGCGTTGGCGACAAACGGCTTCAAGACCAGAACGGCCGGGACATTGCTGACGAGATTGGATAGCGCGGCCGTGACGGCCGAAAGGACGGGGACAGCATCGAGATTGAGCCGGCCGACCGCGGCGATCGTTTCCTTCGTGATCACAGCCCTCTCCAATCCGGTCACGACAATGAAAAGCCCGATGAACATGAGAAGCAGTGGCCAGTCGATCTCGCGATAGACCTTCTCGGCCTTGACCCTGCGCGTGAGCAAAAGCAGCGCGCCCCCAACGATGGCTACCTTGGCGACCGGTTGGCCGGCGAAGAAGAGAACCATCATCGCGAGGGTCACGAGAACCGATTTGACGACAAGCGATCGATGATAGCGAGCCGGAGTCGCCGCGACGGGCGGAAGGCGCCCGCCGGTCAGAAATTCGCGGTGGTAGAGGAGGGCAATGAGCAGCGCGGTCACGAGGACGCCGACGGCGGCGACCGGCCACAACGCGATTGCGAAAGCTCCGTAGGAGATGCCCGAAAGGCTCGCGACGATCATGTTTTGCGGGTTTCCCGTAATCGTCGCCACACTGCCGGCGTTGGAAGCCATCGGGATTGCCAGGAGATAAGGGATCGGATCGCGTTTCAGCCTTCTCAGCAGAGCCAGCACCAGCGGCGTCATCACGAGGCAGATCGTATCGTTGACGAGAAACGCAGAGAGGGCGCCCGCCACCACCACGATTGCGATGAGTAGGACCAGGGGATGGTGGGCCCGCGCCACCCCCCAATTGCTCACCAGCCGGAAAAAGCCGGAGAGGCGCAGATTGGCGACGACGATCATCATCCCCAACAAGAGCGTTATGGCATCGAAATCGATCGCGCGATAAGCCTGATCGAGCGAGACAGCCCCCATTCCGACCATGAAGCTTGCGCCGACCAATGCCGCGCCAGCGCGATCGAGCTGATAACCCGGGAGTTTACCGATGGCGATGACCAGATAAGTCCCAGCGAAAATGACAATCGCCGCGATCGTCGTTCCGCTTCCCCGGCTTAGGGGGCGCGTCAGAAAGCCAAGATCAATGCTGGGCGAGGCGTGGATGGCCGAAGACGCGAGCTCGATGATGAAGACAAGCGCCCCCGCGAAGACCAGCGCTCCGCTCGCGACGAGCATCGTCGCCATAAGCGCGATCGTGAGGCGTCCGGCCGAAGGGCGTCTCGACTCGTCCTCGCGAGAAATTTGTCCATCATCTTCGCCCAATCAACGCCTCCCTCCGGCTTTCGCCCCTCGACCAAGGATAAATATGGAATGCGCTCCGGTGTTTTGGCTAAAAGCGCAATGGGACTGCGCGCCGCCGACGCACCGTTGCATGAGTTAAAGTGAAAATTCTCGCAATCGCGGATTGATTTCATTGAGATTTTTCTTCGCGATTTGGCCGATTTTTCGCCAAAGCAATCGTGCCCCCAGAAGTCCAGTTTATGCTGGATTTCAAAGGGACGCCTCCCGAAAATCACCCCCGCCAACCGGACAACGCTTTACTCTGGCCGCCGAAGCGTGTACCCCGCTTCCGCAATGGACCCGGTGCAGCCATTGCGGATGCGCCGGGCTTATTTTTGGCGGCTCACCTAAAGCTTGAGCCTTCGCAAGGCACTCAAATTCATGGCGAATGTGGTGGTGGTCGGTGCCCAATGGGGCGACGAGGGAAAGGGCAAGATCGTCGACTGGCTGTCGCTCGAAGCCGATGTTGTGGTGCGTTTTCAGGGCGGCCACAATGCCGGGCACACGCTCGTCATCGATCATGAAGTCTACAAGCTCACCCTCTTGCCATCGGGCATTCTGCGGCCCGGGAAACTCTCGATCATCGGCAATGGCGTCGTGCTCGATCCCCGGCATTTTCTCGACGAAGTCGAGCAGCTCACCGCGCGCGGGGTCAAGATTTCACCGGACAATCTGAAGATCGCCGAAAATGTGCCGCTAATCCTCGGGCTGCATCGTGAGCTCGACGCCCACCGCGAATCCTCCAAGGTCGAAGCCTTGAAGATCGGAACAACGAAGCGCGGCATCGGACCGGCCTATGAAGACAAGGTAGGGCGGCGGGCGATTCGTCTCATGGATTTGGCGGAGCCTGGCACGCTGGATCAAAAAATCGAACGGCTGCTCGCTCACCACGAGCCGTTGCGCCGGGGCCTCGGGCTTGAGCCCCTGACGGCGGCAGCCATTCGTGCCGAACTCGACGGCGTCACCGATAAAATTCTCCCGTTCATGGATGCGACCTGGGAGCTACTCGAAGCCGCCCGGCGCGACGGCAAGCGCATTCTGTTCGAAGGGGCGCAGGGCGCACTGCTCGACATCGATCATGGCACTTATCCTTTCGTAACTTCGTCGAACACGGTTGCCGCGAATGCCGCGACGGGCTCGGGCCTTGGCCCGAAGGCGATCGGCTATGTGCTGGGCATCGCCAAGGCCTATACGACGCGGGTTGGCGGCGGCCCGTTTCCGACGGAACTCAAGGATGGCGTCGGGGAACTGATCGGCGACCGCGGGCGCGAGTTCGGGACCGTCACGGGACGGCGCCGGCGTTGTGGCTGGTTTGATGCCGTGCTCGTGCGCCAGACCGTCAAAACCTCGGGAATAGATGGGATTGCCCTCACCAAGCTCGATATTCTCGATGGCTTCGAGGAGATCAAGGTCTGCGTTGGCTATCATCTCGATGGAGAGCGCATTGGGCGACTCCCGGCGAGCCAGGCCGCTCAGGCGCGGGTCGTGCCCATCTATGAGACGATCGAGGGGTGGAAAAAGACAACCGCCGGTGCCCGGTCGTGGGCGGCGCTTCCGGCGCAGGCGATTAAATATGTGCGCCGGATCGAAGAACTGATCGAGGCGCCGGTCGCGCTCCTTTCGACAAGCCCCGAGCGTGCCGATACAATTCTCGTGTACAATCCTTTCCGCGATTGAGCGGCAAATTTTCGCGACGGGATTGACGCGGGGCCCCTCAAATGCTCTCAACCCGAGATGGCTGACTATTATCCGCTGCTCGCTAAGGCCGTCGCAGGCCTGCCCGATTCAACCGCCGAAGCGCGCCAGGCCGTTTACGAGCGGGCGCGAAAGGCGCTCTTTGGCCAATTGCGCGCTCTAGACCCTCCAGTCCCGGAGGAAGCGATTGATCGCGAAGCGCAGGCCCTGGAGAGGGCGGTCGCGCAGCTTGAAACGGAAATCGCGTCGAGCTCCATGCCCGAACACGGCGGTCCTGCCGCCGAAGCGACTCTCGCGGAACCGCCACCGCCTGCCGCTCCATTGCGAGCGAATGGGGCAAGCTCGGCACCGACTCCGCCCAAGCCTCCAGGTCCAGAACCGCGCGGCTTCGTTGGCCGCTCCGCAAAACCAACGCCCGGAGCTGCCAAGCCGGCGCGGCCAGCACCTCCTCCTTTGAAAATCCGCCGCGAGCCACCTGGCCCGAGCCCGGCCGGCGAAGCAGGCGAGAGGCCACGTCCCCGCGAAGCGCCGAAGTCCGGCGGCCGGATGCCGCTCTCTGGCCAGGGCCTTCCCGCGGCGATTCTGTCTGCGTCAAATTCGTCCGCGATGCGGAACGAGCGGCCGCTCCCGCCATCCGGCATGGGGCCGCGCGAAGCCTTGGCGCGGGGGCCTGACGCCGTAGTTTTTCCCGAGGGGTCTCGCATGGGACCACAGGATTTGAGCTCGCCTTCTTTCGAGACCTTCGTTCGGGAGGCAGAAGAGGCTGGCTCTCAGAGTTACGAGCCTGAGGCGAAAATGCGGATTGAGGCGCAGCGCCCATTCGCTCCGCGCCTGGAGGGGGGAGATAACGGTGCGGCGAGGCGTGTTGGAATCGTCGCCGGAGTTGTTGCTCTGCTCGTCGCCCTTGTCGCAGTCGCTGCCTATAAGCTGCGCGACCGCCCCGAAGATCTTGTGCGTCTACAGCCGTCTTCGGCAACGGTCCAAGGCGAGGCGGGCGCCGGCGGCAAGATCGCTGATCGCGTTAGCGCGGGCGCCACGACACCCGGAGGGCCGGCCGCCCCGCAGGGCACGCCGTCTTCGGCGGCCGAGCGCAGTGGCGCCGGCGCCGCGAAAAGCGGCTCCGTGCCTGCCACCCCTCCCGTTCCTGTCGCCCGCCGCGCTGCCCTGCTGATGGAGGCGCCGGAGGAGCAATCCAAGGTAAAAACAGTTCTCGGCACGGTCGTCTGGCGCGTCGATAATGTCAGCAATGGTCCGGACGAGCCGCTGCGGATGGCGGTTCGCGCCGAGATCGACATCCCTGACGAGGGCATGCAGGGGAATATGACAATTCAAAAGAATTACGACAGCACTTTGCCGGCATCGCACACCATCAAACTTAGCTTTTCCGCACGGCCAGGCGGTCCGCTCGTCAATATCAAGCAGGTCAGCGTATTGCTGCGGCGGGAGGATACCCCATCGGGGGAGGCGCTGAAGGGAATTACTGTGCCGGTGACGGAGAATTCGTTCCTCATCGGTCTTAGCCGGGGCGACGGCGAGGCGTCCAATCTCGATCTTCTGCGTTCCCGCGAATGGTTCGATATTCCGATGGTTCTTGCCAACGGCCACGTCGCGAAATTGACTTTCGAAAAGGGCCCGTCGGGGCGGAGCGCATTCGAGGATGCCCTGGCGTCCTGGCAAGGGCAGTAAGGGCAGTCAGCGCGGGCCGGGGCTTCTCTCCGCATCTCATGGCAGGCGCAGGAGCGGCTGTCCAACCCGAATCCGGAGTCCTTCTTGCACATTCGCGCAGAGGGCGAACCCCTCGGGCGCGAAGACGATGATCGTCGACCCGTGCTGAAACCAGCCCATTTCCTCCCCTTTCTGGAAACGGGCGTTGCATGGAATGACCTGAGGCTCGCGGCGGCTGCGATCGAGCAAAACGTCGAGGAAGCGCAGCCTGATGCTCGCGACAAGGATCGCCGCGACCGGCACCAGGGTGACGATGTGGCCGGTCTTGGCGAGGCGGGTTCGAATGATGGCTCGCTCGTTCTTGCAAAAGAGCTTCTCGATCCGCTTCAGGGCAATCGGATTTACATTCCATGTATCCCCGGAGATATAGGTCACCTGTTCCACCGCGCAGTCATGGGGCGCGTGGAAACGGTGGTACATGCCGGCGGTCAGCCGCAAGGTTACATAGCGCCCGTTGCGGTAGAGATCGACGAGATCGGAATCGCCAAGTAAATCCTGCAAATGGTAAGGGAACCCCTTGATCTGCAACAGCTCGGTTCCCTTGATCATGCCAGAGGCGCCAATGATCGCATCGCAAGGGCTGACAAGGACCGCCGGATCCGCATCGATCGGCCGGGCGCCTTCCTTGAGTTCCCTGATGAAACAATCATGCATGCTGCGAAACCGCGTCTTTTTCGCTTCGCTGAGATCCAAGTCGCAGAACAGCCGCCAGAGGCCGATCGACAGGTCGCGTACCAGCGGCTGCTCGATCTGGCTGAACCAACCCATGAACTGGGTCGCCAGACGGCGGGGGATCCGGTTGGTCAGCAGGAAATTTAGGTCCTCCTGATGGGCGACCTTTGCGATAAGAGATCGAATTGTCATGATTTCGTTATATCGCCTCGATAGGCCTCAGAGATGAACTCAGGGTACACAGGGTTTGCTTTATACGCGCTTGGCGCGGCGGGTTTGGCTGCAGTGCTGGCGAAGCTGAAAACGCGGCTCGAGCTGTCGAAAGCGAAGCACCCCTCGCTCACCGGCCATGCCCGGATGGCGCGGCGAATCGCGTCGCTGATCCCTTTCTACGAATATGACGAAGCGCGTTTCTTCGCTTCGGACGGTGCGCCAGACGATGTCGTTGCGCGCCGCCGCGCGGGCTTCGCGCGGCTTTCGGCGCTTTACCGCGATCGTTTTGCGATGACGGTTCAGCTCACGGCGAAGGTCAAAGAAACCATCTCCGATGTTCAATTCACGGAGACCTACCGTGTGCCCTTCCAGTATAGCCGCCATGTGCGCGAGCACCTCCCCGTTGGTGTTTTCGTCCAATCGTCCTCCGGCGTAACCTTGACCGATCTCGACGGCAATTGCTTCTACGATCTGACGGGTTCCTACGGCGTGAACGTGCTCGGGTATGATTTCTACAAGGAGTGCATCGACCAAGGTACGCAGCGCGTGCGCCAACTTGGCCCCGTGCTCGGATCCTATCATCCGGTGATCGCCTACAATGTTCGGCGGCTGAGAGAGATTTCCGGACTTGATGAAGTTTCGTTTCATATGTCCGGGACGGAGGCGGTGATGCAAGCGGTGCGGCTTGCGCGCTATCACACCCGCCGGTCGCATTTGGTGCGTTTCTGCGGAGCCTACCATGGATGGTGGGGTGATGTTCAGCCGGGAATCGGCAATCCCGCGCCAGCGCGAGACACCTATACTTTGAAGGACATGTCGGAGGATTCGCTGCGCGTGCTGCGCGGCCGCCGCGATATCGCATGCGTGCTGGTCAATCCCTTGCAGGCGTTGCATCCGAATGCGGGCGCCCCTTCGGATTCTTCTCTGGTTGATAGCGCGAGAAGCGCGAGCTTCGACAAGCAAGCTTACGGTGCTTGGCTGAAGCGCCTGCGCGAGGTCTGCACCGAACGTAACATCGTGCTGATCTTCGATGAGGTCTTCACTGGGTTCCGCCTTGCTTTGGGTGGTGCACAAGAATATTTCGGTATTCAGGCCGATATTGTCACTTACGGGAAGACACTTGGCGGCGGTCTCCCGATTGGCGTCGTCTGCGGGCGTACGGAGCTCATGAAGCGCTATCGCGACGATCGCCCGGCGGACATCTGTTTTGCTCGTGGGACTTTTAATTCGCATCCCTATGTGATGGGGGCGATGGGTGTGTTCCTGGAGCAGATCGAGAGCTCGCGAATTCGCGAGGCCTACCGCGATCTCGACACGGTATGGGATAGCCGGACTGGAGAGTTCAACAAGCGCCTCAGGGAGGCGGGACTGCCGGTCGAGGTGGCGAGTTTGTCCTCGATTTGGAGCATCGTCTACACGCAGCCATCGCGTTACAATTGGATGTTGCAATATTATTTGCGCGCTGAAGGATTGGCTTTGAGCTGGGTCGGAACAGGACGCATTATCTTCAGTTTGAATTACACGGACGCCGATTTCGAAGCGGTCACGAGGGGTTTCGTGGCCGCTGCTAAGGCCATGCAGCAAGACGGTTGGTGGTGGTCCGATCCTTTGGCAACAAACAAATCGATCAAGCGGCAAATCCTGTGGGAAATGCTTGCTCACCGCCTCAGACGGAATCTCCGCCGCACCCGCACTGGATAATGCTCGGGAGTTATCGAATCGAACAACTCGCCGCGCAGCAAGTAAAGCGGCGCCATGTGGTAAAGCTTGATATCGTGAAATGGGTCGGTCAGAATTTTCGTCACCCACGCGAGTCCGGTTTGAACGTCCTGCACGAAGAACAGCTGGACAGTCCGGTAAATGATACCAGCGGCTGCGACGAAGAGCCAGATGAAGGCCACTTTTTGCGTGAAGGTCGTGGCATCGATGTAATTTGGGAAGATGCCAAAGAAGGTGGGATCAAGCAACAGCAGCAGCGGTGAAAACGCCCAGATCGACATGAGGACAACCTTGCGCTGCAGGTTATATCCGACTTTGACCTGTTCCTTGTACTCATGGGTGGCGTGGTTCACCTCGTCATAGCCATGGGGCTCGAAGAAGAAATGGCCAATTTGCCGGGTTGTCATCGCGGCAAGCCAACCTGCAAGAGCGGCCGCAACCGGATTCGTGAAGATCAGCACGTAGGCGCACAGAAAGCTGACCGCGCTGAATAAATGCAGCGACTGGTTGATCCGGCTTTGGTGATAGTAGCGATGGTCGTCCCACCGCTGCGATTTAAGAACCTGCAGAAATTCCTCCATCATCCTCCCCATCCTATGTTTATGCCTTAGAGAAAAGCCCATGGTGTGCACATGATCGACTAGCCGACGGCAAGCGCCTTTAGACGATCGTCTTGCGCGGCGCCAGCCTTGGCGGATTTGGCGAAACGGATCATCGAGAAATGACCGAACGGCGGCATTGCGCGACGTTCGACCACGCAAACCCCGTCCCGCTGCTCGACCCAGCGTTCGTAGCGCTCCCAGGGGAACTCCAGGCGCCAGCCGAGCAAACGTGTGATTGGCGTCAGCCATTTTTCCACAACTCGGCGCAGACCCTTATCCGCACCGACTCGGCTGACCAGCACGATCTCGCCGCCGGGTTTCAGCACGCGCAGGAATTCATCGAGCGTTGCCTCCGGATTTGGAACGGTGGTAACGACGAGTTGTGCAACGATGACGTCGAATGAGCCATCGGGGAAAGCCATTTTCTCGGCATCCATGACCGCGAGCCCTTCGACATGGCTCAAACCCAACTCACGGACTCGCTCTTGTGCCTTGCGCAGCATCGGCTCGGAAATGTCGACGCCCATGAGGCGGCTTGAGCTCGCATAATCGGGAAGGGATATGCCGGTGCCGACGCCGACCTCAAGAATGCGGCTGCCGGCCCGCTCCGCCGCGCTGATCGCGGCATGCCGGGCGCGCTTGAACAGATCGCCGAAAACAAAATCATAGAACGGCGCCCAGCGCGCATAGGCTCTTGCGACGGTCTCCTTGCTGACGTCGGTCCCCATTGCTTGTCCTAACCTTTGTGTTTGCTAACGCCGGAGTCTCCCGATCGCCGGGCGATCGGCCTATCTTTACGTGTCTTAGGTGGCGTATGGCTTGCGGAAATCGCCGATCACCAATTGATTGATATGCCGGATAAATTGAAGGGCGCTTTTTTCCCAGGAACGAGTCAGCGCGAACGCCCGGCACGCCTCTCGTGAAATCTTGAGGGCCCCCAAACAAGCGGCGCGCAGGTCATTGTCGAGCACGCCGATCGGATGACCCGCGACGACATCTTGAGGGCCTGTGACCGGAAATGCGGCAATCGGGACACCGCTCGCAAGCGCTTCAAGCTGCACGATTCCGAAGGTGTCGGTTCTGCTTGGAAATACAAAGGCGTCTGCGGCCGCGAGATGGGCCGCTAAAACTTCGTGCTCCATCAGGCCGAGAAACTTTGCATCGGGAAACCGGCGCCGTAACTCGGCTTCCTGAGGTCCTTCCCCAATGACGACTTTTGTGCCGGGAAGATCAAGGGACAGAAATGCTTCGAGGTTTTTCTCGACCGCGATTCGCCCGACACTGATGAAGATCGGGCGTGGAAAACCAAGATCGATCGCCTTCTCAGGCTTGAAGACCTCCGTATCGACGCCCCGGGTCCAAATTGCGAGATTTTTGAAATTCCGCCGGCTCAGCTCTGCCATCAGAGAAGGGGTTGAGACCATCGTGACGGTCGCGGCGGAGTGGAAATGACGCAACACCGCGTAGCTCCAGTCTTGCGGAATCGGCAGGCGGGCGGCGATATATTCCGGGAACCGCGTCGTATAGCTTGTCGTGAAAGGCACGCGATTCTTCACGCAATAGGCCCGCGTCATATGGCCGATGGGGCCTTCGGTCGCGATATGAATCGCATCCGGGGATGCCCGTCCGATTCGTTTTGCGATCTCCCGGCGGTTTGGCAGAGCCAAGCGCAAGTTCGGGTCCGTCGGCAGGGGAACGGTGGGAAATCCTTCCGGCGACAAGAACTCGATCGTCACTCCGAGGTTGCGGGCGCTTTGGGCGAGCGAGGTCAAAGTCCGGACGACGCCGTTGACCTGGGGGTGCCAAGCATCAGTTGCGACAAGCACTTTCATCAGTCGGCGCGCGCCCTCTCCACGGTGTCCCGCGGAACCTTCAGATTAGGGCTCCAACGGCAAATCACCGAAACTGCCATCCGCACGCACATCCGAAGCGGGCAACCAAGAGTCCCGGAACGCCGATCCGGGTCCTCAGCTTGCGGCTACCAAACGCCCCACATGTCGCGTTTCCAAAAATCAGGTGGCAGCAATCGCAACTTCATGTTGCAATCGTATGACGGCCTCCGTTGTTTCAAATCTTATTAGGGCCTGTTAACACAAAAGAAAGGTTAACTGCTCCATCAAGCATGGATGGAACTGACTGATTCGCAATACGCTTTGTTGTCGCCGCTTCTCCCCGTTCAGCGCGGCAACGTGAAAATCGACACCCGGCGGCTGCTCGACGCATTGCTTTATGTTGCC
>DATJBL010000077.1:0-27730 GCA_035515355.1 Methylocella sp.
AGGGCCAATTCCAATGGCCGTTAGAATCCTTGAAAATTTCCAATAGCCACGAAAGCGAGGCAGGCATTTTAAAAAACCGATTGGCTAAAACATAAACCTATCGCAGTTTTTTGCTTGTGCCAAACCCAGGAATCGCACCGCGCCTCGCTTCACGCTGGTGCTTTTGCGCAAACCGTCAACCGGACAAAAATGTTTCACGTGAAACGTTTTTGTCCGATTGAGCCGCAAAATCTTACAACTTTGATGGTTCAGACCAGGCTCGCGCAAAAGCGCTGGATCTTTGTGCAGGCATCTTCGAGCACCTCTGTCGAGGTCGCATAGGAAATCCGAAAATTCGGGCCTAGCCCAAAGGCTTCGCCATGCACGACCGCAACGCCTTCCGCTTCGAGCAGGGCGGTCGCAAAAGCCTCGTCATTGGTGATCACCTTGCCATCCGGTGCCTTCTTGCCGATCGCCGCGGCGCAGGATGGATAGACATAAAAGGCGCCTTCCGGCGAGGGGCAGCTCAAATATTTAGCCTGATTGAGCATCGAGACCACGAGATCGCGCCGCGTCTCGAAGATTTTGGCACGCTCGGCGATAAAGTCCTGCGGTCCGGTCAGCGCCTCGACGGATGCCCATTGCGCGATCGAGCAAGCGCCCGAGGTCTGCTGACCTTGCAGCGTGTCCATCGCCTTGATCAGCAAATCAGGCCCGGCGGCGTAACCGATCCGCCAGCCGGTCATCGCATAGGCTTTCGAGACGCCATTCATGGTGAGCGTGCGGGAGATCAGCTCCGGCTCCACTTGCGCCGGCGTGGCGAATTTGAAATTTCCGTAGGTGAGGTGCTCATAGATGTCGTCCGTCAAGATCCACACATGCGGATGGCGGAGCAGCACATCCGTGAGCGCCTTCAATTCGTCCCATGTATAGGCGGCGCCGGACGGGTTTGAGGGCGAATTCAAAATCAGCCATTTGGTCTTTGGCGTGATGGCCTTGTCGAGCGCCTCCGCTTGCAGCTTGAAGCCATGCTCCATCTTGGTCTCGACGGCGACCGGCGTGCCGCCCGCGATGAGAACCATGTCGGGATAGCTCACCCAATAGGGCGCCGGAATGATCACCTCATCGCCTGGGTTGAGGGTGGCAAGAAGCGCATTGAACAAAATATGCTTGCCGCCGGTACCGACAATCGTCTGCGAGGCCTTGTAGTCGAGCCCGTTCTCGCGCTTGAACTTCTGCGCGATGGCTTCGCGCAAGGGCGGGATACCAGCAACTGGGGTATATTTCGTCTCGCCGCGCTCGATGGCGGCAATCGCGGCCTTCTTGATATTGTCGGGCGTGTCAAAATCGGGCTCGCCGGTGGAGAGTGAGATCACATCCCGCCCCGCGTTCTTGAGATCGCGCGCCTTCTGCGTGGCCGCGATGGTCGCGGAAGGCTTTACGCGCAAAAGGGCGGCGGCGATGAAAGACATGAGGCAAGGCTCCGTTACGGGAATGAGGATCGAGGGAAACAATCGCAGCGCGAGGCACGCCCTCTAAGCCGGCTGGGACCTTAGGTTTCAAGCTCCCGGATGGCAACAGGAAAAACCCCCCTCCGCTGCGGGATCCGGGCCGAGCCTTGGCGACCGGTCGATAGGATTTATGGAATCCTTAACTTTGAATTTGGTTTGGCGATGCGCCTGCCGCAGAAAGCCGCTATCAGCAGAAACTTCACGTGGGGCAGTGACGTTCTTGCTCTCAAACGTGGCTTTTGCCGGACTGACAAGCGGGGGGCGCTGTGTGGCAGCACACCGCCGTGAGCCCCGCCTGCAGTCAAAAGCACACAGATTTTTTCAATCTCCTGGCTTTGCCGCCGCATGGGAGTGCTGGGTATGTCGATCGCGGATCACTTCGACAACAGGGCCGATGCCGGTTTCGTGCGCGCTTATGATGCACAGGCTGCCCGCCGGCAATTTCAGATTTCCATCGTGCTCTTGGCGGTGCTGGCGCTTGCCGCAGGTGCGATCGGGCTCGTTGCGCGGCTTGACCGGCCCGCCAATCCGGGGCGGGTTTCGGCCGCCATCATGAGCAATTCGCAAGTCGCGGAAACTTTACTGGACATTCGAAGCTAAGCTAAATCAACTAAGTTACCTGTTCCCCTCAGGTCCTCGGGGGAACAAAGAGAAAGGGGCCGCGCTCTGTAGGAGCGCGGCCCCAGCTCTTTCAGACCTTTCCCCTGGCTTTTCAGGCTCTTCCGCCGCTGCCGCAAAGGCCTGCGCTCGAAAAAACTCATTCGGCGGCGCGAAGATGAATTTTTTCGTCGTCCGGATTGACGGGGGCCGGAGGAAAGTCTCCCTCGGGTTTCGGATCCGGTACATAGCGGAACGTGCCTTCGTTCCAGGGCCCGCGATAATCCTGGCCGCGGGAAAGATTGAAAACCACATCCACCGTGTCGTCGGTTTGTATGTTGCCGAAATAGGGGTCGGTCAATTTGCCCATGGCGTCCAACGCCTTCATGAACATCTGGGCATGTGTGATCTCACGGGTCAAAAGATGGACTAGCACTTTCCTGCTGCCATCGTCCCGGCATCTGTTGATCAAGGCTTCATAGGTCTGACGTGCACCCGCCTCGGCCGCGATATCGGCACGCAAATCGCGTACGACATTGCCGCCTTCGTTAATGTAAGACGCTGTCCAGGCCGAACCACGGCTGTCGATGAAATGCGGCCCCATCCCCTTCATCGCGAAAAGGGGCGCGGCATAGACATCGCTCTGATCGACATGCTGCGTATGCTGCGCGATGAGTTTGCCAACCATTTCAAGATGGCTGAACTCTTCAAGAGCTATGTCCTGCAGCATGTCGCGAATGCTGGCGTCTTCGACATGGAACGATTGCACCCAATATTGAAGCGCGGCGGTGAGTTCGCCGGTGGCCCCGCCGAATTGCTCGAGAAGAAACTGCCCGAATCGGGGATCCGGATTATCGACCTTGACCGGCTGGATGGTTTCCTTGACGTGCGAGAACATCTCGAGAATCCTTCTGAGGGGGAATTTCGCAACCGCGGCGCGGATTGCGGCCGCTGCGTAAAGTGCGCAGACGCATCTGCGCGCGGACTAATCACGTGGGCGGCGGGAAGTTCACGCGACCGACGATCAAATTTTCGCTGAATGGCCGGGTTGGAGTAAGAGCATGGCTTAAGGTCCACTGATTCGGGATTTGGCCATGCGCTTCAATTTGACCCCACCGGGTATTCCTGTTTTCCTTGTCTCGCTCGTTCTCGCCGTTCTGGCTGTGTCGACTTATTATACCCACGTCCCGGTCGTGGGACATTACATCGCCACGCATCGGTTCTGGGTCATGACGACGGCCTATGCGGCCCTCCTCGCGGGCGTGCTTTTTGAAGGGCTCTGATGGACCTTCGCCACTTCGGCGGAGCGAAATCTTTACTATAACCAGCACTGGTCTTGCTTCAGACATCGCGATTTCGCGATTCCGGTTCAAGATGCATGGCGTAGCCGATAAACACGTTGCCGCGGCCCTCGGAAGAACCCGGCCGGAACAACCCGTGCGCAAGGAAAGGGTTAAATCATGAGCGATCTTGTTGTTATCGCATTTCCCTCTGAAGCCAAGGCCGAGGAGGTTCGCCAAAGAATCTTGGAACTGCAAAAAGAATATTTGATCGAGCTCGGCGACGCGGCGATCGCGGTTAAGCAGCCCGATGGATCAGTCAAGCTCAACCAGCTTGTCAATACAACCGCGATGGGAGCGGTATCTGGAACGTTTTGGGGCACGCTTATTGGCTTGATCTTCTTGATGCCCTTGGCTGGCGCTGCGATCGGAGCCGCCTCCGGCGCGATCGGCGGCGCGCTCACCGACGTCGGCGTCAATGACGATTTCATGAAAGAAGTCGGGCAGACCCTACAGTCTGGCAATGCGGCGCTGTTTTTGCTGATCCGCAAGCTTACAACCGACAAAGTTCTGGAGGACTTAAAGGGCGTCGGCGGAACGGTTTTGCGAACCTCTTTCGACCATACGAAAGAGGATGCTCTGCGCGCGGCGCTCTCTGGCGCGATCCAGGCCTCGCCGCCATCGGCCGCTTGAAGGCAAACGGCTCGCCGCGCGAGGCCTGCGAGCAGCAGGCCGGCGCCCAGCGGGCCGCAACAGCCATTCTCTTCTAGAGAACAGCTACTCCCCTAAAAGGTGCAGCACGATCTCGCGCGGGTGTGGCGCCCGGCGGTGCTCAAAGAGATAGATCCCTTGCCATGTGCCAAGGACCAGACGCCCCGATGCGACAGGAATCGCAAGCTGCGTTTGCGTGAGCGCGGCTTTGATATGCGCCGGCATGTCATCCGGCCCCTCGGTGCGATGGATATGGCGCTCACCGTCTTCCGGCGCGATTGTGTCGAAAAACCTTTCGAGATCGGCTCGGACATCGGGATCGGCATTCTCCTGAATGAGGAGCGAGGCCGAGGTATGGCGGCAAAAAATTGTAAGCAGCCCAGCCGTGATCTTTTGCCTCTCGGCCCAGGCCGACACTTGCGTCGTGATCTCGACGAGACCCTTATGCTTCGTGTGAATCTGAAGACGATGGAGTGCCTGACGCATCACAAACTCAACAGGCGGGCGAGCTAAGACTGCGTCTTGTTGCAGTCTTCGAAGCATTTTTTAAGGGCTGCATAACACTCACAGGAAGCCTTTTCGAGGCCGGGGCGGTCGAGAATTCGTATGCGTCCCCGTTGATAGTTGACGAGGCCCGCCCTGTGCATGGCCTGCATGGCGAGCGTCACCGATTTGCGGTTAGCCCCCAAGATATGGGCCAAAAACTCATGCGTGAATCGGAGATCCTGGCCAGCCCGGTCGGCCATCACGAGGAGCCAGCGGCAAAGTCTTTCTTGCGTAGTATGCGAGGCATAACATGCGACCGTCTGCTGGATCTGTGCCCGCAACGCCTCGGTATAGCAGACGAAGAGAGCACGAATTTGCGGATTATGCTCGAATAAATAGCGCAAGACATCAAAAGGTACACGCATCAATGTACCGGGTGTCTGTACGAGACATTGGCTGAAAGAGGAATGTGTATACATCGCCTCGAACAGACCAAAAGCCCCTTCACGTCCAATGTTCGCGGTCTCGATTGCCGATCCATCGGCGAGGATCGTCAATACGGAGAGGATGGCGTTTTCGGGAAAGTAAACGTGCTCAATCCGATCGCCTGCCCAGCAGAGCACCGAGCCTTCCTTCGCCTCGATTCTTTCGGCAACATTGCTGGTTCGCGCCCAGCTCACGTGGTCAAACGCGCGGAGCAATCGGTTATCCGGAGTAAGGTTGCCTTGATGCGGCCGCACGGCAGGCTCCTCCGGCTGAAAGCCAGATTCTGTAATGCATCAATAGAACCAGGGGTTGCGCGGCAGAAAAGCCGCAACGCGGATAATAATTGATGCGATCGCTAAATTTTTATCCGTGACCTACGCCACAGACGCTTGGTTATTCCGTGTCTAAGGATGAACTCTATGTAATTTTAACTTTCCTTTTTAGATAATGATGGCGACATTGAGATGTTTGTGGGACGGACATTGCAATTGAAGGGACGGCAATCCGATGGATGCGGATTGTGGCCGCAGTGTGGACTGGGCATTCGGCATGCCATTACACACGCTCTGGGGTGTGGTGTGAAGGATATTGTGTTGTGCTGGCCCTAACTGCATTGGAAAATTCGCTGACCATTACTACACAACAACGTACACCTGCGATCAGACAAAATCTAGGATTTTCAGCTCCCCGAAATCTCGTCATACGCCCGGCGCGAAGACTGATCCGCGAAAGCGCTGTGCGTGCTCACGTCCGTCCTAAACTCACAAGAAAGGCGACCGCCATTCAGCGCAAGCGGAAGGGAGGAGGTTGATTTAGCGCGGAATACTTTTCTTCTTTGTGGCATCTGCCACCGACGGCCAATTCTAAACAAGTCAATGTGTCATAATGACACGCCGTCAAAGCGGACGTCCTCCTTTCGTTCTAGGACGAAGCCGGATGCATCCAGGAGTGTGCAAGCAGGGCGTCACCCGCCGACAGAAGCAGCTCTTTACGGGAATCATTGGTGTTCAGGAGTCCCGATGTCGCTGATCCATGAAGAGCAAGGTGCAGGAGGTTGTGTCCCGTGTACAGCTAAAGTCATAAGGCAGCTTTGGAGGGAACCCCGCTGGCACTCTGCCGAGATGCTCTGATCGCTGAGACGAGAGATGTGATCGTTATAAGTAGGAGATGACGTTGAATCATAAAATCTCGGGAATTAATACATGCGGAACCCCCGAAAGGACCGGAGAGAGCACCGACCCTCTCCTCCCGAACGCAGAAATCCCGATGATTTGTGGCCAGGACAGCGGGCATGGGTGCGAAGCAACTGACTCTGTTAAGGGAAGCCGTAAGCAGTTGAATTTTCATCTTCTTTTTTTGAATGAGGCGCGGCACGTCCAAGAAGTGTGGAAAGCGGATTTTGAGAGCGAGCATACCGCCATATGCTGGATGTGGATTGTCGGAGGGGTGCGGGCTTTGAAACATGACTGGTCTGTCATGGAATTATGGTGCCGGCGCTGTTGCGAGGAGCGAGTTCCGACCTGCCCAAGGACTGCACCCGTGAGCGGCGAGTGCTGCATTGCTAGGATTCCGGCAAGAGATCTGAGGCCGTCCAGCAAATCAGAGCGGCCACAACCTCGCGCAAGACCCCTCATCCTCATCGTGGAGCGCAACGACCGCCTCGCGACATCCTATGAGAGCATGATCCGCGATGCGGGCTTCTCTGTGGGAGCATCTTGGTCGAACTTCGCGTCAGCTGGAAAATGGCTGAGCGCCCACAGTCCCGATGCAGCGATCATCGGCGTGGACTTGCAGGATAAGACGTGCATAGACCTCGCAAAAAAGCTCGCAGAGCGAGAAATACCTTATCTCGTGGTTTCCGGCTTTCCTGCCGATGCGCCGGGAATTAATCGGATTTTCCGCTCTGTCCCTTGGCTGGCAAAGCCCGTCACACCGGCCGGGTTGCAGCTGGCATTGCAAAGCATTCTTTAAGGCGGGAATGACCGGACCCCGGTATGCGAGCTTTGCGCTTCCGCCGCTTTAGAGCGCGCCAGCCAAGAGGCGGTCCGAGCAGAGGCGTGGCGTAGGTCGCGGAAAACCGCGGCCAGACCTGAAAAAATACCTTCCGAACGGCTCGCTTTCTTTCCTTTCCCGCATTTGAGCGTAACATGATGCTCGTCGTGGCCGCTGGTCAAGGGAGCCCCGGGGGTATCCGTCCTGCGGCCCTTGTGCGGTGGCCTTGCGAGCGCCACATCATTTGGGCCGTTTCACTGACATGGTCCTGCGCCGGAGTGCCGAGATGAGCAATAGCGGAGGTTTTGACAGGCCGGACTTCCCGGCGCCACTCTTCTTCGAGCCGCAACTTCCGGCGCAGGCTCTTGCGTCGGTTCGCACGCGGCGGATCATCGCGCTCTGTTTCGATCTGATTTTCGTCTCGATCCTTTCCTTCTCGCTGTGGCTTTCCCTCGCCGTTCTGACCTTCGGGCTCTCGCTCATCATCTTGCCACCGCTGTTTCCCGCCGTGGCATTTTTTTACAATGGCCTCACGGTCTCGGGCTACCGCATGGCAACGCCGGGCATGCGCGCCATGGATCTCGAGATGCGGCTGACGGATGGCACAAGGGTGCCCTTTCTCGTCGCCGCTGTGCATGCGGTGCTCTTTTATCTGAGCACAATGTTCCCGCCGATTTTTCTCGTTTCGCTCGTAAGCGCCAACAAAAGATGTCTGCACGACATCCTCGCCGGTGTTATCATCGTCCGGCGTTTCATGTGAAGGAGGAGAATATTCGACCGCATTTTTCTGTCGAAGGGATCAATTCTCTCTTATGATGCAAATGAGGGCAGACGTTCCAGACGAATTCATGCGACAAAGTCAAGCAATCGAGGCGACGGCTCTTGAGGCGAGCCTCGCTTCGGGAACCCAAAAGAAGGCCTGTTAGACGTGACGCGAGAGCCGCGCGACGCACCGCAATTTTATCTGACGGCGCCCTCGCCGTGCCCCTATCTACCGGACCGGCAGGAGCGCAAGGTCTTCACCCATTTGATCGGCCGCCGCGCCGTGGCGCTGAACGATCAACTCACCCAATCGGGGTTCCGGCGCTCGCAGACCATCGCCTATCGGCCCGCGTGCGAAAATTGCCGCGCCTGCGTGTCGGCGCGCATCAAAGCCGCTGAATTTCGCCTCTCCCGAAATTTCCGCCGCATCCTCGAATGCAATCGCGATATCGCGGGGACGGTGACGCGGCCGGAACCGAGCAGCGAGCAATATTCGCTCTTCCGCCGCTATCTCGACAAGCGGCATGGCGACGGTGGCATGGCCGACATGACGGCGATCGACTATGCGACGATGATCGAGGACAGCCACGTCGAAACGCGCCTCGTCGAATACCGGCCCACCGAGAAAGACGCCGATGGCGAGCGGCCGCTGCTTGCCGCCTGCCTGACCGATCTCCTGGCCGACGGTCTCTCCATGGTCTATTCCTTCTATGTCCCGGAGGAGCAGCAGCGCTCGCTCGGAACCTTCATGATTCTCGATCACATTGAGCGCGCGCGCCGTCTTGGCCTGCCGCATGTCTATCTCGGCTATTGGGTCGAGGGCTCAAGGAAGATGGCCTATAAGGCACGCTTTCTGCCGCAGGAGCGGCTTGGCATGAATGGCTGGGAGCGGGTGGAGTAGAGCGGGCCCAAACACAACGCTCGGCTCAGGCCATGGCAGGTCCTCATTTCACCAATAACCGCCGAGCGCCACCGCCGAGCGATTTCAGCCGAAGCGGTTGTTTTTCGGAAAGCCTTTTGGCGGTAGGCGTCCGGCTTCGGCGCGATTGCCGATCCAATCCCGCAGCTCGCGTGATGGAACATTGAAGGTCCGCCCGGCCGCATCCTTCCAGCTCAAGCCCTCCTTGAGCACAAACACCTTGGCATCGCTGATCCTGCCGTCCCTGTATTTCTGGAGGCGCACGCCTTTGCCGCGCGCCATCTCCGGCACCTGCTCGAGCGGGAAGATCAGAAGCTTGCGGTTCTCGCCGATCACCGCCACATGATCGCCATCGGCGGGCACGATGAGGGCGGCCGCCGCCGGCTTCTCCACGTTCAAAAGCAGCTTGCCTTTTCGGGTGCCGCCAACCATCTCGTCTTGACTGACGACAAAGCCGCGTGCGTCGCTTGCGGCGACGAGCATTTTCTGGCCAGCCACATAAGGGAAGACCACGGTAATGGTCTCGCCTTCCGCGATCTCGGCCATCAACCGCACCGGCTCGCCTTGGCCGCGTCCGCCCGGAAGCTTGCTTGCGTCCAAAGTGAAAATCCTCCCATCGCTCGCAAGCACAAGGATTTTGGACGTGGTTTCGGCGAAGAAGGAAATGGCAAGCTTGTCGTCGCCCTTGAATGGCAAGCTTGAAAGATCCTCGACATTGCCTTTGAGGGCGCGGATCCAGCCTTTCTCGGAGACCACGATTGTTACGGGCTCGCGCTCGATCATCGCCCCGAAGATATCGTCATTGGCGATCGCGGGCAGCTCCCCGAAACTGGTGCGGCGGCGTCCCAATTTCGTCTCGGGGCCATAGGTCTTTTTGAGTTCGCGAATCTGCGCGCCGATCGCTTTCCATTGCTTGCCCTCGTCACGCAGCAAGGCTTCGATAGCGCGCTTTTCCTTGGCAAGGTCGTCGTTCTCCCGGCGCAGCTGCATTTCCTCAAGCCGCCGCAAACTGCGCAGCCTTGTGTCGAGGATGTAGTTCGCTTGAACGTCGGAAAGCTGGAAGACGGCCTTCAATTCCTGCTTTGGATCCTCGGCCTCGCGGACGATCGCGATCACCCCGTCGAGATTGAGGAAGACGATGATCATGCCGGCGAGAACTTCGAGGCGGTGCTCGATCTCGGCCTGGCGATGGCGCGAACGGCGTAGAAGAACCTCGCGGCGGTGGTCGAGCCATTGCCGCAGCGCCTCCTTCAAGGAGACGACGCGCGGCACAACGCCATCGGCAAGAAGATTCATGTTCATCGGAAAGCGGCTCTCAAGCTCGGTAAGCTTGAAGAGCTGCTCCATCATCAACTCGGGATCGACGGTACGCGCACGCGGTTCGATGACGACACGGATGTCTTCGGCGGATTCATCGCGAATATCGCCGACGAGCGGCAGTTTTTTCTCGGAGAGAAGCTCGGCGATCTTTTCGATAAGCTTCGACTTCTGCACCATATAGGGAATTTCGGTGACGACGATGGCCCAGACTCCGCGGCTCCCCTCCTCCTTCGCCCAGCGCGCCCGCAGCCGGAACGCACCCCGCCCCGTGCGATAGGACTCCGCGATCGCTTCGCGTGGCTCGACGAGGATACCGCCGGTCGGAAAATCCGGCCCCGGCACGAAAGCGAGCAATTGATCGACCGTCGCATTTTTATGCGAGATGAGATGGAGCGCCGCGTCGCAAAGCTCGGCGAGATTATGCGGCGGAATCGAGGTTGCCATGCCCACCGCAATGCCCTGCGCCCCATTGGCCAGGAGGTTCGGAAGCGCGGCGGGCAGGACGACCGGCTCTTTCTGGTCGCCCGAATAATTGTCGCGGAAATCGACGGTGTCGTCGTCGATGCCTTCGAGCAAAAGACGCGCGACATCGGTCATCCGCGCTTCGGTATAGCGATAGGCGGCGGCGCCATCGCCGTCGATATTGCCGAAATTGCCCTGTCCGTCGATGAGCGGATAGCGCGAGGAGAAATCCTGGGCGAGCCGAACCAAGGCGTCATAGATCGCCTGGTCGCCATGCGGATGGAAGGAGCCCATCACATCGCCGACGATTTTTGCGCATTTCTTGAAGGCGGAGGCGGGATCGAGCCGCAAGATGTGCATGCCGTAGAGGATGCGCCGATGCACCGGCTTCAGCCCATCGCGAGCATCGGGCAAGGCCCGTCCCATGATGGTTGAAAGCGCATAGGCGAGATAGCGCTCTTCGAGCGCCTCGCGCAGCTTGACATCTTCGGTGCCCCCGGTTGGAGGTGACGGCGGCGGAGTGACGTGTTTTCCCATGGGCGAGGCCTAACGGACGGTGGCTATTGAATCAAGTTCCGTTTTTGTTCTTATGGGTTTTCGGAATTTGGCATTGCCTGAACAATAATGATTACACTCTCGACTCAGAGCTTAGTTGCCAAGTAACTTTCGCTTTCGCGTTAGCTTAGCAGGTATGTCTCATGCCAGTCAGAATTCATGAAAGAGACCTCATTTCCCCATCACTTCGGTTGGCCGCGACTCGCCCCAACGGAGAAGTCACAACTGCTGAATTGATCACGGAGCTAACTGCAATGTTTCAGCCCGAGGGAGAAGACGCTGAAATATTGGAGGGTCGTCAAGACACGAAATTTTCCCAAAAGGTGAGAAACCTAATTTCCCACAGAACTGGGCGTGAGAGTATGTTCTCACGGGGATACGCTGAATATACGGGCGACGGAATAAAGATCACCCAGCTCGGCCGAGAGTTTGTGCGTTCCCTTCCGGATCATGAATAGCGAGCTTTATAGCCTGGCTTGAACCACTTAAGTTCGGTGTTGCTGGACGCGTCCTTGTCCCACACGAACCATGCATAGGCGGTAGTCCCTGAACCCTTTACTTCTGCACCAGCTGGATAAAAGGTAATGCGCTCGCTGAACACCCAAACACGGCTTGGGGGGATGCGCGAAAAAATAGTGTTTGTTCGATTTGCCCCTTCGAGGAAGGCCAGACGCAGCAAGAGGGCGAACTTCCGCTGCGCCTTACTTACCCCGGACGCGACAAAGCCTTCGGCGCTATTATAAGGCGGATTTGTGATAATGTTATCGGCACAGCGATCGTTATCAAGAAAGTCCACCCCCTCCTCGCCGAAGCCACGTGGGTATAGATCGGAGCTAATTACTTGGGCGCCAATCTTCTCAAGGACACGGGACATCGCCCCGTCGCCACAGGCACACTCCCAAATATCGCCGCTAAATTTTTCGTTTTCTATTAGGGCATGCGTTGCCCAAGCTGGCGTGGGAAAGAAATCGGGACCATCGAGATCAGCGAAACGCTTCATGGTCGGTTTGAAACCGCCAGACAGATGATATGTTGGGTCCATTGAGTCGTTCCTCTTAGGAAGAACGATAACAGAATCATATGGTCACAAAAGCATTAATAGGTGAGTCAATTTGACCCGTCTATCGGCTGCATGCGCTTGTTCCTAAGCGTCGCCCGAATAGCCGACCTCGTCCGCGAGCTTGACCCTCAGCCATTGCACGGCCTCCTTGACGAGGGGATCGAGCCCCTCCCCGCCCTCATTCAGATGAAGGACGATTTTCTTGCGCATGCTGGGAGGCCAGAATCTCGTGAGATGATTGGCAATGCCGGCGACCGCCTTGTCATGCGCTTGCGGCGCGAAGAATTTGCCGATCTGATTCGCCATATAGATCAGCTTCTTGGGCGAGGAAGGGTCATGCGACATGATGCTGGGCTCGATCAATGATGCGTTCATGATGGGTGAAAACCTCGAAATCCTGGCCGCGCGCGATCGCGACAAGCGTAATCCCGCTCGCCTGCGCCAAGCGGATGCCGGCCGCTGTCGGCACGGAGACGGCGGCAACGGCCGGCGCGCCGAGCCGCGCCGCTTTTTGAATGAGCTCGATCGAGACACGGCTCGTGAGAAGCACGATGCCATGGGCGGCCGCCTCCCCGTTCCGGGCCAGCGCCCCAATGAGCTTGTCGAGCGCGTTATGGCGTCCGACATCCTCCCGGACGGCGACGAGGCCCCGCGCCGGAACCCAAAATCCCGCCGCGTGAACGGCGTGAGTCTCGCGATTCAGCGTCTGTCCGGACGAAAGCGACGCCATGGCCTCGATGATCGCCTCAAAATTGAAGCGGCTCGCATTGGCGACGAAAGGCGCCGGCCGCGAAGCTTCCTCGAGGCTTTCAATGCCGCAAAGTCCGCAGCCCGTCGGCCCCGCCATGCTGCGGCGGCGGGCGGCATAAGTCTTCGCGCGCGCCTCCGGCAGCCAAATCCTGAGTTCGATGCCGAGCGGCGTTGGGAGAATTTCGAGACTGGCAATCTCGCTTGGCGCCTCGATCAGACCCTCGGTCAGTGCGAAACCAACCGCGAAATCCTCAAGATCCGCCGGCGTCGCCATCATCACGGCGTGGGTCGAGCCGTTGAAGGTGAAAGCGATGGCGGTTTCTTCCGGCACCGTGCGAACCGCAGCCGATGCTTCACCGCGACGCCACGCGGTGCAAGATACGCTTTGCGAAGGCGGCGGCAGGCCGCCTTCAACCCAAGGGTTATCACTCATTCCGCGGCTTCGGCTGCCTCGGCGATGTGGCGGCTTTGCTCGGCCTGTTCGCGATAATGCTCTTGCCAATCCGTCGGCCCATTGGAGCGCGAGATTTGTACGGCGGTGACCTTGAACTCCGGACAATTGGTCGCCCAGTCGGAGAAATCGGTGGTCACGACATTGGCCTGCGTCGAGGGATGGTGGAAAGTCGTATAGACGACGCCCGGCGCAACACGGTCGGTGACAAGCGCCCGCAAAGTTGTCTCTCCCGCCCGGCTTGCAAGTTTGACCCAATCGCCATCGCGAACCCCGCGCTGCTCCGCATCGTGGGGATGGATTTCGAGACGGTCCTCCTCATGCCAAACGACATTTCCGGTGCGGCGCGTCTGGGCCCCCACATTGTAATGGCTGAGAATGCGTCCGGTCGTGAGCAGCAGCGGATAACGCGGGCCGGTCCTCTCGTCGGTCGGCACATATTCCGTGAGGACGAACTTGCCCTTGCCCTTATGGAAGCCGCCAATGTGCATGATCGGCGTGCCCTGGGGAGCCTTCTCATTGCAGGGCCATTGGACCGAGCCGACTTGATCGAGCTTGGCAAAAGAGACACCTGCGAAGCTCGGTGTCGTCGCCGCGATCTCGTCCATGACTTCGCTCGGATGTGCATAGTTCATCGGCACGCCCATGGCTTCCGCGAGCTTGACCGTGATCTCCCAATCCGCATAGCCGCTCTTCGGGCTCATGACCTTGCGAACGAGCTGGATGCGGCGTTCGGCATTTGTGAACGTCCCATCCTTTTCGAGAAAGGTCGAGCCCGGCAGGAAGATATGGGCGTAATTCGCCGTCTCGTTGAGGAACAGATCCTGGACGATCACGCATTCCATCGCGGCAAGGCCGGAGGCCACATGATGGGTGTCGGGGTCGGATTGGAGAATATCCTCACCCTCGACGTAAATGCCTTTGAATGTGCCTTCGACGGCGGAGTCGAGCATGTTCGGAATGCGCAGACCCGGTTCCTTGTCGAGCGTCACGCCCCATAATTTCTCATAGATCGCACGCGCGTCAGCATCGGAAATATGCCTGTAGCCCGCAAGCTCATGCGGGAAGGAGCCCATGTCGCAAGCGCCCTGCACATTGTTCTGCCCGCGCAGCGGGTTGACGCCAACGCCATTCCGGCCAAGGTTGCCGGTCGCCATCGCGAGATTGGCGATCGCGAGCACGGTGGTCGAACCCTGGCTGTGTTCCGTGACGCCGAGCCCGTAGTAAATGGCCGCATTGCCGCCCGTGGCATAGAGCCGCGCGGCCTTGCGCACGAGATCGGCCGGAACGCCGGTGAATTTTTCGACGGCTTCGGGGCTGTGGCGCGCCTCAGAGACGAATTCCGCCCATTCCTGAAATTCCGCAAGATCGCAGCGTTCGCTCACGAACTTCGTGTTGACGAGGCCCTCCGTCACAACGACATGGGCGAGCGCCGTCAAGACCGCGACATTGGTGCCAGGCTGCAGAGGCAGATGATAATCGGCCTCGACATGCGGCGTGCGCACGAGATCGATGCGGCGCGGATCGAGAACGATCAGTTTCGCGCCTTCGCGCAGCCGCTTTTTCATGTGTGAGCCGAACACCGGATGGCCATCGGTCGGGTTGGCACCGACGACCATGATCACATCGGTTTCGTCGATCGAATCGAAATCCTGCGTTCCGGCCGAGGTTCCAAAAGCGGTCCCGAGGCCATAGCCGGTCGGGGAATGGCAAACCCGCGCGCAAGTATCGACGTTGTTATTGCCAAAACCGGCACGCACGAGTTTCTGGATGAGGTAGGTCTCTTCGTTCGTGCAGCGGGAGGACGTGATGGCACCGACCGAGTTCTTGCCATATTTTTCTTGAATGCGCTTGAACTCCGCCGCCGCATGCGCAAAGGCCTCCTCCCAGGAAACCTCCCGCCACGGGTCCGAAACTTTGGCGCGGATCATCGGCTTCAGAATGCGATCTCTATGAGTCGCATAGCCCCAGGCGAAGCGGCCCTTGACGCAGGAATGTCCATGGTTCGCTTTGCCGTCTTTATAGGGAACCATGCGGACGAGTTCCTCGCCGCGCATTTCAGCCTTGAAGGTGCACCCGACCCCGCAATAGGCGCAGGTGGTGACGGCCGAATGTTCCGGCTGGCCGATCTCGATCACCGATTTCTCGATGAGGGTTGCCGTCGGACAAGCCTGGACGCAGGCTCCGCAAGAGACGCACTCCGACGAAAGAAAAGACTCCGCCTGGCCCGCCGACACTCGGCTCTTAAAGCCGCGCCCGTCGATCGTCAGGGCAAACGTGCCCTGCACTTCCTCGCAGGCCCGAACGCAGCGGTTGCAAACAATGCACTTGGCCGGATCATAGCTGAAATAAGGATTGGATTCGTCTTTCTTGCTGACAAGGTGGTTGGCGCCATCATAGCCATAGCGCACGTCCCGCAGGCCGACATTGCCCGCCTCTGTCTGCAATTCGCAATTGCCATTGGCGGCGCAGGTGAGGCAGTCAAGCGGATGATCGGAGATATAAAGCTCCATCACGCCTTTGCGGAGGGCTTTCAGGCGGTTGGTCTGAGTATGGACGACCATGCCAGGCGCCACCGGCGTCGTGCAGGAGGCGGGGGTGCCATTGCGGCCCTCGATCTCGACGAGACAGAGTCGGCAGGAGCCGAAAGCGTCGAGCATGTCGCTCGCGCAGAGCTTCGGGATTTTCGTGCCGATTTCCATCGCCGCGCGCATGATCGAGGTGCCTTCGGGGACCTGTGTCTTGACACCATCGATGGTGAGCGTGACCATCGTCTCTGACCGGGGGGCAGGCGTTCCGTAATCGATCTCGGTGACAAGCGGCATGGCAGCCTCCCTATTCCGCAGCGGCGAGAACACGCGGCGTGAAATCTTCCCTAAAATGGTGAACGGCGCTCATTACCGGGTAAGGCGCAAAGCCACCCAGCGCGCAGAGCGAGCCAAATTTCATCGTGTTGCAGAGATCTTCGAGCAGCGCGAGATTTTCCGCCGGTTTCACGCCGGCGAGCAAGCGATCGATCACCTCGACACCGCGAGTCGAGCCGATCCGGCAAGGCGTGCATTTGCCGCAACTCTCGATCGCACAAAATTCCATCGCGAAGCGCGCCATTTTCGCCATATCGACCGTGTCGTCGAAAACGACAATGCCGCCATGCCCGATGAGCCCGTCGCGCGCGGCAAAAGCTTCGTAATCGAAGGGCGTATCAAACAGGGAGCGCGGGAAATAGGCGCCGAGCGGCCCGCCGCATTGAACCGCCCGCACTGGGCGGCCAGAAAGCGTGCCACCCCCGATATCCTCGACGATTTCGCCAAGGGTCAGCCCGAAGGCGACCTCGAACAGGCCACCATAGCGGACGTTTCCGGCAATCTGGATGGGCATGGTTCCGCGCGAACGGCCGAACCCAAAACCTGCGTAAAACTCAGCGCCGCGGTCGAGGATCGTCGGAACCGCAACCAGCGAGAGGACATTGTTAACGACCGTGGGCTTGCCAAACAGTCCTTTGTGAGCAGGAAGCGGAGGTTTCGCCCGCACGATGCCGCGCTTGCCCTCAAGACTATCAAGAAGCGCGGTCTCCTCACCGCAGACATAAGCGCCGGCACCCATTCGGAGTTCAAGCTCGAAGGCGTGACCGGAGCCAAGGATGTTCGGGCCAAGATAACCCGCCTCCCGCGCGATCCGCAGCGCCTCCGAGAAGGTCTTTGCGGCATGCGGATATTCCGAGCGGCAATAAACATAACCCTTGGTCGCGCCGACGCCAATCCCGCAAATCGTCATGCCTTCGATCAGCGCGAAAGGATCGCCCTCAACGATCATACGGTCGGCGAAAGTGCCGCTATCCCCTTCGTCGAAGTTGCAGACGACATAGCGGCGGTCGGCGGTTGTATCGGCGACGGTCTTCCATTTAATGCCGGTCGGGAAACCGGCGCCGCCCCGGCCGCGAAGCCCGGATTTCGTGACTTCGGCCACGATGGCCTCGGGGCCAATCGCAATGGCCTGCTTAAGGCCGCGCCAACCGTCATGGGCGGCATAATCGGCGAGCGAAAGCGGATCGATGATGCCGGAGCGCGCGAAAGTCAGGCGAGTCTGGCGCGCGAGATAGGGATGATCTTCCGGCTTGCCAATCCGCAAGGCATGGGCCCCGCCGGTGACAAACCCGGCATCGAAAAGAGATGCAACGTCGGAAGGGGAAACCGGGCCATAGCCGATGCGACCTTGCGCTGTCTCGACTTCGACCAAGGGCTCCAGGAACAGCATGCCCCGCGAGCCGGTGCGAATGATCTCAATCGACAGGCCACGGGTCCGCGCTTCGGCGGCGATTTTCGCCGCCACCTTATTGGCGCCCATCGCAAGCGCCGCCACGTCCTGAGGGACAAAAATGCGCGTCATGACGCGCGCGCCTCCTCTATGGCCTCGGTAATTTTCCCTGTATCCAAACGCCCGAGCGGCTCTCCGTCGAGGAGGGCGGACGGCGAGTTGGCGCAAAGGCCAAGGCAATAGACAGGCTCGACCGTCAGTTCACCATCGCTCGTGGTGCCATGCCAGCCGACATCGAGCTTGCCGAGAAGATTCGCCGCCAGGTTCTCGCTCCCCATGCTCTGGCAGGCCTCACCACGGCAAAGCTGAAGCAGGTGACGGCCGCAGGGCTCGTGGCGGAAATCATGGTAGAAGGTCACAACGCCGTGCACCTCGGCACGGGTCAAATTGAGCGCCTCAGCGATCAGTGGAACGGCAGCGGCGCCGACATACCCGAATTCTTCCTGCAGGGCATGCAGGATCGGGAGCATGGGGCCCTCCATCCCGGCATGTTCGGCAATGATC
Source organism: Methylocella sp. (assembly GCA_035515355.1). Taxonomy (GTDB): domain Bacteria; phylum Pseudomonadota; class Alphaproteobacteria; order Rhizobiales; family Beijerinckiaceae; genus Methylocapsa. The sequence goes on from DATJBL010000077.1 coordinate 18,140, forward strand.
TCCGCCGCGCGTTCTGCGTTCCAGGGGGAAGCCTCTGGCATGCGTTTCCTGTCCACTTTATTTAAGCATCGCCACTATGGGGCTTTAACGCTTAAAGATCAATAACACAGTCCAGTAGACTCATTGATAACGTCTATTGATCTCGGGCGCAGCTAACGCGATCGCCTATCAATGGGCGTTGCGTCGTGATCCGAGTTGGGGCGGCATTCCCAAGCGGAGCGCTTCGGCAGCGAGCGCCTTGGTGAGCGGCGGAATCGGTTCGCGGCGCGGGGAAACGAGACCGATCCGATAGATTTCCCGCGGCTCAACGACGGGGATGGCGCGCAAGGGCTCGTTGATACTGAGGACTCCTGCGACCTTTTCAGGAACGATGCAGGCATAACCACCAATCTGGACGTGCGAAAACAACACGAGCATGGAATTCGACTCGATGGGTGGCGGCGTCGCCGCGCCCACCAATAGTCGATCAAGAATGCGACGGTTCTGCATGTCGGGGGTCAGCAGGCAAAGGGGAATAGCCGCGACTTCCGCCCATGTCACCTTTTCCCGTTCACCGAGCGGGTTTCCGGTACGGGTCAAAAGCAAATAGCGCTCGTGATAAAGCGGCACCGTATGAAGCTCGCCAAGCGGTTCATTGTCGAGATAGGTGAGGCCCGCGTCGATTTGGAAATCATCGAGCATTGACAGGATCTCACGCGACGTTTTTGAAAGAACCGTGAACCGTACGCCGGGATGTTTTGCCCGGAACGGAATCGTAAGCTCGGCGGCCACGGGCACCGCGGTTGGAACAGTGGCGAGCGTCAGATGTCCGGCCAGCGCGGTCTTTGCAGCATGCAAATCTTGGCGCATGGCGCGCGCGTCGCTGACGATACGCCGGCCCCATTCCAGCACGCGTTCCCCTTCCGCCGTCAGCCCGTAGAAGCGCGAGCTCCGGTTGACGAGCAGCACGCCCAGCATATCCTCAAGCTGCTTGATGCCCGCCGATAAAGTCGGCTGCGTGACGCCGCAGCTCTCGGCGGCGCGGCTGAAGTTGCGCTCGCGTGCGAGCGCAATCAGGAATTCGAGCTTGTCGATCATTGCGATGCGCGAGTTTCGAGGGGCAAGGCTTGTGCGCGAAGGGCAGCTTGCCGGCGGGTGAAGGCGGTGATGAAAGCAGCATGGCTCCAGGTAAGCATCTTCGCCGAAGTCTGGGCGCCCGTCGCCTGATCGAATTGCTCTGAAAGCTCTCCCGAGGCGGGGGTATGGGCCGCCACCGTCGCCATGAATTGATCACCGCGCTGGAGCAAGGCCTCGAAGAACAGTCGCCTGTTTTCTTGCGGCAACAGCGCCAAAGTGCTGTCCGCTAACCCAAGCCTCAGCAGAAATGCTTCATTCTCCGGCATAACGGCCAAATCGGCGCCGGCCGCCACCGCCTCAGCGAGCGAATAATAAAATTCCGCCGCGCCAAGCGTCGAAAAATAATAGGCACCCCCGCTGAAATAGCTATCGCCGGAGTAACGTCCCATGGCGGGGCCAAGGTCTGCCGGACGGCCTTGGTTGATGACATAGCTCGCCTCGAACAGAGCCTCAAGCTGAGTCAAGGTCGCCAAGACCTTTGGGTCGAGCACGCTATGCGCCCCTTCCCTGCGGCCCGCGTGAATGACACCAAGGATCGTCGCGAAATCGGGATCTTTCCCTGGGCTTGGATTGGCAACGCCCTTTCGACTCACATAAAGACCTCTGTCGGGATTCCAATACTGATCGAGGGACTTAAGGATCTCTCGTGCCATCGTGCGGCAGGCCCGCGCCCGAGCAAAGCTCTCATCCTGACGGGGCGAGCATTCCATCCAGACCGCCCCTTCGGCGAGGGCGGCGTGCTGTAGAAGCCGCGTGCAATAGTGATGGCCTTGTTCCTCTTCCCAAATATCGAAACAAGGCTCATGCCAATGGTCGAGGATAAAGGCGATATCGGTCTCAATCAGGGTTTGCATGGACGCACGGGTCGGCGCATCGAGGGTGTCGAGAGACCAGAAACGCATCAAGACGAGAGCCCGCAAGGCAGGACCATCATGTTGGGGACGCGACCATTTGCTGATGTCGAGCGTCGCATCTGGATTGAACCGCGGCTCGCCAAGCACACGATCCCCAGCAATCGCGCGTAGATCGCTGTCATCGCGCACGAATTGCAAAAACCAAGGATCAACATTCTTTCTAAAATCACCAGATGCCTGCAGAAACGCGCCGCCGTCGAGGCGGTTGAGCGAGAGGCTGAATGCGACAAACTGCTTGAAGCGGCAGAGCCCTTCGCCCTCGCCACCTTGATCCGTGATGACATGCCGCAAGGCGTCGATGACGATGGCCGAATCGCGCAGCCAATGAAAGAAATAGTCGGGATCCGGATCCCAGGAGCCAAGTGCCGTCGAGGCCAGCACGGAACCAGGCAGGGGCCGAATCGTCTGACCGAAGCCACGCCGCTCCTTGACGAGATGGGTTGCCGAAATCGCGCTGACCAAAGCCGCCGCCGAGACGGCGTATTGTCTCGCCATCCATTGTTGCAATTGACTGACGTTGCCCAGCGCCGGGACGCTTCCCTTGGCCGACCCGGCTGTTACCATTGACGTCGCTCCTAGCCCTCGCCCGTCCATGATGGAATCGGCTGGAGTCTCAACCTTGCGCAAAATTCTTCTGCTGTTCTGCTGATCGCGGGTCGGTGACATGCGGGCTTGAAAAGCCGAGCCGGGCGAGTCCTGTCCTCACATCCGGGTCGGCCATAAACAGCTTCCATAGAAGCTCGCTCCGGAAGTTCTCGATCATGATCACGATTGGCCCTTGATCGATCGCAAGATAGCTCTTGGCGTACCAATCCTGAGTTTCGCTAAAAGCGTCGGTGAAACCAAAGCGGCCCCAAATCTTCTCGCCGAGATTGTCATGGAAATAGCGAAGCGCGCGCATCGCCTGCTCCGGCGCGTAGGGAAAGCTCGACAAGGCGGCCGTTGGACTAATCACGCCATTGTCGTTGTCTGGTGCGTGGGCGGCATAGCCATGAGGGTCATCACTCGCCGTCAAGCCCCAGCAGGACGGCCCAAAGCCCTTATGGCCGTGAGGATTGCGCACGCAATGCTCGTAGTTGATCAGCGTATGCTGGACGTTCTGCTGGAAATAGCTTGCGTAATGATCCTTCAGCCCGCGCGGATCGAGCCCGCAGAAAGAGAAATGGCTGAAAAACAGCGGGCCGCCATAATCTGGACCAAGCTGCAGATCGAGATCATAATAGCGGCGGCGGTTGAGAAAAGTCCGGCTTTGCGCGAAGCCTTCATGATAGACGAGGGGTGCAATGGCGTAAGTCGGCGAAGCCGCTGCGAGCACGTAAGTGATGAGACACTCGTTCCAGCCGCGGATCTCATGGTCGAGGCTGAAGCCATTGTTGGGACTCCAATGCCAAGTCAAGACATGGCGCCCGCCTTGCGTGTGCCAGTCCCACTCGGCATCGCGCCAAAGCCAAGTGATGCGATCGCGCAGGCTCTTCTCGGCGAGGCTATCTGCGCCGAAATATTGGCGGGCACACAAAAGCCCTTGAAACAACAAAGAACTCTCGACGATGTCGGACCCATCGTCCTTGCGCCCAAACCTAATCGCCGCTCCGGTCCGGCCATTCATATAATGCGGAAAAAGCCCGTGGAAGCAGGGCGCCCGCTCGAGAAAACCGAGCATGAGGTCAAGGCGGTTGAGCGCTTCGTCGCGCCGGATCCAGCCGCGCTCGGCGCCAACAATGATCGCCATGATGCCAAAGCCGGACCCTCCCGTGCAGACAAGGTCGTCGTCCGGATCCATCGTCAGCCCGGTCCGGTCGCGCGCGAGGCCGCAAATCGGATGCGCCCCTTCCCAAAAAAAGCGGAAAGTCTGGCGCTGCACGAGATCGACGAGCGTCTCATCCGGCAACTGATGTTTTAGCGAAGGTTTACGGGAGGCCGGCATCTGCGGGCAATTCCTATTGGCGAAAGTCAGACGGCGGGTGCTTTCTGTTTCGCTGCAGGTTCGGCGACCGAGGCGGTGGCGCGAGGCGCCAAGCGCTGAGCCTCCCGGTCTTCGATGAGATGCAAGACGCGGCTGAAAAAGCCTCCGTGGGTATCGGCCCGGCCGATATTGACGATCGCCGACTCCGCCAATTCCTGGCTGAAGATATCGAGAACCAGGGCGCGCGTATCCTCTTCGAGGTGATCAAGTGCTTCGTCGAGCAATATCCAGCGTGGCTTATGGAGCAGAAGCCGTGCAAAGGCGAGCTTCTGCTGATCCTCGGGATTCAATTCCCGTTCCCAGCGCGCGGTGCGATCAAGGTCAGGTGACAAATGGCTAAGCCTTAGCCGCTTCAGCGCGGCCAGGTACTCGTCATTGGTGAACCGGGATGGCTGGGACGGATAGGCAAGCGCGCCCCGCAATGCGCCTGGCGGCATATAATGTTGTTGCGAGACGAACATCATGGTTTGTCTTGGCGGCAGCAAGATGCGCCCGGATCCCCACGGCCAAAGGCCCGCGATCGCGCTGAAGAAACTGGTTTTGCCGCCGTGCCGCCTGCCAATGATGAGAACCCGTTCCGCCGGATTGATGGTGACATGCCTTTCGCTGAGCCGCGTGCAAGTGGTGGGCGAGGCGATGCCGATCTGATCAAACACAAGGCGGTCGTCGGTTGTCTGAACAAGCTCGATTCGGCCTGCTTCATCGCCGAGCTTGTCCATTCCAATGAGCGCCAGACGGAAGCTCGCGACGCGCAAAAGCGTCGCCCGCCAATCGGCGATTGTGCTGAAATTATCAACGAACCAGCGAAGCGCCTGCTGGACCTGGTTAAACGCCCCAGCTGCCATCATCAATCCGCCGAGCGACATGCTGCCGGCGAAATAGCCGGGTGACGCGACGACGAATGGTGCGACGATCGCAAACCACCCGTAGCCAGCCGTCACCCAGGTCAGGCGGGTGATCCCGCTGACGAGCTGCCGCATCATCGAAAGGACCTGATTGAACTCGCGGTTCAGATAGTCCTTCTCATCGGTTTCGCCGCCATAAAGGGCAATAGCTTCGGTGCGCTCATTCACCCGCACGAGAGCAAAGCGCAGATCCGCCTCGCGGGCGTAGCGTTCGGCGTTAAGCGGGATCAACGGACGCCCAACGCGCCAGCTCACGAAGGATGCGATGCCGGCATAGATCAGCGCCAACCAGACCATGTAGCCGGGGAAAGAGAAACTCAATCCCTCGACGGAAAAGGTGATCTCGCGCGAAGCGGTCCACAGAACCGTGATGAAGCTTCCAAGAAGAAGCGTCGATTGGAGCAAGCCGATGCCAAGGTCGGTTGAGAGCTCGACAAGGTGCCGGGCATCCTCGTGGATCCGCTGGTCCGGATTGATGCCGATTTCGCCTGCGCCAGAGAGGCGAAACGCACGCCTTGGCACAAGCCATTGATCGAAGAGATCGCGCGTCAATCCTTCGCGCAATTTCAACTTCGTCCTCTCCCGGAGCCAAGCTTGCGCGACGTTCAAGATCAACAAGGCACCGGCGATCTCCAAAAAGACAAGGAGCTGATGCAAAAATTCCGGAAAGTCCTTCAGCGAAAGCGCATCGTAGAACGGCCGGTTCCAAGCGTTGAGCTGGATTTGAAGGAAGGCGGTCAGCCCGACGACGACACAGATCGAACCTCCCAGAAAAACGAGCCTGTTGCGGCCCGGCGCACTCCAAAATGTCGTGATCATCATCCAGAGCTGTGGCCAGAGATTGTCGTCACGCGCAGAGGCGTTGTTCCTGGGCAATTTTTCGGTCTCATCAGCCATTTGCGCCTGGTTCCATTTTTCCTAGTGTCGCCACAGCATGAGGATTAGAGCATGATCACGCGTGAGTGGAAACCACTTTCCCTCATAAGGACCAGGCAATTAAACGAAGTCCAAACCTCAATTCACCAGAGCGGCGCTACCGGATGAACAGGATCGACAAGCTCCTTGCAGCAATGACGCTCGAGGAGAAGATCGGCCAACTCAATATGATAGCGGCAGGGTATGCCATCACCGGTCCGGTCCTCGCAAGCGGGACGGAAGAGGATATTCGCGCCGGACGCATCGGCAGCCTCCTTAACCTTTGGGGATCTGCGAACGTCAATGCTTTGCAGCAAATCGCAGTGCACAACACGCGGCTTGGGATTCCGCTTCTGATTGGCTTTGACGTTGTGCACGGGCACAAAACTATTTTTCCAATCCCGCTCGCCGAGGCGGCGTCTTTCGATCCCCTCTTGTGGGAACAAAGCGCCCGCGAGGCGGCCATCGAAGCAACCGCCGACGGCGTCAATCTGGTCTTCGCCCCCATGCTCGACATCACGCGCGATCCGCGGTGGGGCCGAATCGCCGAGGGTCCAGGCGAAGACCCTTGGGTCGGCGAGCAATTTGCCAAAGCCAAGGTGCGCGGATTCCAAGATGCGGGATCGGCGCAGGGTTTGACGGACGCACGGGCGGTCGCCGCCACCGCGAAGCATTTTTGCGCCTATGGCGCAGCTCTCGCCGGGCGAGACTATGCATCGGCGGACGTCTCCGACCGCCAGCTGCTCGAAATTTATTTGCCGCCTTTCGCGGCGGCGGTCACGGCTGGCTGCGCGGCGATCATGCCCGCCTTCCACGACATTGACGGGGTTCCGATGACCGCCCATGTCCCCTTGCTGCAGGATTGGCTGCGCCGCAAAGCCGGCTTCGAGGGCGTCATCATCAGCGATTATAATGCGATCGCGGAATTGCTGCACCACGGCATTGCGGCCGATCTTGCGGAAGCGGCAGCGAGCGCGCTCCAGGCCGGCGTCGACATTGACATGATGGGCGGGGCCTACAGCCAGGGTTTGCCGGCGGCGCTCGCCCGCGGCCTTGTGTCGATCGAGGCAATCGATGCCGCCGTGCGCCGCGTGCTCTCGCTCAAAGAGCGTCTCGGTCTTTTTGAGGATCCCTTCCGCCGTGGATCGGCAGGCGCACCCGCTTGCCGCGCTTCCATGGCCCGGCGCGAACTCGCGCGCGAAGCCGGGCGGCGGTCGATCGTTCTTCTCACCAACGACGGCACGTTGCCGCTTTCCCGAAATCTACGCCACATCGCGCTCATCGGTCCACTTGCCGACGCCCGCGCGGAGATGCTCGGCCCCTGGGCGTTGGCGGGCAATGCCGCCAATGCCGTCACGATCCAAGAAGGTCTCGCAGCGGCGCTCCCCAATGCCGAAATTGCCTTCGCCCCGGGCGTGACCATCGCTGGTGACGATACCTCGGGCGTTGCCGCGGCGCTCGAAATTGGCCGGACCGCCGAAATCATCATTTTGTGCTTGGGCGAGGCCGCCGCCATGAGCGGGGAGGCTGCAAGCCGGGCAAACCCCGGCCTGCCTGGCGCTCAGCACGCGCTAGCCAACGCCATCTTAGGCCTCGGCAAACCCGTTGTCACCCTGATTTCCTCGGGGCGGCCCCTGATGATCAGCAAGATCGCGGCTGGGACGAAAGCGCTCCTTGCCACATGGTTTCTGGGCGTCGAAGCCGGCCATGCGATTGCCGACGTTCTGACCGGAAAGTTCAATCCGGCCGGCAAGCTGCCGGTCACTTGGCCGCGCGAAGTTGGGCAAGTGCCGATATTCTATGCAGAGCGGCCAAGTGGAAGACCTGCCAATCCGGATGATCCTTACACGAGCAAATATCTCGATATGCCGGTCACGCCGCTGTTTTTCTTTGGCCACGGCTTGAGCTACAGCCGCTTCTCCATGAGCAATCTTCGCGCCGATAAGGCCGAGTTCAGACGTGCCGACGAACTGATCATCGAGCTCGATGTCCTCAATGAAGGACCCTCTGCCGGCGAGGAAACGATTTTCCTCTTTGCGCGGGATCTCGTGGCGAGCGTTGCGCGGCCGCTGCTTGAGCTCAAGGGCACCTGCAAAATTGCTCTGGCTCCAAGAGAGAGCGGAACCGTTCATTTCCGCCTGGCCGCCGAGGCACTCGCTTTTCCGGGCCGCGACCTCGCGCGGGTCTTCGAGCCGGGCGAATTTTTGCTCCTCGTTGGTCCAAGCGCCGATCCCCGCGGCTTGCTGAAGCTCAAAGTCCGTGCCCTTCCCGGCTGAATGAGGGCTTCGGCAGGAATTTACTGCGTCCCCCGCCTCCACGCACGGGTCTTCTAGAGGCTTGCAGGCACGTCGTTGCACCGCTATAAGAAACAGCGAAGCAAAGTGCGGCCGGAGAGAAGATTCGGCGGCGCGCCGGAGTGTAGCGCAGCCTGGTAGCGCACCTCGTTCGGGACGAGGGGGCCGGAGGTTCGAATCCTCTCACTCCGACCATTTGTTTCAAAATAAACGAGGGGCGCCATAGCAGCGCCCGTTTGGACTTTGAGAATGGGGAGTCACCGCCAAGGTTCGGTTGCATGGCGCGTCGCGTTCAGCGCGTTCGCGCTTTATGCGCTTTTGCTGCAAGCGTTCCTCGCCGCCTCCGCGCCCGCCCACGCCTCGGACTTCCCAGGCGGAGTTAGCGCCGTCAACTGTTCCGTTGGTGGATATGGTTCTGGAACTCCGGGCGGAGATCCCGTTCCCCATCACGGTCTTTGCTGTATCCTGGGTTGCGCGGCCGCTGCCTGCGCCTACGTCGCGATCCCTTCCCCGGCCTCGGCTTTTCCTGAGCGGGTTGCTTCCCCGGTCGTTTATGCGCGCACGCCAGTGTTCGCCGGGCGCACACCGCTCAAACATTATTTTGCCGCCCGCGGTCCTCCCGCCTTCATTTGATCGCGGCCGCCTCAGCTGGCTCCGTAAGCTTTTCCGCGGCGACATCGCTTGCCGCCGGGCATAAAGCCAAGGACTGAGCTCTTAACCTGCTGAAAAAGCGGCTTTGGCCTTCCCGTCAAAGGGCGGGCACCTCGAAATCCAACCGCTTTTTGTTTCGCCGGCCGGTGTGACCGTTTGCGGCCCCGGCCCTGCCACGAGGTTTTCTATGTTGCTCTCCAGCTTTTGGGCCGGCGCTTGGGCGCTTGCCATGATTTCCCCTTGCGCTTTCCCGCTCGGCAAGCCCGTGGAGGCTACTCATGTCCGCGGCTAACGCTGCTCTTGCGGGCCTTTATCAGGCTCACGCCACCGAACTGAATGGATTTGCCCGGCGCCGGGTCGGACGCCAAGAAGCGGAGGACGTCGTGCAGGACGCCTATCTCCACTTGCTCCAGCGGGGCAGCGCCGCGACGCTCGACCAACCGCGAGCCTATCTCTTTCGGATCGCCGCCAATCTGGCGGTGGATTTCGCACGCAAGGCCAAAACCCGGCTGCGCTACGCTGGCGAGGCCCTCGATTTCGCCGAAATGACGGCTCCCGCCAATCCCGAAGCCGCCACAGGGGCCACCTTGGAGCTCGCCAGACTGCAAGCCTCCCTCTCCAGGCTGCCGCCCCTCTGCCGCGATGCCTTTCTGCTCAATCGCATCGAGGGTTTGACGCATAGCGAGATCGCCAGGCGGCTCGGCGTGTCGGTGCGCACGGTTGACCGCTTCATGGTCCGGGCATGGGACCATTTGCATCGCCATTTTGGGGCTGAAGTAGACGTTTGAAGGTCTTCAATCCCCAGAAGGGCCGACAACGGGCAAGGCGCGCGA
>DATJBL010000078.1:0-8271 GCA_035515355.1 Methylocella sp.
TCCCTATCTGCCGTGGGTGTAGGAGAATTGCGAGGATTTGCCCCTAGTACGAGAGGACCGGGGTGAACGTACCTCTGGTGGACCTGTTGTGGCGCCAGCCGCAGTGCAGGGTAGCTATGTACGGAACGGATAACCGCTGAAGGCATCTAAGCGGGAAACCGACCTCTAAACGAGTTCTCCCTTGAGAGCCGTGGAAGACGACCACGTTGATAGGCCGGGTGTGGAAGCACAGCAATGTGTGCAGCTTACCGGTACTAATAGCTCGATTGGCTTGAACGCTCTCATTAATCGATGTCCATCCCTCACTTGCAAGCGAGTGGATGGTGAAGACTGCGATCATAAACCAGTTTGCTTCTTTCCGCCCTTCGCCGGCCTGGTGACTTTTGCGGAGTGACTAGACCCGATCCCATCCCGAACTCGGCCGTCAAACGCTTTTGCACCAATGGTACTATGTCTTAAGACCTGGGAGAGTAGGCCGTTGCCAGGCCTGCGAAGGGCGGAAATTCCTCTCTGAGATGCAACTCTTGTTGAGACGGCGGGCTTCGCCAAGCGAGGGCCGCCGTTTGCCTTTGGCGCGGGGTGGAGCAGCCCGGTAGCTCGTCAGGCTCATAACCTGAAGGTCACAGGTTCAAATCCTGTCCCCGCAACCAAAACAAGCCCTTGAAAACGTGAGGTTTTCGAGGGTTTTTGTTGTTTGAGGAAAAGAAATCGCTCGTGGAAGTGGCTCGAGGGAAGTCATAGCGTATCTCTGGCGCGTCAATACCCCGCATAGCCAGCATCCGGGTGAGACCTTCCTTCGCCGCAAAGACGGCGAGCTAGGGCGCTCGAGGCTGAGCGCTGTAGCGATCACGGGGAGCCGCCATGGCAAAGGTCTCGCGACGTTAAAACGGTTGGAGATCGATCAAGCTGCATCGCGAAGACCTCCAGGAGGTCGGGAGACGTATTGCACGATCTAAGTCGGCGAGCCTCACCCACAAACCACATCGCGCAATCAATTGCTCATTACCAGCGCCCAATAGACTTTGTAGCGCGTGCCCGGCGCATAGGCCGTTGCGATGCCCATGCGGCGCATCTGAGGATCGAGCAGATTGGCGTTATGACCGGGCGATCGGCGCCAGCCGGCCATGACGTCCGGCAATGAAAAGTAGCCCGCGGAGACATTTTCGACGGCGGTCTTTTGGCGCAGGTTTGCGGCTTCGAGGCGCCTCATCAGATTGCCATCGACCTCATGGCTCAACAGATCCCGAGCGGCCATAACATTGGCCTGCGCCTGCGCAAATTTCTGCAGAATCGGATCAGGCTGAACGGCAGAAAGTGCGTGTTCGTGCCGGTAGCGCGAGATCGTCTCCGCCGCAGCAGAGGGATCGACTTGCACCTCGCTTGCGGCGCGTTCGCGCGGTGTCATTTCGATCGACGATGGGTGCAGCTGTTTCTCGGCACAGGCCGTAAACAGGAGATTTGCGGCGAGGAAGATCAAAGTCAAGGAGCGTTTTTGCATGGATTCCGGAAGGCTTCAAAGCAGGCCGAAAGAAAACTAACGTCTCTTATCGGGTCCGCTATGCTTGTCACGTGAACTTTCGATGATCGCTGCTTGCCTGAAGGCCGTTTACGACCTCATCATGGCGGCCGGCATCAAGCGCCGAGAGCATGCAAAGTAATACGGTTCGTTGATTTTTGAGGCTAAACTCCCGGGACTGAGCAGGAGGATGGGGCTGTGCAGAAGTTAGAGTGGCGAGTGAAGCTCGAAGCTGATTTCGGTGATGCTAGTCGGCGACGGAGATCGAAGTAGCTGAGATCGAAGGCACGACGTAGCTTTACGACGGCGCGCTCAGGACCTGACGCTCAACGGAGGCTTTGCGGACACTCGTTGAGCCCACGCGGTACTCGCAGCCGCGCGACGGAACTGTCTTCCTCCCGCTCTGTGGGGGAAAACGCTTTTTTTGGCAGTAGACCTTTCCTTCCGTGATTCAGAGCCGAATTCGACATTATCACGCGGGCAACAAGCCGGAGCTGACGCCATGAATTCCTCGAAGCTGATTGTTCGAAGAATGGCTGAAAGCGAGCTCAACCTGGCCCTTGAATGGGCTGCGGCCGAGGGCTGGAATCCGGGCCTCTACGATGCGGAATGCTTCTACGCCGCAGATCGCGAAGGATTTTTCGTCGGAGAATTCGCTGGCGGTGAGCCGATAGGCTGCGTTTCCGCCGTTGCCTATGACGAGCATTACGGGTTCGTGGGATTCTACATCGTCAAGTCTCAATATCGAGGGCGAGGTTTTGGCCTACAGCTCTGGGATGCCGCAATGGCCCATATGGGAGGACGCAATGTGGGCCTCGACGGCGTCATCGCCCAGCAAGGAAACTACAGGAAATCCGGGTTCAAGCTCGCCTACCGCGACATACGTCATCAAGGCGAGGGCGGCGGCGCAGAACCAAGTGGTCTGCTGGACTTGTCTTCTATCGCCTTTGACGAGATCGCGCGCTATGACGGAACCGTATTTCCCGCTGCCCGTCCGAGCTTTCTCCACCGTTGGATTCGACAGCCGCAAGGGGTGGCCTTTGGCGTCTATGCCAAGCAAAGACTTGAGGGATATGGCGTGTTGCGCGCGTGCCGCCGGGGTTTCAAGATCGGGCCGCTCTTTGCCGACGATTCGCACATCGCAGACACTCTATTTCAAGGTTTGGCCTCCCGCGTGCCGGGTCAGCCTATCTTCCTCGATACCCCCGAGGCCAACCCCGCCGCCATCAAACTGGCGAAACGGCATGGTATGGAGCCGGTGTTCGAGACTGCACGCATGTATACAAAGGGACTTCCCCCGGGGCAGATTGATCGCTGTTTCGGTGTGACGACTTTCGAGCTCGGTTAAGCGATTACACCTGTCCCTACCCAAACGCTAAAGAGAGCGAAGCGTGGGTCCGCTATGACGAAATTAGGTTCATCGAAAACCAGTGCTCGCGATGCCACGTCTTTGGCCCGGGCGTTACGTCCGGCCTGCGAGAGCTGCCTCTCGAAGCGAGCTCTTTAGAGACATCGTTCTCAACGGCGCGCTTGCATCAAGGGGCATGGAATGGTTTGGCGACCTTCTAAGCGAGGCCGCTGTCGACGCCATCCAAGCCTATCTCGTCGATCAAAACCGGCAGGCCTAGAACGCTCACGAGCGGTCTAAAACTAACTGACGTTGGGTATGGACCGCAAAGGACTTTCGACGCGAACTTACTCGCCGCCGTCTCTGTCCTCGGCAAAGGCTCCCGGCGGCGCTGGCGAATTCATCATTGAAATCGATGGTTGCCTGGCATTTGATGCTTCCAGCTGCCGCTTCAGCCCCAACGGGCGGTGCCGGCTTATCGAGGAGAAAATGCGACGGTTACGATGAAGCACGTTGATCCCGACGATATTCGCATGCTGTTCTCTCGGGCGATGTCGGATATGTATCGCGCCGAGGTACCGCAATATGACGTGCTCTTGGAGCTCATTGCCGACGTCAATGACGAAACCTTGCGAAGGGACCCGGATCTAAAGACGAGCCTCGAGCGAGCTGGTGAGCTCGATCGCTTGAACCTTGAGCGCCATGGCGCCATTCGTCTTGGAACGGCGCAGGAACTCGCCGCGATCCGCCGCGTCTTCGCGGTCATGGGGATGCATCCAGTCGGCTATTATGATCTCTCGGTTGCCGGCATTCCGGTCCACTCGACGGCGTTCAGGCCGATCAACGACGAGTCGCTGCGGCGCAGTCCGTTCCGCGTTTTCGCTTCCCTCCTGCGGCTAGAACTGATTGAAGATGAAGGTTTGCGCGCCGAAGCTACCGCAATCCTCGCCGCGCGGAGGATACTAACCCCACGTGCGATCGAACTCGTCTCGACCTATGAGCGGCAGGGGAGTTTAACCATGGAGCAGGCCGAAGAGTTCGTGCGAGAAGCTCTGGAGACATTTCGCTGGAATGGCGAGGCGACGGTGGCAGCCGAGACCTACAATCGGCTGAATGACGCCCATCGTTTGATCGCGGATGTGGTGAGCTTCAAGGGGCCCCACATCAACCATCTAACCCCCCGCACGCTCGATATCGATGCGGCGCAGGCGGAGATGCCGAAACGGGGCATCGCGCCGAAAGCCGTGATCGAGGGGCCGCCGCGGCGAAAGTGCGCGATCCTTCTGCGGCAAACAAGCTTCAAAGCGCTTGAGGAATCCGTAGCCTTCAAGAATGCGACAGGTGTGACGGTAGCGGGCGCGCATACAGCGCGCTTCGGCGAGATCGAGCAACGCGGCGCCGCCCTGACGCCGAAAGGCCGCAAGATCTATGACGAACTCCTTGCCTCCGTCCACCGCGCGGTGCAGGTTGGATCGAGCGGCGCAAACGCCGACTATGCGATGGAGCTGGCCCAGCGATTCGAGACGCTGCCCGACGACTGGTCGACTCTGCGCGCGCAAGGGCTTGCCTTCTTCCGCTATTCGGCGACCACGGCAGGCATCGAAGCCGCTCGCCGCGACAACCTTCCCCGGTCAATCGAGGCGTTAATCGCGAATGGATTTCTCCGGTTCGATCCCATAGTCTACGAGGACTTCCTGCCCGTCAGCGCCGCTGGAATCTTCCGGTCCAATCTCGACGGTGATGCCCAGCATGGGTACGGCGAAGGCGCTAACCGCGCGGTCTTCGAGGAAGCACTTGGGCAGCCGGTCCTGGATGAATGCGACCTCTATGCGCGCGCCGAAAAGGCTTCCCTCGATGCCGCCTTGGACGAGCTGGGTCTTGGTGGCGTGGCGCTGAAGTCTATCGTCTGAGCGCTAGAAACAGAATACTCGTTCGAAACGGAAAACTCTCTGGTCATCGGAGGGGACGTCGGGTAAATATATTCACCAAATTGCCGCGCATGCCGAATACCGGAGAGGCGACGACGGTCTCAGAGGTCAGGCTTTGCTATAATTATTGCAAGCATAGGAGGTTACGTCATGACTCAAGTTAGCTCTGGGCTAGCGAGCAACAATGAAAGACCTATGAACCCGCGCTCAGGGTTTGTTCCCCTGCTTTCAAATCATCCAATCACCGTGGCTGCAACTGTCCTCATGTTGGCCATTTGCTTCAATTTTCCCAGCAAGGTCTACGCGCAGTCAAGCCAAGATAGCGCCAGTTGCATTGAAAAGTGCAAGTCGGATGAAAAAACCTGTCTTCACAATGGCAGTTCTGAGGAACTGTGCGATTATGATTCCAAACAGTGCCAAAAGGCATGCAGCGAGGGAAAATGATCATACACTGGGCGTGCTGAACCCTTCGTCGGCACGGGAAACGATTTCGTCTTTTTTGGCGTGGCGGCAAGCCGCTTTCCTGGTCGGATGTGATCCGGCCCGAATGAAGACTAGGAGACGCAACTGTCCTCGGCTTCAGGCCGACATTTATCACAGGGCAAGAAAGGCTCCTGGGCGTGGCGAATTTCGATTGAGAACGGTCTGAGCGTTTCGCCCGGAGGCTGCTGCGGCCACTTTGGACGAACGTTGATAAGGCCGTCGCCCGCAGGAGTTGGGGCGAGAATGGGCTTAACTGCGAAATTGCCTCGACTGCGGCCGGCGTCAGGTGAACTGCTTCATCTTGATCTGATGCGATTTATCGCTGCGGCAGGAATTGTTTACCATCATTCGCACGAATTCTTCGTTCCGGTAACCAAAAGTCCGTTTCTCATTAGAGAACAAAGGGCGGGAATGGCCCTGTTTGTCGACTTGTTCTTTCTCATCTCCGGATTTGTGATCGCGTACATCTATCATAACCGGATGAACTCCCTCGTTGATTATGTCACCTTCCTTCAGCGTCGGGTGGGTCGGCTCGTCCCGCTGCATTGGCTTACTCTGGTCGCGTTTATCGCAATGTGGTCAATGCTTGTTCTTCTCCGTTCTTCTGGCACCAATACGCCCTCGTTCAAGCCAGAATGCATCGCAGAGACGGCGCTTCTAGTGCATTCGTTCTTATCGTGCGAAAGAACATTCAACAGCGTCACTTGGTCCATAAGCGCAGAGATGGTGATGTATATTGCCTTTCCTGCTTTCGCTTTCATTGGTGCAAGAAGCGCTTCAGCACTATTTGGCATAGGTCTTACGACTCTCACCGTGATGATGACGCTCGTCGTCTCTCAGCATGGGTGGAACTGGCTTGACAGTTCTTGGATTGAGCTGTCGCCAGTGCTACGGGCGTTGCCGTCGTTCGTCTTTGGCGCAGCCCTATTCTACAATCGCAACATCCTCTCGCGACTTCCTGCGCCAGGCTCCTTCTTGGCTGTCTCGACTGCTGGCCTCATCGTCGCGATGGTATCTGGCGTATCGCAGCTCGTAACCCTATTCATCGTCTATATGGTTGCCATTGCGGCTGTCGCGGCCGATGTCCAAGGCAGGCCCTCCCTGATAGTGCGGCGCTTCGCACCTCTTGGACAGCTTACTTATTCGATATACATGTGGCATATGTTGTTTATCTCATTTCTGCTAAATGGCATCGGCGACAAATTTGTAAACGCAAATGCATCGTCTGCAGTCATTTTTGTTGCTACTTGTTATATTTCGATATTCGTCGTGAGCTACTTGTCGTTTTTCTTTATTGAAACACCAGCGCGGCGCTGGATAGACAAGATAAGTTTCTATAAATCCACGCCCGCTCCGGGCCAATCAGCTCGTGACAGCGTGGATCTCCACATCCGCAGTGCTGTTGGGGAATAAGCGCTAGCTCTGTTAACTCTTGGAAAAAAAAGACTGGCCAGCTTGCGAGGGGTTCTCGACCGCCCGCCTCCGGAGTGCCGCCGAAGAGCATGACCGGTTCATCGTGCCGCAAACATGGCAGGAATTCGTTGCGTCCGATGAATTTCGGTCACCCAAGTCTATCCCTTTCATTATTTGATGAGGCAACTGGCCACATGGTGGCCCCGCGGCTGCTGAATTATGCTTGAAAACATACAAAGACTGGATTCTTCCTCCCTGTGTCGCCGCGTTCCGATGTATTTAAGAAATGCGAAGGCGGCTCCGCGGAATAGAAACAGAATTTAAGACTAGGCTCAGGGCGCGGAAGCCTTGCACTTCGCGCCGGAAACTCACATGGCCAATGCATAAATATATTATTACTGTTTTAGCTGGGATTGTTGTTGCTGGCGGACTCGCATCATACCGCTACGCTTCGGCTCATGAAGCACTCCCAGCCAATCCAAATAACATCCGCGAGCCGGAAGAGAACCGTAGTATTGCCATTTTCGAAGCCCCGCTTAACCCGAATCTGCCATCCGTGCTCATCATTGGGGACAGCGTATCCATATCCTATACATTGCCCGTAAGGCAAAGGTTAGAGGGGGTCGCAAACGTGATCCGCCCGGTGGCAAATTGCGAAAGCACGCTGACCATTCTCGAAAAGCTTGACCACTGGATTGGCCAAACCAAATGGGCGGTGATCCACTTCAACGCCGGGCTGCACGATCTGGAGCATGTCCAGTCCGAAGGGGTTGCGCCCGGAAAACAAATCATGGTTCCGGTCGAGAAGGGCCCTCGCTGGGTTTCAGTCGATTCTTACCGCTCGAACCTTGAGAAGATCGTGGCGCGCCTCAAAAAGACGGGCGCGAAACTGGTATTTGCCACAACGACACCTGTTCCAGAGGGCGCGAAAAGTCGGGTTCCTGAAGACGTGGCGCGTTACAATGAAGCCGCCCTCGCTGTGATGCGTGAGCAGGGTGTGCAAATTGACGATCTAAATTCTGCTGTCGTGGACTCTGCTTACCGATTCCAAAAACCTCAGGACGTCCACTTCTATCAAGAGGGTAGCGACATCCTAGCTGACCGCGTGGCTGCAAGCATCAAGGCGTCCTTAATCGGCAAGCGGGACGGTTCAAAAGACCTCGCCAATTCCGACCAAACACCAAACACGCTCAAGCCTGAGAGCGCTAAGAGTGCCACGGCGTCCAATTCCTGAAACGATAGGATTTTCTCAACATCGTTGGTGATTCTGAGGGGCGCACGCGGCCAGATACGGACCTTTGCCCCCGGCAGCTTGCATATCGGTTCGTAGCGCTGATGTAAGTGCCTGCGCGGCTCACTTCGGGCAGCTATTCGATGCGCGTTCCGGAACATATGCTCGCGCGAGCCTTTCTTGCCCTTATCATCACTGACCTAAAGCGGCTTGTCAATCGGCGCGCAAAACTGACCCCCAATCGGCGTCCAATTTTGACCCCCTCGGGCAAGGGGATTTTGGCCCAGTCGTTGAGGTCGTATTGGATTGAGGCGTGGGAGGGGAAAGCCGCGAGCGAGCGCGCCCTCAGATA
>DATJBL010000079.1:0-44529 GCA_035515355.1 Methylocella sp.
GCAACGAAGTCGAACGGCTCTTCCGCAAGCTCAAAGGCTTCAGGCGCATCTTCACGCGTTTCGAAAAGCTCGACGTCATGTTCCGAGCTTTCCTCCATCTCGCGCTCGCATACCTCATCTTGTAGTGTTAACAGGCCCTAGAGTGTATGTGGTGCATGCCATGACGAAGACCGCCCCTACCGAGGTCGCTTAAGCCGCATAGCAAAGAGAGCCTATGTCAACGGCACGCCGAGCCTTAACGGCGCGGCACCACGGCTGGCGCATCAAATTTTAAAACTGCCAGTATAAAAACTCGCTTGGGCCGCCTAGCGACGCCATTGCGACTGCTGCGATGGCCGACATCGCAATCGCCCACGGAAGCGAGGCACCCCATTCAAAACCTCTTCCAATCGCAAAGCGAGCTGACTGCGGCTTCACACCGAGTGCTGGCTCATAAGGAGCCAGAATTTGGAGTGTGTTGGGGCAGGCAAGAACCACGAACATTAGGATGGGGATCCAAATCGCCATCTTCGTGAAATCGCCAACGCTCCAAGGCTCTGCCATTACCCCAATGCGGTGCAATGCGGGACCTAAAGGCCCCAGCTGATCGAAAAGAGCCTGTGGAAGCGCTACACCGTTTGCTCCGATCATGCCCTTCACCAAATCAAAAGCCGACATCATCGTAGGAGACCGGAAGAAGACCATCGCGGCAGTGACTGAGACAAAAGTTAATACTAGACCCACAGGCTTCATGAGACGGACATAGCTCTCCCTATCGGGCCACAAGCGCGCGGCTGCCACGCGCCACCCATGATTGATCGTGAGAAAGAAACCGTGAAGCAAACCCCAAAAAACAAATCCATAACCCGCCCCGTGCCAAAGCCCAGAGACGAGCATCGTAACGATCGTTGGAAACATCAGCAGATGAACAAATGCCTCGACCGTCGTCTTATGCCCTCCAAATCCGGGCTGCCCCTTGGATAGCCGGCGTCTCGTCAACCAGAGCACCAGAGGATTATAGATATAACCGGTCAGGAAACGCGTCAGCGTCATGTGCCAGCGCAGCCAAAAATCGATAATGCTCGAACTGCGGAGGGGTGAGTCGAAGTTCTGCGGTAACCGAATGCCGAAGAACCGGGCCAACCCGAGCGCCATGTCGGAATAGCCAGAAAAATCAAAATAGATTTGGAGCGTGAACCCGATTGCTGCCATCCACGCTAGGAAAAAGGAAGTCCCCCCTCCCGCAGCAGCATGCGCATAAATCGGCGTAACGAGCGGTGCGATGTTGTCGGCAAACACAACCTTCTTGAACAAACCGAAAAGCAACAATGTAAGGCCGATCGCAGCGTTCTCCTTATCAAAGCGGCATGAGGCAGCATGGAACTGCGGCATCATTTCTCGATAATGTACGATGGGGCCCGCGATAAGCTGAGGAAAGAACAGCACGAATATGCAGTAGTCTTGAAACCTAAATGATCTCACGCGTCCCGCTTGAATGTCGATCAGGAAGGCGATTTTTTGGAATGTGATGAAGGATATTCCTAGAGGCAGAATGATATGCCTCAAAATGAGATTCGCACCGAACACATCATTAATGGTACCGGATATGAAGTCGATATATTTAAAGTAGCCGAGAAATGCGACATTGAACAAGATCCCAAGCAGGAGAACCGATTTTGATGTCCGGGGGAAGCCTTCGTCCTCGTTCAGGCGCAGCAGGATTTGTGCCAATGCGAAGTTTATGATGATGGAAGGGGCGATGATCAGGACATTGACCGGGCGCCATGACGCATAAAACACGAGGGATGCCAGGATCAGCCAACGTATCGCCCGCGTTGGAGAGCCGGCTCCGAGCAAATAGAATCCAGCGAGGGTCACCGGAAGGAAAAGGAAAAGGAATTCAGTCGAATTGAACAGCATTGGCGGCTATCCTCCCCAAGAGCCGATAGAACCTACTTCCGCAGCTTCATCAGCTCAGTAATGATCGCGCCTACATTTGCAAACGATTCGATATCGGCGACCTTGAATTTCACGCCAAATTCAATTTCGACTGCGACGATGAAGTTAATATAGTTGAACGAATCCCAATTCGGAATGTCCTCACGTCGAGTCTCCATTGTTAGCACGATGGAGTCATTTAGCAACAGATCACGAAGAATGCGGGTGAATGCGCTGAGGATTTCTTCCGCTGTCATCCCGCTGCTCCAGCATGGACTATGTGAGTATCCCGCGTGACATAATCCGAAAAATCAAGGAACCAGCGCATCGCGCCATTAGCTGGCGCCGGCTCGTTAATCGGAGCAAAACCAAGGCTAAGATAGAGCGCACTGATCACATTGTTCTTGGGAGTGGCGATGTAATCCGCAATAAGTGCCCTTGCGCCACGCTGACGAGCCACCTCGACTGCAATATTCATGGCTTCGAACTCGAGTTGGCGGCCGAACACGCGGCAACTCATGACCCAGTTCTCGATTTCGAATACGTCTTCCTGGGCAGGAGCAGGACGCAGGATCATCGCGCTGACAAGACCATTGTCGCCGATTCGATCTAAGAGACGGAATTGCAAGGTCAAGGCATTTGGGAGATTGGCAATCGATGCTATCTCCTCCGAGGTGTATCGGCGAGTTGTTGTGTTGAATTGATTGGTCTTGTTGAAGAGCTGCACGATACGGGCATGATCGACGGCTGTGAAGGGTCCGAAAACAACCGACATCTTAAGCCCACGGAGGAATTCGTCCATACTTTGCGCGGACTCAAGAAGGGCCTCGCGCTCTGCATTTGCGGCGTATTGCCGGGCACGATGCCGATCCTCGGACGTAAAGGCCACTGCTTCGAAGTAGCTCGCATCGCCGAGGCAACGCACATACTGCGCCGGGTCGTCCGGCAATTCTGGCACCGCGATCATCGGAAGACTTTGGCGGACGCGGGCTCGTTCCACGGGATTGTCATCGACAAATACCAGACTGTCGATGCCGATGTTCAACCGAGCCGCGATTGCCTTGAGGTTCTTCGTCTTATCGTCCCAATTTGCAAGGAACGCCGCGATATCCGGTTGGCGCAGGAGCATTTCGGGATGCTTCTGGAAGGCGGCTTCGGCAATGGCTGGATCGTTTTTTGAGCAGATGGCCAGAATGACCCCACGCTCCTTGAGCTGTTTGGCATAACGCTGCAGGGCGAGATGTGCCTCGCCCGCCGCGCTTCCTTCTCCAAGAACGATGCCCTCGATCCCGTCGTCACCGATCACGCCCCCCCACAAAGTGTTGTCGAGATCGAGGACCAGACATTTCTTTGAGAGCCCACGTTGCGCAGCAAGGATGCGGGCGGTCATTTCGCCGTACAAGGGCGCCGCTTGTGGCGCGATCTCCAACTTGCCCTGAAGCCAGCGCCCCGTATCGAACCAAGCGTCAATCCCATCACGCGCGCTGGCGCGCCCGATATCGAGAAGGAGGACGCCGTCTCGCGCTGCAGCCTCAGTCAATCGATCGTTGAGTTCAGCGACGAGTCGCGACGGCGCTCCGGGAACAAAGCGATCATAGCTGCCGAACAAAGGTTCGGCGACGTCGACAAAGGTTTGTTGAATGATCGCCGCGTTGAAGGTCTCGTGCGCCTTCCCCCAAAGTAATCGCAATTCGTCGATGCTTCTGTTGATCGCTTCATCAACGTCTGAGACCGCTGCTGTGACCGGAACGTCGGACAATATCTCACGGGCGGTGAGTGAGAACAGCACGGTCTGCGGAGAAAATTGATGAAGGGAAGTGGTCGGATCGAGAAGATCCTGCCGGTATTGCCCGTAAGCTCCGCTATGAACGTCGATCAGTAATTTTCGGCGCAGGCCAGCAACCCGGATGGCCGGTGGGAGATGATCGACCGTCGAGGAAGCAAGGATGGCGAGCCGGATCGGCACAAAGCCGGATGCCTCCTTCAAGCCAAGTTCGCTGATTGCACGATCGAGTTGGAGTGTCTCCAGGAATCCAAGCTGGTAGCCGGAGAGGCGGGCCAAGTTTTCAAGACACCGTGACGCGTCGTCAGCCTGCAAGGCGGCGCGCAAATCCGCGCGGAAATCAACCGGGATCGGCAGCCAGCTCATCATCGGAGCGCGAAGGGCGGTGCTTTGCATCGTGACAACCGGATCGTTGAGAAAAGACCTAAAAAAATGAACCTACGGATTCGATGCGTGTTGTCCTTCAAGGCACGACCGAATCCTGGAGCTTGCCATTTGAAAGAAGGCTTGAGACCAGCGTTGTGCGCTCGGCTGATCTAAATGGGATCCATCAAAAGTTTGGAGTCCTGCCGGTATATCAGGTGTTATCAAATTTTCGCCGAGAGCCCTTGCGATGGCATTTACGTTTCCGCTCTTTGTTCCGACTGTGGGAACCATCGTCAGGATTACACATTTCCTTTCGACAGGCAGATGCGACAGGAAATCGACGGCTGCGGCGGTGTGATTGTTGACTATATCCTGGCTGATAATTTGATCATAGGAAACCGGTGTGATTTGTTGTTTGCTCGTGCGTCTTGTGTAGGCTCCCGTCTCACGCGAACGAAAGATAACGGGGCTATCGCCGCACAATGCGGGAAATGCTTCGCAAACCGGCTTATGGATATGTTGCCAGAAGCGCTTTATCTCGTACCGATTCTGAGCCTCTGGATCGTGCAAGATTGTTTTCACCGGCGGGGTTTCATATCGATCAAAGAAATCATCTACATTGATCACATAGACTCTGGCATGGGGGTGGATGCGGCGCAGAAGCTCGTCCGCAAAAATCACGTTCTCGGCGTAACTAAACCCTAGGAGGTAATACCGCGCCGAAGCTGCCGAGAACCAATCGGCCGTCGCAGGGGTGGAGAATGCGACCTGAAGGCGACTGTTGCCGAGAAATAGCACGTCTGCGTTCTTAGCAAAGGCTTGCGCCGAAGGTTCGAGGCCAAACCTGAACGCTCCGTGTTCATAGTCGGCATAACCCGCACCATTGCAATAGGCGATGTAGCGATCGCTGTTGTACCCGTTGGCCGGGCAGGAAAAGATGCTCTCAGTCCGAAACTTGTACCCGGAAGTTGCGAGAGTAGCAGCAAGAATAACGCATACATATGTGACAGGTCGGCTTGCGAGGAATCCTTCGCGTAACTTGGCCAACATTGGCAATTCAAGAACTGCTTTTATCATGCGCGATCTCTTTCAACAGCGGGTTCGAGCCCCTCCGGCGAAATAGCCGGCGGCCGATTTTCAGGGCGGCTGTGCAAGCGCGTCCGGAAATAAATTGCAAGTTCAAATCTCATCCAACAGTCCGCAATTAAAAGTCCAAACATTTCACAAGAACTGTAGCAATTGGATTATAGACGCTTCCCCTTTTCTAGAGTTAGAAGTGAACAGCCCGCGTTTTGATGAACAGCGGGTCTAAAGCCCAAACACGAAGAGCGCCCGTCCAGCCGTCACGGCAATCACTTGTTGTCCGTCGATTGTAAAAGAGATCGGGGCGGATACAGTATTCCCGCCTAATGACACGCGCCAGAGTTCGCGCCCAGTATCTGCATCCAACGCGAAACAGGCGCCTCCCGATGCGCCAAATACCAATCCCCCTTCTGTTGAAAGCAGGCCACTGTAGTCGCGCGCACCCGGAGATGAGATATATTCCCATTTCCGCCGGCCTGTTGCGGCATCGAGTGTGCGAACGACACGAGTCGGCGGTTCCACCGCGGTGCTGCCGCTACCAACGAAAACGCCTTGCTGCCCACGCACAAGTCTTGCGGGAGGAAGTTTCGTAAAGACCGCGCTACTCTCGGTTGCCGGAATAAATATTGATCCGCGCTTTTGATCGAAGGCCGGGTTTTGCCAGTTGGTCCCGCCGTCGACGCCGGGCCGTGCGAGACGGCCTGCCGCCGACGCTTCGGAAGCATCCGACGGGATCGGCCGTCCTGCTGAGGTGAAGCCCTTCGCCCAATCCTGTTCGACGAACGCTTCCCCGACCAGGAATTCTCCCGTGATCCGGTCGAGCACGTAATAGAAGCCGTTCCTATTCGGCCAACAAATCACGTTACGGACGACACCATTGATCACAAGATCCGCGAGAACTGGTGTCTGGCTCGAGTCCCAATCATGTTCGTCATGTGGGGTAAATTGGAAATACCACGCCAGCTTGCCGGTGCTCGCGTCCAAGGCGATTACACTGTTGGTGAACAAATTGTCGCCGGGGCGCACATCTCCTGCGAAATCCGGACTGGGATTGCCGACACCCCAATAGATCAGACCGGTTGATGGGTCATAGCTTCCGGTGTTCCATGTCGGCCCGCCACCCGTTCGCCAGGCATCGTTCTGCCACGTTTCGTGTCCGATTTCACCGGGGCCTGGAATTGTTTGAAATTTCCACTGGAGTTGGCCGGTTGAGACATCATAGGCAGCGAGAAAGCCACGCGTTCCGAACTCCCCTCCCGCGATCCCGACCACGACTGAGTGATTTATGGCGAGCGGCGCCCCGGTAATGGAATAGCCATCGGTAGGGCTCGCCACCAAGGTTTGCCAAACGACTTTCCCGTTGTTCGCGTCGATGGCGACCAAATATCCGTCGAGACTGCCAAGAAAGATGGTACTGCCCTGCACAGCGAGGCCGCGGTTCATCCGTCCACAACAAAGCGGTAAATCAGGTGGAATGGGCCGAGCGTACTCCCAAATGACCTCGCCGCTTTTCGCATCCAAAGCCACGACATTCGGAGCAGGCGCAACTGTGAATATCGTTCCGTCGATCACCAGTGGCGTTGTTTCGATGAACGGATCTCCAGTGTCGAATTGTTTGATCCACCGGAGTTTCAGCTGCGCGACGTTTGCGGGAGTAATTTCGGTGAGCGATGTGTGACGCCATCCATTATAGGAGCCGGAATAAGTCAGCCATTCGGCGGGATTGGCTCCGGCGGCTTGCAGGCGTTCGCTGCTCACTTGAATTGCCGGCCGAGGTGCCTCGGCTTTGCGATCCTTGAATGAATGAACCTGTAATGTCTTCACATAGGCAGCGACCTGCATAAGCTCCCGTAGCGGGAGACCCGCGCTTGGCATGGCTGTGCCGGGAATGCCGTTCCTCAGTAATTTGTAGATGGCGAGGTCACTATCGCCATGCTTGTATCCCGATCGGGCGAGCGAGGGCCCATGGAGACCGCCCGCTCCATCAAGGCCATGGCATCCCGTGCACCGTTCGCGAAAGATGCGTGCGCCCGTCTCACGATCCGTTTCGCTGGCAGTCGCGCTAAAATGGAGACCGCTTTCTAGGCTTTGCCCATAGGTCACCATATTTTCGAGATAAAATCCGCTTCCTGGACGCGTCAGCTCCCAGAGCTCGGCCCACGAAATTTCAGGAACTCCGCCCTCCGCCTTTTTCAGGTACAGCCGCGCCCGCCATGAGACGGCGTTCCAGATTTGCTCGTTTGAGGCGGACTCGAGACCTGCAGCCGATTTCCAAGAACTTGGATGCCAATACAATGCCGCAGCCAACATTGTACCTGCGAGAATGACAGCGGCTGAAATCGCAAATACGAGATTTTTGATCTTCATGAACGCTGGACGCTGCTTTGTAATAAAACCACGCCAAGTCTAACAGAGGAGAGTTATTTCAGCATAACCCGAACGGGGCATTGCGATTCACGGGAATCCTCATTGGACAGAACCGGCAGCTCCTTTCGCGACGATATCTTCTCGAACTCCCATGGTCCGGCCGCCATTTCGAATTTCTCCTAGGCGGCTGCGCGCCTTGGTGGCCAAGTGATCCTCGGCTCGTTTCTCCTAGCGGGAGCTCGTCTGCTCGCTTCATGCCCGAGCCCTCACCGCTCCTTTCAAACCGGATCACTGAGTTGAACGACGCCCCTATTCTTTTCTAGCGCATTGAGGGCATCCTGTAAGATCGCACGGATATTCGCGGTGCTTCCCGTATTGAGCATGCTAGGGTCGAGATAAAAATCGAGTCCGGTCATATGGGCGCTGAAGACCTCGACTTGCTCCCCTTTGGAATCAAGTGTGCCTTTGACCACATAAGGCATGACTTCCCGGCTAATCCCCTTCATACGAATGGGCGAAAGCGCCTGGGCGACGAGAATGTCGCGCGCGAGAGCATAGGTCTCATAACTGATGACGATCTGCCCGGGCTCGGCGATCGACTGCAGCCGCGCAGCTAAATTGGCCTCGGCTCCGATGATTGTGTAGTCCATGCGATCTGCGCTGCCAAAGTTTCCAACATTGCAAAATCCCGTGTTGATCCCCATTCGGACGCGGAACGGGCTTTCGATCCCGGCCTTGCGCCACTTGGCATTCAGCTCGGCGAGCCGGCGCTGCATATCAAACGCCATTCGCACGCAGGCCTTTGCGTCCTCGGCCTCCCCTAGGGTTTCTGGATCACCAAAGAAGATCAGCATGGCGTCACCGAGGAATTTGTCGATCGTCCCACCATGAGCGAGGGCGATGTTCGACATCTCAGTGAAATATTCGTTGAGCAACAGTGTGATCTGCTCGGGTTGCAGCCGCTCGGTAGTCGCGGTGAAATCCTTGATGTCAGAAAAGAAGATCGTAAGCTTTTTGCGCTCGGTATGGATCGTCACGTCCCGTTCGCCGCTGAAGATGGTTTTGTAAACCTGGGGTGCCAAATAGCGAGAGATCTTTATCGAAAGCGAGGCGAGAAATTCATTGGCGGTCTTAAGCTCGCTGTTGATGCGCTGAATAATCGCCGCTTGGCGGCGCTGAAACGTCACGAAGGTAAAGACCGCAACCGCCACGACAATGAAATACATCAATAGATATTTGAGCGAGAACAGATTGACTGCGATCGGCTGGGTGATGCTGACCTCCTGGATACCGCGCACGTCGCCAATCTTCCAATCCCGCTTTGGGCTCTCTGGATGCGTGTTATGACAGCTCACGCAAGTGGCGTTCATAATGACGGGGGCGACGAGACGCACGCGATCCGAGAACAAGTCTCGCGTGACTTCAGTCACTTGCTGGCGGGGATCAGCGCGCAATATGCTAAGCGCCCTGGACTCGAATTCGTCGAACGCATGTGGCACCCTGTTCTTGAATGGGTAGTCTGAAACAAAGCGATAGGTAATGTTTTGTTGTTGCTCATTAATCACTCGGCCAAGCTCGAGCGACATGGTCGCTGGAATTGGGATAGCGCCGGGAATGGTTTCGTAATTGTGGCTCACCATGGTCGAGCCCGGCGCCGCCAGGACACGGCCGACCACCGCCCTCGAATAGTAGCCGCGGACGCTGCTGATCACCGAATTAAGATCGCTCGCCTGCCGAAGCAGGCTTGCTTCCGTGGCCTGGTGCAGATCAAGCCAGACCGCGGTCGGCAGACCGACAAGAAGCAGGACGACGAGAAAGATAAGAATGAGAGCGCGCGGAAGCTTTTTTTCAACGGTTATGTTATTCATGGTCGCACCCCGCCAAATTGTTTGATTATGCAGCGCTTTACCGGCGGTCACCCTGTCGTGGAAAGGTTGGCTCCGGCGCGTCGAACTGCCCTTGGGCAGCAAGGGAATCGCCGGCCCTTTATATCAGCAACTGGGACGAGCGGGGATTATCCATCCTGCCGAAGGGGCTCCGGAAGAGCCGTTCTTGATTGCGTCGGGCAAGGAATTTAAGAGGAAGAACTGATGTTGCTCAGAGTAAAGACATTTAATTAGAGTGAAGACATTTAAGAAAAGGGAAGTCATGTTTTGAATACGGCGAGCTTCGACGGATGGAACTTTGCGACCTTGCTCAGCGCTGGGGTGCGCCCGCCAAGGATCCAAAATTGCATACACAAGCGCAGACAAAGGGCTCTGCCCCAGGGGTCGCGTTGAAATTCGCTTCGTGCCGGACGGATATTCGCGCCCTTTTCTTGCCTGTACTTTTGACAAGGAGTTCGATCTTGGCCGAAGTCTCCGAAACGCGCTCCATTCTGACCGAAGCGGATTTTGAGTATCCTGTGGAAACCGTGTGGCAGGCGTTGACTGATTCAGAATGGCTCGCCGTTTGGTTTTTTCCGAATGATATTCAGCCTGTTGTCGGACATAAGTTCACGATTTGGGGACGCCCGATTGAACGCTGGGACGGCGAGTTCAGATGCGAGGTGCTCGCTGCCAAGGCACCCAATATGATCAGCTTCCGCTGGTTCGGTGGCCATGAGGAACTCAAGGCTTTCGGCCGTTACATGGATACGAAGGTAACCTGGACCCTTTCGCCGCTTCCTAATGGCGGCACCCATTTCAGTTTCGTCCACGAAGGGTTTGGCACCGATCCTCAGTCGGACGCCCTTTATGATGTAATGGTCAAAGGCTCCGAGAGTGTCCTTAGAAGCCTCACAAAGAGGCTCCCGGACCTTGTGAAATATGGGGCGTAAATCCCCGCCTCGCGCGTGCGCTCAAAGGGAGGACTGCTGCGCCTCTGGCTCTGAGAGAGCACCGTAAAGCCTTGCGCATGCACTGCGCTGAGCGCGCTTCGCATCTCGGCTTTCCACCAGAGGTTGGGAGCGTCGCAGACGGGGCCGGGGACGATCAAGTTTGGTCGCTCATCTCTTGATATTTCCATGGTTGGGGTGCCGCGCCTCTCACTGCTCTTCGATCTTACCCGCCAACCGGTCGTGCCAGCGCTTCTGAAAATCGCTCCACGACGCCTCATCTTGGAAGTTGACCTCGACAGACCATTCGACCGTCCGGATGCCACCCGGCCAGAGGCGGTCTTCGCTGTGCCAGGTGAAGGTTGGCCAGAGGGAATTGCGATAAGGTTCGCCGGTGCTCGCGCGAAGCGACGGCCGCCCCAAATGCTCGCCAAGCCAGGCCATTATTTCGGGCAGAAACGTGCTGGCAAAGGAGAGCCCATGCCGGCTTAGGCGGTGGGGCGTGCGCAACAAAGATTGCTCGATCCAGGCAAAGGCCGGCGGCTCCCCCTTTGGGCAGAATTGCCGCAGGACTAAAAGCCGGAAACCGTAGTCCAGATATTGGGCCGGGATGGCATGGATCGCCGTGGCTTCTTGGTGCAGGTTCACCGCCCTCTGGTTGTCATGCGGCACGAGCCCTCTATTCAAAGCTTGGGGCAATGTTTATCGACGCACAGCCCGCTCTTATTGGGCTCACCGGATCAAATTTTGCACCCTCGACGCGAGAATTCATGGCGGAGGCGCAGAGGGGACCGGGAGCTCTCGATCGACAGCCTTTAGGGCATCAAGGCAGGCAAAGAGGGCCTTCTGGCCATCCTCAATGGCTTCTTCCGGTGTGTTGCCAACACCGAGGCAGCCGGGAACATCAAGGAAACTTGCAACATAGCCGCCGCCTTCCTCAGGAGAAATTGGTGCTACCGAGTATGGATAGGCGGCGGGGTCGCTCATCGGTCAAATTCATCCATGCGGTCGATCATGTCCACGAAAGCCTTGACGTGAACAGCCCTGACTCTGTTCTTCAAAGGGACGGCGACGCAATTGGGAACCGAGGGATGGGTGAACACGACGTGAGTGCCCGTCACCTTCCGGAATTTAATCGCATATTGCGAGGCCGTGATTTCGAAATCAGCGGGAGCCCAGTCGCCTCCTGGATTGTTGCGGAACGCTTCCAGCCGCTTGTTGTGCATGTCTAGTGTCCGATGTCTGACAACCGGCACGTCTGAGAGTGTCAGACCGCTTCCACATCCAAGAACCGGGCCACCTCGCTTAAGGGCATGAATCTTGCGTCGGGGCCGGACCGGAGTGAGCACATGAAAACCTTTCTCGATTGGTCGGCTTACGACACATATGGCATCGGCGATGCCTATTCCGGCATTCCGGCGACCGGCGGCAATTATGCCAAGGCGGTTGCCGTGTGCATGCATAGCCGCGATTGCCAGAGTATGGGCAAAGGTGTGATGTGCCCAAGCTTCAGGATCACCGGCGATCGCAAACATTCGACCGAAGCGCGGGTGGCTGCCTTTAAGGCCGCGTTGAATGACGGAATGGATGCGCGTGCCTTTGCTGATCCCCGCCTCGACGAGGCGATGGATCTCTGCGTCTCATGCAAAGCCTGCAAGAAGGAATGCCCGAGCGCCGTCGACATGACGCTAATCAAAACCGAATATCTCGCCCAGCGGCATGAGATTTTGGGTGTGCCCCGGCGGATGCGGCTGTTTGGCGGGTTGCCGGAATGGGCGGGGCGCCATCGCTTATGGCTCCGCTTTGCCATTGGCCTGCGCAACCGCTCCAAATGGATTGCACGAGGCGTCGAAAAGTGGCTTGGGATTACCGCCAAGCGTCCCATTCCGGCGCTAGCTAAGAAGGCGTTCGCCGGCTTTACATCGGCCGGGCCGGCCCCGCGCGGCGAAGTTATTTTGTTTGTCGATACATTCTGCCACCATTTCGATCCCGAGATCGCCGAAGCCGCTACCGTGGTGCTCGAACATGCGGGCTATAAGGTCCGCATCGCGCAACCCGCGCTCGGGGACGCCGAGCCGGACCGTCCGCTCTGCTGTGGCCGCACCTATCTCACGACCGGCATGGTCGAAAAAGCCCGCCACGAAGGAAAGCGCGTGCTCGCCGCATTGCAGGGCGAAATCGCGGCGCAGACGCCGATCATTGGACTCGAACCTTCCTGCCTCCTTTCGCTGCGCGACGAGCTTTATAGCCTCGGTCTTGGCCCGGATGTGGGCGGGCTTGGCAAGCAGCTTTATCTGCTCGAGGAATTTCTTGCCCGCGAACATCAAAACAAGGGCTTGCGCCTGAACCTCAAACCTCTCGCTCCGCCCAAGGGGCTGCTGCATGGCCACTGCCATCAAAAAGCATTCGGCGTGATGAAAGCGACGCGCAAGGTCTTGAGCTGGATTCCGGGCTTCTCTTACGACATTATCGAGACGAGCTGTTGTGGCATGGCCGGCAGTTTCGGGCTTGAAGCCGAGCATTATGACGCTTCGATGCAAATGGCGGAACTTTCATTGCTGCCGGCCGTGCGTGCGGCGGACTCCGACGCGCCGATCATCGCCAATGGATTCTCATGCCGCCATCAGATCGAACACGGTAGCGGGCGGAAAGCGGTTCACACCGCGATCCTGCTCCGGGACGCGCTTTTATTGAATTGAGGGTTCGGGTTGGGAACGGGTGGACTCGGTTTGAAAGACGCCGGAGCGGCCGGGAAGTCATTATCCTGTGGCGCGTTCGGAATTCATGTGTCCCGTTTCAGCGTTCGGGCGACCTGTTGGTGCATCGATTGCTTCAGTCACCAAATTCCGTTTCCCCAAAGCCAGCGGGATCAACTTTGTCCGAAAGGGATCAAACGATGGATGAGCTTTTTGCGATATGCCGGACATTCGAGATCGACGATGGTCAGGCAAGGGGATTTGTGCTGATGCGAGCGGAGGAGAATGGTGAGGCTAAGCCTTGGCCGATCCTGATCACCCGCAAGGCCAACCAGTTCTTCGGATTTGAGAATGCCTGCCCGCATCAGGGCTCCCGTTTGGATACAAGGCCGGGCGAGTTTCTGGACGAAGAAGGCAATTTCATCACCTGCGGCAATCATCATGCGCAGTTCGACCCGGATACCGGCCATTGCTTCATTGGGCCCTGCCAAGGAAAGAGCCTGACGCCTATCACGCTGGTGATCGACGATGGCGATGTCTGCCTGAGCGGGGTGCAATTGGCGGAAGAGGATGGGCTCGATATTCCCGATCCAGAGGAGATACCGGAGGTCATGATTACGGGAGATTGACTATGCGGCGGTCGCCCGTTTGAAGGCCGGGACTCGAGGTCCGAGGACACGACCGGGCATTGCCATGATTCTTTGAACATGTGATTATCCTTTACCATGACCTCCGAATTCCCCTCTCTCCCCCTGGACTTGGTGCAAACCCATCCGGGGCTTGGTATTCTGCGCTTGGCAGCCTTGCTTGCCGAAGGGAATTGCGAACTCGATGCAGAAGCTCTTGACGCCATGTTCGAACAAATCGAAGCTGGCGTGCTGGCAGAGACGGCCCCTTCCGCCATGTGGCAGGAGCTGGCTCGCGGCCTGATGGCCGACTCGCCTGCCAAGATGATTCGGGTCCTGCGCGCGTGTGGCGCGCTCTCAAAAGTGCTCCCCGAGGTGGCAGCTTTGTTTGGTGTTCCCCAAATTGCGGACGATCCAGCGGGGGTGGACCTCGGCGATCATTTGCTGAACACACTTACCGAAGCGGCGCGGCGCGGCGCACCTTTAGCGGTGCGTTTTTCCTTGCTGGTGATGAATGTCGGCAAAGCGGATTCGCCGCGCGAGCACCTGCCGGTCCATTACCGGCATATTGAGCGCGGGCGTCCGCGCATCGAAGCAATTTGCAACCGCTTCGGCGTGCCAGACGTATGCCGTGAACTTTCCCTCCTGGCCCTTGCCGAATGTGAGCGCGTGCACCGGGTCTCAGAGGTACGCGCTGGACCCGTCGCTCTGATGCTCGAACGGGTCGGGGCATTTGACACGCCCGACCTTTTCCAGCTGTTGATGACCGTTTGTGCTTGCGATTACTGCGCTTACGGGGGGCATTCCGGACAGGATTATCCCAAGGCAGCTTTGTTGCAAGCCGCCCTCAGAGCATGCGCCGAAATCGACGAGACTGAATTTGCCACTGGAGGAAACGCCGTGGATGCTACGCAGATGGCGCGTGCCGCAGCGATCGCACAGGCTTTCCGTTCACAACGGTGGTCTGACGAAGTAACGTAGACGCCACTTTTCGAGAAAAGGAGGTGGCCTGATCCTGGCCGGTCCAACTGTCTTAAGCAGAGGCTTCGAGTGTTCTGCGCCAGGGCTGCCGCTTGTTGGAGACAGGCTCGTTCTAAGACCCCAGCAAAACCGAATCATTGGAGGTGCTGCGAATCTCGAACTTAAAGTGACAGGGCGAGCTGTGGCTGGCCGTCCGGTTGTTTCTCGTTCAGCGACGATAAGGTAATGCCAAGAAGGCGAATGCCTTTTGAGACGGGGAAAAGAGGTTCGAGCAGTGCGCAGCTAAGCTGTTCGATTTCGGCGCGCGCCGCAAGGGTGCCCTGACCGGTCCGGCTTCGGGTGATCTGCCGGAAGTCCGCATATTTCACCTTTAGTGTCACGGTATGCCCGTGTATGTCCGCTTCCTCGCAATATCGCCAGACTTTCTCGACGATGGGCCGGAGCGCGTCGCGCGCGGCGCCAAACGTGAAGATGTCGACCGAAAAGGTGTTTTCTGCACCAACGGATTTTCTGATCCGGTCGGCCTGAACAGGCCGTTCATCGACGCCGCGTGAGATCCAGTAGTAATAGGGTCCCGCTTTCCCAAAATACTGCTGGAGGAAGGCAAGCGTTTGCTCTCTGAGGTCACGCCCTGTTGCAATCCCGAGCCGGTTCATCTTCGCTGTTGTCGCTGGCCCGACGCCGTGGAATTTTTCGACTGGCAAAGTCTCGACGAAGGGAGAACCCTTCTTCGGGGTGATGATGAAAAGGCCATTGGGTTTGCGATGATCCGAGGCGAGTTTGGCAAGGAATTTGTTATAGGAGACGCCTGCTGAGGCTGTAAGCCCGGTCTCGCCGAGGATCTTCGCCCGGATCTCCTCGGCGATTTGGGTTGCCGACGGGATCCCTTTGAGATTTTCGGTGACGTCGAGATAAGCCTCGTCGAGCGAGAGCGGCTCGATGATGCGCGTGTAGGCGGCGAAGATCGCGCGGATCTGAAGCGACACGGCTCTGTAGATGTCGAAGCGTGGCTTTACGAAGATCAGATCGGGACATTTGCGCTTGGCAGTGATCGAGGGCATTGCCGAGCGCACGCCATACTTGCGCGCCTCATAGCTTGCGGCTGCGACGACGCCGCGCTCGCGTGATCCACCAACTGCGACTGGCTTGCCGCGCAGCCCCGGGTTGTCGCGTTGCTCGACGGAGGCGTAGAATGCATCCATGTCTATGTGGATGATCTTGCGTTGCTGCGCAGGCGCGGCCAAGATCCTTTTGCTCGGCTCTTCGGCTTGGCAATCTGGCGCGTCTCGATCATTTTCCATTGCAAGCATGAACCTCAGGCCGCGAGGCCTTCCTCATCTTGTTTTGCTCCCCTTGCAACGATTTTCAACACGTCATCGGCGAGCGGCCGTTGCAGCCTAAGCGCTTCCCGGGCCGGGGCGTTCATCCAGATGTCGATGTTCTCGCGATTCGTCAGAATGACGGGCATCGCTTTCGGATGGATCGCCCCAATCTCCATGTTCGGCTCGGTCGTCAGAAAAGCGAAGATGTCATTGGTTGTCTCACCTTCCTTGACTTTCCGGGTGGAGGTCCAGCGCGTCCAGATGCCCGCAAAGACGGCCAAGGGCCGCGTTTCGTCAAACGCAAACCAGACTGGCGGACGTGAGCCGTCCGGCAGCACTTCGTTCTCGGAAAAGCTTGTGAAGGGCACGACGCAGCGGTTCTCGACCCCGAGCCAGCGCCGCCAATGCGGGGACGCGACGTTGCGGATGTTGGTGACGCCTGGATCGCAGCTCTTGCCCTTCAGCGCAAAGACGGGCGAAGGCATCCCCCAGCGTGCCATTACGAGTTCGCGGCCTTCGGGGTGGTTGCGGACAATCGGTGCAAAATAATCTGGAAAGATACCGGGCATTGGTGGCAGATTGCCCGTCCGGTCGCGCATCGCGCCAGTGAACTCATTGATCGCTTGCTGACCCTTGGTCACCGAATATAAATTGCACAAGGCTCGCCCTCCTCATCGCCACATGCCGCGCATGCGGGCGCCAACATCGAGGCGTATGCCTGCGTTCGCAGGCTGTGCGGCTAGCCCCGGCGCCACTATAGGCCATGCTGCTTGCTCGAAGAGGCCAAGCAGTCCTGCAGGAATGAAGCGTGTTCGCGAGGCATAGACATGCCGGTCGCCTTGCGCTTTCTGGCCATGGGTGTAGAAACGCTGCGGAACAACAAGATGAAGATCGTCCTTGGCGCGCGTCATTGCGACATAGAGGAGGCGGCGTTCCTCCTCGATCTCGTCAGGCGCGCCCGTGCCGAGGTCGGAGGGAATGCAGCCATCGACGACGTTGAGCACGAAGACTGAACTCCATTCCTGGCCCTTGGCAGAATGGATCGTCGAAAGGATGAGATAATCCTCGTCGAGCAGAGGCACGCCTGCCTCACCGCTCGTCGCACCGGGCGGATCGAGCGTGAGTTCCGTCAGAAAACGCTCCCTTGAAGGATAGCCGCTCGCGATCTGCTCGAGCTGGATCAAATCGGCATGACGTGTAACGGTATCCTCGTGGATGCGATCGAGATGCGGCTTATACCAGAGGCGCGCTAGCTCCAGTTCGGCGGGCCAACCCGCTCGGCCAGTGCGCAGATTGGTGACCGTTTCGACAAAGGCCGTCCAATGAGCGCCGGCGCGGGGTGGCGAGGGTGCGCAGGCAAGTGCGCCAATCGGATCGGCAGCCTCTATCAGGAAATCCAACACCCGCTGCGCCGAGGCAGGGCCGACCCCTGGCATCAGCTGCATCACCCGAAAACCGGAAATCCGGTCGCGCGGATTTTCAGCAAATCGCAGCAGAGCCAGCATGTCCTTGATATGGGCGGCTTCCAGGAATTTGAGCCCGCCGAATTTCACGAAGGGGATGTTGCCGCGGGTCAGTTCGACTTCGAGCGGCCCGCTGTGGTGCGAGGCTCGAAACAGAATCGCCTGCTGTTTCAGCAAAATGCCGCCTTCGCGGTTCTCCAAGACGCGGGCAACGATGTAGTCCGCTTGCGCTGCCTCGTCGCGGACGCTGACAAGCTGGGGACGCTCGGCCGCGACTCGGTCGGTCCAGAGGTTTTTGGTAAAGCGCTCACGGGCAAGGCCGATGACGCCATTGGCGGCGGCGAGGATCGGCTGCGTTGAGCGATAATTTCTCTCCAGCGTGATGATCTCGGCTTGGGGGCTGAACTCTGCAGGAAAGTTGAGGATGTTGCGCACCGTCGCAGCACGAAACGAATAGATTGCCTGGGCGTCGTCGCCGACCACGGTGAGGCCGCACCCGGAGGGTTTGAGCGCGAGGAGGATCGAAGCCTGAAGGCGATTCGTGTCCTGGTATTCGTCGACGAGGACATGGTCGAATCGCTCGCTTATTGCGCCGGCAAGCTCCGGAACGCTGACCATCTGTGCCCAGTAGAGCAGCAGATCGTCGTAGTCGAGAACGTTCTGTCGCTGCTTCGCCTCGACATAGGCGGCAAACAGCTGCTTCAATTCCGCGGCCCAGGCGGTGCACCACGGGAACGACATTGTCAGCACGTCCTCGATCGGCAGCTCGGCATTGACGCAGCGCGAATAGATGGCAAGACACGTGCCCTTCGTCGGGAAGCGCTTCTCCGTCTTGGAGAAGCCGAGTTCGTGCCGCAAAAGATTCATCAGATCGGCCGAGTCCTCGCGGTCATGGATGGTGAAGGCCGGATCAAGGCCGATCTCGCCCGCATAATCGCGCAAGAGCCGTGCGCCGATCCCGTGAAAAGTCCCAGCCCAGAATGCTTCGGTCATGATAGCGGCCCGCTCGCCGATCACCCGGCGCACGATCCGCTCGACCCGCCGCACCATCTCGGCGGCGGCCCGCCGCGAGAAGCTCATCAGCAGGATTCTGCGAGGATCGGCGCCGTTGACGGTGAGATGGGCCACCCGGTGCGCCAGGGTGTTGGTCTTGCCGGACCCTGCTCCGGCAATGACGAGGAGCGGTGGGCCCGGCGCCCCGCCGTTTTCCCGGACGCCATGCTCGACGGCCCGCCGCTGCTCGGGATTGAGTATTTCGAGATAGGCGACGGACATCAGCTGCGAATCATTCAGGAAGCGTTACTCGAAACAAGCATGTTTCCCCTTTGTTCGCAACACGCCCCTGAAGCTTCTGAACTACACCAAAGGTTCAGAGTTGATGCCATCGTCGGTGATCTCGACCCGTTTTTGAGGCCTCTTGAAGGAACCGCCTGCGTTAGCGATCTTGTCAAGAACCTGCGTTGCCTATCGCCAAGCAAGTTCGGTGAGCACCAGATCGTCGGCCTCGACAAGGTGGTTGGGACAGCTACCTTAAGAAGGCTGGACACCCGGTTGAGATCGTCGTTGCCGACAACGGAAGCGGCATGAAACTAAGGCAGTGGACAAGGGCTTCGAGCCCTCCTTTACAAAAAAAAGGTCGGTGAAAAACTGGGCCTGGCCTTTGGATCAGCGGCGCCATTGGACAGCAGCATTTAGGCTCCATAACTGCCACTCACACGCGGGAAGGCGGCAGGAGTTCACCATTTGCCTTCCGATCGAAGGCCGGAAGTAGGCGCGAGCCGGAGGTGTATTGCCCTCGGCGTGTCACCAAGCCCCGCGTCCAGAAGGTGCAAAACGGATCAAGGCGAAGGGAAGGAGATCGTTCTTGTTGCGCTATCCGGTTCGTGAAATTATTATGACTGATGCCCCTTAAGGTTCTGCTCATCGATACGGATGCCGACCGCGCGCGCGCGCTTGACGATAAGCTTTCAGAATCTGGATTTGCTGAAATCCAGCGTGCATCCGGCGGTCCCGGGCTAGCCGAGGCCGTGGAAAGCATCAAGCCGGACCTTATCATCATCGACATGGCGCTTCCCGATCGCGACGCGCTGGAAGATATTCGCGCCGTGTCTGCGGCGCACCCGATTGTCATGTTTGCCGGCTGCGACGATCCTGCCTTTGCGGAAGAGGCGATCGCCGCTGGCGTGTGCTCCTATAATCTCTCTGGTGTCGCGCTGGAGGATGTGAAGCCGATCATGGCCTCGGCCATCGCCTTGTTCCGCCGTTACCGCCGGGTCGAGGAGGAGCTTGCCGCCGCCAAGGCGTTGCTGGAAGAACGGCGGCTTATCGAGCGTGCCAAGGCAATCCTTATGCAAGGGCGCAAGATGACGGAACCGGAAGCCTACCGCTGGTTGCAGAAGAAAGCGATGAACGAGAACCGCAAGCTGGCGCAGGTGGTGGCGGAGTTCATCGAACAGCACGATCCCGGGATAGCGTCCGCGCACGCAGAGAGGAAATAGCCATGAGCGATGTGATCGCGCTTTCGGCACGCAAGGCTGCCCCTTCCAGAATTCGCATCGGTTTATTACGCCTCACCGATGGCGCGCCGCTCATCGTTGCGCATGAGTTCGGCTTTTTCGCCGACGAAGGCCTCGAGGTGGAACTGATCGTTGAGCCTTCCTGGGCTAATATCGCTGATAAATTAGCCTATGGCTTTTTCGATGCCGCCGTAATCGTGCCCCCTCTCGCATTTGCAGTGCAGCTCGGATTGCGCGGCACGGCGCAACCTCTTCTCATTCCTTATACGATCAGTACGGGCGGAAACACCGTCACGATCGCCCGAAGGCTCGCAGAAGAGGTCAAAGATCTGGCGGCGCGCCGGAATCTCTCGACGGTTGAAGCGCTGGCTGCATGCTTGCGCGGACGGGGTATGACTCTCGGGGTCGTACATGCCTATTCCACGCACAATCTCCTGTTGCGCTATTGGCTGGCGACAGCTGGAATCGAGGCCGGACGCGACGTCAAGCTCGCCGTTGTTCCGCCGGCACGCGCCGTCGAGGCGCTGGGTTCCGGCCAAATCGCGGGATTTTGTGCTGGCGCGCCTTGGGGCGAGGTGGCGCAGCGTGCGGGTACCGGCATAACCATTGCCACCTCGCGCGACATTTGGCAGAACGCGCCGGAGAAAGCCCTTGCCGTGCGTGGCCGCTGGGCCGAGGGACGCTCGGAACTCCTGGCCTGCGCGCTGCGTGCTCTGCTGCGCGCGGCGAAGTTCTGCGATGATCCCAAAAACGCATCTTACACTGCCGCCGTCCTGTCACGCCGCAAATATCTCGATGTCGATTCCCATGCCATTCTCGCTAGTCTGCCAGGAGGAACGATAGCCGACGGAGGCTGCGTTTTTTTCAGGGGTGCCGCAACCTTCCCATGGCGTTCCCAAGGGCTTTGGTTCCTCAACGAGATGCGGCGCTGGGACCTGATCGATGAGCGTGTCGATCTACGTGACTTGACTGAACGCGTGTACCGGCCGGACCTCTACCGCGCCGCCCTTACGCCTCTCGGGGAATCAGTGCCTGCCGTGGACTGGAAAGCGGAAGGCGCACATGACATGGCCTGGACGGTTGAGGCCGCTCCCGCGCCCATCCTCCTGCCCGCCGATCGGTTCTGCGACGGGACGGTCTTCAATCCCGATATGGTGCGGTCCCCGGCCAAGGCCGTCCTGGAGACGCTGCATAAGCTTTAGCCGCAACAGGGAGGGATGTATGCGGAACGGGCATCCTGCCCAAGGTCATGGCACGCAGGCCTTGCTTTTTTCGCTCCGCTTGCTGTGTAACGGCAATGGCACATTTCTTGCCCAAATATTCGGGTCAACCAAGTGTTCCCGGCTGACTGAAAGCCGCCTAAGGGCGGGCGGCATTTTGCAACCATCGGGTTTCTCGCGAGCTAAAGGCGGTTCGCATCCGGCACCGTCCGGCAGCGCTGTGCGCTGAACTTGCGAGTCATGCTGATGCAAAGCGCCTTCTTCAAAACGAGCCGTTCGGCCGTCCTTCTGGCCTGCTTCCTTTCTTTTGATCTGATTTCTTGTTTCGACGCAACTTTCGCTGCTGATGCGTTGCCACAGCTGCAAACCGCCGACAGCAGCGATGTGGCACAGGACATTTCGAACTATTTTGCGGATTGGTCGGATCGCGTGAAAGCAACCCAAGCCGATCAGCCATCCTGGGCTGCGCCGCTCAACACGGTCACGCCCCTCCTCAAGGAATTCGTCCAATATAGCAGCGCGTTTCAAACCCTGCCGAATGGCGCCAATACCTACATTTATAATGGGGGCACGCCGGGCGCCGGAATCCATCTCATTCCGGATTATTATAACGAGGTGTTCATCGGTACGCCGACGGACCAAATACGGACGATCAAGCAACCGGCCTCCGGTTTTACCGATCTGCCATTCCTGCTCGTGAAAACGCGGCTGGCGTCCGCTAATGAAGAGAATGGCGATTATGTTGTCACCGCCTATCTCTCCGGACAAGCGCCGACCGGCATCAAGCCATTCACTGCGAACGCTTACTATCTCACCCCGACAATCGGTGCGGGAAAAGGGTGGGGAGACTTCAATATCCAGGCGACCATAGGTACTCCATGGCCCCTAAGCAACCTCGACAAACTCGGCGGCCAACTCGCGACCAATGTCGATTTCCAATATCATCTCTTCGAATATCTTTGGCCGGAAATCGGCCTGAACGACACCTATTGGTTCAACGGCCCGCGCCGGGGGTTCAACCAGCTTTTTCTCAGCCCTGACATCATCATTGGTCCTTATCCGATCCCAGGCACTTCCTTGAAGGCATCGCTGCTGATCGGATATCAAATCGCGTTGACGCCGCATCCGGAGCTCTCGAATCCTCTCACGCCGCTTTATAATCACGGTTGGCAAATAGCGGCGCGGCTGTTTTTCTAGCGGGCAGGGCGTTGGCTACAAACAGTCCTTTCTGCCCAAGTTCTCAGCACAGGATCCTGCTCTTTCCTTGCTGTTGCGGTGCAACAGAATTGGCATAGTGCTTGCTTTCGCCCTTGTGTCGACGCGGGCGTATCCGTGCCGAATGAACGCCACCTAAAGGCGGGGGCGTTTGCAACACTGAAGTTTCCCGCGGGCTAATGGCGGTTCGCATCCGGATGTGTCCGGCAGCGCAGTGCGCTGAACTTGCGAGCCATGCTAATGAAAAGCGCCTTCTTGAAAGTGGGGCATTTCCCCACCCTTATTGCCTGTTTCCTTTATTTTGATGCGAGCTTCGCGATATGGGTGCTCCTCGGCCCCTTGGCTGTTCTCATTGCTCCCGACCTGCATCTGAATCCCGGCGAAAAGGGATTAATGGTCGCGACGCCGGTGTTGGCCGGTGCGGGCCTACGCTTTGTCAACGGCATTCTTGTTGGTCAATGGAAGGCGCGGCGAACGGGCCTTGTGATGCAGCTTGTCGTGATCGCGGGCTTACTTGCCGCCTGGACGCTTGGGGTCCACTCCTTTCCGCAGATCCTTGCGCTGGGTCTGCTGCTTGGGGTGGCCGGCGCGTCCTTCGCCATCGCCTTGCCGATGGTCTCTTACTGGTATCCGCCTGAACACCAAGGAATTGCACTTGGGCTGGCCGGCGCGGGCAATTCCGGGACAGTCTTAGCCTCGCTGTTCGCACCCGCACTGGCGGTTGCCTTCGGCTGGCATAATGTGCTCGGCCTCGCCGCTTTGCCGCTCATCGCGGTCTTCTTTTTCTTCCTCTTCGCGGCCAAGGATAGCCCCAAATCTCCGCCGCGCAAGGCCATGGCGGATTATGGACAGCTGCTGCGCAAGGCCGACGCCTGGTGGCTCATGTTCTTTTACAGCGTCAGTTTTGGCGGCTTCGTCGGCCTTTCGTCTTTTCTGCCCATCTATTTCCACGACCAGTATGACCTCTCCGCCGTAACCGCCGGGTATTTCACCGCAGGCTGCGTGTTTGCAGGTTCCTTCGCACGGCCATTTGGAGGCGCGCTTGCCGACCGGGTCGGCGGCACGGGCGCCCTTTCCGTGATCTACGCTCTGGTGGCTGTCTTGTTGCTTGCGCTGGCGAGGGGCGCACTGCCGTCTTTTGGTGCGCTTGGGATCGTCGTTATCGCGATGGCAGCGCTCGGCATGGGCAATGGCGCGGTGTTCCAGCTTGTGCCGCAGCGCTTCGGGCGCGACGTCGGTCTGATGACCGGCCTCGTCGGTATGACCGGCGGCATTGGCGGCTTCTATCTCGCCGCGAGCCTCGGATACGCCAAGGAGTTCACTGGGAGTTACGGTTTCGGTTTCGGCATTTTCGCGGCTCTCGCGATAGCCGCAGGGATCGGTATCGCGGCGGTGCGCCTCCGCTGGCGGCTGGATACGGCGATGCTCGCCAATGTGCGCGTCTGAGGGAGCTTGCCATGAACATGATCAGAGATCCGCGTGAACAGCTGGTCGTAATCGGCAACGGAATGGCCGGCATGCGCACAGTCGAGGAATTGTTCAAGCACGATGCCGGACGGCGCTACCATGTCACGGTCTTCGGGGCAGAGCCACATGTCAACTACAACCGCATCATGCTCTCGAGCGTGCTCGCGGGTGACAAGAGCCTCGATGAGATCGTCATTAACGCCCGCGAGTGGTACGACGCGAACGGGATTCGCTTGTTCACTGGCGATGCTGTTACCGCGATCGACCGCGAGGCCAAGATGGTCACCGCGGCGAGCGGAATCAGCGTCTGTTACGACCGGCTGCTGATTGCTACTGGCTCGCGGCCGCTGGCGCCCCCCATCCCGGGCCTTGGTTTGCCAGGTGTTTGTGCTTTCCGGGACATCGCCGACGTCGACAAGATGCTGGCGGCAGCGCGCACGTATAGGCGGGCTGTCGTGATTGGCGGAGGGCTGCTCGGCCTCGAAGCGGCCTGGGGTCTCAAGCAGCGCGGAATGTCGGTAGCGCTTGTCCACCTCATGCCGACACTGATGGAGCGCCAGCTCGACGCGGCCGCCGGACAACTCCTGCAGCGTGACCTCGACCGGCGCGGCATTGCATTCTTCACAGATGGACAGACCGAGGAAATCCTGGGTACAGAGCGCGCCGAAGGTGTCCAACTCGCTGACGGACGCTCGATCCCGGCCGATCTGGTGGTGCTCGCCATTGGGATCCGCCCGAATATCGATCTCGCACGCGCGGCGGGGCTAGAGGTGAACCGCGGCATCGTCGTCTTCGACGATATGCGCACGAGCGATCCCGAGATCTTCGCCGTCGGCGAATGTGTCGAACATCGCGGCGAGGTCTTTGGCCTCGTCGCGCCGCTCTGGGATCAGGCGAAGGTCTGCGCCGCGCGCCTCGCTGGCGATGATACGGTAGTGTACGCCAGCCAGGCGCTCTCGACCAGTCTCAAAATCACCGGCGTGGACGTCTTCTCGGCTGGCGCGCTGATGGCGGCCGATGAGAGCGATGACGAGATCACTCTGCGCGACGACTCTCGAGGTCTCTACAAGAAAATCGTCCTGCGCGACAGCAAGCTGGTGGGGGCGGTGCTTTATGGCGATGTGGGCGATGGGCAATGGTATTTGCAGCTCATGCGCGAGAGGGTGGATGTGAGCGGCTTGCGTGAGCGTCTCGTCTTCGGCCGCGCCTTCGCGGAAGGTGTGACCGGCAAACCGTCGGGACCGGATTTCGCCGCCATGCCGGACGAGACCCAGATCTGCGGTTGCAACGGCGTCTCAAAGGGCGCGATCGTCTCCGCCATTCAGGACAAGAAGCTCGCCTCCCTTTCAGAAGTGCGCGCCCACACCAAGGCATCGGCTTCCTGCGGACAATGTACGAGCCTCGTTGAAGGTTTGCTTGCCTTCGCCGCTGGTGTGGATGCCAAGCCTAGCAAGAAAACGTTGTGCGATTGCACCGAGGCTGGTCACGATGAGATTCGTCAGGCGATCCTCGCACGAAGCCTCAAGACAATGGAGGCAATACGCACGGCCTTCGGGTGGAAGAAGCCGGAAGGCTGTCACAAATGCCGACCCGCCCTCAATTACTATCTTCTGTGCGCGTGGCCCGGCGAATATCGTGATGATTCCCGTTCGCGTTTCGTCAATGAGCGCGTCCACGCCAATATCCAGAAGGATGGCACCTATTCGGTCGTGCCGCGGATGTGGGGCGGACTCACGACCCCCGCCGAACTACACGCCATCGCGGGGGTCGCTGAGAAATTCAACATCCCGACAGTGAAGGTCACGGGCGGCCAACGCATCGATCTTTTGGGTGTCAAGAAGGAGGATCTTCCCGCCGTCTGGGCTGATCTCAACGCAGCCGGCATGGTCTCTGGCCATGCCTATGGCAAGGCGCTGCGCACCGTGAAAACTTGCGTCGGCAGCGAATGGTGCCGCTTCGGAACCCAGGATTCGACAGGACTCGGCGTCAAGCTTGAGAAGATGTGCTGGGGGGCATGGACGCCGCACAAGGTCAAACTCGCGGTCTCCGGCTGTCCCCGCAATTGCGCCGAAGCGACGATCAAGGATCTTGGCGTCGTTTGCGTCGAGGCAGGCTACGACATTGTCGTCGGGGGCAATGGCGGCATCGAGGTTCGCGTGAGCGATCCCCTCGTGCGTGTTGTTACGGAAGAGGAGGTATTGGAGTATACCGGCGCATTTCTCCAGCTCTATCGCGAGGAGGCGCATTATCTTGAACGCACGGCGCCTTGGATTGCACGCGTCGGCATCGCCTATGTGAAAAAACGCCTCATCGACGATGCCGAGGTCCGGCGCGCCCTTCATGCGCGCTTCCTTCATTCCCAAACCTTCGCGCAGGATGATCCCTGGGCAGAGCGGGCGAAAGGAGCAGATGCCCACGAATTCATTCGTCTTCCGGTGCTCTCGGAGGCCTGAGATGGCTTATACTTGGAAAAATATCGGCCCGATTGAGAACATCCCCATCCAGGGTGCCCGGCGGCTTTGCTTC
Organism: Methylocella sp.; assembly: GCA_035515355.1. Taxonomy (GTDB): domain Bacteria; phylum Pseudomonadota; class Alphaproteobacteria; order Rhizobiales; family Beijerinckiaceae; genus Methylocapsa. The sequence continues at coordinate 26,364 of DATJBL010000079.1, forward strand.
AGCCATAAAGGTCGGCCGATTGCCGTATTTCGCACGGCAAAGGGCGGCGTATTCGCGCTCATTGATGAATGTCCGCACCGGCGGGGTCCACTTTCGGAAGGCATTATTTGCGGTGACACCGTGACTTGCCCGCTGCACAACTGGATGATCCGTCTTGACGATGGCACAGCGCTTCCGCCCGACGAGGGACGCACCAATTGCCTGCCGGTGCGCATTGTGGGGAGTGAAGTCCATGTCGGGTTGCCGCGCGCCGTCGAGAAGGCCGCATGACCATCCGCACGACCTGTCCCTATTGCGGAGTCGGATGCGGCGTCGCCGTTATCGACGGAATGATGCGCGGTGACCCGGCCCATCCAGCCAATTTCGGCCGGCTCTGCTCGAAAGGCGTGGCACTCAAGGAAACACTTGAACTGCCCGACCGCCTCACGAAACCCATGATGCACGGCCGGGAGGCGAGTTGGAACCAAGCTCTCGATTTCATCGCCAAGGAGTTTGCCCGCATCCGCGGCATGCATGGTCCGGATTCGATCGCCTTCTATGTCTCGGGCCAGTTCCTCACAGAAGACTATTACGTCGCCAACAAGCTGATGAAGGGCTTTATCGGCTCGGGCAATATCGATACAAACTCGCGGCTCTGCATGTCCTCCTCGGTGGCGGGCCATGTGCGCGCCTTCGGCGAAGATGTGGTGCCGGGCTGCTATGAAGATCTCGAAGAAGCCGATCTCGTCATCCAAGTTGGAAGCAACATGGCATGGTGCCATCCCGTCCTCTATCAGCGTTTAATGGCGTCGCGCGAGAAGCGCGGGACGAAGATCATCACGATCGATCCGCGCCGCACCGCGACTGCGGAAACCGCCGACCTGCATCTGCCCCTTGCGGCTGGCACGGATGTGCTGCTGTTCAATGGTCTCCTCGTGCATCTCGTGGAGACGGACGCGGTCGATCGCCGGTGGATCGGCGCGCATGTCTCAGGTTTCGAAGAGGCGCTTGCAATAGCGCGGCGAGAGGCGCCATCTGTGGACGCCGTGGCCGAGGCAGTGGGCGTCGCGGCCAGCGATGTACGACGCTTTTATGATCTCTTCGCCCGGACCGAGCGCGTTGTGACCCTCTATTCTCAAGGGGTCAATCAATCCGTGAGCGGTACCGACAAGGTCAACGCCATCCTCAATTGTCACCTCGCTTCCGGACGCATCGGACGCGCCGGTATGGGACCGTTTTCCCTCACGGGACAGCCCAATGCGATGGGCGGGCGTGAGGTCGGCGGGCTCGCCAATCAGCTTGCTGCGCATATGACGTTCGCGCCCGACGATATCGACCGTGTGCGCCGATTTTGGAATGCGCCTAGTATCGCCACGAGGCCTGGCCACAAGGCTGTTGATCTCTTCGAGGCGATCGCAGAAGGCCGGGTGAAGGCTGTGTGGATCGCTGCGACCAATCCAGCGGACAGCATGCCACGGGCTGGCCGTGTGCGCGACGTTTTGGCGAGATGCCCCCTCGTCGTCGTCTCCGATGCCTGGCCAACCGACACCACCGCGCTTGCCGATGTCGTGCTTCCGGCGGCAAGCTGGGGGGAGAAGGAGGGGACCGTCACCAATTCCGAGCGCTGCATCTCGCGCCAGCGCGCTTTCCGCCTGCCGCCCGGCAGTGCACGGCCCGATTGGTGGATGTTCGCAGAGGTGGCCTGCCGCATGGGCTGGCAGAAGGAATTCTCCTATGGCGGCGTCGCGGACATCTTCCGCGAGCATGCCGCCCTGTCGGCGTTCGAAAATGACGGCCAGCGCATCTTTGACATCGGCGCGCTCGCCGATCTCGATGACGCCGCCTATAGCACGTTTCTGCCCGTGCAATGGCCTTGCCCTCGGCCAGGACGCGGCCGGAGCGGGGCGCGGCTCTTCGCGCGCGGCGGCTTCCCCACGCCAGATGGCCGCGCACGCATGCACCCTCTGGCGACCAGGGCAGGGGAGGTGCTCGATGACTACCCGCTCACCCTCAACACCGGCCGCGTGCGCGATCAATGGCACACCATGACGCGCACGGGCCGCGTGCCGCATCTGATGACCCATATCACTGGGCCACGCCTCACCATGCACCCGCGCGACGCGGCGCGGCGCGGGATTGAAGACGGCGGCCTCGCCCAAGTCGAAAGCTTGCATGGAGGCACCATTCTGCGGGTGAGCGTCGACGACGCGATGCGCCCCGGCAATGTGTTTGTGCCGATGCATTGGACGGATCAGTTCTCTTCTTCGGGTCCTATTGACCGCCTGGTGCACGCGGTGACCGACACGGTTTCCGGCCAGCCCGATCTCAAGGGAACGCAGGTGAAGGTCGCAGCCGTGAGTGAAAGCTGGAGCGGGTTCCTCTTGCGGCGCGGCGCCGGCGATCTCGCTCTCGGCGAAACTGTGCACTGGTCGAAGGCGCCCCTCACGGCCGGTTTCGCCTTTGAGCTATCCGGCTGGACGCCGCTCGCCGAGCTTGTTGATTCCGAAGAGGCTCTGCGCAGTCTGCTTCGATTGTCTGAAGCAGCCGAACTCATCTCCTATTCCGACCCTAAGAAATCGGTGTTCCGCTATGCCGGCCTCGCTGGTGGCCGATTGGAGGCGTGCGTATTCTTCGCGGCCCCTCGCACCGCCTTTCCCGAGGCTGGTCAGGCAGCTCGCTTGCTCGGTCAGGCACTTGAACCCGGAGCACGGCTTTCCCTGCTGGCCGGGCTCGAACCGGGCGCAGTCCAAACCGGCAAGGTCATCTGCACTTGTTTCTCGGTTGAAGAAGCAGCGATTTGCAGCGCGATCCGCAGCGAAAAGCTCACAACTCCGGCAGAGATTGGCACGATGTTGCGCGCCGGTACCAATTGCGGCTCCTGCATTCCCGAACTCAAGAAGCTGCTGGCGAGGCACGCCACTCAGCTCCCGGCAGTGGCGTGACATGAAAGTGACGCTTGGGGCGCGCCGGTGTCAGGAAGAGTCGCTGCAGAGTCGGCAAGATCATATTTTGTGAAGAGCGAGGGATAGCAGTTCGACAAAGATGCAGCACGATGGCGGAACCGGCCGAGGATCGTTACCGAAATCCGTCGAACGAAATCGGCGCCCAGCCGGCAAACTCCATTTCGATAGCGAAGGCGACCCCGCGCGCGATCAGCTGACTGGTCTTGCCACTGCCGCTAACTTGTGTTGTCGCCTTGCTGGCGATCTCGGCCACTGTGGCACCCGTGAGGACAGCACGGGCATTGCGTTGAAGTCCAAGAATGCGTCCCGCGGCAGGCGAGACCACCGGCGTTGAGCCAACCGCGCCCAACGGCTCGTTCACAGCCACTGTCTCGCCGATCATGCGTCCCGTTGTAAAAAGCCCGCTGTCCAACGCAAACACGGGACGAGCATCATTCTGGCTCTTCTGACAGTCCCTGGGGGAAGGGCCGCGCGCAGCTCCGGTCCGAACGATGGCGCCGACATCCGGTCCGAACGTCTCGATGACGAGATCGCTGTCGATGCGGGCAATCGGGCCCGGCCCCAAGGCGATCGTCAGTTCGGCGTGGCTTTTGATGCGTTCGCGGCGGCGTTCATCAGGCGCTCGGGCATCGATAATGACATCCCAAGGCCAACGCTCGATGACTTCAGCGAAGGGATGGGTCAAAACGGGAATAAACATGCGGTTGCCGAGACCGATCAAAAAATCGGAGCTGAGATCAGCGCGACGCGCCTGGACGCCATCGAGCATCGAGGCGCCATCGTACCAGGCATCGGCAAAGGCCATTTTTCGCCGCAGGGTTGCTGGGGGTGCCGGTTGATGGATGGCGACGGCATAGCCTGATAGCAACAGCGTGCGTGCCACCGCCGAAGCTGTTTCATCGATCCCGAAGACGAGGGCGCAAGTCTGATCACTCATGGCTTCCAGCTTCCAGAGGTGGGAGCAAAACAGACCTCCCAAGCAAAAATCAAGCCGCTGGATTGGCTCTCCGTTTGCCTCGACTGCGTTTGGCGCAGGAGCATCGCTTGGTAAATTTCTTGGGCGGTGGGGCATCATTCCCACGCGGGCATTTGGGAGGGCCGTGTAGACGGTCCGTCGCTCATTATGATAGGTTCCGGTTGGTGCTGCGCTCATATTTCGCCGAAAAACCGCAAGATCGAAGAGATACGCCTTTGGGGCACTCGATTCGACTAGACCGGCAGAACCAATGGCCTGTTGTTGGGAAAATTTGCGATTGTCGCCTCGTCGACGTTCAGATGCTGAGCGACCAGTGATGGCGGTGTGTGGGTCAGCCAATCTGACAAGGAAACGTCCGCATAATAGGGACTCCTGAACACTTCGAGATACTGCAGGTCGGTATCGCCGACATTCTTGATATAGTGCCCATTATTGCGCTTGACGTAGCCAATATCTCCCGGGTTGAAGTCCAAAGTCACCGCCTTCGGCCCCGTCTCGAAGACTGTCATTCTCCCCTTACCCTTGATCCAATAGGCCCATTCATCGGCATTGGGGTGCCAATGCATTTCCCGTAGTCCGCCTGGGCGGATTGTCACTAGCCCAACGGCGATAGTTTTGGAGACAACAAAACTGCTGCTGTCGGCAGTCCGCAGCTCTCCGCCTCTCGTCTGCCTTACCGGTTGTGACGCGCCGAGGGAGAAGGTGAATGGATATGGCGGGAGACCAAGCGGCTCTTTAACGGCCGCCTCGTCTGCGGCTAATGGACCAGGCACCTTGCCTTGGAAGATCCACAGATCGTGGAGAGGAATCCTCGAAAATTTCTCAGCCGGAACTCCAAAATTCTCGGCGAGAATTTCGGGTGGCGTGTGGGCGAACCAGTCGGTCACCAGTGTCGTGTTGAATTCGCTGGCTGCGCCGTTATCGAAGCAAATGATGAACTCGCAACCATCTGGAGCGAGCCCCTGCAAGGAATGCGGGAAGCCAGCAGGAAAGTACCAAAGGTCGCCCTCTTTCACGTCCGAGACATAGGCGCGGCCCTTGTCGTCGAGAACGGTAACCCTGCACTTCCCATAAGTCATGTAGGCCCATTCGGCGGCTAGATGCCAATGCAATTCCCTTATGCCCCCGGCGGCCAACCGCATGTTGACCCCCGAGATGGTGTCTGAAATCGCGAAATCCGCTTGCGTCACCTGGCGCGCCCAACCGCCATTCTGAATGCGTCTTGGCGCATTGTTGAAAGATGCCCAAAACTGCGGCAGATCTCCGACGTCGGTCGGCGGCGGAGACTGGGCTGAGGGAAACTGGCTAGCCAAGGCTCGACTCTGCGGACCAGGGTCGCTGACACTCTCCGGGTTTTTCGCGTTCGTTGCTCCTTGTGGCGGCTCGTCGGGATTTCCGAAGGAGCCTGCACGCGCGGCCGTATCGGCCGTGGCCAGCGCTCCAGCGGCTGCTGCTGTCAGCATGCTTCGTCTCGAAATCATCGCCCCTGCTCCTCCGTCGGTGGCCCGCAGTTGCCGAAGTACGGGCCCAGAAAGCCCCTCCCCGAGGGGGTACCCTTCGGCTCCGAAAAACCTCGATGAAACGCATCGACAGAGGTTTCGTTTCAACGCCTGAAGACGTTTGCCTGTAGCCGAGAGATTTGGCGGCGAACTTGCCAATCTCTTTCGTCACCACACACACCCTTCGTGGCAATGGCTGGTGCATTGGCGGGGTGCCGGACGATCGGCTGGAAGAAAAACATTGGTCTAGGAACTTTTCTCCTGGTCCGGCATTGCTTGAGTTGGTATCTGGATGCCATGAAATGAGTGATGGGTCAGCCTTCTAGAAGAGCGGGACGGCGATGGACCCGATCGTTTGGCGATCGAAAGTTATGGCCTTTGCCTTTAGTCCGCTGGGGCAAGTCAATAGAATTCCTTTATGAACCGGCTGGAATTCATTGAAAGACGGAATTGTGGCTAGAACCGTAGCCGATCAATTTGCAGAGCTACTTGCCGCGGCTGGGGTTAAGCGGACTTATGGCATTGTGGGCGACAGCCTGAATGGGCTGAGAGACTCCCTCCGCTACCAAGGCCAGATCGAGTGGATTCACGTGCGACATGAGGAAGTCGCAGCTGCTGGCGCCGAGACGCATCTCACCAGGGAGTTTGGGGTCTGCGCCGGCAGCTGTGGGCCAGGCAATCTGCATCTCATCCATGAATTATTCGACTGCCATCGCTCGCGCGTGCTGGTGCTTGCGATCGCCGCGCATGTTCCTTCGTGCAAACGATTCCTGGATCAATTGGCAGCACTGCTTAATGGAGAAAGTCGGGTGACGATGCTGTGCGGCTCAGGATGTCAGGGCGGTGCATGACCAACTCACGATCGAGATGGCGAAGGGAGCCGGTGCCGACCCGATACATACTGTCCAATGCACCTGCAAGGCTGCGCCGAGCGCATGGGGGTGCCCATCAAGTTCATCCCTTTCACTCAGATCTCTGGAGCCAGCGCATGAGCCCCAATTGGGAAACGCCTGGTGGTAATGGCGCCATCCTGCATCTCAAGCAGCGGTCTCGAGATGACACCGACGCTATGTTCCTCGACAGGCGCCGCGTCGATCACGCCGAGGCAACTTCAAAGTCGCTGCGGCTGGGTGCGCTGACTCTCTGTCATCCCAATCGCGCGAGCAACCGGCAACCGACCTCTGAATGAGGAGAAAAATCGCATGGTCCAATCCTTCGAGACTGAGGCTCCGGATAGTCTGCGAGGTCACGCACTTCTGAGCGACCCCGCTCGAAACAAGGGTACGGCTTTCACTGTGGAGGAGCGCCGCAAATACGGGCTCGAAGGGCTGCTGCCCCACGCGGTGGAAAACCTCGACAGGCAGCTCGAGCGGGTAATGCAGCATCTCGATGCGAAGCAGAATGATCTCGAACGGTACATCTATCTGATCGGCCTTGCGGATCGGAATGAGACGCTCTTCTATCGAACTCTAATGTCCGATCCAGCACGGTTTGTACCCATTGTCTACGACCCCACGGTGGCCGATGCCTGCCTAACCTTCGGGCACATCTACCGGCGGGCGCGTGGCATGTATATCTCCCGCGAGATGAAGGGTCGCATGGCCGAGGTGCTGCGTAATTGGCCGGTGCGGGATGTACGGTTCATCTGTGTCTCGACCGGCGGGCGTATCCTTGGTCTCGGTGACATTGGCGCCAATGGCATGGGCATCCCAATCGGAAAACTGCAGCTCTATACGGCCTGCGCCGCGGTGCCACCCGACTGTATGCTGCCAATCCTGTTCGACATCGGGACGACCAACGCCCAGCTTCGTGCCGATCCGCTCTACCTTGGGGTACGAGAGCCGCCGCCTTCCGACGAAGAGCTAGACACCCTCACCGACGAATTGGTTCAGGCGGTACAGCAAGTCTTTCCTGGCTGCTGCCTTCACTTCGAAGACTGGAGGGGCAGCGATGCCATCCGCATGCTGAACCGCTATGCTGACAAGGTGCTCTGCTACAACGATGACATCCAGGGCACAGCCAGCGTCGTGCTTGCGGGGCTGACAACGGCGCTGCAGATCATCAATAAGACGCTGGCTGAGCAGCGTATCCTGTTCCTTGGCGCTGGCTCGGCTGGGATCGGCATTGCCAATTTGATCGTTGCCGCGATGCAGGCAAAGGGGCTGTCGCAGGATGCCGCACGCAGCCGCATTTCAATGTTCGACATCGATGGTCTTTTGGAGTCGTCACGTACCAGTTTGTCGCAAGAACAGAAAGCCTATGCCCATAAGGTGGCGCCTTCGAAGGACCTCGTGGAGACCATCGAAACCTTGAAGCCGACGATTCTGATCGGCGTCAGCACCAAGGGTGGCGCCTTCAACCAGCAGGTCGTCGAGGCGATGAGCCAGCTCAACGAACGCCCAGTTATCTTTGCGCTCTCAAACCCTACCGACAAAGCCGAATGCTCGGCCGAACAGGCCTATACTTGGTCGAAGGGCAAGGCGCTGTATGCAGCTGGAGTGCAGTTTCCGGATGTGACGATGAACGGCACAACCTTTCGTCCAGGGCAGGCCAACAATTTTTACATTTTTCCGGCGGTCGGTCTCGCGACTTATGTTGCACGGCCACGGCGGCTCACCGACGCCTGCTTCATTGCCGCCGCCGAGGCGAGTGCCGGTCAGGTAGATCCAACGCTGCGTGCGAAGGGCATGCTGTTTCCGAGCCAAGCCAACATCCTCGAGACGGAGGTAACCACTGCAACACGCCTCGCCGAGTTCATGTTCGACAAGGGCCTGGCACAAGTCGAGCGCCCGCGCGACATTCGCGCATGGATCGAGACTCAGCTCTACCAGCCGCAATACTAAGTGTTGAGTTGCCCATCGCCCTCCTCCCTCCAGTGAGGAACCCCATGATCGCTTCAGCCACTGGTGAGAGTCAGAGCCCTGAACCGCGGGCCGACCGGTCGCAACCCGGCGAATTGGCTATCGATCGTGTCGGCATGGTTGGTCTTGGCCATATGGGACACGCCTTTGCCCTTAATCTTATCGAAGATGGGTACCAAGTGGTTGTTGGCGAGGTGTTAGCTCTATTGCGAAAAGGTGGGATCGACAGCCACCTCGCTTTCGACGTCCTCATCAATTCGCTGTTCGAGTCCCGGGTCCATAAAGGTTATGGCGGGAAGATCGTGGACGGGCGCTACAGCCCGCCCGGCATGGCAGTGCCGGCATGACGGCTGCGATGCGACTACTGTGGAGACCGGCGAATTGATGGCGACGCATTCAAGCGAGACCCTTCAGAACGGCGCCCCTCACCATGTCGTTGTGGTAGGTGGCGGCGCAGCGGGTCTGGAACTCGTGACAAAGCTTGGCGACCGCCTCGGCCGGCGCTTGCGCGCGCGTATCACCTTGGTAGACAGTGCGAGAGCACATCTTTGGAAGCCAATGCTGCATGAAGTTGCGGCGGGCAGCATCGACCCTGGCGAATATGAGGTTGACTACCTTGCCCAGGCATACGGGCACGGCTTCCGTTATCGTTTCGGAGAGATGATCGGACTCGATCGCGGCGCCAAGAAAGTGAACCTTGCTGCCACCTTCGATGATGAGGGATTGGAGATTACTCCGCCGCTCTCCGTCAAGTATGACACGCTGGTGATCGCGATCGGCAGCGTAACCAATGATTTCGGCACGCCTGGCGTTGCCGAGCATGCGGTGCCGCTTGAGACCGCAGCCCAAGCCGTGCGCTTTAATCGGCGCCTAGTCAATGCCTGCATCCGCGCGGATGTGCAGGAGGGCCCTGTAAGGCCCGGCCAACTTCACGTTGCGATCGTCGGCGCCGGCGCAACGGGCACGGAGTTAGCCGCCGAGCTGCATCGCACCACGCGGGAAGTGGTGGCCTACGGGTTTGACCGTATCGATCCAAAGCGCGACATCCGCATTCTATTGATCGAGGCCGCAGAACGCCTCCTGCCCGAACTACCGCAACGCATCTCCACTGCAACCCACCGCTTGCTTGACGAGATGGGTGTGGAGGTCCATACCGGCGCACAGGTGACCAAAGTGACGGCAGATGGCCTGCAGCTGGCTGATGGCTCATTTATTCCCTCGGAATTGGTGGTTTGGGCCGCAGGCGTGAAGGCTCCGGAGGTGTTGCAACACCTCGATGGGCTGGAGGCGAACCGCATAAACCAGCTCGTGGTCCAGCCGACGCTGCAAACGACGCGCGATCCCAATATTTTCGCAATTGGCGACTGCGCCGCCTGTCCGCGCCCAGGAGAATCGACTCCGGTTCCACCCCGGGCACAGGCTGCCCACCAACAGGCCTCACACATGTTGAGCCAAATCGAGCGCCGGTTGCGCGGCGAACCATCGCTTCCCTATACATACCGGGACTTTGGTTCACTGGTTTCACTCGGTAAATACAGCACTGTGGGGAATTTGATGGGCTTCCTGGTTGGCCGCAGCATCTTCATTGAAGGTCTTTTTGCCAGTGTGATATACCGGTCGTTGCATCTGCTGCACGAGCGGGCGCTGCACGGCACCCCACGCACTGTGCTGGACTTACTTGCACGCGGATTGTCGCACCGTACCGGTCCGCGGGTAAAGCTGCACTGAGTGACGTCCAATGCGCTGGAAGGATCGATGACATGAACGAGCAGACCCGCCCCGTCATGAGCGAGACCCCAATTGGTATCAATGCGACCGGAACACGGCGCGAGACCGACTCAATGGGCGAAATCGAGGTGCCGGCCGACCGCTATTGGGGTGCGCAGACGCAGCGCAGCCTTATCCATTTCTCAATCGGCGATGATCTTATGCCAAAACGCGTCTATCACGCCTATGGCTACGTCAAGAAGGCGGCGGCGTTGGTCAATGCCGCGGCCGGGCGTTTGCCGCAGTGGAAGGCAGATGCCATCGTGCGTGCTGCCGACGAGGCGATTGCCGGTAAGCTCGACGAGCATTTTCCGCTCTATGTCTGGCAAACTGGGTCCGGGACGCAGTCGAACATGAATCTTAACGAAGTGTTGGCGAATCGCGCGATCCAACTCCTCGGTGGCAAGATCGGCAGCAAGTCGCCTGTGCATCCGAACGATGATGTGAACATGGGGCAGTCCTCGAACGACACCTTCCCGACCGCAATGCACATCGCCGCCGTACTAGAGCTCGAAGAACATCTGCTGCCGCACGCCGCGGCGCTCGCCGCGGCGATCGAAGTGAAATCGGAAGAATGGGGGGATGTTGTCAAGATTGGGCGCACGCACCTCCAAGACGCGGTGCCGCTAACGGTGGGACAGGAATGGTCCGGCTGGGCATGCCAGCTCCGCGACGCTCTCGCCCGCATGCGTCGGTCGGAAGAGGGCCTATTCGAATTGGCGGCTGGGGGGACCGCTATCGGCACGGGGCTTAACGCACCACCGAGTTTCAGTCGAGAAATCGCCGCCAAGATCGCTGAACTGACCGGCCGACCCTTTAAAACCGCGCCCAACAAATTCGCGGCGCAAGGGTCTTTGGACGCCATGGTCGCGGCAATGGCGGTGGTGCGCTGTCTCGCCGTTGCGCTGATGAAAATTGCAAATGACATGCGCTGGTTGGCGTCCGGTCCGCGCTGCGGCCTTGGCGAGCTGATCTTACCGGAGAATGAGCCTGGCTCATCGATCATGCCGGGCAAGGTCAACCCGACTCAGCAGGAAGCGATGGTGATGGTGTGCATCCAGGTGCTTGGCGAGGACAGCGCGGTCGCGTTCGCCGGTAGCCAGGGTAATTTCGAACTCAATGCAATGCGCCCCATCATCATCAACAATTTCTTGCACTCCGCACGCTTGCTCGGGGACGCCTGCGACAAGTTCCGGCGCTTTTCGGTAGAAGGGACACGACTCAACCGCCATCGCATCGATGAAATGCTTGGTAGCTCGCTCATGCTGGTGACTGCGCTCGCCCCTGCAATCGGCTACGACGAGGCCTCCGCGATCGCCCACACGGCGAATGACGAGAATCTGACACTCAGGGAGGCCGCACTCCGCTCGGGACTGATCGACGAGAAACGGTTCGACGAAATCGTCGATCCTAAGAAGATGGTTGGGCATGGTGTTGGCGGAAGCTGAAGCCGCCGGCGCCAATAAGACGATTTCAGACTACGCATATTGTCATCGGCGCGTTGGCAGCGTTCGGTGCCCGTCGCTGGCCGTGCAGACGATAGGGGTCGCCATATCGGGAAAGATGGCCGCGAGGCTTGGAAGGCTGGCCGTCACTTGATCCGAAAGAGCGCGGAAACACTGCGGGAGCTAGCAAAAACGCTGAGGGACGAGGCGTGAGTCAATGGACGTTGGGTATCGGACAAACGTCTGGTGTCAGGGCGCGAGACCGATGATACGCGTTTCGGCATATTCGCGATCATTTGGGGTACCAGCTCAGGAGTTTTCAAGCGATGTTGCCCAGCATGTCGAGTTTTACCTCCGTCCTAGCGTTTGTGATTTTTGTTCTCAGTGGGGCCGGTAGCCGCGCTGCCGGCGATACATGCCTGCAAGGTTTCGTCTGGCGCGAAGCATCATCCACCGACCACGTGTGCGTCACTCCGCAGACTCGCGCGGAGACAGCGGCCGACAACGCCGCAGCATTCTCACGGATCAACCCAAATGGTGGCCCCTTTGGGAGGTTCACGTGCTTGCAAGGCTTCGTTTGGCGCGAAGCTTTCAATGGCGATACCGTCTGCGTTACCCCAGAAACGCGAGCGCAGGCTGCGGCCGACAATGCACATGCTGCGCAACGGGTTGTTCATTGATGATTAACTCCCCTCGCCAAAGTGCAAGCTGAGAGAGCAGTGATCACGAAGAGAATTCTCCCCGTCTTGATCCTTGGAGCCTCGTCCGCTGCGTTAGCCGAGACGCCGACTTTCCCAAAGAATTTGCCTTACGCGACGGCCCGGGAAAGCCTTGTGAAGCAGGGGTGGCGCCCGATCCACACGCCCGATCCGGGCTTCGTCTGCGAGAAGGGTGATCGCCGCTGTAAGGGGAGGCCAGAGACAGTTGATTGCGCTGGAACGGGTCTCGCGAACTGCTTTTTTCGGTGGAAAAAGAAGAAAACGGTGATCGAGATCACAACGGCCGGCGGACAATCCGGAGGTCACTTCCGTCACGTGCAAGGCCAACCGCCCTTAGCCTGCGGCTCGCGGATGCTGCCAGCTAATTTGCGCTCCAGACAGGGGGAGCCGCTCGACAATGTCTCTCCTTCTCTCCAAAAATGATTCTTCTCCCGGTTGAAGGGGGGTAGATGAGGCAGCAAGGCGACCCAGGATGAAAATCATCCGTTCGTTGCAATGGTGAACGGATTGCGGGCTTTCTGCCTGACGCCAAGGCGATGAGCCGGCCTTTTTCCCGCCATCGAGGATGCGCGGCGCGGCGTCGTCGCCCGTTGCTCAGCACGCGTCCATGCCGAATTGCGGCCATTGCTGACGAACACAGCCACACATCATCGGAGAAACGCCCAAGGTTTCGGAAATCTTGGGATCGTGCCTAAGGCGCTTTTAACGGTCTGAAAGGGAATCCGTGCCTGAACCTGTTTCTTGGCAGGCTTTTGCCTCATCGGATTGGCTCCTCGAGCGGTTTACGTTGTCCGCGCTTAGTTCGACACCATAGCTTCTTGCTCACTTCTGGTGATCGTCATTGGCTGCCCGATCGGACAAGAAGGTTTGACGTGAAACGGTTCTGTTCGATTGCGAGGCCGCGCCGGTCAACAGCTAACGCCAGCTTCGGGCAAGAGTGGGTCTTTACACCGTCCTTGAAGGCGAACTCAGGTGGGATTGCCGATGGGACCTGTTCATCTTTTCGAGCTTGCCTCGCAACAAGCGCACTGGCTTTCCGCCCGCCAGGTGGCGGTGGCGGAAAATATCGCGAATGCCAATACACCTGGTTACAAGGCTGCGGATGTGCCCCCTTTCGAAGCCATCCTTAACAACACGAATTTAACGATGACGGCCACGAACGCCGCTCACATCGGTGCCGATCCGACGGAGCTGCCGGATATAATTGCGACCAAGGAAGCGCCAACTTGGGAAGTGACCCATTCGGGCAATTCGGTCAGCCTTGAGCAGGAGCTTTTGAAATCCGGTGAGGTGACCTCGCAAACCTCCCTGAACAGAACGATTGTCAAGGCCTTCAACCAAATGCTCATGCTGAGCCTGAAGGGATAAATAGCCGTGAACGATCCCATCGATTCCGTCATCAAGATTGCCGGTTCCGGTCTTGAATCCCAGTCGACGCGGCTGCGCATCGTCGCGGAGAATCTGGCGAATGCGCAATCCACCGGAACGACGCCTGGTTCTAACCCCTATGCGCGCAAGACGGTAACGTTCGAAAGTGAATTGGATCAGGCGTTGGGCGTCGATCTCGTCAAGGTCAAAACCATAGGCATCGATAAGTCGCCATTCCGCGTCGAACATGACCCGGGAAATCCGGCGGCAGATTCGAACGGAATCGTTAAGTTTCCGAACGTCGATCTGCTCATGGAAATGGCGGATTTGCGTGAGGCAAATCGTTCCTACGAAGCCAATCTGCAGGTCATCAAACAAGCCAACAGTCTAAATTCAATGACACTCGATCTTTTGAGGACTTCTTCATGATACCCGCGCTTCCCCTTGTCACCTCTATGTTTGGATCTTCGGTGGTTTCGCAACCCTTGCCACCAGCGCAACCGGCAGCAAGCATTGCCGGGGCGCCTTCAGAGTTCGGTCACGTCTTTTCTCAAGTCGGCGAAGCGATCGATACGCTCAAAGCTGGCGAATCCGCCGCGATCTCTGGTCTTCAGGGTCAGACATCGGTCCAGAACGTGGTCGAGTCTGTCATGAGCGCTGAGCGGTCGCTGCAAACCGTGGTCGCTATCCGCGACAAAGTCGTATCGGCGTATCAGACAATCAGTCAAATGGCGATTTGAGGACATAAAATGCGTGCTCTATCGATCGCGGCCACTGGAATGGCTGCGCAAGATTTGAATGTTCAGGTCATCGCCAACAACATTGCCAATATCAATACGACAGCGTTCAAACGCGCACGCGCGGAGTTCACAGATCTCATCTATCAAGCTGAGCGTTTGCAGGGCATATCGAGCCGCGGCCAAAACAATACGATTCCGGAGGGTGCCCAGCTTGGCCTCGGAGTCCGCACGGCTGCTATTCGCAATCTTAACATTCAAGGGGGCTCTCACGAATACGGGAAACCAGCTTGATCTTGCGCTCAGTGGACGTGGATGGTTTCAGGTCACGGGTGCCGACGGTTCAACTCTATTCACACGGGCGGGATCCTTCAACACGAATGCGAATGGCCAGATCGTGACTACGGATGGGCTTGTCGTCAATCCAGCGATGACAATCCCTACCAACGCTGTGTCGGTCACCGTCAACCAGTCTGGCCAAGTGTCAGTAACTCTCGCAAACCAAACTGCACCACAGCAGATCGGCCAGATCACATTGGCGAATTTCGCAAATGACGCTGGTCTTTTGCCGTTGGGAGGCAACCTCTATCAGCAAACCGACGCGTCCGGCGCGCCGGTCACGGGGCTTCCGGGTGATCCTGGCTTCGCAGTAATTAGCCAGGGCTACCTTGAAAGCTCGAATGTCGATCCGGTGAAGGAAATTACCGATCTCATCTCGGCGCAACGCGCCTATGAGATGAACTCGAAGGTCATCCAAGCGGCCTCCGACATGGCGAGCACGGTCTCGAAGAACTTGGGGTAACAATATGGGGGGAAATCAGCATTCTATATTCCTCGCGGCCGCGCGGAGACTGCTTTGGATTCTTGGGCTTTGGCTGACGAATTGCGAAACTTCGCTTCTCGCTGCCGAACCTTATATTTTGCCAGTTCCGAATATCATTATTTATCCAGGAGAGGTCATCAAGGACAATTGCCTTGTGGATCGAGATTTCTCTGCGGACTTTCCAACACGGAATCTAGCTGCGATTGACAGCCGCGTGGCACTCGTTGGCAAGGTTGCGCGGCGCACATTGTTCCCTGGATCACCGGTTCCTTCGGGCGCCGTAGGCGATCCTAGATTGGTGGTGAATGGCGCCAAAGTCCGGCTTCTCTACGATGACGGTGCTCTTGCCATCACCGCCTATGGTATCGCACTGCAACCAGGCAGCGTAGGGGAGATTATCTCTGTCCGGAATTTGGGCAGCGGCTTGACGGTATCGGGAACTGTGCAGGCTGACGGCTCGGTTCAGGTCGGTGGTGGCTAATGTCGCGGAAATGGCTGGCGTTTCTACTTTGTTTAATGAGCTTCCCGGCAATTGCGTCCGTCCGGATCAAGGACATCACTGCGATACAAGGTGTGCGCGAGAACCAGATCGTTGGGTATGGGCTTGTCGTGGGCCTTCAAAACACGGGCGACACCCTCGCTAATTCGACTTTCACCTTGCAGTCCTTGCAATCCATGCTGGACCGGATGGGCGTTAATATCCGCGGTGGTAATGGCGCTCGCACAAATGTTGTCCGAACCCGCAATGTCGCATCCGTTCTCGTGACGGCCGATTTGCCACCATTCATTCAGCCTGGATCGCGGATCGACGTCACGGTATCGTCGTTAGGTGATGCCACCTCTCTGCTTGGGGGGACCTTGGTTCTTACCTCGCTTTCGGGCGTAGATGGACAGACTTATGCGATCGCGCAGGGCCAAGTTGCGGTTACCGGATTTTCCGTCGCAGGCCAAGCGGAGTCCATTACGCAAAACGTGGCAACAGCCGGCCGGATTCCGAATGGGGCCGTGATCGAACGAGAAGTTCCCGGACAATTGCGGGATATTGGACCGCTCATCTTGATCTTGAAGAATCCCGATTTTGCGACGTCGGTGCGCATTGCCGATGCAGTTAATAATTATGCAGCACGGCGCTATGGGATGCAATTGGCGCATGAGGAAGACCAGCGATCGGTCTTGCTGACGCGCCCGCCTAGGGTTGGAACTGCAAGATTTGTGGCTGAAGTAGGCGATCTCTTGGTCGAGGCTGATACGCCCGCGCGAGTCGTTATGGATTCCCGAAGCGGAACCGTTGTCATCGGTCAGGATGTCCAGATTTCCACCGTCGCCGTGACTCAGGGTAATCTCACCGTTCAGATCACCGAAACGCCACAGGTCTCGCAACCGGCGCCCTTTTCGAGGGGCAAGACAGTGGTGACGCCGAATACCGAGATCGATGCAAGTCAACAAGCCGGCCCAATCTCGATTGTTAGGGGCGTCAACCTAAGCACATTGGTCAATGGCTTGAACAAGATCGGCCTGACGCCGCCCGGGATCATTGCGATCCTTCAAGCTATCAAATCAGCCGGCGCGCTGCACGCCGATCTTATCGTCCAATGAGTCTTCGGCAGCTCCGCACAAGCTTTCTAACCCATGTTCAGTTGGACGCGCCAGAGCGTGGTCCCTAAAAAGCTGAGTCGCTTTAGATATGCTCGGGAGAAAATCGGTGGCGGCATGGCGATTCTCGGGGACGGGATCATTGTCTGGCGACCCTCCGGATCAAATGGAATCCTTGATGTGGAACGAAAGGTTCGAATTCAAGCATTCGAACAGTCATTGCCGAAACGACCTGCGCCTTTCTGGGCTCGCCAATGGGATATCTTCGCCATGACCTCCCTTCCCTTCATGCTCCACCAAGTAGGCTTACTCGCGGCAATAATGTGGGCTTGCACATGCCTTCCTGCCGGGTGCCTCGAACAAAAAAAGGCCGAAGCCGTGAAACTGGCGGAGCCAAGCCCGGCCGCGGCTGAGATGAGGCAGTTTTGTGCCAACAATGTTGCGCTTGTGGGGGATGCTAGGATCGCCTGGCAAACATCCAAACTTCTCGAACTCGAGACGCAGATCAAGCAGCACCTCGCGGAATTGGAGACGAGGAAAACGGAGCTCGTGGAATGGCTACGAAAGCACGATGAGGCCATGAAGAAAGCGACCGATGATGTCGTTGCGATCTATGCGCATATGAAGCCCGAAGCCGCCGCCTCGCAGATTGCCGCTATGGATGATGTGATGGCCGCTGCGGTCATCGCCAAGCTCCCGCCCCGTGTCGCTGGGACAATTTTCAACGAAATGGAGCCGGCGCGTGCCGTGCAATTAACCCATGGCATGCTCGCACCTGGGATCGAGTCGGCGAGGAAAAAATCCTGATATGAGGGCGCATGCATCCATTGCCGTCCTTGTCCTTTCATTGGCTGGGTGCTCCGGGGACATAAGGGAGATCGGACGAGAGCCGACGATGAGTCCGGTCGGCACCGGCCTCATCGCAGATGTGCAGCCTTCCGCAAGCGCTCTCTTTTTGTCGTCCTCCCGCCCTAATCGTCAATCGTCGATATGGGATGGAGGGCGCACCGATATATTCAGCGATCCGCGAGCAGCCAAGATAGGCGACGTCGTCACCGTTCAGATCGCAATCAATGATAGCGCGAGCTTTGGCAATGCCACGGACCGGTCACTCAATTCCGAAGTCAATACCGGCTTCAATTGGACCCTCACGACGGGCACCAAAATCACCCAGTTCGAGCCCCAGATCACATCCAACGCGCTCTCATCGACGCAAGGGCAGGGTACGATTGACCGCTCGGAGAAAATCCAATTGTCGGTTGCCGCTGTGGTGACCGATGTCTTACCGAACGGCAATTTGATTGTCAGCGGAACGCAGGAAGTCCGCGTGAACTATGAGCTGCGCATGCTGAATGTCGCCGGAATCGTGCCCCCGCAAGATATCTCCAAGGAAAATACAATTTCCTACGACAAGATCGCCGAGGCGCGCATCTCCT
>DATJBL010000080.1:0-4596 GCA_035515355.1 Methylocella sp.
GCCATGCTGTATGCAACCGGGGTGTGGCACCAGTATCCAGGCTTATCCGTCGCACTTTTGGCGTGCCTCGTCATGTTGCCTCTCTATGCCGCCCAATTAATTCATAAGCTGTCGGAGGCAAAGCGCCAAGCGGAGGAGGCAAATCATGCAAAGAGCATGTTCCTTGCGTGTGTCAGCCATGAAGTGCGGACCCCGTTGAATGCCATTATCGGTCTTGGTGATCTTTTGCAGGATCAGCTCCGAGATCCGGAATGCAGGCAGATGGTTTCGACCATTGCTGACTCCGGCCGTTCTCTTCTCAGGCTGATCAATAGCATCCTCGATTTCTCGCGCATTGAGGCCGGCCGCATGCCGAGCCAGGCCGTCGTGACCGATCTTTATGTCGCGATAGAACGGCTAAAGGCGATGCTCGCGGTACAAACCATGTCAAAACAATTGACATTCGGCGTGCACATCACGGCGTGCACGCCTTCTTATATCTTGGCAGATTATAGTCACATCGAGCAGATTTTGATGAACCTCGCAGCAAACGCAATAAAATTTACCGAAAAGGGCTTTGTGGTTGTCACGGTCGACGCCATTCAAGAGCAAGGCGATTGTTTTCGCTTGCGGTTCGAGGTCAGTGACACGGGAATCGGTATCCCAGCCGACGCGCAGAGCCGCATTTTTGAAAGCTTCGTCCAAGCCGATGCAACGATCATTGACCGGTACGGCGGCACTGGTCTTGGTCTTGCCATCAGCAAGCAGCTGGTCCAGCTTTTGAACGGCCAAATCGGATTTGAGAGTTCTGTCGGTGAAGGAAGCACCTTTTGGTTCGAGGTTGATGTCGTTGCCATTCCAACGGACGACCGCCAATGCGAGTTCGTGGATGCGGCTGCTGTGCTGTTCTCTCTCGACGAGGAGCTCAGGACAAGGCTGGAGAACGCCGGCGTCTCTGTTATTCGGACCGCACGACTAGAAGAGGTGGAGGCGGCGATTTTCGCCTCTCACAGCGCCTTTGGCCACCAACCGGTGTTGTTCGTAGATCACCGAGAGTCGGGTGATATGCTGGGAGAGGGCTCGAATACCCTTGATGAGCTTCATGAGCTAACATCCGCAATTGTTCTCGTGACGGACTCACGAGGAGTTTCCAGTTTGCCGCTGCGCGCGCGAAGCATGTGTGCGACGTCGCTCGC
The DNA here is from genome assembly GCA_035515355.1 of Methylocella sp. Classification (GTDB taxonomy): domain Bacteria; phylum Pseudomonadota; class Alphaproteobacteria; order Rhizobiales; family Beijerinckiaceae; genus Methylocapsa. Next base: position 1,176 of record DATJBL010000080.1, read on the forward strand.
GAGGTCGGCCGATGAGAATTCTCTGAGGCACGCGTTGCGCTTGGCGAAACTTGCGCGGACTGGTCTTCGGGCCGAACGAACACTCGCCGAAAGCTTCGCTCCTGCCGCACGAGCGCTCTCAGTCCTGGTCGCCGAGGATAATTGTACAAATCAGATGGTGATCGTCAAAACTTTGGAGCGAATAGGGCATTCCGCAACGGTCGTTGATGACGGTGAAGCGGCGCTCGACGCGCTTGAGCGCAATCATTTCGATGTGATCCTGATGGATGTGAACATGCCGGTGATGAATGGCATCGAAGCGACCAAGCTGTATAGAATGTCGCGTGTAGGGGAATCACAAGTCCCCGTCGTAGCTCTCACGGCGGATGCGACCGCAGATGCTTGGGATCGCTGTAGAGAGGCCGGAATGAATGGCTATGTGACGAAGCCGATTGAACCAGCTCGGCTCATTAGGGCTATTGAAAGCGCCTTGAGTCATTCCGAACCCATTCCGACGCGGAAGGAGGGGGGCACCTCTGGCCCGAAGGGGAGTTTGCGGAAGATCGAGAACTCACTCGATCTCGACGCCCTCGCTGATCTAGAAGATCTTGGTGGCCGCACATTTGTCTCCGATCTCGTCTCTCAGTTTTCCAGTGACGCAACTGAGTTGCTTTCTTCCTTGCGGGCGGCTGTTGCGGAAGAAGATGTTCAGCGCTTCCGAGAGATCGTCCACGCTTTGCGCGGTTCGGCTGCAAATTTGGGCATTGTAAAGATTTTTGAGACCTGCGGGGCCCTGCGCGCGATCACGCCATCGCAAATGGCGCTGGAAGGCGACGAGCAGGTATCACGTTTGGTCAGGGATGTTGATCAGGCAATCAACATATTGAAGGAACATCTTACCGCGCAACGGAATAATGTTTTGATGTTCAGAAGGGCTCATCCTTCACGGCAGTGAAGAATTTATCTATTAAGCGGCGGGGGCATCATGCGGCGCAAACGTCGCATTTGAGCCGACTGCAAGTGCGCCATGCGGCGGAGGTCAGCGTCCGGCAGCTTCATTGTGGTCTCCACCCAAATATCGGTAATGTCCCTCAGCTCTGAAAGGCTCAGAGAATTTGCGCGCAGCCGGGCGCGGTAGATGGCTTGGCGAGCACTATGCTTGCGGGAGTCACCGATGTAGTCGCGGACGGCTTGTTCACCGCAGCCGCTATCGACGACAAGATCGATCACACCCAAGTCGTACATCTCATCCGCGCTGTATATGCGTCCGCTGAACATCATTTGCTCGGCCTTGAGCGCGTCGAGGCGCCGGGACAGCATGCTGTAAGCTCCCATGCCCGGGAAGGAGTTGAAGAGGATTTCTGGCAGGCCCAATTTCGCCCCGCGCTCGGCAATTATGAAATTGCAGCAAAGCGCTCCTTCAAGGCCCCCACCAAGAGCATCACCTTGTAGAAGGCCGACCGAAACAATGCCTGAGTCAAAACCCGCCGCGATGTGATAAACCGCATCAACGCAACCGTAAGCGTAACGGCGGATTGCCTCGCGATCGCGATCACGGATTCTGTCGGCTAGGAAGGAAAGATCACCCCCCATATTGTAAATTCCGGGAATCTGTGAGGCTTGCACATAATAGCGTATCAGCGGCTCTTCCTCTGGCCCCTGCGAGGCGACCAGAGCCTGAATGGAGCGATGCAGGACGATCAATTCGCGAACCATGCTGGGCGTGAAACTTGGAGGGCCCTTTGGTCGTAAGTAGCACCAGATGCATTTCGTGTTTGGATCGAGTGCGACGTCAAGTTCTTGATAGGTGCGGCTAAGAAAGTGCATCTGTTCCGAAAGGCTCAAAACCTCTGTGTCCGCCCGCTTCCATGCGGACCCGTCCACCTGATCCGTTGTGATGCGACCACCCTCCGGCGCTATCGGGCTGTTGGACTCAGCGGGCGATTCTCCACGCTCAGCGGAATGATGCCTTGGAACGACGTTCATGCGGATCAGCCCCCCGTAAGACCGCGAACTTTCCCTTTAAGAAAAATCGGGAGCAATGAACACATTATAGACTTGTGTGAACCTGGACGTAGATCGATGAACCAGGCGGTTCATCGGCAGCCCGGGTGCCATTGAACAGGCACGTCGGCGTTTGGCCAGGCCAGCCATCTTTAAGCAGGTCAGGAGATCGCGGCGGCGGCAGCTTACCGAAAGAACTTACCTTCGGCGTGGTCTTGGCTTGTCCGCAGCCCAATGGATTGGGAAAGGAGGGATTCGAGCCCTCGAAATATCCAATACCGAACCGGCGAGCGCCTAGTTGGGTCATGACTTCGCGAGGCATTTGCGCGCCTATGGATAGGCGCGGCGAGCGGCCCAGACCTCCCCCCTGCCCACCGGTCTGTCGATCTCCCCGCCGCCGCGCACCATCCCCCTTGAACTCGCAACGCTACCTCCGGCTGTCGCGAAAGCAAAGCTGGAGGCGTGCCCAGTCCCCGCCAAAGTCTTCGGCACACAGAAACTGTCAGAAAATTGCTAGGTGCTAAAAAACCAAATTAAACGAAGACGCCGCCGGAGTTTGTGGCGCAAGTGCCATAACTTCGCGAAATTGCGACGATCGTGCCGATAGTTGTCCGTTCGGTTCGGTCCGGGGCAATCCCCCAACGCCCCATAGAGGCTTCTCGAAGGATGGGCCAGAGTCATTGAGCGCGTGGAGCTTTCAGCCAGATCCGCTGGCGCTTCTTCAAACTTGTGTGAAAAGCGAGCTGCTGCTGGGAATGCTGCGACGACTCGCTAAGTATCCATCGACATCTGATGCGTTAATTCGAACCGTGTCATGGCACAGATAAAGTCAGCTGAAAATCCGTCGGAAGAGATGCGAGCTCTACGTATGATTGCCCGTGCCAATCGTCTGAAGGACATCATCCTCGATGAGCTTTACGGTCTACAATACTCTGGCGTGAATATTTCGAATGCACAGGTGCAGGAGATAGCCGTAAAGATCATGCGGCGTGCTGATCTTCCGACTGGAGAAGACAAGCGCGAGGCCGAGGACCGTCTCCGGCGTAAGATTCAACGAAAATTGCTAAAGCGCCAGAATGAGGAGGCTTGACGATTGGCTGGCTTCGACCTTCCGGCAAAGCCACTCATAATTTTTCAGGGTGAATCATTAATTTTGATTGGCAGGAGAGGAGGGACTCGAACCCCCAACCCCCGGTTTTGGAGACCGGTGCTCTAACCAAATTGAGCTACACTCCTATGGGCGCGTTTTTACCGTGAACAACCCTGCCAGCGCAAGCGCGGAAAGATGCCCGACCCACTGGAGAGGAGTCCAACGCGCGGCTGCGCGCTCATCAGAGAACCGGCGCCAGAATCTCTTCCGCTCGCACAAAGAGCTCAGAGGCAATGGCCTTGTCTGCCGCGGCAGCGTTCTCCGCCACTTGCTCGGGGCGCGAGGCCC
>DATJBL010000081.1:0-8216 GCA_035515355.1 Methylocella sp.
GAGGGAGCGCAAGTGGCAGGCGATTCCGCCACTTGCCGAAGCGCATTCCGGTCAAAAAGGCAAGCGCGCGCTGATAATCCACGCATGGTTATATAAAGGCGTTAGCGGATCCGTGATGTGGTGCTCGGGCACGATCGCGACTTGGTAGGCAATGCCGATGTTCAGCTTTAAACGGTCGTAGAGTTTGAACCGACCAATCAATAGGCCGGGGCCGACAAGGAGCTGGTTTCTGTTGGCGCGCTCGCCGCTGGTCCACTGGGTGTCGTTGAAAGCAAATTCGGGCCAGAAATAGTCCCACAAATGGTATTGCAAGGTCAGGCTGGTGAGAAGCGTGTTGCCGATGTGGTTCTTCTCATCCGTCGGGAGCGTATAGCCAACCGTCCCCTGGAAGTCGAAATCACCGTAACCCCAACCGCCTGCGATCGTGGGGGTGACAATCCAAGCCGGCCTGTTGGTAAAGGCGGTAATGCCAGTTGGTGCCTGAAATCCTAGGAAAGCCGAGAGAATATAGTTTCCATTTTCTTCATTGGCGCTGAGAATCCGCTGTTTGATGGTGACGAAGTTCCCATCTGTGAAACCCGTTGCTGGGCTAACCTTGCTACCCTCCGGGAGTCGTTGCTCGAAACCGGGCACGTTGATGAGGATTTCATTGGTGGTAGTGGGAATCAGTTCCAGCCCTTTGCCGGCAAAATAGTTGTTAATTTCCGAGCCATTTTGCAGATCTTCCTGATATTGATCATATCTATATTCTTGCTCCATCCGGGGTGTGACCGTCGTGAGCGGCGTCATCCAATGCGGCTGGCTCGCCTGGGCCGCATCGGAGCGGTCGAACCAATGCAGAAAATAATCGCTAATCGGGTCGGTCGCGAGCGGCGCGGGTTCCGGCACAGGCAAAACATCGTCCGCCAGCGCAGCGCATGGGAAACTTGCCATGAATGCAGCAATTGCGTAGAATTTTGCTGGAGTACCGGCCCCCTGCTTCTTCCTTTGTCCTTTTTGTCTCATTTGATCGCCCCGTAAAAAAGTTGAAATCAGGCGGCTGAATGCCATCGATTTTGAGTATGTACACTATATTGCGGTTGGCCTTCGCTCAACCATAGGGGCCTGGTTTTTCTGCGTTGGCGTGCTGTAAAACTTTTTCTGTGGCAATAATGTCGCGGGATGCCTATCAGAAGAGCAAGAGACCAAGGCTCTGCCCGTTGCAGGCCGCCTTCGCCGCCATCGCAAACTCCAGCTGAACCGCACTGCGAGTCCGCTAACGTTTGACGTGCTCAAACCCTTTTTGGCGATATCGGGAGAGCGTTGACCCCGTTGCGCAAGCCACTGCGTTCCTTTAAAAAGGCGCCAAAATCGAGGAAGCGCAATGGCCGATGACGAGGCAGAACATTCAAGGGCAGCCGGCGAGCCGGATTTGGCACCGGGCTCGCTTCAAGAAGCGCCGGTAAGCGCCGCAGAACAACAGCAACCGCAAGCAGAACCGGAGGCGGCCGGCGCGAAACCGCAGGAGCACGCCGGATTGTCCGCCGATGTTTCGCTGGGCCCTGCAGCTCAGAGTGAAAATCAAATTCCTTCGGAAAGCGACGAGCCGGAAGCCGTCGGCACCTCCGGACAGGGAGGTATCGGACCGGAATCGGCGCCCGCGCCCGCCTATGCTTCTCGGCAGGCCGCGCCACGGTTGCGCTTTGCCGCTCTTGCCGCCACGGCAATTGCTGGCGGTGTCTTGGGTGTCGGTGGAGCCTTGGCGCTGCGCCATTTTGAAGGCCCCCAGTCCGGCAATTTCGCCACCGAAGATCAGATTGACTCGTTGAACGCCCGCCTTGCCGCGATCGAGGGCAAGGTGAGTGCGGCCTCCACCTCTTCCTCCGCGCTTGCAAATCTGGAGGCTCGCGTTGGCTCGGCGGAGAACGCCGCTAACAAAGCTACGGATTTGGCAAATTCGCTTGCGGCGGATCTGCAAAAACAACTAGCCTCGCAGCCCGCGGGGCAAGAAAGTGCGCCGGCAACCCCTGCGCCCGAGCCCCCTGATCTTGGACCCGTGAACGCGCGGATCGATACCCTCGAGCAGAAAATCGCTTCCCTTCAATCTGCCATGACGGCGCCGAAATCCGAGCTTCGCGCTCATCCGCAGGAGCGCGAGAGTCCGGTGGCAGCGCAAAGCGCCCGCGCCCAGGCGATTGCAGTCGTCGCCCAAAGCATATTGCAAAAAGTGGAGAGCGGGGCGCCATTTTCGGACGAACTTGCGGCCCTCAAGAACCTCGGCGTCAGCGCAGAGTCGCTTGCCGCGCTGCGCGCTCCCGCTTCCTCACCCATTCCGAGCGAACACCAACTTTCGGCGCAATTTAGAGCTCTCGCCCCGGCCATCATCGCGAGCGATCCAGCCAAGCACGGCAGCCCAGAAGAAAACTTCCTCGATCGGGTGACCCGGCACGCCAAGGATTTGGTGCATATTCATCGCAGCGGCGAAAGCGAAGAGATGGACGTCGAGAGCCTTGTGACGCGTATTGAGAAAGCTCTAGCGGACCATGATCTCGAAGGCGCTTATCAAACGTGGAGCCAATTGCCCAGCCCTGCGATCACGGCTTCACAAAGCTGGGGCGATGCCGTGAAGGCGCGGCTCGATGCAATCAACGCGGCGAGGACAATCGAGACCGATGCTGTCGCGGTCCTGGGCAAGTCAAAATCATAATTCCGGTCCCTGAGACCCATCGAAGCTCTCCACGAGAAAGACATGTTCCGGGTTCCGCTGCTCATTCTTGTTCTTATCGCCCTGGCGTTTGGCGTTGCTTGGCTTGTCGACCAGCCCGGCAAGATCATGCTGGATTGGCAAGGCTACCAGATCGAAACTTCGATTTTGGTCGGACTTGGGGTCATGCTCATCGTTGTCGCCACATTGATCCTGATCTGGAATCTTGTGCGCTTTGTCTTTGGGCTTCCGCCAGCCTTGTCCGTCGCCAGCCGGGCGCGCCGTCGTGAAAGGGGCTACGCTGCTCTCTCGCGAGGACTCATCGCTGTGGGGACCGGAGATACTGGGACCGCCCTCAAAGCCGCCGCCGAGGCGCAGAACTACCTTCCGGGCGAGCCTTTGGCGTTGCTTTTAAAGGCGGAGGCCTCACAACTCGTTGGCGATGTCCGAGCGGTGGAAGCAGCCTTCAAGGAGATGACCCAGCGCAAGGACATGCGTCTGCTCGGCTTCCGAGGCCTTCATGCCCATGCCCACCGGCATGGCGATCTCGATGCGGCGCATCATTTTGCGAGCGCCGCGCATGAACTCACCGCCCTTCCGTGGACGGCCGCGGCGGTTCTCGAAAAGCATGTCGCGGCGAAGGACTGGCAGGGCGCGCTCGCGGCGCTCGACACCAGCGGCAATCTGATCAACCGGCCGACGAAGGACCGGCAGCGCGCCATCCTCACGACCGCGATTGCGCTTGAAAAGGAGCAATCCGAGCCCGACGAGGCGCTTCGCCTCAGCCGTCAGGTTCTCAAGCGGGCACCGGATCTCGTGCCGGCGGTCGCGCTCGCCGCGCGACTCCTTTCCCGCCAAGGCGCCAGCCGCAAGGCGGCCAAATGGATCGAGGCGGCATGGCCGCTAGCCCCACATCCCGATCTTGCGAGAATCTATCTCGATCTGCGTCCAGGCGAATCCAACGCCGATCGCTTGGTAAGAGCACGCACTCTTGCCAGGCTTGCGCCCCGCGATCCCGAAAGCCACATGACGCTGGCAAGTGCCGCGCTCGCCGCATGCGACTATAAGACTGCTCGTGAAACCATGCTGCCTCTCATCCAAGCCAACGAGCGGCCAACCGTTCGGATGTGCCTCATCATGGCCGAGCTGGAAGAAGCAGAGCACGGCGAATCGGGTTTTGCCCGCGATTGGCTGGCGCGTGCGACACGGGCGCCGCGCGACGCGACATGGGTCGCGGGAACCGTCACGTCGGAGCAATGGCTTCCGGCCGTGCCGGAAACGGGAAGACTCGATGCCTTCGTTTGGCGCAGACCAGACCAGCGCCTCGCTTCGGTGGCCGAGGCAGAAGAAGCGATTTTCAGGCCTATTTCTGCCCCAGCCGAGACGCCTGTCCTGATCGAGAAGCCGCGCATGGCGATTCCAGGGCCTGAACCGGAAAGACAAATTGACCCCGCCCCCGGCAACGCCGCGGGCATCCCCCAGGACGCCGCACGAGAGCGCGCGACCACCGAACCGCTGGACGCGGAAAATGAGTCAAGCCGCCCAACTCCCCTAACGTCGATGACTCCTCCCGAATATTCGGAAGAGCGACCAAAGCCGCAAGGTCTGAGCCGGCTGTTGTGATCTTTTGAGTCGGGGCTATCGCGCGCGACGAAGCGGCGAGAACCCAGCCACGGCTTCTTCCCAGAAATTGCGGGTCGTTTCGGCCAAGCGGCCGCCTTCGCGCCTTTCACCGTCCGGTTCAAATTCCCCGCCGCTCCCCATAAGCTTGACACTGGCGCGGCTAGCCCTCGCTACGCTAAGAAAATGGAAATGCTACCCAAAGCCATACCCCTAGGAGCCTAAGCGGATGTATATAAAAAATGCCCTGAACCTCGCGGATGCCAAGCAGATTGCGGCCGCCGCCGAAGAGGAAGCGCTGAAAAACAACTGGAGGGTGACGATCGCCGTGCTTGACGATGGGGGCAATCTGCTCTTCTTGCAACGATTGGACGAAGCGCCGCTCGGCTCCGTCATTGTTGCCCAGGAAAAGGCGCGTACCGCGCTTCTGTTTAAACGGCCGACCAAAGTCTTGGAGGAAATTGTCGCAAGTGGCCGGGCGGCAATGCTCACCCTGCCCGGCGCAACGCCGATTGAAGGTGGCCTTCCCTTGTTGAGGGAAGGTCAAGTCATGGGTGCGATCGGCGTGTCGGGCGTGCAATCGCCGCAGGATGCGCAAATCGCCCAAGCCGGTGTCGAGGTCGCGGCAAAATTGTGATTTTGGTTTCGCGCGGTTCGCGAGACTCCGCCAAATGGCATTCGACCAGCTGAGATAGAGCGCAGTCCTCGATGTGTTACAAATGCAAGCGACAACGATAGCTCGATAGAGGTGGTCATGAAAATGCGTGTCCCGATGATTGCGTCCCTTCTCGCATTTCTCATGGCTGGTCCCGGTCTCGCGGCTGATCCTCTCCGCGATCAAGCGAAGTCTTTGTTCGAGCCCATTCCGGAAACGCCGCCTGCTCTGCCCGGAGAGCCGGCAACGCCAGAGAAGTTGGCGCTCGGCAAGATGCTGTATTTCGATCCCCGGATCTCCGAAAATCACGACATCAGCTGCAGCTTGTGCCACAACATTAGCATGGGCGGAGTGGACGGCCACTCGTTATCGATGGGTCACAGTGGGCAGCTCGGCGGCCGCAAGGTGCCAACGGTGTTGAACGCTGTGTTCAACAAGATGCAATTCTGGGATGGCCGCGCGGCTGATCTCAAAGAGCAAGTTGTGAGCTCGGTTATGGCGTTCCCCGAAGCTCGCAGCAAGACACGGGGCGGCCCAATGATCATCAACCCCACGGAAATGACCACAACTAAGCAACATGCCGTCGAGCAGCTCAAAGGCATTCCCGGATATGTCGACGCCTTCAAAAAGGCGTTTCCCGACGAGACGGATCCGATCGTCTATGACAATATCGGAAAAGCAATCGCTGTCTTTGAGGCAACACTGATCACCCCCGACGCGCCCTTCGACCGCTGGCTCAAGGGAGATGACGAGGCGCTCTCAGAAGAACAAAAGCAGGGCTTGAAGATTTTCATCGAAAAGGGATGCTCCAATTGCCACAATGGCATCAATATTGGCGGCGGGATGTTCTCCCGTTTCGGAGTGACCCAAAATCCGGGAACGCAATTGCTGCCTTCGGATGATTGGGGCCGTTTCGCAGTCACGAAATCCCTTAGCGATAAATATGTGTTTAAGGTCCCGACTTTGCGCAACGTCGAATTGACAGCTCCTTACTTCCACAGCGGACGCCTCTGGGATCTGAAACAAGCCGTCGCGGTGATGGGCGAGTTCCAGCTCGACGAGAAGCTGAGTGAAAGCGAGACCGACAAGATCACAGAGTTCCTGAAGTCCCTCACCGGCCGCCAACCCGAGGTCGTCCTTCCAATTCTGCCCCCCACAGTCGCCGCCACACCCCATCCCGAACCCTAAGTGGGGCATAGGCGGCCTTGTTGCACATCGGCTCAAGGCAGCGGTCTGTCGTTCGATGACCTCGATGCGCCTCACCGATGAAACCCGCACGACTTTTTTGGCGGAGCGCCGAAGTGAAGACTTGTACACGCTCCTCTGGTTACATGAGAGGATGACGCTCCTAAGCGCAACGCACCATCATTGGCTCAGATAGCAACCCCCCACAATCAACCCAGCCATTAGCCCGCCTCAGCTTCTTTGAGAACGCCCTGTTGAGGCTCCTCGATGAGGTGGTGAGGCACGTATAAATTGTTGGCGATTACAGTCGGAATAATGCCGGATCCGATCACCGCCGCGACCAGTGCCGAATACTGGCTTTCGTTGATAATTCCATGCGACAAGCCGAATAAGGCTGAGATCGCACCAAAGCTCAGTCCTGACGACATCAAGAGCGCCGAATACATACCCTCCTTATGCGAAGAGTCGTGGTATTTCGCGACTGCGTAGACGCTGGCGGTCTTGGCAAGAATCTTACCGGCGAGAAGGAAAACGAATGCGGCGAGAGCTGCAATCACGGCGGGAATCGAGACGAGATAGCCTGCACGAATAAAAAAGAATGGCGTCAACAATCCGAAGGTCACGGTACGCAACCGCCTGATCAGGGCATGATCCTTACCGACCGTTCGAGCAAGGACCATTCCGATGATATAGGCGGGAAGAACGGCCTCGCTGTCGGCCCAAGTCGCAAGCGCCCCCATGCCGAGCAGACAGAGAAGCAAAAATTTGGTTTCGAGCTCGGAAGGCCGCCCCCCAAACATTTTGAAGAGTCGAGGGGTGAGCCAAGGAATCCCAAAGAAGCAAGCGAGGCCCGCTATGACGAATACCAAGGTTTTGAGTGTAAACGGCGCGAAGATCAGGCCCAATGCAACGACAGTTGCAAGATCGGTGATGAAGCAGGCACCAAGGAGCGTCTTGCCGTAATCTGTGCCGTTCAAACCATGCTGCATCATCTCGGTGTAGACGATCGCGACCGAGGTTCCACCCAAGGCGACCCCAGCAAGCCAGCTTGGCATCGTATCCCAGCCGATCAAATAATGGGCTGCCGCCGCGCATGCCAAAAAGGGAACAAAGAAGCTCGAGAGTCCGACCGCGGCCGCCTCCTTCCATTTGAGCTTGAGAACATCGGGATCGAGTTCGGCGCCAGCCATAAACGTTAGGAGCATGACGCCAAGGCCTGACAGAAACCTGACCCAGGATTCGTCCGTTCCCAGAGCTGATGCGCCGACCGTGGCGCCAAGGATCGCCTGAGCCATCGTTCCGATGATGATTCCAACGACGATTTCGGCCAATGCAGCCGAGACGCGGAACCATTGCGAGAGCAAACTCCCAACGAGCGCAAGGCCAAACCACAATGCTGCAATCGCCCAAACGCCGGTCATCATTCACTCCCCGATCGCGGCATTTCAGAAACCGCAAGAATTCACTCGCTGCCTAGCCTTAATACAGGCTCAATTCAGAGCCGTTGCGTCATTTGGACGCCCAGAACTGATACCTAAGGATAAATACTTAGCTGTCCTTGGCGTTGAGACAGGCAAGCTCTGTCCCATCGGGAGCCGGATGGGTAGACCTTTGAGGAATGCTCAGATGAAAGCCTTGAAGAATGTGGCTGAGCCCCTGTGTCTTTTTCGCAACAGGACGCAATTTTTTCAAAACTAGTATATAAATTTTATGTTGTTTATGGAGAATTACCGAGGTCTGGCCGCTCGCCTGGTTTTGCAGGTGACGGCACTCCAGTTCCAATCAGTCGGGAAAAGTTCAGTTCAACTTAGTGAGGGGGCGACAACAATGAAGCTGCAACCAAAGAAAAGCGCTCTTGCGGCGGTCGCAGTGGCCGCTCTCACGGCCCATGCGGGGAGCGCACAGGCAGAAGATGTGGAAGCCGAGATCCGTCAGCTGAAAGAAGCGGTGAAGCAGCTCGAGCCGCTCAAGGCACGGATCAAGCAGCTTGAATCCGAGGTCGCCAAGGAAAGGCGCGAAAGGAAAGAAGTCAAGGCTCCTATCCACAATGCCGCGCCGCAGCCTGGGCACCCA
>DATJBL010000082.1:0-10167 GCA_035515355.1 Methylocella sp.
GGCGGTTCGGTGCCCTCGGCTATACCAGCTTCGGCACTCAACCGGCGTGCCAGCGAGGGCGTAAGTTCACCGCGCACGGGAAGCTTATGGTCACGCTCGTAGCTTTCGATGGCCTGCCGCGTGGTTTTTCCCGCGACGCCGTCGGGGTTGAGAACAAAGCCCAATTTGACGAGCGCTCGTTGCGCCGCCAGCACCGAGTTACGGGATGCGGCGGGGGACGCCTTTGCCGTGGCCGTCCGGGAGGGAGACGGCACATTCGCCTTTGGCGCGGGTGTCGCCCTGATGGGCGCCGCTTTAAGCAGTTCTGAAATTTGGTCGTGCACAGGGGGAGTGGCGGAACTGGTCTGATGCGGATGGCCGCCATCCGCCGCCGCTTCGGGCGCTGGCTTTTCGGGGGAAGGCTTTTGCGAAAGCGATTTATCGATGGGCTTGTCCCTTGCTTGGGGAGGGATCGCGGCGGGCTGGGATCGCGGCGCTGGAGCTGCGGTCATCTCGCCGATCTTTAGTTCCCTCCCTGGCATGGAAGGCGCCGCCCGCGCGAACAGCGGCGCCGGGTGGCGTGTCCGTTGCCAGGCGAGCGCATTGAGGAGGATTGCCGCGACTGCCACCACGAAAAAGCCACTGGCGACAACGCCCATATAGCGTCGGCCTTGCGGGGTGGCGCGGCCTAGACCGTGGCGCCTCGCGGTCAGGACGCTTTGGCGTAAACGTTCCAGTTTCGACACGGGTTCGCTCAAAACGAAATCATGATCGGCAGTGGCCAGGGCTTCACGCAATTTTCTGCACCATCATTTGCTGGGAAGGGTCATGATGTTCGTGGACTGGCAAGCGGGCGATCGTTTCGATCTTGGCAGGGCCACGCCCATTGGTGGCCGGATCACGGCAGTCGAGCGGCAGACGAACGTGGACGGAGGTTCCCTTGTTCGGCTCGCTCGCAACGGCGATCGTGCCGCCCTGCCGGCCGACGAGACCGCGGACAATCGAAAGACCAAGTCCGGTTCCTTTTTCCTTCCGGTCCGGTACCCCTTTGGCTTGAAAGAAGGGATCGCCGAGGTGAATAAGATCGCTCGTGGCAATTCCAAGGCCTGTATCGGAGACAAGGACGGAAAGCGAATGAGGTTCGGGCCGCGCACGGATTGTCACGCTTCCGTTAGGAGGCGTGAATTTGATCGCGTTGGAAAGCAGATTAATGAGAATCTGAGCAAAGGCGTGCTTATCGCCTCTGATCTCGGCGACGTTTTGCGGATAGGCGCGCAGGAGTTCGACCCCAGCTTTCTTGGCACGAAGCTTCACCATGTCACAGCAAAGGTCGATCATCGGCGCCACGCCAAAAGATTCGAGGTCGACTGCCAAGGCACCTGAATGGATTTTCGACACGCTCAGGATCGAATCGACAACGGCGAGGAGATGGAGGCCAGATTGATGGATGATCCTCGCATATTCGCATTGTCTTTCAAAATCGAGCGGGGCCAGCCGGGGATCGCCGAGAAGTTCAGAGAAACCGACAATCGCGTTGAGCGGAGTGCGTAGTTCATGGCCCGCATGGGCAAGAAAATCTTCTTTGCCGAGATTTGCTTCATGGGCGAAGGAGCGAGCCTCCTTGAGTTCTGCCTCCTGTCGCTTGACATCTGTGACATCGCGAATGATGGCGATGGCCTCGTCGTTTCCTGAACTGTTTCCTGGCGCACTAAATGCGGCGCGGCGGCGCGCCTGCAGTTCGAGCCAAAGGAAGGCCGGCTCGGCATAGATCCCGCGCTTGAGCTGTGCCGAAGCGCGCCAGCGGAGAGTCGCATTTACCGGGGGGGTGCCCACGATGGCATCTGAAACTGCCTTGAGAAAGGCCGGTCTGTCGGCGACCTGGACGCGCTCGAAAAATCCCCGTCCCATCAATTCGGCAGGTGGCACACCGAATAGAGCGCCGCAATTCGAACTCACCGATGTGACCGAGCCGACCCAATCGCAGCGTACAATGAGGCTGCCTAAGGTCTCGGCGAGCTCGTCGTCAAGTTCCTCTTCGGTTTTCTTCGCCAGGTGGCGCAAGCTCCGGAGGCAAACAAAACTGGCTGCCGCGGCTGTTGCGAAGACCATCGCCATCGCTGCGATCAGGATCGGAAGTAAACTCAAAACAACACTCCGCTCCGCGCCGGTTCAAAGGTCGATTAAGGACCCGACGGCGGGCTGGAGCGTGCCAGAGGCTTCTTAATCAAATCCCTTAAATTCGCTGCGAGCCTAGCCTAAGCGGCGTGAACGCCCGGAAAATTGTCATATGGTATAAAAGCCGTTGCGAAATTGTAGCTCGACTGGGCGAACGGGAACTTAGGCTGGAGCACGACCATCAGCATCACCGGTAGGACCTTGACCGAGGCGCTTTTGATGCGGCACAGTTCCTGTCGCGGAATGGGCGTCGGCCGTTGCTGCTTTCCCTGCGACGACCTAAGTATAAGGAGTGTCCCTGATCGCTTTTCAATTCATGGCGCGACCAAAAGGTGATGGGCGGGGGAGGCAGGAGAGCGGTAATCTTGGCACAAATCGTGCGTCAGCGGATAAACGAAGCGAGCGAACGCATGGCAAGTCCGGCCTCAACGCTGCCTCTATCAATCCGCGTAAAGTCAAGTTAGCGGTTGAAAAGGTTTCCATGCTATCCGCAGTGCGCCACTATAGGGTGAAATCTTATGCAGGCCGTTCAGACCGACTCGAAAATCGATGAGATTGTTGAGAACTTCAATTTTCTCGACGATTGGGAGGACCGTTATCGCTACTTAATCGAGCTTGGGCGCGGCCTTGAATCGCTGGATGAGGCGGCTCACAACGAAGCAAACAAAGTGCATGGTTGCGTCAGCCAGGTATGGCTCGAGACGACCGTCGGGAAGGATGCTTCGGGTTGTCCGGTTCTCTACCTCAAGGGCGACAGCGACGCGCATATTGTGCGTGGGTTGGTGGCGCTTATCTTGGCGCTCTATTCCGGCCAGACGGCGGACCGAATCCTTGCAACTGATGCCGAAGGCTTGTTTGCGAGCCTCGGTCTTTCGACGCATTTGACGCCGCAGCGCTCGAACGGCGTGCGTTCGATGGTCGAGCGAATTAAGAGCGACGCACGCGCGGCCATGTGATCGTCCAAGAGACTGCGAGCGAATCCACGGTCGGAGGTTTAGGGAAGCTTCGCTTGCTTCGATTGGCACACGCCAAAATTCCCGTACTCGTCTTTCGCGACGAGTTTTCGGGCGGTTTTTGGCTAAGTAAACGGGACGCCCGCGCTTTGGGCGTTTCGCACCAAGGGCTCGGCTCGGGTCATGCGGCCAGCGCAGCCTCGGCGAAGCTGCGGCAAACATCATCTGACAAATAAAAATTGCGGCTGTGCCGTCCTACAGCCGCCCGACAAAGCCGCTTTTGGGGCCGCTTGTGCTTAACGCTTACGCCGGCGTTGCTGGCCGAGGCCCATCTGCTTGGCGAGATTTGAACGCGCTTTGGCGTAATCCGGCGCCACCATGGGATAATCAGGCGGGAGCCCCCATTTTTCGCGGTATTCATCCGGAGACATATTGTATTGGGTGCGCAGATGCCGCTTCAAGGATTTGAACTTCCGCCCATCTTCCAAGCAGACGAGAAACTCTCGTGTGATTGACTTCTTGGCCGGCACTGCTGGTTTCGGCGTTTCGGCCACCGAGACCGCTGTGCCCGAGGTGACGCGAAGCAACGCGGAATGCACATCGCTGATCAGGGACGGCAGATCATTCGCCGGCACTGAATTATTGCTGACATAGGCCGAAACAATATCCGCGGCTAGCTCGATATAAGTGTTGGAACTTCCGACTTCGCTCATGGCGCTCGATTTCCCCGAGAAGAAGGTGTCGCCGGTAGTAAATGGGTCGAATAGCGGGTGCCCTATATACGCCTTCACGACAAGACCGGTCCGACATAAGTTTCTTTAAGCGATCTTTGCGAATCAACTTTAAAGAACTTCTACCCTTTCTAAAGGCAACATGTGGGTTCCGCAAGTAGCAGCGTCGCCACTTTATTGCATTAAACAAAAAAAACATTGAAAAATGCGGGTTGCGCTTGAGTAACGCAACAGCTATGCCACGTCGCCCTGCCTGACCTCTGCGGCAGCGCGCATGAAAGAACGATGGATGGCCAAGTTCCAAAGGATTGGCATGGCAGGCCAGAAAAAAGCCCCGTCTCCGGTTGCGAAACGCCGCGTCGAAACACGCGTGCACGGCGTCACCCTCTACGATGATTACGGGTGGCTCAAGGCTGAGAACTGGCAGGAGGTTTTGCGCGATCCTGCTGCCTTGCCAGCCGACATCCGCGCTTTGCTCGAGGCCGAGAATGAATATGCCAAGGCCACGCTGGCACCGGCTAGCGAATTGCGCGCGGCGCTCGTCAGGGAAATGCGCGGCCGGATAAAAGAAGATGATTCCGAGGTTCCGCGGCCGGATGGGCCGTGGCTCTATTACGCCCGGCATGAGCTCGG
The DNA here is from genome assembly GCA_035515355.1 of Methylocella sp. Taxonomy (GTDB): domain Bacteria; phylum Pseudomonadota; class Alphaproteobacteria; order Rhizobiales; family Beijerinckiaceae; genus Methylocapsa. Next base: position 4,472 of record DATJBL010000082.1, read on the forward strand.
AGGGCAGCATCCGCTCTTTTGCCGTGTCAAACGTTCCGGCGGAGAGGCCGAACTGCTTCTCGACGGTGACAGGCAAGCGCAGGGTAAGAGCTTCTTTGAAGTTGCGTCCGCCTGCCACTCCCCGGATCATAGCAAGCTTGCCTGGAGCGCCGATGATACGGGCTCGGAACTTTATGCGATCCGCATTCGGGACCTCGGCGCCAGTCGTGCCCCTGCCCGGGAAGCGGCGGCGGACCGCCCGGAGGTCGTTCTCGATACCGACGGCAGTCTCGTCTGGATGGCGGATTCCAGCGGTTTCTATTATGTCCGCACCGACGAAAATCATCGGCCTTCCGAGATATTCCGGCATAAGATCGGCGACGATCCTTCATCCGACATCCGCGTCTTCGAGGAGCATGATCCAGGTCTGTTCATTCATCTCAGGCGCAGCCAATCAACCCGCTTTGCGATTATCGGCGTCGATGATCACGCTTCCTCCGAGGTCTACCTCCTCGATCTCCTGGACCCAAACGCAACACCATGGCGCGTCGAGCCGCGCGCCCCGGGCGTGCGGTATGATCTTGAACATCGAGGCGACCGGCTTTTCATCTGCACCAACGCCGACGGGGCGGAAGACTTCAAAGTCGTGAGTGCGCCTCTCGCAAATCCAAAAAAATCCTCCTGGATCGAGGAAGTCCCGCACCAGCGCGGACGGATGATCATCAAGATTGCCGTCTACCCGGATTATCTCGTGCGCATCGAGAGGGAGGCTGGACTACCGCGTATTGTCATCCGGCATCTCGCGAGCGGCGGCGAACATGCCATCGCATTTTCGGAAGAAGCCTATTCGCTCGGCCTCGAGGAGCGTCTCGAATATGAGACGGACATGCTGAGATTCACCTATTCTTCGATGAAGACGCCATGGGAAACCTATGACTATAATCTAGCTACTCGCGAACAGGTTCTGCGCAAGCGTCAGATCATTCCTTCGGGACACGATCCGTCCCAATACGTGACGCGGCGGCTTTTCGCGACCGCCTCGGATGGTGAACAGGTTCCTATCTCGCTTCTTTACCGCGCTGGTCTGCGATTGGACCACTCTGCGCCCGTCTTGCTCTATGGCTATGGCGCTTATGGCTCCCATATGCCCGCCTCCTTTTCCGCAAACCGTCTCAGCCTCGTCGATCACGGTTTCGTTTATGCGATCGCGCATGTCCGCGGAGGCACTGACAAGGGCTGGCACTGGTACACGGACGGAAAACTGAGCAAGAAGCGCAACACTTTCACCGACTTCGTCAGCGCCGCGAAATATCTTATCGAGGCCGGTTATACGCATGAGGGGGGAATCGTGGCGGAGGGCGGGAGCGCCGGCGGAATGCTCATGGGCGCGGCCGTCAATCTTGCTCCCGAACTCTTCGCGGGCGTCATCGCGGACGTGCCCTTTGTCGACGTGTTGAACACGATGCTTGACGCGAGCCTGCCCCTCACGCCGCCGGAATGGCTCGAATGGGGCAATCCCATTGCCGATCCGGCGGTCTTTGCGGCCATCCGCTCTTATTCGCCTTACGACAACATCGAAGCCAAGCCTTACCCGCCGATTCTGGCGCTTGGCGGCCTCACCGATCCGCGTGTCACCTATTGGGAGCCTTTGAAATGGGTGACAAAACTTCGCGACAAGACAACCGGTGCTGGTCCCATCCTCCTCAAGACCAACATGGGCGCCGGACATGGCGGCGCGCCGGGGCGTCTTGATCATCTGCAAGACGTCGCGCTTCGATATGCTTTTGCTCTCACCTGTGTCGAAGGCGGGTTTGGGAGCGGCCGCCAAAACGCCTAATCATGTTGTGTCGGCGTTCCGGATTCCATGAAGGCTTTAAGTTCGGCTATGGATTTGAAGTGAAACACCGCATGTTCTGTCCGTGCTTCAATGGAACCGTCGGAATACATGATGTAAGAGGTTCCTTCGGATTCATACTGGCCGACAATGGCGAGTTCCCCTTGGCCGGAAGTCGGTGCTGGGGGCTCTTGGGAAGGTTCTTCGAGGGCGGCTTCTTCGGCCGGCGGCTCTGGGGTTCGGTCTGCCGGCTCAAGACCCTCGGGGGTAAGGTCTTCCGCCTCTGTTCGTGACTCCAGCGCCGCGTCCAATTCGAAGAGAAGCCTCTCGTCGAAGAGGGTCTCGATCGAGGCGGTTTCGGTTGGCCAGGCTGCGCCTTGTTGCCCGTCTTGTTCGGAGGTGTGGTATCCGGTTTCGAATTGCTCGCTGGATGGCTCTTCGATCTTATCAGCGGCTCTTTCTTCGTCGAATAATTCTGGTTGCTCCGCCAGGCGCCATTCGAATTCGGCGGGCGTTGGTCCGGCTGGAGGGAAATCACGGCGCCTTTGCTCCTCTTCCTCCCTTCCAAATGCCATTCCGCCGGGCAAGGTGAAACTTGGTTCAAACGGCGGCTCAGATGTGGGGTAATCGGGTTTCGGACCCTCGCGCGAAAGCGGGGGACTCTTCGGCGGGGCATAATCAGATTCGCCTGTTCCTCTCGCCGCGCGAGACATTGGGACGCGCGATTTCAGGAAGCTTCGTGCCGCCGCGAGATGGGAACGCATCGGCCGCGTCGGCCAGTTGCGCACGCCACTCCCGACTCCTGCCGGTGAGGACGGCGCCGCGGGGCGAGGTGGAACAGGCGCGGACGAAGCCTCAAAAGGGGCGGCAGGGGAAGGCTCGTGGGTTGGCGACAGGCCCTGCCCGGATTTGAAGAGGGCATGCAGGCCGGAGAGCCTGTGCAAGATAAGCCCGAGCGCAAGCGTCACAATGCCGCACGAAAAGGCCACTGAACCGGCTATAAAGGTCGCCCAGCCGCGTTCGACCTCAACGATTGCGTACCCCGCGTGCATCGCGAAGGCTCCGCATAACGAGAGAAAAGCTCCCAGAGCAAGGACTAAATAGCTCATTTTATCTCACGCCTCAGCTCTTGAGGTTAACCGCCACTTACACGTCGATCGTAGCCGAATCCCAGTCCTGACCGGCCGATCCATTCGATTCTCATGCCGCGCCCGCCCGGCCAATTTACGAGCAAGAACGGATGGGGGAAGTTCCCTGTGCCGAAACGGTTGCTGCGCGGCACAAGGCCGTTTAGTTATGAGGCTCCCATGGCGCTGGCCCTGAGTAACCTAGCCGTCGAATCCAGACGAGGAGTCCAAAATGGCGTTTACCCTGCCCGATCTCCCCTATCCTTACGAGGCGCTCCAACCCTATCTTTCCAAGGAGACGCTCGAATATCATCACGACAAACACCATGCGGCCTATGTTACCACGGCTAACAATCTTTTGAAGGACAGCGGGCTCGAAGGCAAGTCCTTGGAAGAAATCGTCAAGGAAACCTACGGCAAAAATGTCCCGCTGTTCAATAATGCAGCGCAGCATTATAACCATTCGGAATATTGGAAATCAATCAAGCCCCATGGGGGTAGCAAAGTTCCAGGTAATCTCGAGAAAGCGCTCATCGAAACCTTCGGGTCCATCCAAAAGGTCAAGGAGGAATTGGTGCAGGCGGGCACGACCCAGTTTGGTTCCGGCTGGGCTTGGCTTGCCGTCAAGGACGGCAAGATCGCCGTCGCGAAAACTGGCAATGCCGAAAATCCGCTGATCCAGGGGGCGGTCCCGATTTTGACCGTCGATGTCTGGGAGCATACTTATTACATCGACTATCGTAATCGCCGGCCTGATTATCTCAAAGCCTTCGTCGACAATCTCATCAACTGGGAATATGTCGCCGAGCGCTACGAGGCTGCCATTCAATAGGCGTTGTCGAGCGGCGGCGGGCCAGGGCGAAAGGTAAACCAGGAGTTCCTGCCCGTCCGCCCAGGCCCCGGCTGGTCGGCCAAACGCAAAGTCGTTTGGACCTTATTTTGCACCGGAGTGCTGGACGAATTGGGTGGTGGGGCCTTTGACCGAAATGAATGTCGCGGCAAACGTAATCGAAGCGATCGGAGCAACCCCTCTCATCAAGCTGCGCCATGCGTCGGAAGTGACCAGCTGCGAGATCTTCGGCAAAGCGGAGTTCATGAACCCGGGCGGATCGGTGAAAGACCGCGCCGCGCTCGCCATCGTTCGAGATGCGGTCGCGAACGGGAGTTTGCGGCCGGGAGGATTGATCGTCGAGGGAACAGCGGGCAATACCGGCATCGGCCTCGCGCTCGTTGCCAATGCCTTGGGCTATAAGACGGTGATCGTCATCCCCGAGACCCAGAGTCAGGAGAAGAAGGATCTGCTTCGCCTGCAAGGGGCCGAACTCATCGAGGTCCCGGCCGTCCCCTATGCCGATCCCAACAATTATGTGAAACTTTCCGGCCGCCTCGCCGCCCGGCTGGCGAAGGAACATCCAGCGGGCGCGATCTGGGCCAATCAGTTCGACAATGTCGCCAATCGCCGGGGCCATTTGGAAACGACCGGACCAGAAATTTGGGCGCAAACGGAAGGCAATATTGATGGCTTCACCTGCTCCGTTGGGACAGGAGGCACGCTCGCTGGCGTTGCCATGGCTCTAAAAGCCAAGAATCCGGGCATCACGATCGCGATTACCGATCCCTTGGGAGCTTCCCTCTATTCCTATTACACAAGCGGCGCCCTGAAATCCTCCGGCTCCTCGATCACCGAGGGAATAGGCCAAGGCCGGATCACCGCTAATCTCGAGGACGCGCCGATCGACCTTGCCTATCAGGTTTCGGACGAGGAAGCCTTACCCGTTCTCTATGACCTCGCCGAACACGAGGGTCTGCTGCTTGGCGGTTCGTCGGGAATCAATGTCGCGGGCGCGATCCGGCTTGCGAAGGATCTCGGGCCTGGTCATGTGATCGTGACCATCCTCGCCGATTCTGGCGCGCGCTATCAATCGAAGCTCTTTAACCCGGAATTTCTTCGCTCAAAGAGTCTGCCGGTTCCGGCCTGGATGGAGCGCGAGCCATCAATCAGACCGGACTTCGTTTAAGCCTTAGCCGAAATAAATAACAACAAAACAGATAGAGGCAGCCCAGAGAACGAAGGCTGCCACCGGGTAGAATTCTTGATTGTGGCGCACGAAGCACCTTTATCTTGAGAAACGGCTGCTCGGGGAAAAGCTCTCATGATTTTATTGATATCTGGTGAAGCAGAAGAGGCACGATCGCGGCCAGGCAGTAGGGAAAATAGGTCAGCAGCATGACGGCAATTCCACAAGACTCTGTCTTTGTCTCGACGGCGTGGCTCGCCGAAAACCGGGGGGCTCCTGATCTTGCTGTTATCGACGGCACATTTCTGCTCCCGGGCGACAAACGCAACGCCAAGGAAGAATATCTTGCTGGGCACATTCCCGGTGCCGTCTTCTTCGACATTGACGAGATCGCTGATCACACGACGAATTTGCCGCACATGCTTCCATCTCCCGCCGATTTTGCGAGCGCGATGGAAAAGCTCGGGCTCGGTGATGGCATGCGTTTCGTCGTCTACGACTCTTCTGACTTGCAGGGGGGAGCACGCGTCTGGTGGACCTTGCGGGTCTTCGGCGCGCGCGACGTGAAAATCCTCGCGGGCGGCTTGCCGCGATGGCAGGCCGAGGGCCGCCCCCTCGAAAGCGGACCGGTGCAGCGGCCGCCCCAGCATTTCTCCGTCAATTTCGATTCTGCCGCCGTCGCCGATGCGGACCATGTCCGCAAGGCGAGCGAAACTCGTTCAGCGCAGATCATCGATG
>DATJBL010000083.1:0-38907 GCA_035515355.1 Methylocella sp.
CACAATTTTTCCTGTTTCTGAAGGCGTAGTGTTTCAATGGTCCTATCCATCTATAGGGAATCGTCATCTGTAAAACTGTTCCATGTGATTCAATTGCTTTAAAATTAGCATTTCAATTTTACAGTATGCAGAATCCTATGATTCCCATTGAGTCAGGATCTTCATATTGAAATGTATGATAGCCATACAAACCATATTTACCTCTAACGACAGGCCTGCACCATTTCCCACTCCTGCAACGACGACAATCGAAGCTGCGATCACTGTGGTTCAACGTTAAAAAATTAGTATTTTACAGAATGCGAATTTAGATCGTTTTCGAGCGCAAATGACGCGTTCTTCAGGCTGTTTTAGGCTTCAAACAGCTTTTTTTAAGTCCTGCATGCTATCGATTTTTCGTTGCGGCATCAAAATAGCGCATCGACCAAGCGCTAGAGAATTTCGAACAAAAAAGACTTTGTGCGCGGCGGTTCTTGAATGGGACTGCGGCCTCTATCCTTAGCGTTGCGTCGAGGATTGGAAATTTCAATTCAACAACCCTGAAAATCCCTTCAAAAATGATCCTGTAAAGTAGCTGCGTCAATGCATCGACAATGCGTTGGTCAAAGTGCAAAAAATCTAAGAAGGATCAAAGCAATGTCAAAATTCATCGAGACTGAAGACGGATCATACGTGCTTTCATCAGAAATTGTAAGGGTTCGCAACCATGGAGATTTGGCCTGTACGGTCACGACTAGAAGCGGCGAGTCTTATGCCGTAGGTCAAGACGCAAGCTATGTTACGCAGGTCGCTGAGTTTGACGGTTCCGTTATACCAGCGCATCGTGGGTACTCTGTCATTCGCGCCACTCTTTCTGAAGATGGCGAGTGGCAATACGAGCTATTTCCTGTTGTTGGATGGTCAAAATTACCAATTGATGATGATGCTCACGATGAATTATTTAGGTCTAAGCCTATCGTCGCAGGTGTGGTCAAAGACACATACGCTTGGGACCTCGTTTTGCCAGACGGCAGAGTCATCAGCAAGCTGAGAGCAGTATACAAGAACATTGAGGAATGGTTCAACAGCGAGAAGGCGTCTAGAACTGGATCAAAGAAAGAAAAAAATGGCTCTCGCAAAAAACGAGATATTGCCATTGGAGATCTGGAATTCAAGCTTTAAGAAAGGAGTCGAGGGGCGACCATGAATTCCGACGCGAAGTGCAACACCCCAGACGGTTTGAGCCTACTCGATTTTCCTTTCTTCGGAGCCGCCTTCGCATCTCGAAATGCAGCGGAAGGCGGCGGAGAGGGAAGGAAAATCAGGACTCCGGTATTGCCCATGCGCCGCATGAAGCCTGTTTTCTTTACGGAGCAAGGGTGGCCTTGGGTGCCTTGGGGGCATTAGGATTGGGTTAGTGTGAAATTCACAGTGCGCACTAATCTCGCTCAAAACGCCGCGTCGTAGGACTGCTATTGACCCAGCCTGTGTGAAGCCGCGAGGTTCGAAAAAAGCGGACAGCGCTCCTGCGGACGCTCAAGGAAGTATTTCGCCGGCACCGCTCACAACCGGTTGAACGGGTCATAAGCCTTATCAATCCGGTGCTGCGGGGCTGGGTGAACTACTTTGCGGTGGGGCAATCCAGCGAGTGCAGTGCGGTCTCATTACCCCGCGCAGGCTGCGCAGGTAGTGGAAGTCGAAGCCCAAGAATCCGAAGGTTTCACCTCGGCCCAGGTCTACGATGCGGCTCTTCTCATCATTGTTGCTTCTAAACAAGCGTTCTCCCTCATCACTGCTCGCCAGCTTGCAAAGTGCAAATGGAGTAATGATCATAGATTGGCGAGTCGAGCGGTTGCGTGGGCCAATAGGCTCGATGAAGGTCCGCCACTTTGACGTTTTCCAAGATGGTCGCTGCAGCTTTGTCTGCAAGACGCCCGACATCAGCGATCCCGTAAGTCCATGGAGCGCCCATAGCCGCGAACCTCTCGACAACATTTGTTATTTCGGGGTCACCGGTCGTTTTCGTAATCAGTTCCTCGGTTACGTAGTCAAAAGATACGGAGAAGCGCCTGACGTGTCGCGTGATGCCACCGAAAACCTGACTGACGGCTGCCGCGGTCAGATACATCGTGTTGCCTTCCCATATGAAATGGGTGGGGCGTTCGAAGTCAAATTTACTCGTTTTGAGCAGAGCGATCGGACCATCCCTGACGTAATTGCCGGGAATGAATCTGACGTTAGCGTCAATCTCATTTTCCTCAAGTCTAGCCTTCTTGAATGCCAGTATGTTCTCGTCATCGATTTCGAAGTAAGCGACACTTGGTGCGGGTTTTCTTATGGCGCGAGTATCCAGTCCAGCTGACAACCTGTTGATAGCCAGGCTGAAGTTAGCGGTCGAGTCGGTCATCGAGATAGCGGGTTCTTATCCTGACCATGTTTTTGATTGGAGGATAGGAAGCGAAGATGCGCTCTGCCGCCTTGCTGGTTTTTTCATCGAGAAACGGCGGCACGATTGGATCGCGGTATAACGGATGGAGTTCCCCGTTTTTCTTCCAACCGAAATTCGGCCAACACAAATGCTGTTCCCGTGACATTTCGAATAACGGTCATGTGCATTTCCCCGCATGATTCGTGATTTCCGGCCGACTTGAACAAAAACCATATGAGCGCCTTATGGAGCACATAATTTCTTTGCGCATAGCTGGGATCTGCCCCTTTTCGGGGTGAAATCCATGGAGTGTGAAAATCATCGTGTGCACTAAATTCGTCTTTCAGTGAAGTTTATGCCGTGTTTTGGAGGAGCAAGCGCCGTATGGAAGAAACGAGGAAAATGCGTCACAAATCCAAATTTTATATGCAAAAATCCAATGGAGAGTCCTGTTTTTCCTCCGAAATATGACCGAACTGCACATGCCGCTCCACCGGGATGAACGCCTCACCGCCTCAGCGGTTTGCGACGTGAAGGGCCGTGCTTTGGCGCAATGCGTCGTCGCGCCATTGCCACTGAGGCGCTGAGGCGCTGAGGCACAAAAAGGTCGAGGCGTTACAATACCCCTGAGGCGCTGAGGCGCTGAGACATTCGAGACGGCCGGGGTATCTGGGGCGGCGACAATGATTTTCTCTCGATACATCGGGATCGATTACTCAGGAGCGCAAACCCCAACCGCGAGCCTGAAGGGCCTGCGCGTCTACTCGGCTGAAGGCGAGGCCTCGAAAATATTGGACGGAAAAGGGTGTCGCCGACTGGCTGGTTGAACGGCTCGCCGAGGATGCCGCCACGCTGGTCGGGATCGACCACGGGTTCTCGTTCCCGCTTCGCTATTTCGAAGCGCATCACCTTGAACCGGACTGGCCCGCCTTCCTCGACGGCTTTCAGCGGCATTGGCCGACCGACGAAGACGTCGATTTTGTCCGCGACGGCGCGTAGGCAACGGTGCGGCGCGCGTGGGCGACCCTCGCTGGCGACGGTCGCAACGTACAAGGGACGGCGGCCTCTCGGGGTTCTTAAAACCCACGCTCACGCCGGCTGAACGCAGCGTAGCGCAGGTCGAGGGCTGGATTCTGGGGGTGGCGTGACCCTTCATGGAGCGACGCCACACGCCAGTCGGCCGCACCTCGCAAAACGAGCAGTCGTGAATAGAATAAGATGGACTACTGCGGCATGTAGCGTGGCCGTAGCTTTCAGGCTCATCCGTTATTGGGAGTGCATAGAACAATGAGTGAGCGCAGTGGATCTCCCGAACCTTCGGCCCGGGGTCGCGAGCTTACCCTCAACGAGGCTGCGCGGCGTCTGGCGAGGATCCCGCAAATCCGCATATCCGGTAAGATGGCAACCGCCCCACTCTTGTCGTTGTTGCGCAACGGTGAGTTGGCGGCTTTTGCATGGTACCCGAGCCAAGTCATCCCGCGGCTCAAGGTGCCGGCGGCATATTGGCAATCGATTGACATTGCCGACTTCAAGAAAATCCAAATTCAGCCGGGTAAGAAGTCGCGGAAAGGGACCTATCCGATCTGGGTTGAGAGCTTGTTTGACACGTATCTTGAAGCCCTGTTTGGGGCGATTGGGCCAGCCACATCTACTGATAGGCGCGACGAAATGCTTCGTGCAGACCTTCGGGCCGTCGTAAATTGTTTCGACGAGACGCGGGAGGTCAGTCTCGCGGAATCGGATTGGACCGGGTTTTTGGTTGCCAAAGGCTACGTTGAATCAGAAGAGCAAAGCCCCGGCAAAAGAGGCCGTCCCGAAAAGTCTTGGAGTGACCTTGTCCCCTATCTGGTAGCTGAAATCGTCGGCCCCGACACCAAAATAAAAGCAAAAAGCAAAAAAATAGTGGAGAACATTCTGCAGGCTGCCGACGCCGCCGGCATACAAAATTTGCCAGCCGAAAGTACGTTAAGTGACAGAATCGACGTCATTTACCGGACGCTGACGGCATTGGGGATTAAATGAGATCGCTTTTCATCCGATTGATTATTTTGTCGGCTTTCACCTCGCATTGCTATGGCCGTCGCAGGAATCGCGAAGAGGCGAACTGCAAAGTCGATGGCGAACAAAATCCTGCGATCCGCGCTGACGGAGGCCCGTTATGCTAAGGTGGGGAGCAAGCGCGACGATAGTCGAAAATTAGCTGATCGGCTTGAAAGGGCTGGTCTGCGCAGCGCCGCGGCGCGTGCACTGAGCCTCGGCTTGCGTCGCTGCCGCCGTGAGCATCGCTGCTTGTCGCCAGCGTGTCCCCAATGCGCGGAAGCCCAGCAGGCGCTGCTGGCGTGCGCAACCGGAAAGTTCACTTCGGACCGAGTCGACGAAACCAACATCGTCTTCGCGACGATCATCCCTCCGAACTCTTCGGTCCCGATGGGGTCGCTACACAAGTTCGACCTCGCCAATTTCAAGCGGCGGGTCCGAGACGGCTTGGCGAAAACTTCGGCGATATGGGCAGCCGGCGCCGTCGATTTCACCTTGAACGAACACCGCGATGACGTGTTCGAAGCGCACTGGTCCCCACACGCTCACGTGTTCATCGCGACAGACCACATCAATGACCTGGCGCATGGGCTGCGGGCGGCATTCCCGCGGAGCGATAAAGCACCGAGACCGGTCGTGGTCAAGGAATGGGACGGAGATTTCAGGGCCTTTTCCTATGTTTTCAAGCCGCACTTTACTCGAAGGATTTCCGTTGCACGCGCAACACGCTTCAACCCGAGCACCAACGGGACACGGTCGTGTCGGGCAACCACATACGACCGGCTTCGCGTCCAGGAACGCATCGAGTTGGCGTTATTCCTCGACGCCATTGGTCTCGGCGGGCGCCTCCTATTTCGCAACGTTCGTCTGTATGGAACCGCCAAGTCGGTGCGGCTCCAGCTGACAACCGGCTGAAGCGCGCCCGACTTTCATGTGAAGCGCCGAGGCATTTCGATCACCAGATCGCGCAGGCCGCGAGGGACTATCATGAAAAAGAAGCAACCGCGAAACACCCAACCTTTAAGCCCTGCCAACTCCGCTTCCGGCCAAGGATGGGCCTTCGTACACGAACCTGATGATCCTTCGTGCAACCCAAATGCGAAGTGGCGCGTGCGATTTCGGCGTATTGAGTTGTCCGGGCAATTCGAGGTCGAAATTCGCTTTCGCACGCGGAGCGGAAAATGGGACACGATAACGATTTCAGCGAGAGATCGTTCGGAGTTCGACAAAATTCGCCGCGAGCTCTGCGCGCGGGACGCGAGGCTTCCTGAGGACCGCAAAGCCGGCTTGGCGTTCGTTGAAAGTCTGATCCGTGCGACGCCGAAACAGGCGGTCCAGGTCGTCTCCAAGCCCGGCTTTCGTGATGGCGCGACGGGCTTCGTCATGCCGACGCGGATGTACGGTACGGCGAACGGACGCTTTGTCTGGGATGACAATTTCGCGGATCCGGCGTTTGGGGAGATCAAGGGCGATCTCGCCCATTATCGCGAGGGGGTCCTGAAGCCCGCGCTCGGGTCGCCGTTCCTAAGTTTCGCGATCTTGACGGCGCTTGCCGCGACGCTCCCCAGCTACGTCGAGCAGAGGGATGGCCGCGGGAAGCTTGTGTCGGAAGGGGCGATCTTCCATCACGCGGGGGAAAGTAGCGCCGGGAAGACCTTGTGCACGCGTGTGGGGCAATCTGTATTCGGGTCGCCGGAAGCGTTGATGGATTATGCGGCGACGGCGAGGGGTGTTGCGGAGGCATGCCATGCGCGCAACGACCTCCTTGTGGTCCTGGACGACACGGAAACAGCGGCGTTGGAAGATCGCGAACTGTTCCAAGTCATGACGCTCGTCGGACAAAGACTCCCAAGTGGTCGCTCAAAAACGATCGCGAGGTCTGCCGCCAAGGGCGGGCTTCCGGCGATGACCTGGTTCTGCTTTGGCGTCAGCACCGGCCCGGAAACGCAGGCCGAGCTGGCGCAGCGTCTCGGCCGGAAGCGGCATGGCCAAAAGGCTCGCTTTCTCGAATTCGTCGTGCCCTGCAGCGATAAGGGCGGAATTTTCGCCCGCGTGCTCGGCGAGGAGCAGCTGGACGTCGAAGACGCCGGCGAGCTCATCAAAGTGATCGAAACGGCGATGAGTCAACACCACGGCGTGCTGATGGACGCATGGATTCCGTTTTTGTTTTCGGACGACCACTCGGAGCGAGTCAGATCGATGGTCGATAAGTTCGTCGAACTGACGGCGGGCGGCGAGAAGGGGCTCGAAACGCGGTTTGCTCGTAAATTTGGCGTCGTTTACGCGGCCGGCTTGATGGCGGTCAAAGCAGGCTTGCTCCCGTGGTCCACTGATTGGCTCACGAAGGTCGTCCGGTATTGCTATGACCTTGCACGGAACACCCGCGACCCCGATGCGTGTGCGGTTGAAGCCGGCTTGCAGGCAATCGCAAAGGCAACACGCGTAAAGTCGCGCTTCGTCCGTCACAAACATGCTACGGGGAAGCCGCCGCTATTTTCCGAGCCGGCTATCGGGCTGAAAATCTGCGGCGATGGCAAGGCAAGCTGGTTAGTCTGCGGCGAACGCATCGGGCTAATCGGCGTCAAGGACGCGCGAATTCAGCGCCTTGTCATGGAGAAGGCGAAGGCGTGCGGCTTCGTCAAAGCCAGCAAGAATGCGACAGGGTCGGTTCAAATCCGGGTGCGGACAAGGCACAGCCAGGTCGAAAAACTTCGCTTCTGGCGTCTCAACCGAAAAGCGTTGGAGTTATGGCTTGATAGGCGTTTGGCTGAGGTCGGCGAATGAGGACCTTTCCGAGGTGGCAACAACGCCTTTTGACACGGGCGCAAGCGGCCGCATACTGCGGTGTAAGCGTCGCGACCTTCTCGACGCTGTGTCCCGTGCGCCCCATTGCGTTGGGCGCCGACAAGCGGCTTGAACGGTACGACATCGTCGCATTGAATGAATGGGTTGATAGCCTCGGTGATTGCTTTCCAAAGCGCGGCCGCGATTGGCTCGAAATGATGGACGCGGACAATGACGAGAGTGCGCGTTAAGGGGATCCAGAGATTTAAACACTCGCAAAGCGGGGTTTGGTATACGTACCATCGCAAAACCGGGACCCGGATTCACGCGGAATTTGGCACTGCGGAATTCTTCCAGGAATTGGCCGTTATAGAGGGTCGCGTAAAACGGGCAGAGGCGCGTCCGGGCTCGCTGGGCATGGTGATCGAACAATACAAACGATCGTCAGCCTGGGCGGGATTGGCGCCGCCGACGCGCACTTCATATCACCGCGCATTCGAGGTGCTGAAGCCCTTAGCGGAGATGCCGCTGGTCGAGATCGACCGACCTTTCATCGTAGCCCTGCGCGAGGAAAAGGTCTTTCCAAAGCGTGGCCGCTGGATGGCCAATTACGTCGTGACGGTCCTGTCATTGTTGTTCGAATATGCAATCGACCGCGGCTGGACGAAGACCAACCCGGCGGATGGGATAAAGCGCATCAAAAGAGACAGGAAACTTGCGCGGGCGAACCGCCCATGGTCAGAAGCAGAATGTCGGATCGTCCTCGAGCGAGCTCCTCCACACCTGAGAATTCCTATCGCGCTCGCAATGTGCGCCGGTTTTCGCAAGGCGGACGTCCTGACGGTGACCAGAGCCGCCGTTCGCGATGGTATGATATCGGTGACGACATCGAAGCGGCAGGTGCCAGTCGCGGTCCCGATACATCCGGTGCTCGCCGACGCATTGGCTACCGCGACTTCGAGCGACGCTGTTCAACTGGCAGTGACGTCCAAGGGCCGTCCGTGGACCGAGAGCGGTTTCAATTCGACCTTCGGCAAGTTTATTGACCGACTTGAAGTCGAGGGGCTCGTTGGACCGGGGCTCACAATGCACGGCCTACGACATACGTTGGGAACGAGATTGAGGGAGGTCACAGCGGATCTCGATCTGATCCGTCGCATTCTCGGTCAGCAGACGCTGAGCATGGCCCAGCATTATTCGGCGACGGCCGACACGTCTCGCCAGGCTCGCAAAGCACTGCGCAAACTGGACTTCACTGGGAACAAATAGCGTTCAAAATTGTCAACATCGCTGCCAAAAACTGTCAACACGCAGTCGGCGGCCATTGGTAAGTCTTTGAGATTGCTGGTGCCCAGGGGCGGAATCGAACCACCGACACTGCGATTTTCAGTCGCATGCTCTACCAACTGAGCTACCTGGGCGTCGCCGGCCTCGGGGTACTCCGGCGAAAGCGGGGTTATAGAGGAGTGGCGCTGCCGTTGTCCAGGGGTGGTCGAAACAAGCCGAGAATAAGCGCCAGACCCGCCGGACCCGCGCCTGCGCGCGGGAGAGTTCGGCCGGCTCTCCCGAGGCCATTCGCGAATATATGAGCGGAAATTCTTGCCGCTATGCCGCCTATTCCGCGAGCACTCAATTGCGCAACATGGCGGCGCTTGACGGCAAATGTCTGCGCGCCGCGCCTTCGGCTTCCGCGACAAAACCGCAGATCCGGGTGATCGTTTCCCTGTCAAGGAGCAATGGCGCGTGGCCTTGGCCATTGATCGTATGGATCTTGGCGCCAGGGTGCCGAGCTGCCATTTCTTTAAGGGTTGCGGCGGAAAGCAAATCGGAGTTCGCGCCTCTGAGGATCAGCAAGGGCACAGCGCGCAGGCCATCGAACTGCGGCCAGAAGGTCGGAAGGGGCTGTTCGAGGTCGAGGTTCTCGAGCGTTTTCATCAGCCTTCGGTCGTAGCGCAAACCCATGCGCCCGACGGCATCCGCGAAGGTCATCCTCGCATAGGCCTCCCAGTCTTCCCCGCTCAGGCCATTGAACTGCTCGCTCATGGTCTCCTTGAGGAGCCCCACAGCGTCGGCGATCGAATGCGGCACTGGGAGCTTGCCGACATAGCCGCAGATGCGGGCCATGCCGCGCGGCTCCACAACTGGACCGATGTCGTTCAAGACCGCGCCGCGGAGCACGGCAGGGCGGGTACCCGACAACAACATCGTATGAAGGCCGCCGCGCGAGGTCCCGATGAAAATCGCGGCGTTGATTTCGAAGGCGGCAAGAACCGACAGCACGTCACGGTTTTCGATATCGAGACGATAATTCGACCAGTTCCGGTCATATTCCGAGAGACCGCGGCCGCGGTAATCGAGGGCCAGCACCCGCCGCTTGATGCCATTGAGGCCGGCCGCCAAGGCGCTCGCCACGGGGCCGAAATCCGCTGACGTCCGGGTGAGTCCCGGTAGGCAGATGGCGGGAATGCCAGGATCAAGCGCAGAGCCGTAATCCCGCACGTGAAGTTTCAGCCCATCGACCGCGCTACAGAATCGACTCTCGAAAGGAAGCTGCGGTAACATCATGTCCATCATCGAAGGTCCCATCGTGTGCCGGCAGAGGGGTAGACGCAAACACAAAGATAATGAGTTGGCGAAGCGGGACTGTAACGATTTATTTAGCAATAAACTAAGTAACGGCCTAAGCAAAACAAACTGCCGGAACTTCTATCCCATCTCAATGTTACTCCGGCCATGCAAGGAAAATCATCAAAGCCGCGCTGTGTCGTCCTCGTCGTCGAGGACGAGCCTTTGGTGCGCCTTCTGGGTGCCGATCTTCTGGAAGAGGCCGGTTTTGATGTTCTGCAGGCCCGCGATGGCGACGAGGCCTTGCGTTTGCTTGACGCTCATCCCGAGGTAGGCGTCGTCTTCACCGATATTGAAATGCCAGGTTCCGTCGACGGCTTGCGGCTCGCCCGCCTTGTTTGCGAGTGCTGGCCGCAGATGGGGGTGATTCTCACCTCTGGTCAACGACTTCACGCCGACAGCATCCCGCGCGAGGGAAGCTTTTTGGCGAAGCCTTACAGCGGCAAGGCCCTGGTCCGTAAGATCGAGGAGATCATTTGTTAGACGGCGCCGTCTAGGAGAAGATCCATGCCGGTTGCTTTAGTGAGCTGCCGTCTCGATCAGAAGAACGCAAAGGTTAATCCAATCGCTAGCCGCCGGGCTGAAGACCAATCAGCTTGGCACGCTTTCCCGGGGGGCTGGCGGCGGCTTGCCAAGCACTTGGCGATGTTTGCGTCAGAGTTTGGCCTGCGCCTTGAGAAGGCTCTCCGCGGACGTGGCATCGGCTTCCCCAAAACGGGCCTGGTACACCGCGAGATTTTCAATCACCCTCTGGACGTAATTGCGGGTTTCCGAGAAGGGAATCCGCTCGACCCAGTCGACTGGATCGACGCCGGGTTTGCGCGGATCGCCATAGGCATCGAGCCACTCCTTGACGTGCTTGCCGCCGGCGTTATACGCTGCAAAGGTCAAGATATAAGAACCCTTCTGTTCGGCCAGAAGCTCACCCAAATGACGCGCCGCGAGCTGGGCATTGAAGGCCGCATCTGTCAGCAGCCGCTTGGGGTCGAAGGCGACCCCTGCCCGCTCGGCCGTCCGCTTCGCTGTTGATAGGATCATTTGCATCAAGCCCTTGGCGCCAGCCGCCGATTCTGCGGCCGGGTCGAAGGCGCTTTCCTGACGGGCGACCGAGTAGACGACGGAGGTCGCGGCGGAATTTTGCAAAGGCTCGAAGGACGGCACTCCATAGTCCGGGAAAGACAGCGCATCGACCGGCATGCCTCGTTGGTTTATGATCTTTCCGATACTGAGGGAAAGATGCGCGTCATGCTGTTTTGCGACAAGGCTTGCGAGGGCCGCCACTTGGCTTTCGTCGGCAAGATGATGGGCAGCCTCGACCACGAGAGGAAGCGCCAGCTCTTTTTCACCGGCCGCGTAAAGAATTTCAATCACCTTGATCGAATCCTCGCGCTCCTCACCCTTGGCTTCATTCGCGAGCGAGCGGATTGGCAATGCGGCAAGGCCGAGCTTGCCGCGCGCGAGCTGACCGTAATAGGTTGATGGGTAACCCGCCGCCTGTTCGTAGTAGGCGAGAGCGGTGGCCGTGGTATTGTTCCCGGCGGCGGCTTCGGCGGCGCGACCTTCCCAATAGGCCGCCCGCGCCCTCGACATCGGCGTCTCTGCGAGCGCCGCTACAGCGCCGAAATGGACCGCCGCGCGCTCCGGATCGTTCAGGAAACGAAGCGCGAGCCAGCCTGCGTGAAATTCCGCCTCGATCTTCATTTCACGCGTCATCGCGGAATGTTCTGCGCAGAGCTTATACGCGGTCGCCGCGTCGTTCTGATCGAGGAGCTTGCGCGCAAGGAGCCTGCGTTCGGTCCACCATTCGTCACCGTCGACGAGAAGCGCGGGGTCGCGCGGGGCCGCCAACATGATGTCTGCTGCGGCCCGGATCTTGTCTGCGTGGCGCAGCTTATGGATCTGCGCGAAAAGAAAGCCGGGATCGGTCCGCAGGTTGGCAGGCACCTTGGCGAGAAGCTTGTCGCTCGGCGCTTCCTCGACGACCGCGGCGCGCGCCTTGGCCAGCGCCAGAACATCGGGGCCTGCGAGGGTTGCGGCGCGGAACGAGGCGCCAGTCTCGCCCTTATAGAGCAGGCGATCAGCCCGGAATTTATGGTCGGCCTTGGAGAGATAGACGCCGAAATCGGCCTTCACCTTGGCTTCGATCTGAGCATTGAGGTCGGCTTCACGCCAGACCGCGCGCACGAGATCGGCGGCCTCGCTCGTCTTGCCCTCGTCAGTCAAGGCGCGGGCAAGAGCCAGCTTGCCCGCCGGCGTCTCTGGGTCAGTACCGGTGAAGTAGGTCTTGATCAGGGCACTGCTTTTGTGATCGCCGTAGAGGGCTTCCTCGCTCCT
This sequence comes from Methylocella sp., assembly GCA_035515355.1. Taxonomy (GTDB): domain Bacteria; phylum Pseudomonadota; class Alphaproteobacteria; order Rhizobiales; family Beijerinckiaceae; genus Methylocapsa. The sequence goes on from DATJBL010000083.1 coordinate 12,188, forward strand.
TTTCTTCAGCCAGTCGAGCGCGGGCCAGGCAGGGTGCGCCTGCATGAAGGCTTGCAGCCGGTCGAAACCCGCTTCACGCGGGAAGCTGCGCAAGGCAATCCATTCCAGGGCCGTCTTGACGATCCTGTCCTTTGCGCCCGCAGCCGCTGCATCGCCTTGCGCAAGGTCGCCGGATTTAAAAAAGGCGATGGCTTGGACAAGACCAGTCAGGTCACGACCCTGCTGGGAGAGCAAATCTGGCGAGAGCCACCCAGTTTGTGGTGCGCCTGCAGCGGGTGGCTTGGCCGGAAGGAGTCCGCCTGCGTGGGTCTCGAGTTCCCGCGAAGGTTCCGGTGCCTTGGACTGGGGCTCCGGGACGAGCGGAAGCGGAGGGGACAGCGACAATGAGTCGTCCCGGCTGGGCGTCAGGAAGAGGGCGTGTTGTCCAGCGATCCACCCCGCGGCGAGGGCACAAAAGGCAACCGCGCCGATTCCTGGCATACGCCCGAAAAGAAAGTGCCTTGTGAGCATGGTTCGTCCAATCTTACAAAGCAACGCGGAAACGGATAGACTTGAACGGGTTTTCCTTAACAAAAAGCAAATACCTCACTTCGGCACTGAAGCATCCCAAATGTCTGCGCCCCGCGGATTCCTCGCGCCGGCGGTTCTCGACAAAGAGCCTTTCCGGCATCGGGTTTAGCGGCTATGTCTTAGGTTTCGGGCGCTTCTCTTGCCGAATTTGGTAAGAGAGCCCCCGAATTACGGCGTCACTTGGGCGGAAAGAAGAAAGGGCAAAACTGTGGCAATTAAGAGACAGGCGGTTTTCCAAGGCTCCATAACCGCGCTTGTCACGCCTTTTCAAGACGGAAATTTCGACGAGGCCCGGTTCCGGGCCCTGGTGGATTGGCAGATCGTCAGCGGCACCCATGGCCTCGTGCCGGTCGGAACGACAGGCGAAAGCCCGACTCTTTCGCATGAGGAGCATCAGAAGGTCATCGCCACGTGCATAGGTGAAGCCAGGGGGCGCGTTCCCGTCATCGCCGGGGCGGGCTCGAATAATACGCAGGAAGCCGTCGAGCTGGCGCGCTTTGCGGAAGACGCCGGCGCCGATGGTCTTCTTGTTGTCACCCCCTATTACAACAAGCCTTCGCAGGAGGGTCTTTATCGCCATTTCAAGGCGGTCAACGATGCGGTCGGCATCCCCATCATTATTTACAACATTCCGCCGCGCTCGGTCGTGGATATGACGGTTGACACGATGAAGCGGCTTTACGATTTAAAAAATATCGCAGGCGTCAAGGATGCGACCGGCAACATTGCCCGCACGGCCCTGCAGCGCCAAGTGCTTGGCGAAGATTTCATCCAGCTCTCAGGGGAGGACATGACGGCTTTGGCGGTGATGGCGCATGGCGGGCGCGGTTGCATTTCGGTGACCGCGAATGTCGCGCCGAAACTCTGCTCGCAAATGCAGGAGGCTTGCCTTGCTGGCGATTTTTCGGCGGCTCTGAAGCTGCATGACCAGCTGGCCCCGCTCCACGCGGCGCTGTTCGTGGAACCCAATCCGGCGGGCCCGAAATATGCGCTTTCCGCGCTCGGCAAGATTTCGGACGAGATCAGGCTGCCAATGCTGCCCGCCTCCGAGGCGGCGCAAGCCGTCATCAGAGCGGCGATGATCCATGCCGGGCTCATTCATGCATGACAAACCGGCATCGCGCGAGGATTCGTGAGTGGTTGCTAAAGTGGAGCGTCCCCGCAAGATCGCGGCGGAAAACCGGCGGGCGCGCTATGATTATGACATCGGCGAGACCTTCGAAGCGGGCCTCATGCTCACCGGCACCGAGGTGAAATCGCTGCGCACCGGCAAAGCCACCATTGCCGAGAGCTATGTCGGCGTTGACCGCGCCGGCGAGGCTTTTCTTATCAATGCGAACATTCCCGAATATTTGCAGGCCAATCGCTTCAACCATGAGCCGAAGCGGCCGCGCAAGCTCTTGTTGAAATCGCGTGAGCTTGCCAAGCTTGCCCAAGGTACCGAACGCCAGGGCATGACCATCGTGCCGCTTAAGATTTACTTCAATGAAAAGGGCCGCGCGAAGATCGAGATCGCCCTCGCGCGCGGCAAGCAATTGCACGACAAGCGCGAAACGGAAAAAGCCCGTGACTGGAGCCGCGAGAAGGGGCGCTTGCTGAGGGAGAAGGGGTGATTGGCGGTGTGTCGGAACTTTCCCAAGAGGAAAGCGGGTTTACAGCTGATCGACCAACTTCTAGCATGGTACGAGCTTGCCATTGTTGGATATGAGAACGGCGTAATATCAGCATTCCATGTCCCATAACACTTTCGGCCATCTCTTCCGCGTCACGACCTTTGGCGAAAGCCATGGGCCCGCGATCGGCTGCGTCGTCGATGGCTGCCCGCCTCTGATCCCGCTCGAAGCCGCCGAGATTCAGCATTTTCTCGATCAGCGCCGCCCTGGGACGTCGCGCTTCACGACGCAGCGCCAGGAGGCCGATCAGGTCAAAATCCTTTCCGGTGTTTATCAGGACGAACAAACCCGCCAGGTCACGACCGGGACGCCGATCGCGCTTTTGATCGAGAACACCGACCAGCGCTCCAAGGATTATGAGTCGATCAAGGACAGCTACCGGCCGGGACATGCCGATTTCACCTATGATGCGAAATATGGCATTCGCGACCCGCGCGGTGGCGGGCGCTCCTCGGCGCGGGAGACCGCGATGCGGGTTGCCGCCGGGGCCATCGCGCGCAAGATCATCGCCCCCGTGGTGATCCGGGGCGCCCTCGTGCAGATGGGTCCGCATAGGATCGACCGGGGAAATTGGGATTGGGAGGAGGTGGACAAAAATCCCTTCTTCTGTCCCGACGCCAAGGCGGCGGCGTTGTTTGAGACCTATCTCGACTCCATCCGCAAGGCCGGGTCCTCGATCGGCGCGGTGATCGAGATCGTTGCCGAACAGGTGCCACCAGGCTGGGGTGCGCCGATCTACGGCAAGCTCGATGCCGAACTGGCGAGCGCCCTCATGTCCATCAATGCGGTGAAGGGTGTCGAGATCGGCGATGGCTTTGCCGCCGCTGAACTCACCGGCGAGGCCAATGCCGATGAGATGCGTCGCGGCAATGACGGCGCGCCGCTCTTTCTTTCAAATCACGCGGGCGGGATTCTCGGCGGGATTTCGACGGGCCAGCCCATTGTTTCGCGTTTCGCGGTCAAGCCCACCTCCTCGATCTTGCAACCGCGCCGGACGGTCGATCGCTTTGGCGCCGAGACCGAGATCGTGACCAAGGGCCGCCACGACCCCTGCGTTGGAATCCGCGCGGTTCCTGTCGGCGAAGCCATGGTCGCTTGTGTCCTCGCCGATCAGTTTCTGCGTCATCGCGGGCAGATGGGAGAAAGTCCACCGTCAGGAGTTGCAGGGCAGTCAAAGAAATAAGCGCCTCTTGCTCCCTCAAGACCTATTATCTGCAGGGGCCGCATTCAGGGTAGCCTTGCGAGCAAAAGCAGGTGCATGATTGGTCAGCCGGGCAACTGCAGCTGTTTGAGCCATGCTCGCATGTGACGCTGCCGCCGCCGGCCTTGTGAATATCAGGCAGTGAGGACGATGGATTCCCAGGCATCAACAGGGATAGGGTTTGTTTCGCAGACGGCATGTAAGATGAATTACTTTGGGCGCTGGCAGAAATCGCGCTCACGCTCACGCTTGCGCCCAATGCAATGATAAAAATATATTTTAACAGCTTCATTCGACGCCTCCCTCAAAAGTGCCGCGCGAGGACTGCCAAACGGGCGAACCATCGCGCGCTTTTCGCTAGCCAATCCTCAGCGCCCGTCGCTAAGTTTGAGTTAGCTCAATGCAACGCACAGGATTGCGCGCTGGTTCCGGTCAAAATGGCAACCGAGAATAATTCTCACCGGGACTTGTTCGGTCTTGCGAAACGGGAGAACGGCGTCTAGTTTAGTTAGACTAAACACAAAGCCGGGCAGCCCATGAAGCTCGACGATTGGCTCAAGCGCAATGCGGTCAGCCGGGCTGATTTCGCCCGGCGCATTGGCCTTTCAAAAGGCTCCATCTCACAGATCTGCAATCAGGAGACGGCCTGGGTTTCGCGTGAGACCGCGCAGCTCATTTTGCGTGAGACGGGAGGCGCCGTCACGCCCAATGATTTTCTCGAAGCCTGCGCAACCAAGGAGATTGCCGCAATGTCCCATTCGGTCACGGAGGCCATTGAAGCCATTGCGCGCGGCGAAATCGTCATTGTCACCGATGATCACGACCGCGAGAACGAGGGCGATCTCATTTGTGCCGCGTCACTCTGCACGCCGGAGAAAATGGCCTTCATCATCCGCAATTGCTGCGGCATCGTCTGCGCGCCGATCACCGCCAGCGACGCGCGGCGGTTGAACCTCCAGCCCATGGTGGCCGCCAATGAGGCACCGCTCGGCACCGCTTTCACGGTTTCCATCGATGTCAGGCACGGCCTGACGACGGGCATTTCCGCCGAGCAGCGCGCCAACACGGTGCGGGGTCTCGCCAACAGCAATCTGGGGCCGGAGGATTTCGTTCGTCCCGGCCATGTGTTCCCGCTGATCGCACGGGAGGGCGGGGTGCTGATGCGCTCGGGCCACACTGAAGCGGCCGTAGATCTTTGCCGGCTCGCAGGCCTGCCGCCCGTCGGGGTCATCTGCGAGCTTGCCAATGACGATGGCACTGTCATGGCGGGGGCGCAGATCGAGGCATTTGCCACAAAACATGGATTGAAACGGATTTCGGTCGCCGATCTGATTTCTTATCGGCAGGCGCGCGAAAAGATCATCGAACGGGTCAAGACTTTTAAGGTCATGGGCACGAGCGGGCCGCTCACGGGTTATGCTTATGTGACACCCTATGATCCCGTGCAGCATTTCGCCTTCGTCCAAGGCGAGATTGGCGATGGACGTGACATTCCGGCAAGGCTGCATCGTGTCGATATAATCGCCGATGTGATCGCGGGCGGCGAAAGCATCCGCAAGACCTTCGCAGCTTTCAAGGAGAACGGGCGCGGAGTCTTTATTTTTCTGCGCGACGGCACCGCGGGCGTGCCCGTCAACGTTGAGAGCATGGAGACGCCCGACTCCGAAACCAAGCGCATCAAGGAATGGCGCGAGATCGGTCTTGGCGCCCAGATCCTGCGCGATCTCGGCATCTCCTCGATCAGGCTGCACACATCGCGGCCCATGACCTACATTGGCCTTTCAGGATTCGGCATAGAAATTACCGCGAGCGAAGGAGTGGGTTAGCCCCTCCGGCTCAATCGGTTTAAGGCCCACCGAACGGGAACGGGGGTTGCTCCTCGTCATCGCCGGAAGGACCGTACCACCCGCCGAAAAAGGGCGTCCCGACCCCGTCATAGGGGCTGAAGACGCCATAGACATAATCCCGGTTACCCGGAATCCAGTAATTGTAGCGCGCAGCGTCGGCGGCGATCGCAAAGAGGACCGGATTTTGCCACGGCGGGCGCTGATTGCGCCAATGATAGCGCCAAGCGCCAAGGCGATATCTGGCAGGCAGCGGATAAAAGCCGTAGGCGATGCCGGGTCCGCCGGCAAGATCAACGAAGCCAGTCCCCCGCCCGCGCCAGATGCGGCGGCCTCGAGGCAGGTAGACGATGCGCCCGCCAGGGCCGATGCCGCGAATGTAGCTGCGGGTCAAACTGAGGTGCCGATGATGCGTCCCCGCCCGTTTGCCTGCGCGCTCGTGCGCGTGCGCGGCCGATAGCCATGAGAAGGCGGCGGCGACAGCCAGAACAAAGATCATCCGTCTTTGGCGCATCGCTTTAATCCTCGCATATTGCCGCTTCCCAAGCAAAGCTCTACGGAAATGGGCGGCACTCTTGCGGTTCTCTCGGCACGGCGGCGCCCCCGCGCTTGTGGTAACACAAATCGCCTTTAAACATTGTTGAACTTTGCGTGTCGCTTGAATCGCCCATCACAGTTGCGTGAAAATCAGGTGCCGGGATCCGTGTTTGCGCATGGGCCATCACTTTCATCGATTCATGAATCGAATCAAACGATTTCCCTATGGCTTTTCTCCCGCGTAACTCTTTCAAACCGCGCAAACTGGGAGACGTAGGCGATTCGCCTGATCCCTATCTCTGAGCGGCAACTCTGAGAAAGAGGCAATAACATGAGCTTAGTAACTGGAACTGCGCGCACCGGCGAGGCCGCCGCCGTCGCCGAGGCGCCCCTCCTTGACGGAAGACTGCCGATTATCGGGACGCTCGCGATCTGCACCTTCTACGTCGGCGTGCGTATTTATGAGCAAGTCTTTGGCTGGTATGCGGGACTTGATTCGTTCGCACCGGAGTTCACCACCTATTGGATGACCATCCTCTACATCGAGGAGCCGGTCGAATTGATCTCATTCCTGGCCATCATCGGCTGGATGTGGAAGACCCGCGACCGGGACATTGCAAACGTCCAGCCGCGCGAGGAACTGCGCCGTATCTTCAACCTGTTGAGCTTGGTTCTCATCTACGGCGTTGCGATCTACTGGGGCGCCAGCTACTTCACCGAGCAGGACGGCACCTGGCACATGACGGTCATCCGCGATACCGACTTCACGCCTAGCCATATCATCGAGTTCTACATGAGCTACCCGATGTATATTGTCATGGGCGTGACCGGGTTCATGTATGCGCGGACCCGGCTTCCGACCTTTGCCTGCAAGGGCTGGTCGATTGCTTATGTTCTCCTGTTCATCGGCCCGTTCATGATTTTCCCGAACGTCGGGCTCAATGAATGGGGTCACACCTTCTGGTTCATGGAGGAACTGTTCGTTGCTCCGCTGCACTGGATGTTCGTGTTCTTTGGCTGGTTCACGCTGGCGATCTTCGGTGTCTCGCTGCAGATCCTCGGCCGCATCGGCGAGCTTTGCAAGGGCTATGAGGACGTGGTCGGTCTCGAGCCGGCTGAATGATTAGACTTGGCGGAGCCAATCTCTTGGCCTCTCCTTCGGCCCCGCCCATACGACCTTGGAATTCTTTCCAAGCCACTTTGCTGTTGAATTAAGCTCAACTCAACTTCGCTCCATTCATCCGGCACCCATCGTTGGGAGATTATGTCCGGGGAGCAACGGCGAGACGGAATGTCTTCCTTCTTCTTGCCTGCCCCCGCTGGACTGGCTCCAGCGGGGTTATGCTTTTAAGAGCTGCGATAGAGTACAGGAGTGAAAAACGGCCGCGCTTCGGTTGCGCTGCTTTGACCGGGATCTCAATCAATATTGATTGCGGGCGGCCTCAAAGATCTTGGTTACAGCCAAGCAAGCCAATATTATTCATACATGGAAATCTATCAACTTATACATTTCGTCGCGATCGTCGAGACAGGCAGCTTCACGAAAGGCGCCGATCGTGTCGCCGTCTCCCAATCCGCGATATCGGCCAGCATCGCGAAGCTTGAAGCGGAATTCGATGTCCAGTTGCTGGACCGGCGCCGCTCCCCCGTGGTTCCGACCGAGGCCGGGGAGCGTTTGCTCGAAGCAGGCAAGGCAATCCTGCAAATCTGCAATACGGTGAAGGGTGAACTCGAAACGCTCGCTCGGCCGAAGGTTCTGAGGATAGGAATATTGGAATCCTACTCCGATCACCATGTTTCCAGGTTGCTCGGCTCTTTTCGGCGCGTAAATCCTCATATTGCAATCGAGGTATCGGATGCGCCCAGCGAGCGATTGGTCGAATCGCTCGCTGAACGGCAGCTTGACGCTGTGTTCACGATCCTTGACGACAGCACCTCGAGATTTCCAAATCGAGTTCTCTTCAAGGAACCCTATGTATTGGCCGTTCCAAAGGATCATCGCTTCGCAGGAAAGGACCGCGTGACATTCGCTGATCTTGATGATGAGCCTTTTATCGTGCGGACGGGCAAGGACAGGTTTCAGGATGCCAGCAATGCCCTCATCTCACGCGGCATCAAAATCCGGGTTGTATATAGAACCGCGCAAATCGACAGGACGCTGGCTCTCGTCGCTGCCGGAGTCGGCCTCTCTTTCATTCCGACCCGCCTTGGCACGCCTTCATTAAAGATGGTGCAGGTGGCTGACATGGAATTCTGTAGGACGTATGGCCTCTTGTGGTCCCGCGAACGAGAGGACGACCTCAAGGAATTCATAAGTTTCGCGGAGAGTCATTGTTGGACAAGTTGACGGCAGCGCCCGGATACCATGAACGGTGTGGGCTAACGAGGCCAACGAGGCAGGTGCGAGTCATTAGAGGGGTAAGGGCCGCTTAGAAAGGCGGGAAGCTTGCACGGCAATATGATTTCTCATCAGTGCGGCAGCATGTAGAGACTGATCATGGAACTCTACCAGTTCGTGCATTTTATCGCGGTCGTCGAAACCGGCAGCTTCACGAAAGGTGCTGACCGCGTGGCCGTCTCGCAATCCGCCATATCTGCCAGCATCGCGAAGCTTGAAGCGGAATTCGATGTCCAATTGTTGGACCGGCGCCGCTCCCCCGTGGTTCCCACCGATGCAGGCGAACGCTTGCTCGAAGCCGGCAAGTCAATCCTGCAAATCTGCAATATGGTGAAGGGCGAACTCGAAACAATGGCTCGGCCGAAGCTTCTTAGAATCGGCGTATTGCAATCTCTCTCCAGCCGCCACGTGTCGAGGCTGCTCGGCTCCTTCCGGCGGGCAAATCCGTTTGTCGCTATTGAAATGTTCGATGGCGTTGGCGAGCAGCTACTTGGACTGCTTGGTGACCGGCGCGTCGATACAATTCTCACGATCTTCGATGATGGTTCGGCCGCAAAGTTTCCAAGCCGGGTTCTTTTCGATGAGCCTTATGTATTGGCGGTTCCCGAGGGGCACCGCTTCGCGCAGCGCAGAAGCGTGAAGCTCTCCGATCTTCGTGGCGAGCCTTTCATCGTGCGCGCGCGGTGCGATCGCTATCACGACGTGAGCGATGCACTGGACTCTCACGGCATAGCGCTTAAAGTGATGTATAAGACCGATCAGGACGACAGAGCGTTGGCTCTCGTGGCTGCCGGCGTGGGCCTCGCGCTTTTCCCGGCCCACTTTGAGATGCCGGGGGTTAAGAAAGTGACGGTGTCAGACTTGGGCCTCTCGCGAGCCATCGGCCTTCTGTGGTCCCGTGAACGGGAAAACGACCTCAAGGATTTTATTGCTTTCGCCGAGAGCCATTGCTGGACAAGTTGAGGAGTTAAGATACCGCCTTTGTATCACCGAGCCGCCCGCAAATGTGCGTTTGCGCAGAGCGGCAATCGGACCAAATTGTTTCACGTGAAACATTTTTGTCCGATTTGAGGGGCGTTTCGGACAAACCAGTTTCACGCGCCCATGAGGGTCTCGACATGGGCGGCGGCGGAGCGCGCGAGGCCTTCGAGGTCGTAGCCGCCCTCGAGCACCGAGACGATCCGGCCCTTGCCATGTTTCTCGGCGATCTCCATGAGCCGCTCGGTCGCCCAGGCGAAATCCGCTTCGACAAGCTGGAGGCCGCCAAGCGGATCAAGGCGATGCGCGTCAAATCCCGCCGAGATGATGATCAAATCCGGACAAAAGGCCTCGACGCGCGGCAACAGCCGCTCTTCCAACGCCTCCCGGAAGATCTCTCCATCACTGCCCGCAAACAGCGGCGCGTTGGCGATGTTGTTATATTCGCCGCATTCGTCGCGCCCGCCAGTGCCCGGAAAGAGCGGCATTTGGTGCGACGAGGCATAAAGAACGGAGGGGTCGGACCAGAAAATCTCCTGGGTTCCGTTGCCGTGATGGACATCGAAATCGAGGATCGCCACGTGTCCGGCGCCGTGCACGGCTTGCGCATGGCGTGCCGCGATTGCCGCATTGTTGAAGAAGCAAAATCCCATCGCTGAGGCGATCCCTGCATGGTGGCCAGGCGGACGGGTGGCGACAAAGGCATTGCTGGCGGCTCCGCCCATGACTTCGTCGACGGCCATCTTGATGCCCCCCACGCAATGCGCGATCGCCGTGAAGCTTTTCGCGCTCATGACCGTGTCCGGATCGAGATGGACTCTACCCTGCGCGGGAGCAGCGGCCTCAATGGCGTCGGCATAAGGTTCTGGGTGAACCCGCAACACGGCGGCGCGATCGATCCCGGGGGCATCCGCCCGGCGCAGTCTTGCGAAATCTTCGTGATCGAGAGCTTCCAGAATGGCGCGGAGGCGGTCGGGTCGTTCAGGATGACCTGGCCCTGTATCATGATCGAGACAAGCGGGATGACTGATAAGAAGCGTCGTCACAATCGAGAAACTCGTCGGGTTCGCAAAGCAAGATTGACCGGCAAGCCAAGGCAGTCCTCATGGCCGACGGGATTGTACATCGGTATAGCCGGAAACCCGGCCGCCCGCGTTCGGGAACGCTCCCGATTGGCCCGCCAAGTGCTTCGGAGTGCCCTATGCCCGCTGGCGAACCCCATCGAGCTACGCCGGGTTAAAACCCAAGTTTAAGCTCGACTTCGATTGTTCCTGCCGCGGTCGAGGGTATCATCTCCAGCCTTCGATGGCTTTCGTTCATTTGGCCGCACCGCGCCCTCCTGGCCTCGATCTTTTCGGCAAAAGCCATGCCACCATGCTAAGGTTAGAATTTAACATGTGGAAATATAAACCATAAGAGAAAGATGAAAGGCGAAAATGCCAAGCGTAAATCAGAGGTTCAGGAGGAGCCATTGCCGCGCAGCTTGCCGGGTGAGATAGATACTTTATTGGCGTGGCGGGCCGGAGGCCGTCTTCTTATTGGCCGCGAGCGGATCGCGCTGCTTGAATCCGTGATTGAGCACAAAAGCATCACCAAGGCAGCAGAAGCCACTGGGTTTAGCTACAAGACGGCCTGGGACGCGGTCAACGCGATCAACAACCTTCTCCCACGCCCCGCGTTTATCACGCGCACCGGAGGCGCGCATGGGGGCGGCGCCGAAGTCACCGAGGAAGGGCGGCGCCTGATCGTGGCTTTCCACCGTCTGGAGGAAAAGCTTGCCGCCATTTCGACTGCGATCTCCGAAGAAGGTTTGGAGAACGAGCAGGATCTGCTCTTTTTAGGCATCGGTTTGAAACTCAGTGTCCGCAATGCGTTGTATTGCACTGTCGTCAAAATCTCTCCGTCGCCGGTGAACGTCGAGATCAAGCTCGAAGTCTCGCCGGAGGTCATGATCAGCGCGGTCGTGACCAACGCAAGCGTGAATGAACTCGGATTAGCGCCCGGCCGCCGCTGCATCGCCATGGTCAATGCGCCGTCCGTGATGCTGGCGCAAGGTGGCACGGCGCCACGAATCTCAGCCCGCAACAAGATCGCGGGAGTGGTGATCCACCGCGTCGACGATGCTATCGACAGCGAGGTCGTCATCGATATCGGGAGCGGCAAGACCCTCACCGCCGTCATCACCCGCGAGGGCGCCGATGCTGCTGGGGCGGTGAAAGCCGCGAAGGTCCTCGCAATCTTCAAGACCTCGCATGTCATCCTTGCAAGCGATTGAAGAAGGGCTTTGACGTGCAAGACGGCGCCGACGCCCTCCGACACCGGCAGAAAATGGAGAAGCGGAGGGCCGCACAGAATGCCGAGGTTGCCGCCAAGACGATCACCCAAAAAGGTTTGCTCATCGTTCATACTGGCAAAGGCAAGGGCAAATCGACGGCGGCTTTCGGGCTCCTCTTGCGGGCGCTCGGACATAATTGGCATTGCGGCGTCGTGCAATTCATCAAAGGCGCTTGGGACACCGGGGAGCGCCGGGCGCTCACCCGCTTTCCGGATCTTTTGTCCTGGCATACAATGGGGGAAGGTTTTACCTGGGAGACCCAGGATCGCGCCCGCGACATCGAGGCTGCCTTAGCGGCTTGGACGAAAGCTCGGGAACTTATGGATGAGACTTGGATTAAGCTTCTCATCCTTGATGAATTGAATATCGCGCTTCGCTACGGCTATCTGCCCGTAACCCAGGTCGTCGCGGTTCTGCGGTCCCGCAGGCCTGATCTCCATATTGTCGTCACCGGCCGCAATGCGAAGCCCGAAATGCTGGACGCGGCCGATCTTGTGACCGACATGAGCCTTGTGAAGCACCATTTTGCGGCCGGGGTGAAGGCGCAAGCAGGAATCGAGTTCTGAGCATGGCGCGAAGGCCCAAGAGCTTGATGCTGCAAGGCACAGGTTCCAGCGTCGGTAAATCGATGATTGTCGCGGGGCTGTGCCGCGCCTATCGCAATCGCGGGCTTGAGGTGCGCCCCTTCAAACCACAGAACATGTCGAACAATGCCGCCGTGACGCCGGATGGGGGCGAAATCGGCCGCGCCCAGGCCACCCAGGCGAGAGCCTGCGGCGTGCCTCCCGCCATCGACATGAATCCTCTCTTGCTTAAGCCGCAAGGCGGCCATGGCGCTCAGATCGTTCTGCGCGGCCAAGTGATCGGCCAAGCCTATGCGCGAGAATATCAGGATTTGAAACCCAAGCTTCTTCCCGCCGTCGTCGGCAGTTTTGAAGCGCTGTGCAAGGATGCCGATCTCGTGCTTGTCGAGGGGGCGGGGAGCGCCTCCGAGATCAATCTGCGCGAGAATGATATCGCGAACATGGGCTTTGCTCGTGCCGCCGATGTGCCGGTGATATTGGTCGGCGATATCGATCGCGGCGGTGTGATCGCTCAGATTATTGGAACGAAGACCGTGCTTGATCCGGCCGATGCCGCGATGATCCAAGGCTTTCTCGTGAACAAGTTTCGCGGCGATCCCGGGCTTTTCGCAAATGGCATGAAAAGCATCGAAGATTTGACCGGTTGGCCGGGCCTTGGGCTGCTTCCGTTCTGTCCAGAAGCTGCCCGCTTGCCGGAGGAGGATTCGCTCACGCTTCCCCTTGGGAAATCCCTCTCCCAAGGAAGGATTGCGATCGCTGTTCCGGTTCTGCCGGGCATCGCCAATTTCGACGATCTTGATCCTTTCGCGCTGGAAAGTGAGGTCCGCCTTGTGATGATCAGGAGCGGTGAGGTTTTGCCCGCCGAAGCGGCGCTTGTGATTCTTCCCGGCTCGAAAACGACGATCACCGACCTTGCTTCCTTCCGGCGCGAGGGGTGGGACATCGATCTTCTCGCCCATGTCCGGCGCGGCGGCCATGTGCTTGGCCTTTGCGGCGGTTATCAGATGCTCGGCAGGATCGTTCGCGACCCGGCGGGCACCGAGGGGCCACCGGGCGAGGCGCAAGGGCTGGGCCTCCTCGATATTGAGACGATAATCTCAGGCGGCAAGCTGCTTGCACCGGTGCGGGGAAAGAGCGCAGAAAACGGCGTCCCATTCAGCGGCTACGAGATGCACATCGGCCGCAGTTTCGGGCCGGATTGCACGCGGCCCTTGCTGCGGCTCGAGGATGGCCGCAGCGACGGTGCCATCTCGGCAGGTGGCCTCGTGAGCGGCTGCTATGTGCATGGGCTTTTCGCCGAGGCGGGACAAAGAAGCGCTCTGTTGGCCCGCCTCGGCGGCAAGGGCTCGGGTCTTTCCTACGATGAGTCGCTCGAGGCAGCGCTCGACGCCATCGCCGCCCATCTCGAGGCGCATCTCGACCTCGACCGGCTTCTCACGCTTGCCAGATGACAAGCGCCATCAGCGCCAAGCTCGTCCAATGGACGGCACAGGCAAGCCGATAAAGGGTGAGCGCGCGCCTTATGTCCCGGTAGGAAGGGTCTTTGCCGGAACCAATCCAGGCGTCGTCGATCGTCTCTCCCGCATAAACACGCGGGCCGCCAAGCCGCAAACCGAGAGCGCCAGCGAAAGCCGCTTCAGGCCAGCCGGCATTGGGGGACGGATGCCCTTGCGCATCGTGCCGCACACTCTGCCACGCGGCATGGGGCGAAACGCCCGAGGCGAGCATGGAGGCGAGGACGATCGGCAGGATGGAAAGCCGCGCGGCGGGCCAATTGACGAAATCATCGGCTTTCGCCGCCGCGAAACCGAAAGCCTCGTGCTTCTGCGTGCGATGGCCGATCATGCTGTCGGCGGTGTTGATCGCCTTGTAGCAGATGGCGCCGGGCAGGCCGCCAAGCACCAGCCAGAGAGCGGGCGCCACGACCCCGTCCGAAAAATTCTCGGCGAGACTCTCGATGGCCGCGCGGGCGACGCCCGCTTCGTCGAGCCGTGCCACATCGCGGCCGACGATTTTTGCGACCGCCGCGCGGCCTGCCGGCAATCCTTCACCGAGCGCATCCGCGACGGCCACGACATGCGCGTCAAGGCTGCGTTGCGCGATGAGGCTCGAGGCGATCAGTGCCGTAAGGGTCAGGCTGGCTGGGCGCGGAAGATTCAGGCCCGCGAGGGCGAGGTCGAAAACAGTAGCGGCGCCGCAAGCAATTGCTAAAAGCAACAGGAGGGCGAGAAAGCCCAGGGCGCGGCGCGCCGCATAGGATCGATCCTCATGGTTCCAGCGCCGGTCGGCGAATGCAATCAATCGGCCCATCCAGGTGACAGGATGACCGATCGCGTGAAACAAGAAGCGCGGATAGCCAAGGCTTGCCTCGCAAGCGACAGCAAGAGCCGCGAGCGTCAAATTTGCGGCCAAATCCATGTGTGAGACTTCCCGTCAAGGCTCGCCGAACCTGCCCCTTTCCGGGCATGGCGGCGATCTCTTTGCCGCGCGGCGGCTCTATCCGCAAGCGCCGCAGCCCTGGCTCGATCTTTCGACTGGCATCAACCCCTTTTCCTATCCGTTCGCAGATCTGCCGGTGGAGAGCTGGACAAGGCTGCCGCAGCCGGAAGAACTCGCGATACTCGAAGCGGCCGCGCGTGTGGCCTATCGCGCACCCGAGACGGCCGAGATCATCGCGGCGCCGGGGAGCCAGGCGCTTATCAATTGGTTGCCACGTCTTGTGCCGGCACGGCGTGTCGGAATTTTGGGCTTTAGCTATTGCGAGCACGTGCGGAGCTGGGAGCGCATTGGCGCAGGCGTGACGATCGCGGAGGATCTGGCGGAGCTGGAAAACCAAGATGTCGCGATCATCGTCAATCCCAACAATCCGGATGGAAGGCTTACGCCCGTGACAGACCTTAACTCTCTGTCGGCGGCGCTAGCCGAGCGGAATGGGCTGCTCGTTGTCGACGAAGCCTTCGCTGATTTTCTTCGCCCTGGCGTCAGCGCCGTTCCGGACATGCCTGCCCGCGGAATGCTTGTCCTGCGCTCTTTTGGCAAAGGCTATGGGTTGCCGGGGGTGCGGCTCGGCTTTGCGATCTCGTCAAACCCGCTCGCTTCGATGCTGCGCATTGCGCTGGGTCCCTGGCCCGTATCGGGCGCGGCGATCGCACTCGGCGCAAAGGCCTTGATGGATGGAGCCTGGCTTGCGGCGGCGAGATTGAAACTTGAGGCGCTGGGAGCGGCGCTCGACGAGTTGCTGGCAGCGGCGGGCCTTGAACCTGCGGGTGGCAGCCTGCTTTTTCGGCTCGTGCACCACGAGGAAGCGCAGATCTGGTTTGAGCGGCTGGCGCAAAGCGGCATTCTGGTGCGGCGTTTCGAGGCTCGCACGGATTGGCTGCGTTTTGGCATTCCTCCCAGTGAAGGGGCTCTCGCGCGGGTTTGCGCTGCTCTTGGACTTGAGACCAACAGAGTGCGCAAGTCAACCAGCTTAAAATCCTTCTAAATAAGTTATTTTAAAGTGATTATAAAATAGCTCGCGTGTTCGAGGATGGAATGCTGTTTATTTTGTTATGCAACATTCAGTTTTATGCTATAGGTGAGCGTATAAGGGTTAAGTATCAGTTTTGGTACACAGAAGCTCTGCGAGGAGATGGAATGACACGGTTTGGATTTACTTTGGTTGGCGTGGCGGGCGCTGTCTTTATCGGAGGCACTGCGGCGGCCAAGGAATATCCCATCGGTGCCTCACAAGAAAAAAACGGGATGGAGATTGGCGCGGTCTATCTGCAGCCGATCGAAATGGATCCCCCCGGCGTGATGCGCCCGGCAGCTGAGTCTGACGTGCATCTTGAATCCGATATCAAAGCCGCGAAGGACAATAAGAACGGCTTCGCGCAAGGGGATTGGATTCCCTATCTCGCGGTTGCCTATGAATTGACGAAGCTCGACAACAAAGAAACCCAGAAGGGCGAGTTTATGCCCATGGTTGCCAATGACGGCCCGCATTATGGCGACAACGTTAAAATGATGGGACCGGGCAAATATAAGCTCACGCTCACCATCTCGCCGCCGGACGCGAACCCCCATGCCCATTTCGGCCGCCATGTCGACAAGGAAACCGGCGTTGCGCCCTGGTTCAAGACCTTTACCGTCGAATATGACTTCACCTATGCGGGAATTGGAAAGAAGGGCGCCTACTGAAGGGCGCGGCGGAGGGTCGCGGCTTGCGCAAGATCAAGGCAATTCTTTTCGCCGCCCTTCTTCTTACATTAGGTGCTGGAGGTCCCCGCGCCGAGGAAGAGCCGGTGTTCACGATAGAGTTCAAGGATGGCGCGGTGGCGCCGCTGCGTCTCGAAGTTCCGGCGAACCGGCGGTTCCAGCTTCAACTGGTCAACAACGGCGATACGCCCGCTGAATTCGAAAGCAATGAGCTGCGCAAAGAGAAGGTTCTGGCGCCAAAGACGACATCCATCCTTGTGTTCCGGACCCTCGATCCAGGCGAATATCCATTTTTCGACGATTTTCATCCCGACGCGCCGCAAGCGGTGCTGATCGCCAAATGAGCCGTGTTTCGGAGTGTTGGCAGGGCGTTTGCCAAGGAGGCTAGCAAGGGTTCTCATCGTGTTTGAAGAGCGTTTCTCATGACGGCTTTTTTTGTTTCGCCCGAACCCACCGGGTCCTTCGCGAAGCCCGCGCATCCGGCACCTTGCTGCGAGACGCCGCACCGGGGAATTGTTGCGCGCGGACTGAACGCGCTCGGTGAGGGCTTGCGCCGTCATCAGCGGCTAGTTCAACGCGGCCAATGGGCAGTCGTTTTCATTTATCTTGGGCTCGTCGCCGTTCCGGCTTTTCTGCCCTTGCCGGGCCGGCTTGCCCACATCTTCGACAATCTCACGCTTCTCGCGCAATTCGCCTTCTGGGGCATCTGGTGGCCGTTCGTCCTCCTCAGCATGGTTCTCTTCGGCCGCGCCTGGTGCGGGCTCTTCTGTCCCGAGGGGGCGTTGACGGAGACAGCGAGCCGGTTCGGCAAGGGCCATGCGATTCCCCGCTGGGTCACTTGGAGGGGGTGGCCTTTCACGGCCTTCGCCCTGACCACGGTCTACGGGCAGATGGTCAGCGTCTATCAATATCCGAAACCGGCGCTGCTCATTCTCGGCGGATCGACCGCCGGCGCCATTCTGATCGGCTATCTTTACGGCCGCAACAAGCGGGTCTGGTGCCATTATCTTTGCCCAGTGAATGGCGTCTTCGGCCTCCTTGCCAAGCTTGCTCCGGTGCACTTCGCCGTCGATCAAAAAGCTTGGGCCTTGTCGCGCCGCTCCGGTAATGCCGGAGTGCGGGCGGTCAATTGCGCGCCGCTTGTCGCAATCAAGACCATGCGGGGCGCTTCTGAATGCCATATGTGCGGCCGCTGCAACGGTTTTCGCGGGGCAATCAGCCTTTCGCCGCGTTCGCCCAATGATGAGATCGTGCATGTCGCCAAAGAGGTGCCGAAGCCCTGGGAAAGCGCGCTCATCATCTTCGGCCTCATGGGCATTGCGGCCGGTGCCTTTCATTGGAGCGTCAGCCCCTGGTATGTCGCGCTCAAGCAGGCGGCCGCTGGCTGGCTCATCGATCATGATGTGCTTTGGCCTTTAAGCTTGCAGCCGCCCTGGTGGATCCTGACCGATTATCCGAGCGTCAATGATCAAATGACCGCTCTCGATGGCGCCGTGCTCCTCGCCTATATCGGAGCGACCGCGGTTGTCATCGGGTCAGCCGTCTCATTCAGCATTTGGCTTGCCGCCCGCAGCCTTGGACCCGCGTCGCGCGCGAGATTTCATCATTTCACGCAAAGCCTCATTCCCGTCGCGGGCTGCGGGGTTTTCCTCGGGCTCAGCGCGATCACCGTCACCATGCTGCGGGCCGAGGGTCTTTCGCTCGAATTCGTCAGTTCCTTGCGGGTTCTTTTGCTCGGCGGAGCGGCGCTCTGGACAATCATCCTTGGATGGAAGATCGCGGGACTTGCGGGCGCGCCCCTTTTGCGCCGCTGCACAGCAACTCTTTCGGTTGCTCTTGCGGCTTCGATTGGCGTCGCGAGCTGGGTGATGCTCTTTTTGGTGTGGCAGTGACCGGCCGTGTAGGTGTTTTAGGTAGCATTTTAGCTTGAGTTAAAATTCCGTTTTGGACACCAATAGCGGCCTTCGCGGGCTGGGTCGCCGAGGCGCTCGCAGGGGCGCGCACCAGAGTTCCTCCTCCCGCGCGGGGGCAAACTGTGCTAAGCATCCGGTTGGAGCTTAGGGCTAGAGGTCTGCTGGCCCGAAGGGGGTGACCAAATGCGCTACGTTTTTGCCGCGATCTTCGTTTGCTGGGCCGGTGTGCCCGCGGCGTCCGCTCTCCCAGCGGTCAGCCCCGATTCGGTTTCGGTGTCGAAAGCAGACCCGCTCGTGCAAGTGGTGAGGCGCAATCGCCAGCACTCCTATCGTCACAGTCGCAGCGGGGACGGCATCCGTCATCGTCACAGTCACGGTGGGGACGACGGCATCCATCCTTTGGTCGGAAGCGGTGACTACTAAATCGGAAAAGAAGCCATAGGTTTCGATTTCAGTGATTGCTTCTGCTGGTTCGATTGGCGTTGCGAGCTGGGTCATGCTCTTCTCGGTCTGGCATTGACCGCGCCGCCCGATCGCGGCATCTCATGGGGATTTCCGCGTTGTGCCAGGGCGGACCCTCCCGGCTTCCGTGCATCGGGCCGGGCTTGGCTAATAAGGCTCATCGTACTTGGCGCCGCATTCAATCCTCGCAAGACAGACGCAGCGTTGACGATTTTGGTCACAAACCGGCAGACGGTCCCGGTCGCATGTATAGGAACGGCCGTCGTAGCCTGTCATCGCACCGCCGCATCCGTCCACGGCATAACCGGCATGCTCCTGAGCGCATGACAAGTCCGGGCCAAAAATGGTTGCAGTAAGCAGAACCGCGACTCTGAAGATCATTTCCAAACTCAAAACGTTACTGGGTGCTGTTTCAAACGCCGCAGTTTAAGCCGTAGCGCTGGCATGTGCATCAAGCCGATACTTTATAAGCCTAAGCTAAGTTTCCCGGTGCCCGGAATCACTGTCTTAGCATGCCGGCCAGCGGGCTGCGGTTTGCCGCGAAGCTCGGTCGAGGACATCGGCGAGCGCGGCCCATGCAGAAATAGGAATGCCGGTGGCGCCGCCGTGGCAAGACAAGGTCCGTCGGTTTCGTCGAGCCGGTAGGGCGCCAAGGCTTCCGCGGCGCGCCCATGCAGCGCCGTGAGGGTCGAGCCGGGACGATCGATGATGGCGATCGGCACAAGCCGCGCGATGTCCTGCCAACGTTGCCAGCGGTCGAATCCGCAAAAATTATCCGCTCCCATCAGCCAGACGAAATGGACACCCGGACAGCGCCGTTTCAAATAGGTGATTGTCTCGAAGGTGTAGGTGGCATCAAGCTCGGCTTCGAGCGCCGTCACTGTGATGCGCGGATGATGGCTGACCTTCCGCGCCGCCTCCATGCGAACGGCGAGCGGCGCGAGTTCTTGCGGATCCTTCAGGGGATTGGCGGGAGAGACGAGCCACCAGATGCGGTCGAGGCGCAAGCGCCGCAACGCCAGCAGGCTTGCCGCTCTATGGCCTTCATGCGGAGGATTGAAACTGCCGCCGAAAAGGCCGATGCGTAGGCCAGAAGAAAAGGGCGGTGTCCGGACGAAGGGTCGAAAACTCAAGGGCGAATCTGCCCATTGCCATGCACGCGATATTTGAAGGAGGTCAGCTGTTCGAGCCCGACCGGCCCACGCGCGTGCATCCGGCCCGTCGCGATGCCGATCTCGGCGCCGAAGCCGAACTCTCCACCATCGGCGAATTGCGTCGAGGCATTGTGCATCACGATTGCCGAATCAACCTCTTTCAGGAAGCGCTCCGCCGTCCGCTGATTTTCGGTGATGATGCAGTCGGTATGGTGCGAGCCGAAGGTTTCGATATGCGCGATGGCTTGATCGAGCCCATCGATGACCCGCACGGCGATGATTGCGTCGAGATATTCAGTCCGCCAATCGGCCTCGCTCGCGGGCTCGACCCGTGCATCAACGGCGCGCGTTTCGGCATCCCCACGCACGGCGCAGCCCGAATCGAGCAGCATTTTGACGAGCGGAGAAAGATGCGTCGGCACGCAAGCGCGATCGACAAGCAAGGTCTCGGCAGCGCCACAAATGCCGGGGCGCCGGAGCTTTGCGTTCAAAACAATGGCTTTGGCCTTTTCGAGATCGGCGTCGCGATCGATGAACACATGCACAATGCCTTCGAGATGCGCGAAGACGGGCACCTTTGCCTCGGCCTGAACGCGGGCAACGAGGCTCTTGCCGCCACGCGGCACAATCACGTCGAGCGCGCCGCCGAGCCCCGCGAGCATCTCGCCAACCGCCGCGCGGTCCTTGATTGGCACAAGAGTGATTGCGGCCTCCGGCAAGCCGGCGTCGGCGAGGCCAGCAGCAAGACATTCATGGATAGCGCGCGCGGAAAAGAAGCTTTCCGAACCGCCGCGCAGAATCACCGCATTGCCCGCTTTGAGGCAAAGCGCGCCGGCGTCCGCTGTCACCGCCGGACGACTCTCATAGATGACACCGATGACGCCGAGCGGGGTCGCGACACGCTCGATCAAGAGCCCGTTGGGCCGCTCGTAACGCGCGAGGATACGGCCGACCGGATCGGGCAGGGCCGCGATTTCGTCGAGACCCCTCGCCATTGCCTCGATGCGGGCGCCATCGAGCGCCAGGCGGTCGAGAAACGCGCTTGCCGTGCCATTCGCTTTTGCCGCCGCCATGTCGCGCGCATTGGCGGCGAGAATATCCGCCATTCTCGCGCGGATCGCCGCTGCGGCTTTGCGGATCGCGTGGTTCTTCGTTTCCGTCGAAGCGAGCGACAGCGCGTGGGCCGCTGCGCGTGCGGCGCGCCCGAGGCCCGCCATCAGCTGCGCGGCATCGGCCTCCTGCTGACCATCCTCGACTGCTTTAAGATTTCCCATCGGCTTCCGGCTCCCAGGCGGCAATCCGGTCGCGGGCAAGGACCATATCGTCTCGGTGGATGATCTCCGCCCGCCCCGGCGTATCAAGCAAGCTCGCAATATCCTGCGAATTGCGCCCCGCGATCAAGACCGCGTCGCTCGCATCATAGGCGACGAGACCACGGCCGATCTCAATGCCTCGAAAATCGCGAATGAGGACACAATCGCCGCTTGTGAAACTCCCCTCGACCCGCTTCACCCCGGCGGGCAGCAGGCTTTTGCCATTGGCGATCGCTTTTGCCGCGCCCGCGTCGACATGCAAGGCGCCACGCGGTTCGAGCGCACCCGCGATCCATTTCTTTCGGGCCGTGACGGGATTGGAGCCGGTGAGGAACCAGGTGCAAGGCGCTCCCTCATTGAGGCGCGAGACGGGATGCAGGACCCTCCCGTCGGTGATGATCATATGGGTGCCGCCGGCCGTTGCGATTTTGGCCGCCTCGATTTTGGTGCGCATGCCGCCGCGCGAGAGCCGCGAAGCGGCGCCTCCCGCCATCGCCTCGATCGCCGTGTCGACGCGCGCAACCATGGGAACGAGCTCGGCTTTCGGATCTTCGCGCGGCGGGGCGGTATAGAGCCCCGGCACATCGGAAAGCAGGATCAAGAGATCGGCGCTTGCCATGGTCGCCACGCGGGCGGCGAGCCGGTCATTGTCGCCATAGCGGATCTCGTTCGTCGCGACCGTATCGTTTTCGTTGATCACCGGCACCGCGCGCAGATCGAGAAGTCGGTCTATCGTCGCGCGCGCGTTGAGATAGCGCTCGCGCTCCTCCGTATCTCCCAGAGTGACGAGGATTTGGCCAGCGGTCAGCCTTTTGTCTGCGAGAACTTCCGCCCAAATGCGCGCCAAGGCGATTTGGCCAATGGCGGCGGCGGCTTGGCTGTCTTCGAGCTTTAGGTTGCGTTCCGGCAGGCCAAGCACGGTGCGCCCCAGCGCGATCGAGCCGGACGAGACAACGAGCAAATCAGCGCCCTGCCTCTGTAGATTTGCAATGTCTTCCGCGAGCGATTCAAGCCACCGCCGTTTGACGCAGCCTTGTGCGCGGTCGACCAGCAAGGACGAACCCACTTTGATGACGATGCGCCGGAAGCTCTTAATGGATGGGGGCCTCGCTAGGGCGGCCTCCGTTAGGCTCGCCGCGTTCACGGGTGCCACTCGGCGACGGCGGCAGCCTCAGCCGTCTTGGCTTTGCGGGCTTCGTCGATCTTGGTTGCGAGCCGGCGGAGGGCCTCGGTGAGATTGACGCGGGTCGCCGCCGAAAGCCGCAGCGGCGTCTGCTTGGCGGCACGCCGAAGGCGCAGCACTTGCGCTTGCAAGGTCTCTTTATCGACCGTGTCGATCTTGGACAGTGCGACGATCTCAGGCTTTTCCGCGAGACCGCCGCCGTAGGCTTCGAGTTCGCGCCGCACGGTCTTATAGGCCTCGCCCGCATGGTCAACTCCGGCATCCACCAAATGCAGGAGCACGCGGCAGCGCTCGACATGGCCAAGGAAACGGTCGCCGAGCCCATGACCCCCATGGGCGCCTTCGATCAGACCTGGAATATCAGCGAGGACGAATTCGCGGCCGTCGCAGGAAACAACGCCAAGCTGCGGATGCAGGGTCGTGAAAGGATAATCCCCAATCTTCGGCTTTGCCGCGGTGACGGCCGCCAGGAACGTCGATTTGCCCGCATTGGGCAAGCCGATGAGCCCAGCGTCGGCGATCAGCTTCAAGCACAACATTATGACGCGCTCCTCGCCTTCCTGGCCCGGATTGGCGCGCCGCGGGGCCTGATTGGTCGAGGTCTTGAAATGGCTATTGCCAAAGCCACCGTTGCCGCCCTTGGCGAGGCGCACGCGCTGACCGGACTCGGTCAGATCGGCAAGCAGAATCTCTCCCTCCTCATCGAAAATTTGGGTTCCAACAGGCACTTTCAAAATCGCATCGGCGCCCTTCGCGCCCGCACGGTTCTTGCCCATGCCATGCATGCCCGTGGCCGCCTTGAAATGCTGCTGGTAACGGTAATCGACGAGGGTGTTGAGGTCCGCGACGCATTCGGCGATGACATCACCGCCGCGGCCGCCATCGCCGCCGTCCGGACCGCCGAACTCAATGAATTTCTCGCGCCGGAACGACAGGCATCCGGCGCCGCCGTTGCCCGAGCGGATATAGACTTTGGCTGTATCGAGAAATTTCATCGCAAATCTTGGTGTTGAACCGGAACTTTAACGCGTGATCCCAGAAATTGCAGTTTTTTTCAGGTCGGGGGAGGAAACTGCGACCGGCCGCGCGCTCATGATCTCGATCGCCTCTGAGGATTGCCACCGCAGGAGGCAGCCGAACCGGTGGGGGCGGAAATCGCGTCGAACTTTCCGTCCCACCGCACAATTGACGGCCCACAGGACCGCCGGCCCCGATTCTGGCCGGGCGGTCACACCATATATTGGCCGCCGTTGACGGTCAGCGTCGAGCCGGTGATGAAGCCGGACTCCTCGGCGACAAGAAACACGACGCAGCGGGCAACCTCCTCCGGTTCGCCAAGACGGCGCACTGGGATAAGGGGCAGCACCGATTTCTCCAGCACCTCGGCCGGCACGGCTTTTACCATATCGGTGGCAATATAGCCGGGGCAAATGGCGTTGACCGTGATCCCTTTTCCGGCATTTTCCTGAGCGAGCGATTTCGTGAAGCCGATGTCGCCGGCCTTCGACGCCGTGTAATTCGTCTGGCCGACTTGGCCCTTCTGGCCGTTGATCGAGGAGATATTGACGATCCGGCCAAAGCCGCGCTCGCGCATGCCATCGATCACCGGGCGGGTCATGTTGAACAGCGAATTCAAATTGACATTGATCACGCCGTACCATTGCTCCGGCGTCATCTTATGGAACATGGTGTCGCGTGTGACTCCCGCGTTGTTGATGAGGATATCGACGGGGCCGAACTGGTGCTCGACTTTGCCCAAACCTTCGGCGCAAGCCTTGTAGTCCGACACGTCCCATTTGTAGACCGCGATGCCGGTCTCTGCCTTAAATTTTGCCGCTGCTTCATCATTGCCGGCGTAATTCGCGGCGACGGTGTATCCCGCCGCCTGCAAAGCCTTGCTAATCGCGGCGCCAATGCCGCGCGTGCCGCCGCTGACTACCGCCACCCTGGCCATGAGTTTCGTCCCTTCAATTTCTTGAATCGCTTGAATCAAATGTACGTCTGTCTCGCCGGCGGGTTAGGGGCGGATCGACAAGAATGAGCGCGCCACGAAACTGCCGCCGGCAATCCGGTCCATCAGCGCGCGACAGCGAGCGCAATGCCCATGCCGCCGCCGATACAAAGCGTCGCGAGGCCTGTCTTCGCACCGCGCCGCTGCATTTCGTGCAGAAGCGTGACAAGGACGCGGGCACCTGACGCGCCGATAGGATGACCGATTGCGATTGCGCCGCCATTGACATTCACGATCGCCGGGTCCCAGCCCATGTCCTTGTTGACCGCCAAGGCCTGCGCCGCGAAGGCTTCGTTGGCCTCGACGAGATCAAGATCCTTGACCTTCCAGCCGGCTTTTTCGAGCACTTTGCGAGACGCGGGAATGGGGCCCGTGCCCATGATCGCCGGCTCGACACCTGCGGTCGCCCACGCGGCGATTCGTGCAAGTGGCGTCAGCCCGCGGGCAGCGGCGTCCTTGGCGGTCATCAAGACGACGGCCGCGGCGCCATCGTTGATGCCCGACGCATTTCCCGCCGTCACGGTCCCATCCTTCGTAAAGGCTGGCTTCAATTTCGCGAGCCCTTCGAGCGTGGTGCCGGGCCGGATGTATTCGTCCGAATCGATAACCGTATCGCCCTTCTTGCTGCTGACCGTGAAAGGCGTGATTTCATCCTTGAACCGGCCTGCCTTTTGCGCCGCTTCAGCCTTGTTCTGCGAACCAAGCGCGAATCTGTCCTGCTCCTCGCGGCTGATCTGCCACTTTGCCGCGACATTTTCCGCCGTTTGGCCCATGTGGTAGCCGTTGAACACATCACTCAGCCCGTCGCGGATCATGGTATCGACGAATTTGAGATCGCCCATCTTGACGCCAGGGCGGACATGGGCGGCATGCTGGGAAAGCGACATGCTTTCCTGGCCGCCGGCGACGACAATTTTGGCATCGCCATTCGCGATTTGTTGCATTCCGAGTGCGACCGCGCGCAATCCGGAACCGCACACTTGGTTCAGTCCGAAAGCAGTTTTGTCTTGGGGTACTCCCGCCTTCATCGCAGCCTGACGCGCCGGATTCATTCCCTGGGCTGCGGTCAAAACCTGGCCGAGAATCACTTCATCGACCTCGGCTGCATCGACCTTGGCGCGGCTAATTACGTCCTTGATCACGGCGGCGCCGAGTTCATGCGCTGGCGTTGCGCCGAAGACGCCGTTGAAAGACCCCACGGCCGTACGCGCCGCGCTCACGATAACAATCTCTTCCGGCATCGGGGTGATCCTCCTTTTGGCCGCCTGGATATTGGCCGCGTGGGCGCCTTGAGCTTTTCTATGGTAACACCGTCAAGTGCCTCTTGCGAGCCACGGTTCCAGATCTCGTATCACAATGGCCACCATTTTTCGCAATGAAATTGTAGCGAGGTCTGCCAAGGGGCATGCATATATACTTATATATATTTGGAGAGACCGCGCTTTGGCCGCCGGACAATTAAAAGGACCAAGCCAAGTTTGCCCTCGCAAACCCGTAGCGCTATCAAGATAAACCTGCTTAGATTGGAATCTAATCCCTGGGGCAGCACTGGGTCATGGCGAAAGAAAACCGTCCTATCACCATCAAAAAATATGCGAATCGGCGGCTCTACAATACGGATACGAGCTCCTACATCACCCTCGAAGATCTTGCCGCCATCGTCAAGAAGGGTGATGATTTCGTTGTTTTTGACGCCAAGTCCGGCGAAGACATTACACGGTCGGTCCTGACCCAGATTATTTTCGAGCAGGAAGGGAAGAACGGGCAGAGCCTCTTGCCGATCACTTTCTTGCGTCAGCTTATCCGCTTTTATGGCGACAGCATGCAAATGCTGGTGCCGAGCTACCTTGAATTCACGATTGGAAAATTGGTCAACGAGCAGGCAAAGTTCCGCGAGAAATTCGCCAAGAATTTCGGGACTTCTCTGACGGCGCCGGTCTTCGAATCCATTGAGGATCTCACCCGCAAGAACATGGTCCTTTTCGAGCAGGCTCTCTCCATGTTTAGCCCATTTACAAATCCGCTCCACCCCCCGGCGGGGAAGCCCGCGGATAAACCCGAAGGCGAGCCTTCGGCTGGAGCTGCCGAGCAAAGCTCCAAAAGTGACCTCGAGGAAATGAAACGCCAGCTCGATCAGCTGCAAAAAAAGATCGAATCCCTCGTGTCCAAGGAGTGAGGGGAGGCGAGCCAAGGCTCGGCACGGTCTTTATGTTCCGCCGTGCTATGTTTCGCCGTGCTCCTCGCTGGGAGGCGGCGGCCAAACCGGCGCAATTTCGAAGCCTGAGAATTCGAAGCCAGGCGCTACCGTGCAGCCAACGAGCGACCAATCCCCAAGACTGAGCGCACTCTGCCAGTGATTCGCCG
>DATJBL010000084.1:0-44148 GCA_035515355.1 Methylocella sp.
GCGGCCTTCAAGGCCGCGCTCGCCATCGTGAACCGCTGCGCCCGGGCGGGGGTCGCGAGCGCGTGAGCGCCGCTGATGTCCGATTGCAGGCGAGTTCCTTACCAAAATGTTTCACGTGAAACATTTTGGTCCGATTCGGGCCCAACATCTTACAAAGCCCCGGACAAGGGCCCGCTCGTTCTCCAGTACAATTGGCGCTCCGGGATGTCCGATGGGCATTTCGATGAGGTCGCAATGAAACGCCATCCTAATGCATTTTCTCGCCCCGTTTCTCGCCCCGTGCGACGGCGAGGTGATGCAATTGGTGATGGTGGCTGCTCACCATGATGCCGATGAAGCCGAGGCCGCGAATATGCTGTGTCTCCCCTGCAGTATCTGACGTGACCCGGATCAGCACGCCGTCCGGCAGCGTCCCGGCCTTGGCGCTCCAGCCATGCGGATGTCTCTTCTCGATGACGCGGGCATGCGCCATGACGATGCGCTGGATCGCATCGATGGTGCGCCCATTTCCCGTCACGGCAATCTCAAGACCGCCATCGACTGGCTTCACGAAGGTCACCGCCTTGAGCGTGACCTCGTTCATGTCGATGAGGTGCTGGCGCAGCGCTTCGAGGTTGACCTTGGACCAGTCGGTTTTCGGATCCGCCTCAAGGATCTGGACGATCTCCTGAATGGCGCCGAACGCGTCCTGGCCCGGAAGGGTCGGCTCGACCAGCGTTGTCTGGCCGCCCTGCATCGCCGCACCGGGCTCTCCATGGTGCTCCATCATCTCAGGTATCGGCCCATGGCCAGGCATGTCGTGGTCCATTACCGGCGGCACCTTGGCCGGGCTTTCCTGCGCGAAGCCGCTGCGGAGGGGAAGAATGGCCGAGGCCGACAGAGCCGCGGCGACCGCGCAATGATGGATGAATCTACCCATGAGAGCCTCGCGGAGCGGTCAAAGCCGCGGGATTGTACCTCAAAAGAAGGCTTGGTGGCATGGGTGAACCGGGTGGATTTGTGGAGAAAGCGATGATCGCTTGCCGAATCTGGGGCGGATGCTCATGCTGAGGGAGTTTAAGGGAGGTGCCGCTGGTCGAGATCAATAACCGCGAGGAGTTGGAGGCGTGGCTGCGAAAGGAGCCGCGCGAGGTGGCGGCCGCGCTCGCGGCCCGTGCGGCCTTGCGCGTCTTGCCGCTTTTGCAGACGACAAAGTTCGATGAGCTGCGTGATATTTCTCTGCCGGTATTTCGCGCCTTGGCCGTTTCGTGGGCCGTGGCCAGATATCCCGCCCGGGGAACGGAGCTAGCCGCCCGAGGGGGATACATGGCCGCGGCCCAATTCATGGCTTTCGGCCCAACTGATGTCACCGCCCTTGTCGCCAATGCCGCCGCCCGAACCGCCGCTGCGGCTGTGACGCCCGACGCGCTAACCGCCGCCGCCCGCGCTGCCGCATACGCTGCGGACGCCATCTTCGCTGCGGCCGACGACGGGGCTGCCGCCGCCGCATTTTGGTCCGCTGTTTCCATCGACGCGACGCGCGTGGAAGACAGATGGAGTGTTTCCGATATCGCCGGTTCGCCGCTATGGCCCCAAGGTCAACCGGAACGGCTCCAATCCTTGTGGCTGGAAATGAAAACCATGCTACTCGCCGAGAGGCAGGACTGGCCGGTCTGGATCCATTGGTACGACCTCCGGCTCAGTGGCCGAGTCAGGGACGAAGCCGTCGAACTCGCTTATGTGAGCATCGGCGACGACCTCTGGAACCAAGGCCCGGCAGTCGTCAACGCCGAGATCAAATGGCGGATCGCGGCGCTTGAGTCAAAATCGCCACCAATCGACGCTATACCGGAGCAAGAAACTCTGGCGACAAGATTTGGCATCAATGCCCAAGGGTTGATCGACGTTGTTCCAGATCCGCCCGAGCCCGGAGCTGCCGCCGACCTTTTGCAGCGGGAATATTACGGAGAGACTCGCCTCAAAGCGGAGGCGCTCGTTGCGCTTGGTTCGAATCAGCTGGGTGAGTTAAGTGGGCCGGCCAATCGCTTTCGTGAAGGTCTGAAGGATCGCATCGAAGACATTTCGATTACTAGCTTGTGGTCACGCGGCAACACTTTACGCATCCGCCTCAAGGCCCATGATCTGTCTATGAACAGCGTGGAACCGGACGCCGCGCGGTTGCCCCCTCTGGTTGCGGAAACGCTGCGCGATCTGGTCCACACGTGGAATATCTTTATCGGCGGTGACGCGAAAGGGCGCGAGCTTGATGAAATTCGCCTCGGTCCTCAAGATGTCGAAGCAGCGAAACAGGTGAATGCCGCAGCTAGGCCAGTCATTGTGGCTCTTCAACAATCGGAGAGCGTTGTGACGCCAGAGGCGATAGAAACCATTGCCGAACAGGCCGAAACCGCGAAAAATGCTCCAGCGGGAATAGATGGCGAACAGGCCGCCGATCTGAGCCGGAAGACGACCGGCAATTTCGTATCAGAACTGCTGCGCCGCGCTTATTCGTTGTGTCTTGGCGAAGGTAGGGTTGCGTGGAAGGAGTCTCGCGCGGGCTTCTACCAAGCAGCCGGTGCCGCCACATTCACCGTCACCGGTCCAGTTGGTTATGCAGTATACAATAATTGGCCTGCAATTGTCTCATTTGTTGCCAGAAATGCTGAGGCGCTGAAAGATCTTGTGATCGCCGCTTGGCATAATCCAACTCTTGTCGAAATTGTTGATCTGGTCGTTCGATCTCTGCCATAGCCGATCTCATTCCGCCGTGTTGAGTCTTGATGGCTCGGCGAAAAGGTTGATCCGGCTCGCCGCATGAAGCGTGAAGGGATTTTCGTCCAAATTCGCGTCCCCGCTGATTTGGCCCGCCAGCGCTGAACGTGCATTCCTATTGCAAAGCTCTGATATTTATGATTTCTTAACAATTCCCGGAGACCTTTGATCAAACCTTAACCGCTTGTGAGCCGCCACCGGGCCTGATCCTTGCCACAAGCCGAGCAGAGCGCCTGGAAGCGCTTGTTTTCGTCCAAACGATTGGCCCGGGCCCTAAAGCGCCTGCTTGATGATCCAAGCCGAACTTGGGAGTTCCTACTCTGGTGACCCGCAGAGCAAAGGCTCAATCGCCGGACGTGGTTCGGCCCGGCGCCGCAAGGCGGCGCCTCCAGTTTTATCGCCACCGCTGCGCACGGTCCCGCCGCTGTGCCCCGCGGCTTTGGAGCCGTTCTGGTCGCGCGGCAAATTAATTCTGCCGCAGAATTCGGCTGAGAGCGATCGTGAGTCTGTGGTGGTGGCGGCGTCGTTCAAGCTCCTGCACGGCAAGATTTCTGCCCTCGTGGCTGACGCGGTTTCCCCCGCCGTCGACCAAAGATCCATCGGCTGCTTGCAGAGCGTGGCGGCGCGAATTCCGAATTATACACCAGTCCAGGATGAGCTCTTTTACCTCGCCCATGTGAGAGGTTTTCTGGAGGATCACGCAAAGACGTTTGGCGCCAACTGGACAGAGCCTTTTGTAAAGCGCTTCGCCGACATGATGCTCCATTTCGATCATACAATGCGGCAGTTCCCGAAATGGCGTGCTTTTGTCAGCAATGCCGAGAAAGACCGGTTGACTCCCGAGGAAGCTGCCGGAGTTGCCGCTCTTGCGAATGGGATGGTCGCGGCGCTGCATGAAAGTGACGCGCATAGTCTCATCAGTCCCGCGATCTCCAGCGCACTCGATGTTTTCAAGTCGCCGTTGCAAAGCGGGATGAAACGTTCTGGCCAGCAAAAGGCCGGAGCCGGAGAAGCAAGCAAGCTGCTTTTGGTGCATGATCTCTACTGCTCGATCGAGAACATCACGAAGCGGCTCGCTGAGGCCATCCTCAAGACCCAACAATCTCTGGGGTTTGACGCGCAAAGGGTCTTGAACGAGGACGTCGAGCCTGCGCATCCTTGGATGGTACGAACGCTGTTGAAAATCCTGCAAGAGGTCCCGTCGTTCGCACTGGAGGCCAAATTTCATTGGCTTGCCTCTCTGGCCGACGGCCTGCGCTTTCAAGAAGAGCCCTCTTCGAATTCCGCTGCGGTCCCAGAGGCGGGATTCAAGAGCCCTTCTCCTTCAAAGCATTGCGCCGCTCGGGCTGGCCGCTCCGTCTCGGGTTAGCGAGCCGTGGCGCTTTCACCTCTCCTCCAAATTTGCTCTTGATCTCTGCCGGAAAAAGCCGCGCGGTGGACTCCGCGCTGGCGGTGACGCCCCCTCAACGCTATGAGGGGAACGCGATGACGCAGATTGTATGGGATTCGAACAATGACTTTCTTTTCTCGGCTGGGATATTTGGTGGTCGTCTTTTTTATCGCCGCCGCGTTTATTTCGGGTGGGCTCGGCACCGCTTATCATCTCAGCCGGGAGTCAACGACCGTCTTGCTGTTTTTATTCTGGGGCGTGCCCTGCGTCATTTTTGGAAGGAAATACGACAAGCCCAAAAAGCACAGCGCGCTCTTTGGGCTTCCGATGGAATATTGGGGCTATGGTCTCATCGTTCTTGGAGTTTTGGATATCTATGTGAGCTGGAACAGCATCGCGCGTGATTGGTTCACATCTGTCGCCTATTCTTGACACAGGACCCGTGTTACACGATATCCGTGTCATGAAGAACGTCACGATCACCCTACGCGAGGATGTCGCCGAATGGCTGCGAATCGAGGCTGCCAAGGCGGGGTTGAGCATGTCCACCTTCGTCGGCAACTTGCTCGAAACCCGTATGGGGCGCGGCAAGGACCAGATCGCGGGCCTCGAAGTCTTCTTGAGCGGCCCTGGCTTCCCTCGGCTTTCCGCGGGACTCCCCAAGCGAGAAGAGCTTTATGACCGCGCGGCTCTTGATCGACACCAACATTCTGATTTATGCCCTCGACCCGGCCGAGCCCGCAAAGCGCGCCACATCGGCGGATCTGCTGAGGCGGGCGATCGCGAGCCAAACCTTGGCCCTCAGCCCGCAAATTCTAAATGAATGCTACAAGGTTCTCACGCAGCGGCCCACGCTCGTTCCGCCAGAGGCGGCGCGTTCCTATTTGACGCATCTCATGCCTTGGTGCATCGCTCCCCTCGATGCGCAAACGACCGGCAGGGCCTGGGCGGTTCAACATGAATCCGGCTTGGAGTGGTGGGATGCTTTGCTTGTCGCCTCGGCTCTGATGGCCGGCTGCAAGCTTTTCATTTCCGAGGATTTGCAGGACGGCAGCGTGATTTCCGGCATGCGGATCGCCAATCCGTTCACCCCCGAATTTTCAATGCGTCTTGCGGCGCTATAAGGTACGTCTTCCATGGGTTTCAAATGCGGTATCGTCGGCTTGCCCAATGTCGGCAAATCGACCCTCTTCAACGCGCTGACGCAGACGGCTGCGGCGCAGGCGGCGAATTATCCCTTCTGCACCATCGAGCCGAATGTCGGTGATGTCGCGGTACCTGACGCGCGGCTTGAGACGCTCGCGAAAATTGCTGGCTCGAAGGAGATCATCCCAACGCGGCTGACCTTCGTCGATATCGCGGGCCTTGTGCGCGGCGCTTCGAAAGGCGAAGGCCTCGGCAATCAGTTTCTCGCAAACATCCGCGAATGCGATGCGATTGCCCATATCGTGCGCTGTTTCGAGGATAGCGACATCACACACGTCGAAGGCAAGATCGCACCGCTCAACGATATCGAGACAATCGAAACCGAATTGATGCTGGCGGATCTCGAAAGCCTGGAGCGGCGCATCGTCGCTTGGGAAAAGAAAGCCAAGGGTGGCGACAAGGAAGCAAAAGAGATTTTCGATCTTGCCGGGCGCTGCCTCAAGCTGCTGCGCGGGGGAAAGCCGGCGCGGCTTGCGGAAGTCAAGCCGGAGGAGCAAAACCTCTTCGAAGGTCTCGGGCTCCTCTCCTCGAAGCCGGTGCTCTATGTTTGCAATGTTGAGGAATCCGTGGCGGCAAGCGGCAACGCTTTTTCCAAGACCGTCGAGGCCCGCGCCCGCGAGGAAGGCGCGAGCGCGGTGATCGTCTCAGCCAAGATCGAGAGCGAGATCGCCGTTCTCGCCGAAGATGAGCGCAAGGACTATCTCGAAGCCGTGGGCCTCGCGGAGCCAGGGCTCAACCGGGTCATCCGCGCGGGCTATGGGCTTTTGCGGCTCATCACCTTCTTTACCGTCGGGCCGAAGGAGGCGCGCGCGTGGACGATTCCGCAAGGAACCAAGGCGCCCCAGGCGGCTGGCGTGATCCACACGGATTTCGAGAAGGGATTTATTCGCGCCGAGACCATTTCCTATGCAGATTATGTGGCCTGCAATGGGGAGGCGGGCGCCCGCGAGGCGGGCAAATTCCGGCTCGAAGGCAAGGACTATGTTGTGACGGACGGCGATGTGCTGCATTTCCGCTTCGCGACCTGATAGGATGGCTTGCGATCAACGCCATGCATCCGGGAGAGGAAACGGTGAGGCGCGAAGCAGGGCAGGGCGGTCCGCCGGTCTTCGATGAGGCTTTTCGGGCACGCCTGACAAGTCTATTCGAATGGCGGCGGGACGTGCGCCGCTTCAAGCCGGACAAGGTTGCTTCCGAGCTGATCGAGGACCTCGTTCATATCGCCACTTTCGCGCCATCGGTGGGCAATAGCCAGCCCTGGCGCTTTGTCAGCGTCGAGACAGCAGCGGCGCGCGAGGCGGTGATCGCCAATTTCCAGGCTTGCAATGCGGCGGCGCTCAAATCCTATGAGGGCGAGCGCGCCGCGCTCTATGCAAATCTCAAGCTTTCCGGGCTCCGCGAGGCGCCGGTTCATCTTGCCATCTTTTGCGACCATGGGACGGATGCGGGCGCCGGCCTTGGCCGCAAAACCATGCCGGAGACGCTGGATTATTCGGTTGTCGCGGCGGTCCATACATTCTGGCTTGCGGCGCGCGCGCGGGGACTTGGCGCGGGTTGGGTGTCGATCATCGACCCAGGAGAGATTTCCCGCGTGCTCGATGTGCCGCCAGCCTGGAAGCTCATCGCTTATCTTTGCGTCGGGTTTCCACAAGAGGAACATCTCGATCCCGAGCTCGAGCGTCATGCGTGGCAGGCGCATCTTACCGAAACCGAGAAGCTTCACAGCCGGTGACGCTCACGGCTGTGCTGTGCAAAACCTGGGACAAGCGCCAAAGGCCTTTACGAGGCATGCCGAATCCGCCCATGTGATACCTGGGTGAGCCCATGCGATTTCCGCCATCTTTTCTTGACGAGATCAAAGCCAGGCTTCCGGTGTCCGAGGTCGTGCGGCACCGTGTCAAATTGATGCGGGCGGGGCGCGAATGGAAAGGGCTCTCGCCTTTCAATAAGGAAAAAACGCCATCCTTCTTCGTCAACGACCAGAAGATGGCTTGGTTTGACTATTCGGCGGGCAAAAACGGCAACATCTTTGATTTTGTGATGCAAACCGAGGGGCTGGCGTTCCCGGAAGCGGTTAAGCAACTCGCCCATCAGGCTGGCCTTGCTTTGCCGCGCGTCTCGCCCGAGGCGGAAGCCAGGGAAAAGGTGCGGGCGAGCCTCCATGAGGTGCTCACGCTTGCGGCCTCGTATTTTTCCGCGCGGCTTGCAAGCCGGGAAGGGAGCGCGGCCCGCGCTTACCTCGCCGCGCGGGGCATCGATGCGGAATTGCAAGACCGGTTTGGCCTTGGCTACGCCCTGCCCGAAAAATACGCTTTGCGCGATGGTCTCGCCGCCAAAGGGGTGGCGCCGCAAGCGATGATCGAGGCGGGACTTTTGGTTCACGGCGAAGATATCGCGGTTCCCTATGATCGCTTCCGCGACCGGATCATGTTTCCGATCCACGATCCTGCGGGCCGGGTCATCGCCTTTGGCGGGCGCGCGCTCGCCAAGGAGGCGCAGCCGAAATATCTAAATTCGCCGGAAACTGCGCTCTTCCATAAAGGCGCCATCCTTTACAATCACCATCGCGCGCGGCAAGCCGCGCATGATGGCGCGCACCTCCTCGTTGTCGAGGGCTATGTCGATGTTATCGCGATGACATCGGCGGGTTTTGAGGCCACCGTGGCGCCCCTTGGGACCGCCTTGACGGCCGAGCAATGCGAGCTTTTGTGGAAAATGTCGCAGGAGCCCATCCTTTGCTTCGACGGTGATAGGGCTGGCCGCAAAGCCGCCCATCGGGCGATCGATTTGGCGCTGCCTCTGATCGGGCCAAACCGTTCCCTCAACTTTGCGCTTCTTCCCGAGGGCGAGGACCCGGATGACCTCGTCCGCGGGGGCGGCCGCGAGGCGGTTTCACACCTGCTCTCGCAAGCGCTGCCGCTCGCCGACCTCATTTGGAAGCGAGAGACCGAGAACAAGGATTTCGGCACGCCAGAACGCCGCGCCGGGCTCAAGCGGCGTCTTGGGGAAATCGCTTGCGAGATCCGGGATGAGACGCTCCGGCATCAATATCAGGATGAATTCAAGCAGCGTTTCTTTCAGTTTTTTCGCCGTGGCGGCTATGGCACGGGCATGGCGGTTCCTGGAAGAGCGGGAGGAGGGGGCGGCAAAGTCAGTTTCGAGCCGGGAGCGAATTTGTCAGCGCCCCCGCAAATCAGCCAGAGCCTCCTCTCATCCCCTTTGTTTCGTCCTGGAATCCCAGTCCTTCCGCCGCGCGAAGGGTTGATTTTACTGCTACTTCTCAATCATCCCGAGTTAATCGGCCGGCATATCGAAGATTTGGCTGAGGTCCAGTTTGTAAGCGATGAAGCGGGAAAGCTCCGCACCGCTCTGATTGCTTTATCGACTTTGTCAGCAGCTACAGCTCCGCTTGACAGGTCGAGCCCGGACGCGGCATGCCTGCGCGCCGCAATTGAGAGCCAGGGCTTTGGGCCAATCCTGCGAAAGCTCGAGGCAACGCCACATGCGTCCCACTGGTATCTCCAGGCTGGGGCCGCCAAGAGCGACGCCGAGGAAGTTTTGAAGCAAGCCTTGAACTTGCACCGGCGCGCGAGGGCGTTACATAAGGAGTTGCAATTGGCCGAATTGGCTCTAGGTAAGGACTCTACCGAGGCTAATCTCGGCCGTCTCAGGGATATTCAGGCGCAGTTGTCGGCACTCGGGGGGATCGAGGCCGCGGTAGAGGGGTTTGGCGCGCAATCGGGGCGGGCAGGGGGATCCTTGTGAACCGCTGCACGTGAAGGCAGCGTTGTGCTTCGACCGGCGGAGGCTGGCGAGCAGGAAATTTGGCGTGGGATGGGTCGGTGGCCGAAATTACGGCGCGTGAGAACAAATGATCATGGTGAGCTTCGCGTATCCTTTTCCTCCCGGAGGGGTATGCCGTCTCGAGGCCCCGAAAAGGAAGGAAACTCAGACCGAAGGGCGGCACGCTTCGGAAAGAGGCAGTTCAGGAAGTGCTTCAATAATTCATTGCGGCATCGATAATTTTCCCAAATTTGGAGGCCTTTGATGGCGAAAAAGGACAGTGAGACTTCCGAGGCCGAACGCGGCACAGTCGAAGTCGCGGACAGCCCTTTGCTTGATCTCACGGATGCCGCCGTCAAGCGGATGATCAAGCTCGCCAAAAAGCGGGGCTTTGTGACTTATGCGGAACTGAATGCCGTGCTTCCGTCCGAGGAGGTCAATTCCGAGCAGATCGAAGACATTTTATCGATGCTGAACGAGATGGGCATCAACGTCATCGAAAATGAAGAGCAAGAGGATCCGTCTGAGGACTCTGCCGAGGAAGAAGAGGAAGCGCAGGGCGGTGACTTAATCGAGGCGGTTCAGACGAAGGCGGTGGCGACACGTTCGTCGGAACCCGCCGACCGCACGGATGACCCCGTCAGAATGTATCTGCGCGAGATGGGCTCTGTCGAGCTCCTGTCGCGCGAGGGCGAAATCGCGATCGCCAAGCGCATCGAGGCGGGCCGCGAGGCCATGATCGCGGGGCTTTGCGAAAGTCCGCTCACTTTTCAGGCGATTATTATCTGGCGCGACGAACTGAATGACAGCAAGGTTCTGCTGCGCGATATCATCGACCTCGAAGCGACCTATGCGGGGCCGGATGGGAAGAACACCCCCAAAATCGACATGACGGCGCCAGGTGCCGCGGAGGCGCTTGCCGCACAACAGGCGCCCGCCATCGCGCCGATCGATCCGCCGGCGCGCCTGCGCCCGGCAAGTGAAGAGGGCGGCCTCGACGCGCCGATCCCAGAAGACGTCTTCGACGAGGAAGACGATCTGGAGAATTCGGTCTCGCTGTCAGCCATGGAAGCCGAGCTTAAACCCAAGGTCCTCGACACTTTCGAAAGGATCGCTGGCACCTATAAAAAGCTCCGGCGCCTGCAGGATCAGAACGTCGTCAACAAGCTGAAGAACGAAACGCTCACTCCATCGCAAGAGCGTAAATATAAGGCGCTCAAGAAGGAAATCGTCGTCGACGTCAAATCATTGTCGCTCAATCCGAACCGGATCGAGGCGCTCGTTGATCAGCTCTATGATATCAACAAGCGCTTGATCGGGCTTGAGACGAAGCTGTTGCGCCTCGCCGAGGGCTCGGGTGTTACCCGCGAGGATTTCCTCAGAAATTATCAAAATTCCGAGCTCGACCCGAAATGGCTGTTGCGGGTCTCGAAACTTGGCGGCCGCGGCTGGAAGGATTTCGTCGCCCGCGCAAAGGAGCAGATCAAGGAGCTGCTTTCAGAGATTCATGGGCTCGCGACCGAGACGGGTCTTGAGATTCAGGAATTTCGCAGGATCGTCCATCTCGTTCAGAAGGGTGAGCGGGAGGCGCGTCAGGCAAAGAAGGAAATGGTCGAGGCGAACCTGCGCCTCGTCATTTCGATTGCCAAGAAATACACAAATCGCGGTCTGCAATTCTTGGATCTGATTCAAGAGGGCAATATCGGTTTAATGAAAGCCGTCGATAAGTTCGAATATAGGCGCGGCTATAAATTCTCCACCTACGCGACGTGGTGGATCCGCCAGGCAATCACCCGCTCGATTGCCGATCAGGCACGCACGATCCGCATCCCCGTGCATATGATCGAGACGATCAACAAGATCGTGCGGACCTCGCGCCAGATGCTTCACGAGATTGGCCGTGAGCCGACTCCGGAGGAGCTTGCCGAAAAACTTGCCATGCCGCTTGAGAAAGTGCGCAAGGTCTTGAAGATTGCCAAGGAGCCGATCTCCCTTGAAACGCCGATCGGCGATGAGGAGGACTCCCATCTCGGCGATTTCATCGAAGACAAGAATGCCATTTTGCCGATCGATGCCGCGATCCAATCCAATCTTCGCGAGACGACAACGCGGGTGCTTGCCTCTTTGACGGCGCGCGAGGAACGCGTGCTGCGGATGCGCTTTGGAATTGGCATGAACACCGATCACACCCTGGAGGAGGTTGGCCAGCAGTTCTCGGTGACCCGCGAGCGTATTCGTCAGATCGAAGCCAAGGCGCTGCGCAAGCTGAAACATCCTTCACGCTCGCGCAAGCTCCGCAGTTTCTTGGATAATTGAGAGTTGGGCCTCGGCATTTTGCCGGCGCGGATTGACCTGTCCGATGCGGCCGCTTGCCGCCTTATGGCGTGCCCCTGACAAGGAGCAGATCGAGTGAGCGAAAAGGATTGCGGGCACGCAGGCCTTGGCGCTGCCTCGTCACCGTAGGCGCTTCAAGACAAAGCCGCGCGTGTGAAACTATTCCCCGGCCAGCGTATGCGAGCTGTCCCCGACACGGACAAGACCCTCTGCAAGCGCGAGGGGCTTTGTCGCCGTGCCGGTAAAATGGCTG
This sequence comes from Methylocella sp., assembly GCA_035515355.1. Classification (GTDB taxonomy): domain Bacteria; phylum Pseudomonadota; class Alphaproteobacteria; order Rhizobiales; family Beijerinckiaceae; genus Methylocapsa. Next base: position 11,718 of record DATJBL010000084.1, read on the forward strand.
GCATCAAGATCACTTCCAGGATTGGCGTGGAAAGCCGAGAGATATGCCGCTGAAGGCACGTTCGACAGAGCGTCGGGAATGATCCGTGCTGCTTTGCGCAGACCCGTGAAGGAGGGCCCGAGAATCGACGGGACGGGAAAACTGGCGGTTAGGACACCGGCTAGGCCATGCGTTCTCTGCTGCTCAAGGCGCGCCGTCGCAGCCGCTTGTTGGGTGGTCGAAGAACTCTCGGTTTGACCCGGAGTCTTGCTTGCGAGGGCGTCTGTTTCCTGGACGGGTGTGTCGGAGGCGAACGCCAGAACGTGATGAGGTACGCCGGGGTGATCTTTCGGCCCTTGCGTAATGACAACCGGAAGATTTGTGGCGCGGGTTAGGGGGGTGGTCGTCGCCACGGCGTCACTCGCCGACTCGCTCTTGCTGTCGGTTTTCGAAGCCTGTGAACCCCCTTGCATCTTATCTGGCGTGAGCACTGCGACGCGGGTGAGCGAGGCCGGCCGAGCTGGCGGCGCGGGCACGTTCGCGAAAGCAAGCTTAACATCACTCGCGAGCGCTGGCCGCTGAGGGGGAACCGGTACAGGAGTAGAAAGCGTCCATCGCCTTCCGCTGTTTGTGCTTCCCGCCGGAGCGGCGCTCTGGTCCTGCTCGACAGCTCGGCTGGTTTGCTCCACTGCTCGGCTGGTTGTTGTGCCGGGCGAGTTTCCTGCAGCGCCCAAATCCGCGACGACGCTCTTGCCGGGACTTGCGGGCGCCGCGTCGGCAGAGCTGTCGGCGCTCGTGCGAAGCGACGCGACTTCGGTTCCGCCATGCCGTCCGTGGTCGGGCCGGGCCGGCTGCGATCTTGCCGCTTCGGCTTCTTTCTCTTCGCCTCTTTCCTCTTCATGATTGCCGAAAAGCCAGCCAAACAAGCCGCCAGCTGAGGCGACCGTTTGTGGCACATCGGACATGATGCCGCCACGCGAGGCGATCTCGGCGCGGGCTTCCTCATAGCGGGGAAGCGTCCGACCATCGGCAGCAAGATGAACCGTTTTGCCGTCCGGGAACAGACGCACAAGCTGATCATAGGTCATCCGCGGCCAAGCCCGCACGCTGCCGACATCGAGATGGACAAAGTTCGAACTCGGATACCAGCCAACGCCGCCACGTTGCAGACGCATGCCGATTTCGCGAATTCTTTCCATCGGCATGCCAGGCATGGTGGTGTCCATCGCCTTGCCCAAGATATGTTGCGAATGTTCGGCGACCGCATGCGAACGGGCGCGCAGCATCGCGTTGGTAGCGGGCGAGCGGTAGGCTGAAACGATCACGATCGGCTGCGTGGCGCCGGCAGTCCGGTAAGCTTCCCAGATCACGTCGAAAAGCCTGGGATCCATCCGGGTGACATCGTTGTTGCGCCAATCACGCAGGAAGTAATTGAGCCTTTCGAGAACCGCCGGATCATAGGCGCCGTTGACGCGGAAGGTTGCTTGGATCGATTCCCCCGTGTGGGAATGATAGAGGTTCAAGGTGCGCGTATCCCCGTTCGCGACCGCTGTTTCGGTCGAGGAAGGAACGAGAATACTCGACAAGAGCGCCATGAGTCCGGTCGTAGCAGCGAGGCAGGTAGATCTCATAAGGGAGATGGGACGGGGACGCGCTTGTCGCAATTTCAATCTCGCTTTTCTGGCTGACGAAGCAGCTGCTTATTCGAGGTGCCGCACATCGGGACAGAAAGGACCTCTCTGCTGGCACGGCCTTGGATATGAATCGTACTCTTCAGAAAGGCATATAGTTTGAGGAAAATATTTGACTGCTTTTTAAGGCGAACATTTGGCGCGAACGGTTAACGTCCCATGAGGAGCTAGCCTGTTTCATTCGTTCACGATTTCTCAACTATGATGAGAGCAATCCGCTGCCAAATAGAGCAGCAAATATGGCGAGCCTGTGTCGGAGACGGTGTGGAGATTGCGTCGGGCTTTGGCCCGCGCGCTTTTGCGTCTTGCATGGATACGCCGCTTCCATTCCTGGCACGTTAGGGCTTAATGAAGAGCCGCCCCGGCGGCCGGAGGTGTTCGAATGGCTGGCTATGATGTCGATCTTTTCGTGATCGGCGCGGGATCTGGCGGCGTGCGCGCGGCAAGAGTTGCGGCCGCCCATGGTGCGAAGGTCATGATCGCGGAGGAATTTCGAATTGGCGGGACCTGCGTCATCCGGGGCTGCGTGCCGAAAAAGCTCATGGTCTACGCAAGCCGGTTCAAGGACGATTTCGAGGACGCCGCCGGATTCGGCTGGACGCTCGCGGCGCCCTCCTTCGACTGGCCGAAGCTTGTTTCTGCAAAGGAAAAGGAGATCTCCCGCCTTTCGGCGATCTATCGCAGCAATCTTGAGAAGGCGGGCGTCACGATTGAAGATAGCCGTGCCGAAATCGAGGACGCGCACAAAGTGTGTCTTGCTGCCGATGGCCGCCGGGTCAGCGCGAGAATCATTCTTATCAGCACGGGAGGGATGCCAGTTCTCGAACCTGATGTTCCCGGCCGCGAATATGCAATCACCTCGAACGAAATATTTGATCTTGCCTCATTGCCAAAGCGCCTGCTGATTGTCGGGGGCGGCTATATCGCGGTCGAATTCGCTTCGATCTTCGCCCGTCTCGGGACCGAGGTCACGCTTGTCGCGCGCGGCGAAAATGTCTTGCGCGGTTTTGACGATGATCTGCGCTGCGGGGTGCGGGATGGGCTCACCCATGCGGGTGTCAAACTTAATTTTGGCATGTTGCCCACACACATCGAAAAGACGGCCACCGGCTATCGTGTGCGTCTAACGAGAGGCGCTTCGGTCGATGCCGAGCAAGTCATGATCGCAACCGGCAGGCGCCCGAATACAAAGGGACTTGGACTTGAAAAGGTCGGTGTTCAATGCGACGATCTTGGTGCGGTCAAGGTCGATGCGTTTTCGAAGACCAATATCGATTCGATCTATGCCGTCGGCGACGTCACCAACCGGATTGCGTTAACGCCGGTTGCCATCCGCGAAGGGCACGCTTTCGCCGATACTGTTTTTGCCGGCAGGCCGGAGGCCGTCGTGCACAGCAATATTCCGACCGCTGTCTTTTCGACGCCGGAACTTGGCACCGTCGGCATGACCGAGACGGAGGCGCGCGCGATCTTCGATTGCGTCGATATTTATCTGGCGAGCTTCCGGCCCTTGAAAGCGACGCTTTCCGGGCGGGCGGAGAAAACTTTGATGAAGATTGTCGTCGATGGCGTGACCGATTGCGTCCTCGGCGTCCATATCCTCGGCGAGAATGCGAGCGAAATGGCGCAAATTTTGGGAATCGCCGTGAAAATGGGGGCGAAAAAGGCGGATTTCGACGCGACCATGGCCTTGCATCCGACCTCGGCGGAGGAGCTCGTCACCATGCGCACGCGCACCGCGCGCTTCGAGCGGGAAATCGCCGGCCCGGAAGGCCCGGACTGCGGGCCGCTCGAGGGCGAGTAAGATGTCCTTTCCGTGTCGCATTTCCAAAAAACCTGTATAAGGCGATTCTGAAGTCGCAAGGTCGGGGGCGCCCCCAAGGAGTTCGCAAAGATGCCCATTGAAAGCTGGTCGCCTGCCAGTTGGAGAGGAAAACCGATCGAACAGGTGCCTGTCTACACGGACAAGGTGGCGCTGGCCGAGGTCGAGAGTCAGCTCGCGGGATTTCCGCCGCTCGTCTTCGCGGGCGAGGCGCGCAAGCTTAAAGGCATGCTGGGCAAAGTTGCAGCAGGCGAAGCCTTCTTGCTGCAAGGCGGCGACTGCGCCGAGAGCTTCGCGGAACATGCCGCCGACAATATTCGTGATTTTTTCAGGGTGTTTCTGCAAATGGCGGTGGTGACGACCTTTGCCGCAGCCTTGCCGGTCGTGAAGCTTGGCCGGGTTGCCGGCCAATTCGCGAAGCCGCGGTCATCGGCGACCGAGGAACTCGACGGCGTGGAGCTCCCGAGTTATCGCGGCGATATCGTGAACGACATCGCGTTCGACGCCCGTGCGCGCGAGCCAGAACCCGCGCGCCAGCTTATGGCTTACCGCCAATCTGCGGCCACATTGAATCTGCTGCGTGCTTTCGCGATGGGCGGCTATGCCAATCTCGAAAACGCGCATGGCTGGATGCTTGGCTTCATCAAGGACAGTCCGCAATCCGCCCGCTATGAGGAACTTGTTGGCCGGATCAGCGAGAGCCTTGGCTTCATGCGCGCGATCGGGCTTGATCCCGAGGCGCATCCGGAGTTGCGCCAGACGGACTTCTATACCTCTCACGAGGCTTTGCTGCTCGGCTATGAGGAGGCGCTGACCCGTGTCGATTCGACGACAGGGGACTATTATGCGACCTCAGGCCATATGATTTGGATTGGCGACCGCACCCGCCAGCCTGGCCATGCCCATGTGGAATATGCGCGCGGCGTGAAAAATCCTCTTGGCCTCAAATGCGGGCCGACGCTCACGCCCGATGAATTGTTAAGGCTCATTGACATCCTGAACCCGGCCAATGAACCTGGCCGCCTCACCTTGATTTGCCGGTTCGGCGCCGAGAAGTCGGCGGACCGGCTTCCGGATCTCGTCCGGGCCGTGAAACGGGAGGGCCGTAGCATTGTTTGGTCGTGTGATCCGATGCATGGCAATACGGTTAAAGCGGCAGGGGGCTATAAAACACGGCCCTTCGACAAGATCATGAGCGAAATCCGCACTTTTTTTTCCGTCCATCGCGCGGAGGGAACTTACGCCGGCGGCGTCCATCTCGAGATGACCGGAAAGAATGTCACCGAATGTCTTGGGGGGGCGCGCGCCATATCAGAAGCGGATTTGCGCGATCGCTACCACACCTATTGTGATCCGCGGCTCAACGCCGAGCAAGCGATCGAAGTCGCATTTCTTGTCGCCGAATTGCTCAAGGCGGAACGAATCGAGCGCGGCCGTGCTCATGCCGATGCTGCCGAGTGACGGCTGACGGCGGTGAGGGCCGCCTATGCGCTGTGAGTCTCCAGCGAACCGCCTCGTCATCGGCCTCGCGCAGATCAATAGCACGGTTGGCGACATCAGGGGCAATCTTGCGGGCATCCGCGCCGCACGCGCCGAGGCACGAGCCTTCGACGCCGATCTTGTAATGTTTTCCGAGCTTTTCATCTCTGGCTATCCGCCCGAGGATCTCGTCTTGAAGCCGGCATTCGTCGAGGCTTGCCGGGCGGGCTGCGAAGAGATCGCGGCGCAGACGGCCGATGGCGGCCCGGCGATGCTCGTCGGCCTGCCATGGGGAGAGAATGGGCATTGCTACAACGCCTATGCCTTGCTCGATAAGGGCCGGATCGAGGCCGTCCGCTTTAAAGTTGATCTGCCAAATTACGGCGTCTTCGATGAAAAGCGCGTGTTCACGCCTGGCCCGATGCCGGGGCCGGTGGTGTTCAAGGGCGTGCGCATCGGCATTCCCATCTGCGAAGATATTTGGGGCCCGGATCCGGTCGAATGCATCACAGAGACGGGCGGCGAGATCCTCCTTGTCCCAAATGGCTCGCCCTACTGGCGCGGTAAGACAGACGAGCGTCTTTCGATCGCCTCTTCCCGAGTTGTCGAAAGCAAATTGCCTCTCATCTATCTCAATCAACTCGGCGGTCAGGATGAACTTGTTTTCGATGGAGCTTCCTTTGGCCTCAATGCGGATTGCTCGCTTGCCTTTCAGCTTCCGGCATTTTCGGAAATGGTGGGCAAGACGGTCTGGGAGCGTGGAACAAAAGGCTTCGCCTGCGTCGAAGGACCCCGTTACGCAATCGAAGAGGGGGATGAATCTGATTACACGGCTTGTGTCCTTGGCCTTCGCGATTATGTGAACAAGAACCGCTTTCCAGGAGTCGTCATGGGGCTTTCTGGAGGGATCGACTCCGCGCTCTGTGCGGTGATGGCGGCCGACGCTCTAGGTGCCGGACGCGTCCATTGCCTCATGCTTCCCTACCGATTCACCTCACAGGACTCGTTGAAGGACGCCGAGCACTGCGCACGTGCTTTGGGGGTTCGCTACGACATCCTACCGATCGCTCCGGCGGTCGAAGGCTTCGAAAAGGTTCTGGGTCCAATCTTCAAAGGCACCAACCGAGATGTCACCGAGGAAAATATCCAGAGCCGCACGCGCGGCACGCTGTTGATGTCGGTTTCCAATAAATTCGGTTCTATGCTCGTGACCACCGGCAACAAATCGGAAATGTCGGTTGGTTATGCGACCATCTATGGCGATATGAATGGCGGTTTCAATCCGATCAAAGATCTCTACAAGCTGGAGGTGTTTCGCCTCGCCGAACTGCGCAATCGCTGGAAGCCGAAGGGCGCACTTGGTCCTGGTGGCGAGGTGATCGGGCGAAATATTTTGGTCAAGCCGCCATCCGCAGAATTACGCGAAAATCAAAAAGATCAAGATTCGCTACCTCCCTATGAGGTGCTGGATCCGATCCTCGAAGGGCTCGTTGAAAAGGAAATGCGCGTCGCCGACGTCGCCGCGCTTGGTTATAATATCGAGACCGTGAAGAGAATCGAACGGCTTCTTTATCTCGCCGAATATAAGCGCCGGCAGTCGGCCCCCGGCGTCAAGGTGACGAAGAAAAATTTTGGCCGGGACCGCCGCTATCCAATCGTCAATCTGTTTCGCGATTTAAGCGGGAGCCAGCCGGCGGAATGAGCCAGGCGGCCGCTTTCGAATCGCAACCGACGTGCGCATACGAAGCGCACTGCGGATGTTAAGGGCTTGACAGATCCGGAGGGTGGTGATCGCCCTGTTGCACCGCACACTTGAGGGCCGGCTCAGGATGGAAGTCGAGGTGTTTTTCGGAATTTGAAAAGGATTGTGAACAGTTGAAAAAGAATAAAAGTTCAGAAGGGATGTCAAATGGATTGGAACTGCTTGAGCTGAACCTCTATTTCTTGTGAGGGTAGTATCAAATGACAGTTTATTTAAAAGGTCATAGTCATATGTTTGACGGCTCAAGACTTGTGCTATATAGTTCCACGTTTCAGAACGCCTCCTGTAATTAGTGAGTGATGATAATTAATAGTAGTTATTTGATTGATTAGTATAATTTTATTTCATATGAGGATAGGCTCATGAAAGTTGCAGTCGTCCATGAGTGGCTCAAAACCTATGCGGGCTCGGATAAAGTCCTTGCCGCAATCATCTCTATTTATCCTGACGCAGATCTCTTTTGCCTTATTGACCATTTGCCGGAGAGTGAAAGGAAAGCTTTTTCCAAAACCAAGATTAAAACCTCCTTTCTTCAAAAGATTCCGTTCTCAAAACAAATCTATCGGCATCTTTTTCCATTGATGCCATTGGCGATCGAACAGCATGATTTATCGGATTATGATCTTATCATTTCAAACAGCCATGCTGTCGCCAAAGGCGTGCTGACCGGGGCAGACCAGCTGCATATTTGCTACTGCTATACGCCGATACGATATGCCTGGGATTTCCAACACCAATATCTGAAAGAGTCGAACCTCACCAAGGGCTTCCGGAGTGCCTTGGTCCGTTATCTCTTGCATCGGATGCGCATCTGGGATTCACGCACGGCGAATGGCGTTGACCATTTCATAGCTTGTTCTGGCTATATCGCGCGGCGGATTTGGAAGGTATATAGGCGTCCTTCGACGGTGATTTATCCGAACGTCGAAGTTGATGATTTCGTTATAGGGCCAGGTCCGCGCGAGGACTTCTACCTGACCGCGTCCCGGATGGTTCCCTATAAGCAAATTCAAATGATTGTCGAGGCGTTTGCGCGAATGCCGGAGCGGAAGTTGGTGGTCATTGGCACTGGCCCGCTTTTCAAACAAATTCAGGCACGTGCGACGAGCAATGTCACCGTGCTGGGCTATCAGCCTTTTTCGGTGCTGCTCGAACACATGCAGAAGACAAGGTGTTTCATATTTGCTTCCGAGGAGGATTTCGGCATCGCGCCGCTCGAGGCTCAAGCCTGTGGCACGCCGGTCTTGGCATTTGGAAAAGGCGGGGCTCGAGAGACTGTTATCGATGGAGTGACTGGACTTTTCTTCAACACGCAAACGCCCGAAGCGATCTGCGAGGCTGTCGAGAGATTTGAAAGCATCGAAAGCAATTTCGACCCGGAGCTCATTAGACAGCATGCCCAGACTTTCTCGACCGAATCGTTCAAGAAGAAATTCCGTGCCTATGTCGAGGCGAGATGGGCGGAGCATCAAGAGAACGTGAAATCCTATCCTCACGAATTTGGCCGGGTGAAGGAAATCCGATGAAAACAGCGCTCATCACTGGAATTACCGGTCAAGACGGAGCTTATTTATCGAAATTCCTCTTGAACCGCGGCTATAAGGTCTATGGCACCTACCGGCGTTCCAGCACGCCGAACTTCTGGAGGATCAAATCACTCGGCATCTTCGAGCATCCCCGCTTGGAGTTGCGGGAATTCGACATCACAGACTTGGGCGCGGCCTTGAGGCTTATCCAGTCGACTGAGCCGGATGAAATTTATAATCTTGCGGCCCAGAGCTTTGTCTATGTTTCCTTTGAGCAGCCGGTTGCGACGGCAAACGTCACCGGACTCGGACCTGTCTTCTTGCTCGAGGCTATCCGCACAATCAATCCGCGCATCCGTTTCTTCCAGGCGTCATCGGCAGAGATGTTTGGGGAGGTGCAAGCCATCCCTCAATTGGAAACAACCCCTTTCTATCCGCGCAGCCCCTATGCCGCCGCCAAGCTCTACGCGCATTGGATGACCATCAACTATCGCGAAGCCTACGGTATTTTCGCGGCGGCCGGGATTCTCTTCAATCATGAATCGCCGCTGCGAGGGCCCGATTTCGTCACGCGCAAGATCAGCATCGCGGTTGCCCGCATGCAGGCGGGACAGCAGAAAGTGCTTGAACTCGGGAATGTGCAATCGATGCGGGACTGGGGATATGCCGAGGAATATGTCGAAGGAATGTGGCTCATGCTGCAAGCACCGGAGCCAGATACCTTCATCCTAGCGACCAACCGATCCGAATCGGTGCGTGATTACGCAACCATGTCGTTCCGGGCGGCTGGCATCGACTTGGAGTGGAAAGGCACGGGAAAGCAGGAGCGCGGCGTTTCGGCCTCGAATGGCCAGACATTGGTGCAAATCGACCCGCGCTATTACCGGCCCTCGGAAGTCGATTTTCTGATTGGCAATGCCGAGAAAGCGCGAGCAAAATTGGGATGGGAGCCGAAGACTTCTCTTGAGACGCTTTCCACGATGCTGGTGAAGGCAGATATAGGACGCGTCGCCCAAAACGAAGTGATTTTTGGCTGAGGCGATCCTGAACGGATCGCCTTCAACACGTTCCGAATTCACTACCCGCGTTCAACGCTTGGCTCCTCGTCGCGGAGCGTCATCTCGGTGCCGCGCCAAACGAAATGATCCATGCACCAAGCGTCGATATAAACGATGGGCATCATTGCATCGCGCAACATGAAAAGCAGTGGCATGCGCCAGGAGAAGTGCCACTTCTTCAGGAGCGTAAAAAGCACTTCCGGAATGTACCAGGCGAATGCGACGCCGAGTAGGGCGATGGCGACATTCACATTCAGGTTGACGGCCGCGTATGCTGCCGAAAGGCAAGGGAGGGCCGCACCTGCAAAGATTTCGGGCAAATAAAACAACGGAAAAGTCTTCCGCCGCATGCGCGCCCAGCGCAATTGCCTCAGCCAAATCTCTCTAAAACCACGAAAGCCCAGCGGTTGTTCGAAGGGGCTGTCGACGAGAGCGACTTGCAGTCCTTGACCGTGGACGAGCTTCGTTGCCGCGGCATCTTCTGCGATCGCGGCGCCGAGAGCGCGAATCCCTCCGCCTGCCTCAATCACATCACGCCGCCACAGCATCGACTTGCCCTGAGCAAAGCCAAGTCCACTGGCTTCCGAGCAATATTGCCAGCGTGCCTCGAAGGTATTGAGAAAAGCGCACTCGAGTTCGGCCCAGAGATTTCGCGGGTGTGAGCCCACGGGCATGGAACAGACCAGACCGGTCCGGGAGCTCCAATTCGCCAGAAGCCGCTGGATATAATCCCCCGGCATCAATACATTCGCATCGACGAGAATGATCCAATCGTAGCGGGCCGCATCCCATCCCCTCACGCAATTGTTCAGTTTCGGATTGGCGCTCACCTTCTCATCGCCGATGATCAAACGGGCTCGCAGATCTGGATACCGGGCGATAAGACGCTGGACAACGGGCACGACGGGATCGTTCAGTCGCGCGACGCAGAAAATAACTTCGTAGCAGGGATAGTCGAGCCGAAAACTCGACTCCAAGGTCTCTTGACAGAAATTGTCGAGACCGCAGAGAGGACGGACGATGGACACACCCGGTGCCGCGGGGGGCGGGGGAAGGGGGGTTGATCTTTGCCGCATCCGGATTCCCGCAATCGCGATGCTGGCCAGATTCAAAACGACTGAAAGAAGGCAAAACCAAGCCGCGGCATATGCCATTGCCATTGTCTGGCTCCCGAACTCGTATCCTTATCGAAAGCTGCCATGGCATTTGCCTTAAAGCGCCTTTTGCATCAGATACTTATTGAAAAGTGCAGAGCGGCCTCTAACTAGACCGCTGTTCTGCTTGGGTGGGTGCGCAGAAAAGCTCACATGCGATGGTTCGGCGCGTCTTGTCGCGGGTCTAATTAACCTCAGGTTCCTCATGCCGCATCCAATCGTTCGCTTCGCCCCGTCGCCCACCGGCTGCATTCACATCGGCAATGCGCGGACGGCGCTTTTGAACTTCCTCTACGCTAAAAAGAATCATGGCGAATTTATTCTTCGCTTCGATGACACTGATGTGGAACGTTCAAAGGAAGAGTTCGCCCAGGCGATCGAGGTCGATCTCGCTTGGCTCGGAATCGTGCCGGATGTGGTTTTGCGCCAGTCAGAGCGATTCTCGCTCTATCACGTCGCCGCCACCAAGTTGCGCGAGGCGGGGCGCCTTTATCCTTGCTATGAAACAGGGGAGGAACTCGATCGCAAACGCAAGCGGCAACAGGCGCGCGGCCTGCCGCCTGTCTACGACCGGGCCGCGCTTGCCCTTTCAAACGAAGATCGCGCCAAGCTCGAAGCCGAGGGCCGAAGGCCGCATTGGCGCTTCAAACTTGATCACACAATCGTGCGCTGGACCGATCTCGTGCGCGGCGAGAGTCATATCGATTGCGCCTCGCTGTCCGATCCTGTGCTCCTGCGCGAAGACGGCACCTACCTTTATACTTTGCCCTCCGTGGTCGACGACATTGCTCAGAAAATCACCCATATCATCCGGGGCGAGGATCATGTGACCAACACCGCGGTGCAGGTGCAGCTCTTCGAGACGCTCGCCGGGCCGGGGAGACTGCCAGCCTTCGGGCATCACAATCTTTTGGCTTCGGCCACCGGCGAGGCGCTTTCAAAACGAGCCGGCGCCCTGTCGATCGGAGGTCTGCGTGCGGCTGGAATTGAGTCGCTTGCGGTTGCCGCGGCGGCGGTCCTGACCGGATCTTCCGTGGCCGTGCATCCTATTGGGAGTCTTGACGAACTTAAGGTTTCGCTCGACCTTGGAGAACTTTCCCGCACGGTGGCGCGCTTCGATCCAGCCGAGCTCGCCGCCCTCTCGGCGCGCATATTGCACGGATTAAGTTTCGAGGCGGTCCGGGAGAGGCTCCAGGCGCATGACATAACGGGCTACAAGGCGCAGCCATTCTGGCTCGCCGTGCGCGGCAATCTTTCGACTTTCCTTGATGTGGTGGACTGGTGGCGTGTGGTCGAGGGTGAGATCGTGCCGGTTGTCGAGGATGCCGGGTTTCTGGAAGTGGCACATGAAAAACTCCCCGGCGAGCCTTGGGACGAAAATGTCTGGTCCGACTGGACCACGACTTTGAAGAAGATCACCGGACGCAAGGGACGGGCGCTGTTTCATCCTTTGCGGCTCGCTTTGACGGGCCGGGAGAATGGACCGGAGCTCGCCGCGCTGCTGCCTTTGATCGGCAGAGTTAAAGCGGCGGCACGATTATCCGGACGTGCTTCTTGACGCCATCCGGCCCGGTGACCTCCTCGGCCCCGGCCTGTCCTTCGGCGGCCGCGGGGTTGTCTACTGCTTGATCGCCAGAAGGCGAAGAGGGAGCCCCGTCCGAGGGTCGCGCCGCTCTCTCAAACTTGGGCTTTGCCAATTCCGCCGACGTCTCGGGCGTGACCACAATGTCGCTTTTGCGCGCACGCCCGAGCAATTCTTCTGCCCCCCCAAGCGCCTGCGCCCAGCTTTGCCCCGGGGGCTTGCAGGTGCAAGCCGGATCAAAGCTTTTCTGGAATTTCAGGGCATTCGGCAAATCGGCGTAGGCTGTCTGACCGTCAAGCGAGACGGCGGTGCTGATGTCTTGGTTGGGTGAGCGTGTATAAACGCTGACCTCGGCATTCGGACAGAGTGCCTGGCAGAGACCTGCTAGCTGATCGGGGTTGCTTTGCCTCACCGATTGGTTCAGCGGGAAAAAGCCTCCATCGCAGCTGCGGACGCAAAGCGGCTGCGAGCCGCCATGCGGGGTGAGATCTTCGCCAGGGGCCGGGCGTACCTCCTCGAATTGGGGCTGCGGGGCTTGGGATGGATTCTGATTGGGCACGAGGGCGCCGAAAAGCGTTTCAAAAAAGCCGCGTTGCTGCGGGGACGTTTGGACCTGCCCGCGGCAATAGGCATTGTAACGGGCGAGGAGCTGCTGGCGCGCCGCGCCATTGCCGCCAAGATCCCCCGTGTCCTCATATTGCGCTAGACTTGTTTGGAGCTGTTGGATTTGTGCATTAAGGCCGGCACATCGGGGCGGCAGATTGTCGAACAAGAAGAATTGGCCCCGGTTGCAGCCGAGGGCGCGCGCATTGGCGATGGCGCGATCCAGTTCCGCGCGCTGTTTCTGGACAGCGCCGCCATAATGGTTCGACGGCCTCTGAGGAGCGTTGTTGAGCGCGTTGATTTCCGCCGCCAGCCGTCCGCAATCGAGCGGTTGCAAAGAGGCAGAACCCGCGGAAAGGAGAAAGGCCGCCGTCCCCATGCCCAATCTCAGGCAGACGCCCAAAGGGTGGAGCGTTTTCTTGATGGCGCGGCCTAGGCCGGACGACGAATTCATGCGCCTCTTTTCAGAACGCTTCCCACGAAGGTGCGCTCTAAACCGAAAAAGTTGGAAGCCTTCGGCGAAAAATTGCCCTGAGCTAACCCCGCCAAACAAGCCGCGGAAGGTGAATGAGACTGCTGTCCCTTCATGGCCTTACCATGACCAGCTCGCGCCGAGGTGCCGCGGCAGGGGGAAGAAGAAAGTGGCAAAAACATGCGGTCAAAACAGCCCGACTCCCGTAGGCATGGCAACTTCTCGCAAAGCTTTGGCCTTTCGGCGAAAAATGTTCAGCTGTTGTCTTTTTCCTGCCGGGTCTTCCCCTCCAGTTGCGCCTTGAGCACAAGCAGCTTGGCGAAAGGCGAATCTGGATCTGGCGGGCGTTCGTTTGACCGCTTTTCTCTGGACGCGAGCCGTTCGCGCCGTCCTTCGGCGGCCTTGTCGAAGCCAGGGCGATGTGGCTCAGGCGGCTGCCTTCGGCCGCGATGGCCTTCGAAATGCGGCTTCTTTTCGCCCTCACGCAGCTCACCGCCATCCTTGCGGCGGCCCTTGAAAGGAAGGGGCGCGGGTTCAGGCCGAGGAAGCGGCGCAAGTTCTGCACCCCCTGCTCCCAAACCGTCCTGGAGCTTCCCGGCATCCGCCTCGGGCCGCTCTCGCTCGGCTTTTTGTGGCGCGGCGGCAGCGCCATTGACGACGGCTGCCGCTCGATCACGCCGTTCGGCGAAATTTTTGCGAGGGCGCGTGTCGTGCCGCCGGTGGTGTTGATGCGGCCGGTGTGGCCGCCAAATTTCGATCAGGGACTCCTCGCTGACGGCCTCACCAGGCTGCGCCGCCACAGCGGCGCCGAGTTGCGCCATTTCAGCGTCGTTCGTCTCTAACCCGCTGGCGCCCGTCTCACTGGCAGTCAACGGCGTGGTACCTCCCTGCGCCAGAGAAAAAGCTTCAGGCAGAGGCCCCTCGGTTGTCACCGGCTGCCCTTCATTCAGGCGCGATTCCTGTTCCGGCCCCATCTTTTCCTGACCCGGCAGAGTGTCCATGGGGCAGCAGGGCGGCTTAGCAAGTTCGACCTCAGGAGGCGCCTGCGGTGCGATTGTGGCTGCAGTCAGGAGAGGCACCGTGATTGCGGGCCCTTGTCGCTGTTCGGATGCATAGCCGAGCGCGCGAAGGATCGAGGCGAAGCTTTCACCCGAGCAGCCGGCAAGCGAGGTCATGGCGACGGTGACGACGAAGCCATCGGCATCCGCCGCGCCAAGCGGAGGTTCGCCTGGGCTAACGCCCGGACGATAGCTGACGGCCGGGCGGATCAAATCGGCGAGGCGCTCCAAAATATCAACACGCACCGCGCGATCCCCGCAAACACGGAATCCCGCCGCCCTGTACAAGTTTCTCTGCACATCCTTATCCGCAACCAGCGAGGTTCGGCCGGAGGCGGCAAGATGGAGAACTTCGTCGAGGCCCTTGAACGTTTCGCCAGCGCTGTGCTTGAGGGCGTAAAGCTGTGCGGCGAGCGCGCGCGGGGCGGGCTTTACCAGATTCGGCAGATAAAGATGATAAGCGCCGAAACGGACCCCAAATCTGCGCAACGCGGCGCGGTCCTCTTGGGATAGGCTCTTTACGTCATCTGCGACGCGGGAGCGATCGAGAACGCCGAGGGATTCGGCCACCTGGAAGGCGATACCACGTGCAATTCCGTCGAGGCCCTCCCCTTTTTCCAAGTCTGTGAGCGGCCCGAGTAGCTTTTTCACATGCTGCGCGAGCCACAGATCGAGCCGCCGCTGTACCAGTTCTTGGGCCTGGCCCGTCAAATGTTCGTCGGCGAGGATCGTCACGCGCGGTTCGAGCACATGGGTCCCCGCGGCGATCTTGCCGATGGGCTCACCGAGCCAGCGGATGATTCCGTCGTTGGTGAGGATGAAAGCTTCATCGACGGCTTCGTTCACCCGTGCGGCGCGCCCTTCGATCTCGCTCGCCAAGGCCTTTTGCGCGGCGGCGTTCAGAGCCTTCGCAGCTTCGCCCACTGCCGCCGGGTCGGCCGTGAAGCGAAATCCATTGAGTTGCCCGACGTGCTGGCCCGCGACCAGCACATCACCGCTCGGGGTGACCTCGGCTTCCAACATGGCGTTCTCCCTTAGGCGGCGCATGAGAACGCTCGTCCGTCGGTCCACGAACCTTTGGGCGAGACGTTCATGCAAAGCGTCCGACAGATTGTCCTCTACCTGACGCGTGACACTCTGCCAATGCTCGGGATCGCGCAACCATCCGGCCCGGTTGGCGATGAAGGTCCAGGTACGTATTTCTGCGATCCTCGCGGAAAGCGCCCCGAGGTCGCCGTCGGTGCGGTCTTGTACCGCGATGTGGCGGGCAAACCAATCCTCTGGGATATGGCCCGCCCGCACAACGAAGCCGAAAATCGAAATCACGAGTTCCGCATGCGCCGCGGGGGATAGCTTGCGATAGTCGGGGATTTGGCAGCATTCCCAAAGGCGGGCGATATCGGCCCTTGTCTTTGCCGCCCGGATTACTTTTTCATCGCGGACCGCGGATTCGAGCGCGATCTGGTCCTCGGCGAGCGGCGCTCGCGCGAGCCCTTGCGCTTTCGGCAGAGCGTCGAGGGAGGCGGCGAGGGCCGCGATGGAAGAGAAATCGAGGTCCGAGTTCCTCCATTGGAGCATGCGCACCGGATCAAAAGAGTGGTCCTCGAGCTGCTCAACGAGCGCGGCATCAAACGGCTGGCACCGTCCGGTAGTGCCAAAAGTCCCATCGCGCAAATGGCGGCCTGCGCGGCCGGCGATCTGGCCGAATTCCGCCGGGGTCAGATGGCGGTACTGCCACCCGTCGAACTTCCGGTCGGACGCGAAGGCGATGTGCTCGACATCGAGATTGAGCCCCATTCCAATAGCGTCGGTCGCGACGATGTAATCCACGACGCCATTTTGAAACATGTCTACCTGGGCGTTACGGGTGCGCGGTGAAAGCGCGCCCAGAACGACCGCCGCACCGCCGCATTGGCGCCGAATCCACTCGGCGATCGCATAGACATCCTCGGCTGAAAAGGCGACGATGGCGCTACGCCGGGGCAGGCGGGCCATTTTTTTTTCGCCGGCGAAGCTCAGGCGCGAGAGCCGCGGGCGTTCGAGGATCCGGGCGCCTGGCAGAATTTCCCGCACGGCGCGGTGCATGGTAGCCGCGCCGATCAGTAAGGTCTCCTCCCGGCCGCGCAGATTGAGAAGGCGGTCAGTAAAGACATGGCCCCGGTCGAGATCGGCGGCCAGCTGAATTTCATCCACGGCGACGAAAGCAAGGTCGAGATCACGCGGCATCGCCTCGACCGTTGAAACCCAGAAGCGGGGGAATTCCGGCTTGATTTTTTCTTCGCCGGTGATGAGCGCGACGGCACTCGCGCCCACCCTTTCCACCACGCGATTATAAACTTCCCGTGCCAGAAGCCGGAGCGGTAGCCCGATCATCCCGCTCGAATGAGAAAGCATCCGCTCAATTGCGTAGTGGGTCTTGCCGGTATTCGTCGGTCCGAGCAGGACGGTGACGCCCCTGCCGCTGTCCCGCGACAATGCTCTGGCCGGAAATGGAATGTTCATTGGTTAACCGGCACCAAAAAGGATCCCGTGTGGGCGGCTGTGGGAGCGAATCCACCGGCTGTGATGGCGTGAGCTTTACCGGCCTCCCTTGGCCTCTCCACCTAAAACTTTCCTTTAACTGGAAGGCTCTTCCGCTGATGAGAGGTCCACACTCCCATTTTTGGCCATCTGTATCACAACGACACCTGACTGCACCAGAATGATGCAATCGAGCGCTGCAATTCTTTACGGTTTGAACGTGAGAGGAACGAATCGCGGCCGAATCGCTGACAAGGACCAAATCTTTGTTTGTTCACCACAATATATCGGGGGCAGGAGGATTTGCGCTCTAGCAATTGTAAAAATTGGCGATTTTTCTGAAACCGTAGAGCTTAGCAACGAGAGTCGAGGACTCCGCAGCTGTCAACCGGGCAGCTCAACTTTTGTTGCGCAAAAAATGGCCGGCGAATTTCAGCAGCAGCAGGCCTTGTCGCATAGGGACGGGCGTCGGGAAGCTCGAAATAAGGTCCGAACGTAGAAGAGGGTGTGAGCATGGGCGCGTTCCCTCCGGTGGGGCCGCGCCGCTTGCCAATTAATGTGTAGAGGTTGCGGTCAAGCCCGACGGCGCGACCGAAAATTCGACGGCGTCGATCACGGCGGCGCCGGCCAAGGTCATCAATGCAACATGCAAAGGCACGACGACATGCGCGCGTTCGATCGGCGCAAGCCAAGCCTCGATATCTCTGTTTTCCGACATGAATTTCGTTGATTTTGAATCTCGTTTGTGGCCCGAGATAGGGACATAACGAGCCGCGCAGACCGAAACGGGACCGGAGTATCCTTCGATAGACACATCCCTGACCCCGATATAATGGAGGGTGATGTCGAACCTGACATAGCCGTCATACACCGGAATTGTCCGATTGCATGCGGCCGGGCCGATCAGGGGCTCACCTTCCGGAACCGGCATGATCATGGCGCTCGTCGGATCCACTATGTTGCGCTTATGGGCCTCCGTGACCGGAATACGTCCTTCCTTATCTTCGAAGGGCGGGAAAATATCGACAGCCTTGACGTTGCCGGAATCGAGCGACATCCGCACGGTTCGGACGCCTTGGGAATTCGCAGAGCTCGTGGCGTAGGTGGAAGGGGAAGGCCCGCCTTTGCGCAGGACGCCGGTCGATGCGAGCGCCAGCTTGATATTCGAGACCATCGCCGCGACGCCCGTCAGCTTGGCATTGAGATTGACCCGGTAATTGCCCGGGCCGAGCGAGCCAGCCGCCGCCACCTCCCCAATATGGAATCCGATAAGGCTCACATCATAGCGGGCTCGGAACTCGTCAGCGCGTGGTGACGCTGCCCCCGGGCTAAACACCAATACGATGCCAAAAGCGAGCGCGAGCACCGGCCTTCGCGGCGAAGCTTGCCTCTTCGAATCAGCCATTTGGGTTACCATTGCCGGCTCTTAAGAAAACTGCCAACCAGCGCTTGCGAGGGCGGGCCAGCTGATGAATCGCACTGCCTAAGCTCCTATCATAGCAGGCCAGCCGGCAAACGCCATTGGGCTTGCGATTTCGGCCCGTGGCTCGTCTTTAGAGGACGGCGGTCAATGGCGCCGAGGCCAAATCGCTGTAGGTAACACGTGCCGGCTTCGTCCCGCAGGCTTGCCTTGGGAAGCGGGTTGTAGACTATTATTGATTGAGGCGCTCGGCAGTCGGCGCTGGAGCGAAAGGTTTGCGGAACATGCGTAGGTGGCGCCGCTGGTGCGGTCTCTTTCTTGCCGGGGGCGTGCTGGCAGGCTCGGGCGGACATGCCGCCACGCCCTTGTTGCTGGGGCAAGGTCTCCTCCCGCAAAGCGAGACCTACCACGTGGCTGCGCTGCAAGAGGCGCCACAAAAAGACAGGTTTCTCATTCAACAGGACGGGGCTGCCATCATCGCATCCAAGCAAAATCCTTCCACCGCCGCCAATGCCGATGTGGCAGGGCGTTATTCAATTCTGCGCGATGGCGGCAAGGATACCGGATGCATGCTGACTTTGGAAAGTCACGTAAGAGCCACAGGCGGCGAGAAAGCTTCTCTCGCCCCCGGATGCCGCGATCAGGGCATTGTGATCTTCGATCCAGTTGGGTGGCAGATCGTCAACGGCCGCCTCGTGTTGACCGCGCGCAAGGGACACAAGACCCACCTCGACGCGCAGCCTGACGGAACCTGGAAAAAAGATCCTCAGGAAGGGAAGAGCCTTTCTTTGAAGAAATTATAAATCCAGAAGAAAGTCTGAAGCAGTCTTTTGGTTGTGCTCCGGTCTCGGGAAGGCAGGCGGGGAACTGATATGCGCGCGAGAGAGGCTTGCGATAGGTACAACAGAGATTTGCGAAGCGAGAGCGGCGGGTTCATGGCCCGCCGCGCCTAGCTCCTGACCCTGTGTCACTCCTCGACCGAGGTTTTTCTCGGACCTCCATGAGAGGCGTGGCCGCCTTTGCGTCCGGCCTCTGAAGCCAAGGTGTGATTGCGCGAAAAGCTGCGCTTGTTTGGATTGACGCTTTGGCCGCCCTTGCGTCCGGCCTCGGCTGCCAGTCGTGGATTTTGCGAAAAGCTCCGCTTTTCGTGGGGAACGCTCTCGCCGCCCTTGCGTGCGATCGCCCGCTGTTTCTCGGGATCCATTGATGCGAATCCTCGAGTCGATGCGGATTTCTTCGAAGTTTCCATTGAAGCGCTCATTGTTCCTCTCTCAAAAGGATTTCCGTCCACCTTAATGTAGGTAATGTTTGGCCGCGTTAAAGGTTGCGAATTCTCATTCAAGTTCCCGTGACTTTTGCTTTGGGCCTATGCCGCGCTCGGAGCAGATGGCTAAGGATTCGGAAAGTTCATCAGAACAATAAATCGGAACGAAGGCGGTAAACTGCTAAGCTTTCACCTTGAAAAAGGAATTGTCCTCGGTAAATCTTACCTAGGAAGTTAATCATGTAACTATCTGATATAACATCATAATTTTTTATGGCATTTTTGAAGGGCGGTTTCTCCCTTTTACTCTGCACGGCAATTTAAGGCGTAACGGAGTCTTCCCCCTGATGTCTTGCGGCAAAAATCGGCCGTAGAGGTTGTCGCCGATTCATCTTCGGACAATCATCCTCTACAATGAAAACCATACGTCCTGGCAAACAGGAAGCCTTATGCTTTATCGAAGCGCCGCCGGCGGAACGCGTTACGTCTTCGACGGATTGCGGACTCTTTTAGCTCGCGCCTCGCCGAATCGCGCCGGCGATAGGCTTGCCGGGCTCGCGGCACAAAGCGGCGAAGAACGTGTCGCCGCACGGATGGCCTTGGCTGATCTGCCGCTCGCGCGCTTTCTCGAGGAGGCTTTGGTGCCTTACGAGACCGACGAGGTGACGCGGCTCATTTACGATCTTCATGACAAGCGAGCCTTCGAGCCGATTGCCTCGATGACCACCGGGGAGTTTCGGGATTTTCTTTTGTCGGATGAGGCGACGGGCGAGACGCTGGCTCGCCTTGCACCTGGCATCACGCCGGAAATGGCGGCCGCCGTATCAAAATTGATGCGTAACCAGGATTTGATCGCCGTTGCGAAAAAGCTTTCGGTGATCACCCGGTTTCGGACGACAATTGGGTTGCCGGGGCGGCTTTCCGTGCGGATTCAGCCGAATCATCCAGCCGACGATCTTTCGGGCATTGGAGCGGCGATCCTTGACGGCCTTATGTATGGCTGCGGCGACGCTTGTATCGGGATCAACCCGGCCTCGGACAGTAGTAAGCGAGCGCTGCTGCTTCTCGAACGGCTTGAGGAGTTGCGTTTGCGGTTCGACATCCCGGTGCAATCCTGTGTGCTAGCTCATGTGACGACGCTTTTGGAGATCATGAACCAAAAAGGCCCGGTTGATCTTGTTTTCCAGTCGATCGCTGGCTCCGAGGCAGCCAATCGCGCGTTTGGCGTTGACCTTGCCCTGCTCGACGAAGCCTTGCAGGCCGTAAGATCGCTCGGCCGCGCGCCGCCCGGCGCCAATCTCATGTATTTCGAGACCGGCCAGGGCGCAGCGCTCTCGGCAGAGGCCCATCATGGCGTTGATCAGCAAACCATGGAAGCACGCGCCTATGCGGTGGCACGCCGCTATGCGCCTTTGCTCGTCAACACGGTCGTCGGCTTCATCGGCCCGGAATATCTCTATGACGGAAAGGAAATCATCCGCGCCGGGCTTGAAGACCATTTTTGCGGCAAGCTGATGGGCCTGCCGATGGGCGTCGATGTTTGTTACACCAACCATGCCGAGGCCGATCAGGACGACATGGACAATCTCCTGACACTTCTTTGCGTTGCTGGTTGCAACTATGTCATGGGGGTCCCCGGCGCCGACGATATCATGCTTGGGTATCAATCGACTTCGTACCATGACGCGCTCTATGTGCGCTCGGTGCTTGGCTTGCGGCCAGCGCCGGAGTTCGAGGCCTGGCTCAAGGAATTCGGCATCATGGATGCGAATGCGCAGGTGCGGCCGAGCCCTTCGGGAGGCGCTCTGCGTCTCCTTTCGGCGGTCGCCCAATGATGCGGCCATCCGGAGATTTCTGGGAGTATCTGCGAGCGGCAACGCCCGCCCGGATCGCGCTCGGCCGCGCGGGCAATGGCTTGCCGACGTCCCGCCTGCTCGAATTCGAACTCGCGCATGCGCGTGCCCGCGATGCGGTCTCGGCGGATCTCGACAGCGCGGCGCTTCTTGCCGAACTTGCGGCTTTTCAGCCGGTGCTCGTGCACAGTGCTGCGCCGGACCGGGCAATCTTCCTGCAAAGACCCGATCTCGGCCGCCGCCTTGCCGAAGACTCGCTGCGCCGACTCGCGCCAGGCCCCTATGGCGCGACCATTATTATTGCCGACGGGCTCTCCGCCAGCGCCATCCAAGCGCAAGCGGTGCCGCTTTGCAAAACGCTCCTTCAGGCAAATTTTTCTTTTGCCCCGCCTGTCGTGGCTCTCCAGGCACGCGTCGCCTTAGGCGACGAGATCGCTGCGAGGCAGAGAGCGGCGCTCGCCATCATCCTCATTGGAGAGCGGCCGGGCCTTTCTGCCTGTGACAGCATGGGTGCCTATATCACCTTCGATCCGAAGCCCGGTGTGACACGCGACGCGAACCGCAATTGTGTGTCAAATATTCGTGACCAAGGCCTTTCCTTGAAGGAGGCAAGCCGCCGCATCCTTGCCATCATGGAACTCGCCCGGATGATTGGGAAGAGCGGAACTTGTCTTAAGGAAGATGACGCCCTCGCGCGCTTGCCGCCGTCGCAGACAGCATGAACCGATTGGGTCGCGCAAGGCCCTTCAAACGTAGCGCAAAGTCGTGAACATGCCCGCGTGCAGATGATACAAAAGGTGGCAGTGAAAGGACCACCATCCTGGATTGTTGGCGTCGAAAGCGATGACGACTGTCGTCTTCGGCGGCACCAGCACGGTATCGCGGATGGCGCCGGCGAAACGATTACCGTCGATCGCGACAACCTGGAAGGAATGGCCATGGAGATGCATGGGATGCGGCATCATGGTCCGATTGGTGAGCACAAGTTCGACTCTTTCGCCTTCGGCGATTTCGAGGGGCGGAACATCCTTATTCCACACCACATCATTAAGGGACCATTGGTAGCCTTGCATCGCGCCAGTCAGATTGATCACATGGGTGCGATCCGCCTTGCGGTCCGCTAAGGGCTCGACGGCTCGCAGCGTGCGCTCGAGATCGAGCGTAAGGGGCGGTGACGCCATTCGCGCCTGGCTGGACAAGCGAGGAAGCCGCCCAGACCCGGCCAAGAGCACGATGCCGGTCTGACTGCGCTCGCCTTCGAGCACAGCGAGCACCGGATGAGCGGCGGCGGTTTTGGGAATGGTAAGCTCGATATCCAGCCGCTGCGAGACAGGAATAGGGAAGCTATTGCCACGCACCTTCTGCACTGGAATCCCATCGACGGCAATGAGATCGCCGGCAAGTTTGCCGAGATCGATGTGGTAGGCGCTCATCGAGGATGCGTTGATGATCCGCAGCCGCACACGGCCGCCTTTTTCGACTTTGACCACCTCTGGATCTTTGAGGGTGCGGCCGTTGGCCAGAAGGGCGTCGTAATTTACGTCATTTAAATCCGGCTTGCTTTTCACTGGGGCCATTGCCAGGCCCTGCATGTTCATCATGGAGGGCTGTCGCGACCGGAGATCTGCGTAAATCCTGGCCGGTGGTGTAAAGCTGAAATCGGAGAGCATGAGGATGATGTCTTGCCGGTCGGCCTTCTCGCTGCCATCCTGGATGATCAGCGGTGCCGCAAGCAGAAGCTGCTCCTGCAATCCATAATGCGAGTGCATCCAATAGGTGCCGCCGATACGCAAAGGGAAATCATAATCGGCGCTCCCTCCCGGCAAAATCGCGGGCGCGGAAACTTCCGGAACGCCGTCTTGCTGCCAGGGCGGCGTCAGGCCATGCCAATGGATCAGGCTTGGCTCCTCGATATGGTTTTCGAGCCGGACATGGAACGGCTTGCCGATCTTGGTGGTGATTCCGGGGGTTCCGTCCGGCTGGCGGACGCACAGCACGGAGGCGGATTTGCCGTTGACTTCGATGTCGCGGCGC
Source organism: Methylocella sp. (assembly GCA_035515355.1). Classification (GTDB taxonomy): domain Bacteria; phylum Pseudomonadota; class Alphaproteobacteria; order Rhizobiales; family Beijerinckiaceae; genus Methylocapsa. The sequence continues at coordinate 34,995 of DATJBL010000084.1, forward strand.
TCGATCCGCAGCACCGTTCGGGCCTCATCGCTGCTCTGTGCCCGTAGCTGTGATGCCGCCCCTGCCGCCAGAGTTCCTGCAAGAAAACCACGGCGTGATAGCATGCCAATCTTCCTCCGATTTATTGTGGATTTTCGAGGCTGAAAGTTTCAGAGGTTTCGTCGTAGGCGAAGAGTTCACCGTAGCGACCCCAATTCACCACGCTCTTCAAGGTCCGGTCCGCATAATCTTCCGACATATAGTCCTCAAGCTCTTCCAAGAAGCGGACCGCGCGGGCTGTATGGGTGGGACGCTCATCGAGAACGAGCTTGATCCGCGCGGCGAGCGGCAAATAAGCCATGAGGTGATCGCCGAAGACCTTTTTGCGCACGTCGATATCCGCCTCGGCAAAACGCTGCCCGGCTGGGGTCAATTTGATATCGCCTTCCTCAATCTCCGCGAAGCGCAGCAATTGCAAGGTTTCCGCGACCGGGAAAAGTTCGTCAATTTCCATTTGCAAGGTGTCGGCGAGAGCCGGCAGGTCGGCGCGGCCCAAATAAGGTTCAGCAGCGATTTCCTCGATCATGCCGGCAATCGTATTGGTCGACACGCGGGGCAGGGCCATGCCGAAGCCGAGTCCTGGGAAGGCGCCGTCACGGCCGGGCGCCGCCGGTGCCGTGCGTTTCGTCATCAGCGCATAGATCTTATCCACCAACTGGCGGAATTCGGGATCGAGCCGGTTGCGTGGGTGGTGCATCTTGACTTGGATTTCGGCGGCGATGCGGCCGGGATTGCTGGCGAGCACGATGATGCGGTCGCACATCAAGACCGCTTCCTCGATATTGTGCGTGACCATCAAGATGCTTTTGATGGGCATGCGTCCTTCGACCCAGAGATCGAGAAGATCGGTGCGCAAAGTTTCCGCAGTCAGCACGTCGAGCGCCGAAAAGGGCTCGTCCATCAAAAGAATGTTGGGATGCACGACGAGTGCCCTCGCGAAGCCGACGCGCTGGCGCATGCCGCCGGAGAGCTCCTTTGGGAATGCCGATTCGAATCCATCGAGGCCGATGAGATCGATCGCTTTGAGCGCGCGCCTCCTCGCCTCGTCCTTGCCGATCTCCTTCGCCCGCAGGCCCAGCTCGACATTCGCGAGCACGGTGAGCCAAGGAAATAGCGCAAAGCTCTGAAACACCATGGCAACCCCGTCGACCGGACCGCGCACCGGTTGGCCTAGATAGCTGATCTCGCCAGCGCTCGGGGTGATGAGCCCGGAAACGATGCGCAGGAGAGAGGACTTTCCGCAGCCAGAGCGTCCCAAAAGCCCGACGATTTCATTGGCCTTGAGGCTTAGGGAAATATCATCGAGGACGGCGGGGCCCGGCTCGCCTGAGCCAGTTTGATAGCGCTGAGAAACATTCGTGACTTCGAGCAGGGGCTGCTTGCTGGCAAATGATGTGCGCGCATTGTAATCTTGCATGTGATCACCTCAATCGAGCCGCAGCCGCCGTTCGGCAAGTTCGTAAAGGGGACGCCACAGCAGGCGGTTGAACATGATGACAAAGATCGACATCATGGCGACGCCGAGCACGATCTTTGGATAATCGCCATCCGCGGTTGCCTTGGCGATATAGGCGCCAATCCCGTGCGCGGACACTGTGTCATTGCCCCATTTCACATATTCCGCGACGATCGACGCGTTCCACGACCCGCCCGAAGCGGTCAACGCTCCCGTCACATAATAAGGAAAGATCGCAGGGATAATAACGCTTTTCCACCAATTCCAGCCCCGAATACGGAAATTCGAGACCGCCTCCTTGAGATCGTTCGGAAACGCCGAGGCCCCGGCGATGACGTTGAAGAGAATGTACCATTGCGTGCCGAAGATGATCAGGAAGCTGAGCCAGATATCGGGGTTTAGGGAAAACTTGAGAATAAGAATAACGGCAACGGGAAAAATGACGTTTGCCGGAAAGGCTGCCAAAAATTGCGCGAGCGGCTGCGCCTTTTCCGCAAGGGCGGGGCGCAAACCGATCCAAACGCCGATAGGCACCCAAACTGCGGTCGCAAGCGCCATCAGCAGGATCACGCGCACCATGGTGATGAGCGTGTAGAAGATGCTTTGCAAGACATCGCTCCAGCTGAGCTCCTGGCGTGCATAATCGACGATGAGCCATCCTGCCCAGAGCGTGGCAAGAAGAACGCCGGCGATCCACAGAATGTCGATCATGCGGCTGACCGCGAGGTTTGCCCCCGGGTGGGAGGCGTTTGCGCGAATCGGCAGCTCCATGCGCAGTAGCGCGATGGTCTGAAACAGCTGGGCCGGTCCCTCCATCAATGCACGCATCCAATGGGTCCTGGCGAAGACCTGCGCCACGAAGGACTTTTCCTCCGTCTGCCCGGCGGAGAGCTCGACGCGGAACCGCGACGCATAGGCGACCAGTGGCCGGAAGAGCATTTGATCATAAGCGATAATGACAGCCAGCATGGCAAGGATGGCGGCGAACACCGCATCGATGCGCCGGTCCTCGATCGCAAGCGCGAGATAAGAGCCGATGCCCGGCAATTTGATCGTTGTGTTGCCAACCGAGATCGCTTCGGATGCGACCACGAAAAACCAGCCTCCCGACATCGACATCATCATGTTCCAGATGAGCGCTGGCATGGCGAAAGGTGTTTCAAGCTGCCAGAACCGCTGCCACCAGGAGAGGCCAAAACCGCGCGCGACTTCAGACAGATCGCGCGGCACGCTGCGCAGCGATTGATAGAAGGAAAAGGCCATGTTCCAGGCCTGCGAGGTAAAAATCGCGAAGACCGCGGCGCATTCGGCGCCCAACACCGAGCCGGGGAAGAGCCCAAGAAAAAAGGTCACCGTGAAAGAGAGGAAGCCGAGGATCGGCACTGATTGCAAGACATCGAGCAAGGGAATGAGGACGAGGCCGGCACGGCGGCTTTTGGCAGCAAGTGTCGCGTAAACAAACGTAAAGAGCAGTGAGGCGCCGATCGCGGCGAACATGCGCAAGGTCGTGCGCAGCGCGTAATAGGGCAGGAGCTTGTAGTCGAGCGAAACGACCGTCGACTCAGGGGCGGTCAGGGGCAGGGTTACGCCGTGCGAGGCATGGGTGACCGCGATGAAGACCGCAAAAATGAGTGCAAACGCAAAAAAATCATATTGGTTGGGAAGCGCCTTGCGGCCAAGCGACGTGAAAGCGACGAATCGGGGCAGCATGGCGGCCTCTCTCGAAGGTCTTGGTAGGCGAGGGGAGCACGGCGGGACGGCAGACTTCAAGCCGGCCCCGGCCTGAAATCACCGCGGAGTTCTACGCTGGTTCAAACAGATGAAAAAGAGATGACAGCGCACATGGGCAGAAATTTCCGCTTCCCGGTCGCTCACTTCCGGGAACTCACACCCGCATCCAGCTCACCCATCCAGCATTAACCAAAACGGTCCAGGGACCTTGAGACGGCCGTTTTTTTGACTTTTTAACAACATATTACAGTTTATTGGATAATCTAATGATGTCGTAGTCCTCGGCTCTTAACGTCAATGCGATCTCTTCCTCAGTGGTTTCTCGTCCTCGGCTCATTCGCCTGGCTTGGCCTTCCCTTGTTGGCGGGCGGCTGCGCGGGCGGGGTTACTGGTGGCGACGATCTCTTACCAACTCCGGCGGATTACGAGATTGGTGGAATCGATGTCTCCAAATATCAGGGCGATATCGACTGGAATAGCGTCCACGGCGCAGGCGTCCGCTTCGCCTGGATCAAGGCGACCGAAGGGGGGGACCGGGTCGACGAGAAATTCGCGCAAAATTGGGCCGCGGCGAAAACTGCGGGCGTGCCGCGGGGCGCCTATCATTTTGCCTATTGGTGCAGACCCATGGAGGAACAGGCGGCGTGGTTTACCGCGAATGTTCCCAACGATCCAGACGCCTTGCCGCCGGTGCTCGATGTCGAATGGAACGGCCAATCAAAGACCTGCCCAAAACGCATTCCGCGCGAAATTGCCCTGGCACAGATGAAAGTCATGCTTGCCGCGATGGAACGTGCCTATGGGAAAAAGCCGGTCATTTACACATCGATCGATTTCCATCGCGACGTCATGCAGGGGGAATTCAACGATTATCCGGTCTGGGTCCGCAGTGTGAAATGCCATCCTTCGCTGAAATATGCCAACCGCCGCTGGCATTTTTGGCAGCATACGGCCGAGGGCCATGTTCCCGGCATTCGCGGCTATGTCGACCGCAACGCATTCAATGGTTCGGCCAAGGATTGGCAGGTGTGGCTTGCCAACAATAAATCGCTCGCCGAGAACAGAACGTCTCCACAGCCGCCGGAAAGTGTCAGCATAGCCCTTGCCAAGGGAACTTGAAGAGACGCAACAATGGGCGGGCGCCATGCCGCGCCCATCCCGCTGCAGCCCGGCCTTTTTAGCTGCCCTGGACTGGCAGCTTCTTCTTGCGATTGAGATCCCAAAAATAATATCCGAACGCAGCTGCGAGAACGACACCGGCGAATGCAAAAACAAAGACCCATTGGCGGGCCTCCTCCCCGACGTTCATGACCAGCTGACCGGACATCGTCATGTCCTTGCCGTCGCTGACCGTCACAAGGACGGTGTATTTGCCCGGCTTGTCGAGGTTGGCTGGAAGGGTGATGACCCCGGTCGGATATGTCTTGGGCGGCAGATGGGCGAGCGTGATCGGCTCAAGTTTCGCTCCCGCCGTGGCATCGGTGTTTTCGCCTCTGACGAGACGGACCTCCGCTGTCAGGTCGCGCAGCTCTTTTGACGGAGAGGTCAGCGTGATCACGGTCGGCCCAGGAGAGGGGATGCCTGGGCAGGCGTCATCCAACGCACCTGCTTGATAGACTGAGACCTGCATCTCATGCATGCCGGCCATCAGCATGCAGCCCATGTTCATGTTCATGTCCATGAAACTGGTATCCTGGGCCTCCGCCCGTGCCCCAAGAACGACAATTCCCAAGATCAAGCCTGCCGCGAGCCGGCCAATGCCAAACATGGATGGATTTCCTCCCAATTACTGCTTTACCAATGATTATGGTGGCCTTGTACTGAAAGGCAGCCGCCTTGCCAATCGCGCAATTTAGCGCTGCTCGAACCGCGCCAGCGTCTTTTCAGCCAGCATACGCGCGATCGGGATGGCGGATGTCGCCGCAGGCGATGGTGCATTGCACACATGAAGCATTCTGGGGGTTTCCGCGAAGAGAAAATCATGCACAAGCGTGCCGTCGCGCAAGACCGCCTGGGCCCGTATGCCGGCGACCCCAGGTTCGAGATCAGCGAGAGAGAGACTCGGGCAATATTTGCGGCATTGGGCGAGGTAGGCCTCCTTCCACAGCGAATTGCGCATCTCCTCGATGCCTGACGCGAAATGCGCTCCGATGACTCTCCAAAAGCCGGGGAATGCCGCATAATCCAGCACGTCTTTAGCCCGGAAGGAGAATTTCTCATAGCCTTCGCGGGCAAATCCAAGCACCGCATTGGGGCCGACGATGATTCTTTGATCGATTGTCCTTGTCAGATGAATTCCCACAAAGGGCAGGCTGGGGTCCGGGATCGGATAAATCAAATGGTTGATCAGGCCCGCCCGCGCTTTTGGCAAGGTGTAGAATTCGCCTCGAAACGGCACGATCCGGTGGCCGACCTTTAGGCCCGCAAGTTTGGCGAGCCGGTCCGATTGCAGTCCTGCGCAAGCGACGAGGGACTGGGCCCGCCAGCTCTTTCGGGCGGTCGAGATTTCGACGCCGTCCCCGTCTTCGCGAATGGCAACGACTTCGGCGCCAAACTGCAAATCGGCGCCTTGAGCCATGATGATTTGTGCGAATGCCGCGGAAACCGTTTTGTAATCCACGATTCCCGTCGACGGGACCAGCAGAGCGGCGAGGCCTGTCACGTTAGGTTCAAGGCGCATGAGCTCAGCGCGATCGATTCGTTCCGCCGTAATGCCATTTTGCCTGGCGCGTTCGAATAGAGCATCCATGAGGATGCGTTCACGATCGTTGGTGGCGACGAGAAGCTTGCCGCAGGTTTCAAACTTTATACCTTGTTCCGTACAAAAGGCCTTTGTCGCGGCGGCGCCTTCGCGGCAAAATCTCGCCTTCAGGCTCCCTGGGGCATAGTAGATGCCAGCATGAATGACGCCGCTATTGTGCCCACTCTGGTGGCAGGCAACAGCATCTTCCTTTTCGAGAATGAGGATGGACGAGGAAGGCCGGGCGCGCAAAATCTCGCGCGCGCTGGCAAGGCCCACGATCCCGCCGCCGATGATCGCGAAATCATAAATCATGCGTTTGGCAAGGAAGGTTGTTGAATCGGTAACGCATGCCATCTGTTGGGGCGGTGCCGCCTCGCCGCCCGCAGGCTTCCCGTGCATCTCGACATGCTTTTGCCAAACCGCCTCTAAATTGCTTCGCCCACGGCCGCGACAAACTATAAATCGCCAGGGCCGCCATGAAAAGACCACGTGCCCAGAAGTATGTGTAACCAAGTTCCGTTGCCACGGCCTCGTCGCATGGTTTGGAGATGCGGCAATGCCGCTTGCCTGAAAGGGCTGGCTGAGCCGACAACCAGAACACGGGAAGAATAGAAAGCATGCTCGCGGGACAATTGGCACTCGTCACCGCCGCTCTCTTTACCGGCGCCGCTCTTTACATCAATGTGGCGGAACAGCCAGCTCGCCTTAAGCTCGATGACGGCGCGCTCCTTGCCGAATGGAAACCAGCTTACAAGCGCGGCTTTGCGATGAACGCGTCCTTGGCACTCATCGGTTTCGTCTTTGGCGCAAGCGCCGCTTTCTTTCAATCTGAATGGCTCTGGCTCGCTGGCGCGCTCGTGCTTTTGGCTAATTGGCCCTTCACCTTCATCGCCATCATGCCGACCAACAATCGGCTCATGGCGACCGAACCGCACGATGCTGGCCCCGGCAGCCGTAAGTTGGTAAAGCAATGGGGCCGGCTGCACGCGGTGCGAAGTGGACTTGGGGCCGCTGCGACCCTGCTCTTTCTTTTGGCTTCCCTAAAATAGTTCGGCTCCGAGGCTAGTTCCTTCCTTCGCCGGATACGGACGGCTTGCTGGGGTCACGTCAAGGTGATTTCGACTGGCACGTGATCAGAAGGCTTATCCTCGCCGCGTCTTCGCTTGTCGATTGTAACCTCGACAAGCTGGTCCGCCGCCCGCGGCGAGAGCAACAGATGATCGATGCGGATCCCTTTGTTGCGTTGCCAGGCGCCCGCCTGATAATCCCAGAAGGTGTAGAGCGAAGCATCGTCGGTCGTGGCCCGCAGGGCGTCGGTCAGGCCGAGATTGAGAAGACAGCGGAAACGCGCCCTAGTTTGCGGCAAGAACAAAGCGTCGCCCGCCCAGGCGGCAGGATCGGCGCAATCGAGGGGCGTTGGAATCACGTTAAAATCGCCCGCCAGAATGAGCGGTTCCTCCAGTGTCAAAAGATATTTTGCGTGCGCGATGAGCCGGTCCATGAACGCGAGTTTGTAGCTGTACTTCTCCGTTTGCGGCGGATTGCCATTCGGCAGATAGATGGAGGCGACGCGGACGATGCCCCCGCCATGCGGGACGATCGCCTCGATATAACGCGCTTGCTCGTCTTCAGGATCGCCGGGCAGGCCGCGCACAACTTCGATCGGTACTTTGGCAAGGAGCGCAACGCCGTTGAAGCCCTTTTGTCCATGAACGGCGGCATTATAGCCTTCCGCCTCGACTTCCACATAGGGAAATGCCGTCTCGAGGCATTTCAACTCCTGAAGGCAGAGGACATCCGGCTTCGCCTCGCGCAAATAGCGAAGAAGATTCTCGGTTCTCTGCCGGACCGAATTGACGTTCCAAGTGGCGATTTTCACAGCCCGGCCTCGCCCGTTCCTAATCGAGTGCGCTGGGATGCGAAGCGTCTGAGCGGACGCTCTTGCATCAAGCGGGGCAACATCCCATGCGGGAGGACGCCTTCCCGCATCAGGGCGCGGCGAAGCGGGCCGATCGCCGAGAAAGCCAGCAAACCCGCACCGCGCAGAAAATCCACCGGGAAAAAATCCGAAAGCAGGGAGCGGTTGAGAATATCGACACCGTTCGTGCGCACGAAAATGTCACGTCGACGCGCGCTTTCATAACCAATGAGCGCCCGCACGGCGCCGATGTCCTCGCCAAGCGCCCGTGCGTCTTCCAAGACATCGACGAGGGCAGCGCTGTCGCGAAGACTGAGATTGAGGCCCTGTGCCGCGAGCGGCGGAAAGATATGCGCGGCTTCGCCAAGGAGCACCACACGATGACCAAAGAGCCGGGTAGCGCTCATCCCCGCCATGGGGAAGAATCCGCTGGGTCCGTCGATCTCCATCTTGCCCAAGAGCGAATGCACTTGATCTTCAATCTCTTGGCTAAGCGCGATCGGGGGCAGCCCGCGGCGGCGCTCGGCGTCATCGGCGGACATGAGCCACACGAGGCTCGATCGGTGCGGCTTGTTCTCAGCTGGGCAAAGGGGAACGAGCGTGCAAGGGCCGGAGCGCGTGTGGAACTCCGTCGAAGTATTCCGGTGCGGCTTTGCATGAGAAAGGAGCGCAGTAAAAGCAATTTGTGGATACGTCCAGCTGCGCGTATTGATCCCCGCCTTGGTTCTGACGAGCGACTTCCGGCCATCGGCGGCGACGGCGAGTTTTGCCGTAATGCCACGGCCGTCCGTAAGGATGGCGCGAATGGCGTGGCCCTCGAACTCGACATCGCTGATCATCCCCTCATGCAGGACGAGGTTTTCAGCTCCCGCCGCGATGTCCGCGAGGCCCTCCACCAAGACATTATTTTCGATGTTTTCACCAAAGGCGGAAAGGCCGATCTCGCTCGCAGCAAAAGAGACAGAAGCCACCGGAAGCCGCGCGCCTGTGGCATCGATCATTGTAATTCTTGCAAGCGGCGCGGTTTTCCCGCGAAAGCGCGGCCATATGTCGAGCGCCTTGTAAAAGCGCAGCGACGCCTCGAAAAGGGCGACGGTCCGACCATTCGGCCGTCTCTCGACGTGACCAACGCAGATGACGGAAAACCCCGCGCGCGCCAAAGCGAGCGCGGCGGAAAGGCCGGCGGCGCCGGCGCCGGCAACGAGGATATCGGCTTTTGTTTCGGGCATTGAGAGAGACATGGGGCCGCCTTTTGCGAGCCTATTTA
>DATJBL010000085.1:0-16989 GCA_035515355.1 Methylocella sp.
CTGTGGCGATTTCCTGAAAGATGCCAATAAATGTACGGACATCGAACTGAGCAAACGCCTCTGCAATAAAAATGTCGTGGCCCTCGAGCCACCCTATAACTTGTGTGTAGAGAGACTGAATTCGTGCAACATTGGCGAACACCCAATGAACAATGTCGCCAATGCTCCAGACGATCGTCCAGGCAAACGCGAACGTCACAATCAATGTCAAGAAAACGGTGAGGGCAAGAGCAACGGGCTTCGGCATCCTCGCCTCGGCGGCTTTCTGGAAGGGCCAGACAATTGCCATGCCGAAGAGCGCAAACGCGACCGGCTCAAACACAACGCGAGCGAGATAGAGCGCGGCGGACGCAACAACCACAGCAAGAAGGACCGGAGCGAAGTGACCGTACCGGACATCAGCCGCTGCCGGCTGCATCGTGCCCATGGTCCTGCTCTCAGGCCTTGCCGTCGTTTGATGTGAGTGAGGCCGCACCAGAGCTTCGAGGGGATTTCTCATTGTTTGACAGCCGATCGCTAGGTTGGGTTCGCGCCGCGGTCCCTGCTTGATAGCTGCACTTTGTCATGGAACCATGCGACGAACAACGGCGGGAGTGCGTAGAGATCGCTCGTGCCAGCGGCTGCCCATTCACGGACGTCGTCGTCGCCATGGAGACATCAAAGTACCAGCCGCCTTCTCCGACGGCTCCGATGATCAAAATGGACTCGCTATATGACGCGCCGACGAAACCGCAATGCAGTCGGTAATTCGTGGCTGCAGGGCCTCCATGCATCAATCGCGCGCGGGCCGCCGCGCAGGAGCCTTTATCGCGCCGCAGCAAGCGTGGGTGGAGAGGCGAAGTCTGCCGTACCACACCACCGAACGCCTCAGGCCACCATTATGATTCTCATCTATGATTCTCATCGCGTCACCCTTTCAGTGTTGGCCTGATATTGCAAATCCCGGTCATCCCCTCGCAGAGCAAGATCTAATGAGCATGTCAGGCAGCGCTCAACATTGCCAAATGAGTTAAATTGGGCAACGTTAAGTAGCCATCCCAGACACCAGGGGTGGGGCCGATCACAGAAATGGGAGGAGACTTGCGATGAAGATAAACACTCCTAGGCTGACACGCGTGGGGTTGGGAGCGGCCCTTGCTCTAATGCTGAGTATGGACGTGGAAGCTGCCCCGATGAGCTATTCATCAGCCCCCTCAATTTCAACGTCCGACGGCTCGATCGTGAAAGTGACGACCAGGGTGAGAGTAAGGCGTCATCATCGTCGCGTTCCCAGACAAATGGTCCATCGCCACAGACCTATGCCCCACCGCGCCAACTAGTGAACGGCAAAAATGCAAAGGACCGTTCGAAAGAAGGGGGGCGGCGCCGAAACTCGGCGAAATCGTGTAGGCTCGTAATGGTGCAGAGCAGAATGCGATCGAATTCTAAGTAGCATCAAGAGAGGCGGTCGTCAGCAGATGACCGCCTCAAGTACAAGGGTGCGGTTTAGAGGGATGCGCGGATGAACGATCCGGCATGAGTGAGCGCTTGGCGTGCGGGTTCCAAATGCGCGTTCCACAGGTGCCACGCATGAATCATGTGTGGCCAGACCTCCAACGTGACGGGCACGTCGGCGGCACCAGCTGCGGCTGCGAAGCGGGTGGCGTCCGCGAGCAACGTCTCAGCAGAACCAACCTGGATCAACGTGGGCGGCAGACCCTTCAAATCAGCGTAGAGAGGAGAGACCCGAGGGTCCTTCCTGTCCATCCCGGCTGGAAGATAAGCATCCGCCAGTTCGCCGAGATAGGCTTTATGAATGATCGGATCCATTGTGTCCTTGGTGGCGAGGGTCTCGCCGGACATCGTCAGGTCTACCCATGGTGATACTAGCCACGCGCAACCTGGGACCTCCTTGTCGCCCTCACGCAGCCGATTGATGAGCGCCACCGTAAGCCCTCCTCCCGCACTGTCGCCGCCGATAGCGATACGCCCAGCCGCGACGCCTTGGTTGCGCACGCAGCGCCACGCGGTTAGGGCGTCTTCGAGGGCCGCGGGAAAGGAATGCTCGGGCGCCAGCCGATAGGCCACCGCCAGCGTTCGGGTTCCCGCTGCCCGGCCTGCCTCAGTGACCATGCGGCGATGGCTGATGACGGAACCGGAGCAATAGCCGCCGCCATGGAAGAAGATCAGAACGCGACTGGCATCACTGCCGGGCGCGATCGACCATTCACCAGGTACCCCGTCGAGATCGGCTGGATTCAGCTTTATGTCGTCGGCCACGGGCCAGACGGAGCCAACCTCGTCGAGGCGTTGGCGCCGTTGGGTCCATCCCACGGGCCTTGGCTTGGAACTCAATAGGGCGCGAATCCCTTCTGTCTCGCTGCCTTCCATCCTCTCTCCGTATCAGTTCGAGAACTCGGTCATCGCTGACGTTTGGACAAGCCAACGGCCCCGGGCGATCCAAGGGCGGGTGCGGGGAGTGCGCCAACCGATTCATTTTGGCAAGACCTGGAACTCCGTTGCTATCCGTGAGACCGCATCGTCTCATAAACCATATTTTAATGGGGAGGCATCGGGATCCAAACTGGCGGCTTGCCGGAGAACTTCATCCGCTTCAAAATGATCTCATCGGCGACGTCGAACGGCTTCAGGTAAACATAAAAATTGTCCCTGCGCTCAAATACGTCGCCTTTTGGAGTGCTACTCGGGCTAACTAGCATCGTCTCCGAGAAGCGTACATGCATATAGTTCGGGAGCAATTGTGTGAAGTCCTTCACCCGTGCATCGAACACGTAGCGGTAGGTCTGCTTGTCATCGATTTTCGAAACGCCGCTCAAGCTGCCCTCGGTTGGCTCCAGAGGGATTTCCTGCCAGACCTTGCCTACCTGGACGTAGGCATGCATGTCCGGAGACATCACGTAGATGGGTGTTTCGCTGCCGACATTCCAAAGATACATGCTCAGTTCATAACGGCCGTCGCCAAGGTCGGAAACCGACTGGACATCGACCTGCAGGCGAGACAGTGCCAAATCCGCCATTTGAGCAATCCAAGCCCCACGCTCGCGAATCTGCATTTCCTGATATTTTGAGACAGCGAAGTCGACAAGCAGGATGGCGGCTAGGATTGCAGCTGCTCCAAGCAAGAAGGTCTGCACCACGTCCCAAAGATTCCTACCGAGGCGCACTGGCTCACGCATCGGGGCTGGTGCTGGCCGTTCGGGTCGAACATCTACCTTGGCAGGCCCGAAATGCCGCACTCGAGGTTCAACCTCAAGAACGGTCAGCGGGAAATCGGCCGCAGCGAGCATGCCTTGCCGCATTTCGAAACTGCGCTGTGCATGTCTGGCGAGTTCCAAATTATGGGTGACGAGCACGAAGCTGAAAGCTTCGCTCCCTTGCAATTGCTCGAAGAGGTCAATGATGTCGGCTTCAGTATCCTCGTCGAGATCGCTCGTTGGTTCATCAGCAAGCAGCAAAGGAGGCGAATTGATCAGCGCGCGGGCGATCACCACTCTACGCTGCTCGCCTCCCGACATGCTGCCGGGATAGGCGTCGGTACGATCGGCAAGACCAACGCGCGCTAGAAGGTCGGAGGCCCTCGCATATGCCGCTTTGGCATCCATCGTGCCTCCGAGTAGGGCCGGGACAGCAACATTATCCACGGCGGTCAAATTCGGCAAAAGGCTCGGAAACTGGAAGATAAAGCCAACATGGCGGCTACGGAAGATTGAGCGTTCTTCTTCCGAGAGAGCCCAGACGTCAGCACCATTCAGCAGGAGTTTGCCCGCGGTTGGCTCGGTTAAAGCGCCGAGCATCGCGAGCAAAGTTGATTTGCCCGAACCGGTCCGTCCAACGATCGAAATAAACTCGCCAGCCTGGAGCTCGAAGCTTGCGCCGCGCACGGCCTCATAGCCCGAACCTGGGCCAAAACGTTTGGTGAGTGACTGCGCCGAAAGGATCACGTCAGCGCTCTTGTGTTTGAATCAGCGCATAAGGGTCCAGTCCGCGCACGCGCCAAGCTGGCAGAAAGGCGCCGACGAGACCGACAAACGCAGAGAACATGACAGAGGCGACCGCACTCATCTGCAAGACCGCGAGGGGCGGCCAGGAGAATGGAATACCGAGAAGGCCAAAGTAGAAGCCAAGCGAACGGGCGAAGAGCAGCAGAAGGGTCGTCCCAAATGCGAGACCCGCAAGGCCACCAAGTCCCGTGATGATCGCAGACTCGGCAAGAATTATCGTCATGATCTGATTGCCTCGCGCCCCCATCGCTTTTAGCAGCCCGACTTCACGGTAGCGCTCTTGAACGATCGCTGAAAACAGCAATGACACAACGATCATCAAAGCCATCCCTTGAAAGGCTGTGAACACGATAATGCCAAGGAAGAGCGGGCTCAGCGCTTGGCGGGAAGAGGTAAGAACGGCATTGCTTTCAACGATCCTAACCGCCGGCAGCTGAGCGATGGAGAATTTGATATCTTCTACTTTCGCTCCAGGGGAAAGCTGCAGCAAATATGCCGAAACGCGATTGAGTGGCCATTCAGTCTTGCAGTTATCCGCTTCAGCATTCGTCTCGGCAGGTGGCGCCGCCGCACCATTTACTGCATTGGCCGGTGCCGGTGCCTTTTCGCCAGTTTGAGACCCACCTACATAGTTGAAAGCGTTGATGGTGGCGAGCGTGTCGAAGCTAAGAAAATAGGACTGATCGAACGGGCCGACGCCCGTCTGCTCGAGACGGCCACGAACAATAAGGAATTTGCCACAGATTTGAAGCGGGGTTCCGACGTGGACCGGAACACGATTGCCGGCGATCACGTCGTCTTTGTTCAACGGTTCGGGCTGGTGCTCGCCGAGCCAGGGCAAGATCGAAAAGTCGCTCGCGGGATCAAATGCGATCAGATTGGCGACATGGCCGTCAATCATTGCTTGGACGATGCGCTGTGGCGCCACTCTCGCAACTCCCGGGATGGCAGAAAGAGTTTCCGCCATGCTGGCGTCCAATGACGCATCTGTTGGTTGTACCGTCAGCAAGCTTGAGGTGATGTTTACCAACGTCTCTCGGGGCACGACCACGAGGTCCGCGCCCATGCGCGATAGGCTGGTCGCGATGCCGGCGCGCAATGACCACCCTGCCACAAAGGTAGCAAAGCCGACGCCAACGCCCAACATGACGGCAACACCGAGGAGGACTGCGCGCATCGGGCGCCGCTCAATATTTTGCGCCGCCACCCGGATCAACAGCCAGCACTCCCTCCGCCGCTTTGCCATCTCGCCCTCTGCGCTTGGCCGCCTCAAACCACGATGCTGGCTCTTTTTCTAGAGCGTGCATGAGCGGGTATGCTTCATGTGCTCGAGTTCTGTTGGAACGATGACGCAGTCATGGTGACCGCCATTGCTTGGCCATAGGCCGACGAGCTCGTCTGTCTGCGTATCAATAAAGGCAATGCCGCTGGCGAGCCGCTGGAACCCGCTGAATACGCCGATCACATATTTTCCGTCATAGGTCACGGCGAGAGTTTGCATATCGGGCCCAATTCCCTGAATCTCTTTCTTGATCTTCCAGGTGTTGGTATCGACAACCATCACGCCGCTCGATGCGGGCGCTGGGTGAAGAACCGAAAGATAGAGTTTTGAACCATCCATCGAAAACACCATGTGGAACGGGTTTGGATATTTGCCCCGCCACAGAGGATCTTCGATATGGGCAATCTTTTTCCAATTGCGTGGATCCGGATCACTCGAATCGAAAACCGAACAGTTGTTCTCACGCAGATTGTTCATCATACAGAAGAACCGGCCATCGGGCGAAAAGCCAATCTCATGGCCAGGCGAGAAGATTTTGTCGAAGGTAACTTGCCAATGATCGTTGTCGATTTTGACGATCGGGTACTGGTTTGGTGCGTCCTTATTAAACTGGAGAAAAGCAAAGGGTTCAAAATTATTCTCGGCATCAAGTATGACTGTGCCGCCGCAGAGCCGGATGACCGTTGCCGCCCAGCGGCCACTTGGATGCCAGATCGTGCCATCGGCACCACTGAGGTGGTGCGGATCATCGCCCGGGATCGTTCCTTCCTCCACGAACAACTCTCCCATCGGCACCATTTCCCATTCGATTTTTTGACCCTTCGTGCCTAGATAATCGTATTTGCCGGTTGCGGGGTCGGGATAGATCTTTGAGATTTTGAGGACGCCGCCGTTCCGCCAGCCCATGGCGAGGTTTTGGTCGTTGGGTTCCCAGTCGAATTTAAGTGCCACGATGACTCGCGAGGTCCGGCGGTCGAAAAGTGCGGCGATGTCCTTCTGGCCATCGGTGACGAAGTAACGCTCGGCAGTCTTGGGGTCTATCGTCACGTGGACGCCGAGGCCAAGCCCTGTCGTTTCGGAAACATTTTCCATCAGTTCCATTTGGTTGCCGTCATAGCGGACACGATAAACATTAAAGCCCTCAGCCGGGGTTACGATGTTGGTCGGGATCCCGAAAATGAGGGCGTTCTTTCCGCCTTGGGTGCTGTTGACCCATTCGAAACCCTGCACCGGGTCCGCGCTCGGGAAGGCGCACAGGTGATGCGAAATCGGATTATAATCACCATACGTCCAGTAGCTGATCCAGGCGAGGGCCTTGCCTGTGTTAAGGTCGACCGCATAGGTGCCGCCGCCGAGTTTGGTCGGCATGAGGAGGACCCAATTGCCGAAACCTCTGCCACCGATATCCGCTTTAGGATTAATAAGTTCGCGTTCGATATTATGACGCTGGGCTTCGGTGTAGGTGTCGCCGGCGTGCTTAAGACCCTGAGATGGGATGGCCTGGTCCTTAATCACCATATGGCCGAGGGCGGCCGCCTCACCCACGGCTGCTGTGCCGGCGACCACTGTCAGGAAATTGCGTCGATTCAATTTTGAGGACGCGACTTCGGCCGCGCCGGCCGGCGCGCGCTCCGCCTGCTCGGAATCGCTTTGCTGGGCCCGCTCCTGTTCCTCGCTTGCGCGCTTCTCCTCTAGATACTCCAAAAAGTCTTTGTGGTCCTGCCGAGCCACTTCGGCTTTGCGCTTAAGATAATGCTCTTCTGGACTTGGTGGCTTGTCCGACAAACTGCTTGGATCGCTTTGAATATCGATCCGGAGATTTGGAAGAGTTGGATCCTCTGTAGCCTCCTTCAATATTGTCTTGGATGTGTTGCGCGCCTCGGTCATTGTTTAACCTCCATTATATCTCTATCTCTTCAACTTTTCTGGCTGTCGGCTTCTCGGGCATGTATTAGCCTGGGTATTCCAGTCATTTGAGCGGACCCGACCCGTGGTCGGACCGAGCAAGAATTATTGAGCTCTAAAGCGCGCAATGTGGAAAGGGCGCGCCGCCGGCTTCCCACTCGGATCAAAGGTACGCACCTGTATCTGGGACGGGTTGAGTCTCAAGCCGACCGTAAGCAAGCCGGGCGAGATCCCTTCGTCTATGGCACTGCCAATAGTTGCGGTAAATTTAGTCTTCGCCGCTCGCTGCAATGAAATCTTCCAGGTGAAAATGTATTCGTTAACGCCGTTAAATTCGCGCTCATCGATCATACATCCGTGCGCGAATGTGCTCATCTGCTCTGATAACGCAGGCCAGACTCTTCTCAAATTCCGCCATCGCAACCTCCGGGTTGGTCTGCAATTCGAGCCTATGGTTTGATTAGACACATACAGCCATGTCAAACGCCATTCTGCGCTGTCGTGTTCCCACTGACGATCCAAGGTCATTCCCCCAGGAGGATGTCCCTGGCCTCATTGAGCTTCATTGTTAGATATCCTTTCCCGCCAAGTAAGGGATCGAGCTTCTCTTGGAGGCGGCGGTGTGCTTCCCCGATCTCAGACGCACTCGCTGTGGTCTCGAGCCCGAGGACATCGAGTGCCTCTTCAATCGACATCCGCCGGCGACCAGAACCGTTGGGGGAGCCGTTTGCCGGTTCGCTTTCGAAAGCGATCGCCTTCGGGTTGCAGGCGACGTGGCGTCTCGTCTGATCGAGGTAAGCCTCCAAGATAGCAGCGCATTGCTCCACCAACTTCGGATCAATGGAACCGCGCATTTGGGTACGAGTACGACGATCGACGGGGCCGCCTTCGCTAAGATCTGGGGCCAACGAACTGCGGGCGAAGAAGCCAATCGGGTCAAGGAGCACCCGCCATCGTGGTGCGGCCTGCACAAGAACCGGTAGAATGAACGCCGCAAGCAGCATTGCGCTCGTCCACTGGCCGCGGATCGTGAGCCACAGCAGGGCCACGAGCGAAAGCAAAGCTATTAGGGCTAACGACCAACGGCCCGCATTGATACCCGCATTGATAATTGCTCGGGGCTCAGCATGAAGGATCCAATGGCCAATTCGCAGCACAGAAATGAATGAGGAAAGAGCGAACGCCCCGAAGGCCATGCCCGTCCACTCGTCCATTGGAGCTTTTCCTTTTGTGATTGGCCCGTTTAGAGCCTTGGCGGCATCATTGGCCTGCTCATCGATGGTGTCGTCTCTTCGTCCCTCACACTGACCACACACGTAGGCCAATCGCTGGCTTAAACTCCGCCACCGCGCACAAGTTTCAGCCGGTCTGAAGTTTTTCTATCGATGATTGTTTTCACCCGATAGGTCACTTGACCGCAGCCGGGGTGCAAGGCCTATCCCGTACCGCGAGGCCTCGACCGGGCCTTTGGCCGGGAACGCCGCTAATTCCGGTTTGGATGGCGATAGCGACGAGAACTCAGCAGTCGCTGCAAACAGACTGTACTTTTCGCAGGAAAAACCGCCACATTGCCGCAATTTCGAGGACTATCTTCGAAGGAACTAGCCAAGAATGATACGAAGAACCGGCGACTAACCCTTGGGTTTAGAAGCGGCGGCCACGGCGATGCGTGAAGGCTTGGTTAAAGCTTCGAGCAGAAGGAGCTCACTGAGTTGTTTCTCGCTCAACAATTTTTCTTCAAGAACTATGTCCGCGACGGCCCGCTGCTCCTCGAGCGCTCGGCGGGCGATCCGCGAACAAGTGTCGTGGCCGAGGACAGGTCCGAGTGCAGTCACAAGGCCGATCGAATTTTCGACAAGGTCAAGGCAATGCGCGCGATCCGCCTCGATGCCATGGACACAACGCCTGGTCAGAGTATCGATCGCGGTGGTCAGCATCCGCAGGGACTCCAAGATGGAAAAGCCAATCGTTGGCTCAAAGGCGTTGAGCTGCAGCTGGCCGGCTTCGGCGCACATCGTCACCGTGAGGTCATGGCCGACAACAAGAAAGGCGACCTGGCTCACCACCTCGGGAATCACAGGATTGACCTTGCCCGGCATGATTGAGGAACCGGCCTGGACCGGCGGAAGGCAGATTTCGCCAAAGCCCGCTCGCGGACCGGAGGAAAGCAGGCGCAGATCATTGCAAATCTTTGAAAGCTTTACGGCGATCCGCTTGAGCACACTGGAGAACGAAACAAAGGCGCCCATGTCCGATGTCGCCTCAATAAGATTGGTGGCAAGCACCATCGGCTCGCCCGAGGCGCGCGCGAGTTCCTCGACAGCCAGCGATGCGTAGCGCGGATCGGTGGTGATCCCAGTGCCGATCGCGGTTGCGCCAAGGTTCACCTCCCGGAAGAGCGCGGCGGCTTCCCGCAGCCGATCGATGTCTTCCTTGACGGTCGTGTGAAATCCATCGAACTCCTGGCCGAGCGTCATCGGCACGGCATCCTGCAGCTGGGTACGGCCGATCTTAAGGACATCGGCGAATTCAACAGCCTTCGCCTTGAACGCATAGGCCAGCTCTTGCAGAGCCCGCGTGAGGGGATCGGCCGCGAAGATGATGGCAAGTCGCAAAGCGGTCGGGTAGGCGTCATTCGTCGACTGAGCCATGTTGACGTCGTCGATGGGATGCAGAAATTGATATTCACCCCGCTTATGGCCGAGGACTTCCAGCGCGACATTGGCGACCACTTCATTGGTGTTCATATTGGTCGAGGTGCCAGCCCCGCCCTGCACGGCATCAACTACGAACTGCTCTAGAAAGCGTCCTTCCTTGGCGATGAGATCGCAAGCGTGATCGATGGCATCCGCCTTCTGTGGATCCAAGTGCTTGAGGCGCCGGTTGGCGCGCACCGCCGCCTGCTTAACAAGCGCAAGGGCTCGGATGAATTCCGGAAAATGGCTAATGGGAATCCCGGTGATCGCGAAGTTTTCCACCGCCCGCAGCGTATGAATGCCCCAATAAGCTTCCGCAGGAATCTCGGCGTCGCCGAGAAGGTCATGTTCGCGCCTCGTCGCGACACGATTGAGTTCGATCGCGCGCGGCACGCTGAGCGTGACTCTATCAAGCGAATCGATGGCAGGACTGTTCTGGTTAAGCGGTGGGCGGAGGATCTCTAGATTTTCTTTTGCCATGAAGAATAGACCAGGGTTAAACAGGGAGAACCCCATCCAGCGACTACGGACCGCTACCCCTTGTGTGCCGACGGTGAGGATGCGACGGCCAGTCTCGTGGCCGCTGCTCCCTATCTATATAGGGATGCTAAGGCCGAAATTGACCCGCCATGCGGGGCCAGACAATGATTGTCTCGCTAAATTGATTTAGTGAACGGCGGTTCGCCGCGAATGGGGAGAGGCAGCGGATGGTGCAAAGCTTTGGAAGATGGGCGATCCTGGTGGCGACGGCGTGGCTTTCCGGATCGGCCGGACACGCCCAGGACATGATGAGCCATGTCGATCTCGCGAGCCCCATGTTTTCTTCGGCCGAAATGACAAGGGCCGAGGTCGAAGCCAGCCTGAAGGCTGCGCATGGGGGCGCCGACTTCTCCAGCAAAAGCCTCAATGGGCTTGATCTTTCCCGGCTTGATTTTTCGGGTGCGAATTTTCATGCCACCCGGATCAACGGAACCAAGTTTGTGGGGGCGAGGCTTGATGGCGCGGTCCTCGATCAGGCCTGGGCCATGGGGGCCGATTTTTCTGGCGCAAGCTTGACGAAGGCCAGTCTCTTCGGGAGCCAGATGCAGGAGGCCAAATTCGACGGCGCCGATTTCTCAGGTGCTCGCGTGACCGCTGATATGTCCCGAGCGAGCCTGCGCAAAGCAAGGTTCGCCGGCGCAGACTTCTCCGCTGATATGAAGAACCAGTCGATGGGATTAATGCGGGGCATACTCAAATCCGCCGATCTCGCTGCGGCCGATTTCGAGGGCGCAAATCTCACCTTGACCGATTTGCAATTTGCCAAATTGGCCGGCGCCAATTTGAAAGACGCTTTGCTCGTGGAGGCGGAGGCGGGGGGCGCCGATTTTCGCGGGGCGATCCTCGATCATACCAACTTCAGCGGGGCCGACCTCACGTCGGCGCGGATCGATGCGAGGCAAGAAAAATCCTTTGCAGGCGCCAAAAACCTCGAACGGGCCTTCAAGGAATGAGGCTTTTCTAGCTTTTATGTTCGCATCAATTATAGGTCACGAACTGAATATTTTCGCAGCGGAACACATCTTCGGGGTCACAAAGTTCGTTGATCGCCGTGACGACAGGCACGACCGTAACGGTCACTTCCGCGTTGTCCTTCGCCACCTCGCGCAAAGCCGTGGTTACGGTGACGCGCTTCTTGGCCGGAGTGAGCGGATGCGGGGGCCGGAAATCAAAAGATTCGCGGTTGTGCTCGCTTATTTCGCAATGCCCCACATCACCGAGGCATCCGCCATGCCCAAAGATATGAAATGATCCGGCGTAGCCATGCGCCAGATCCTTTGGCGTTTCTGCGGTTGCCTTCGGATTGTTTAGAAAAATGCGGCCCTCATAGGAGGCCTCGCCGTGAAAGATTCCGCTGATCTCAATGTCAGCGCGCGCGAACCGATGCTCCGGGCTCGCGAATTCGATCGGCACCGGCGGAGACGTAAATGTTCGCGCTGGGACCTTCCCGCGTGTTGGCGCGGCGAGTGAGCGAGTCCGTTTCGGAACCTGCTTTCTCGCGGCCGGAAGCTTGCGCGGTGTCTTCGCCATCAGCTTGTACCTCCTGCTGAAGCAACCACTTGTGCGGCGACGTAATCATAACCCAAATCGTTGACGTTCAAGACATCTTGGACTCGAAAATTGAACGGTGTCAGAACCGCATTGAGAAGGTCCGACGAAATGTTCCCGGAGCCATTCCGCACCTGCCAGAGCCACCAGATGCGATCGATCATCGCGTGATGAGACCAGAATATGGGGTCGAAAGCCGCGGTGCCAACCACACCCATGTCGCCTGAAACCCAGCCGTGCACGGCGTCATGTACATCTTCGATAGCGTCGGTAAAATCGCTCCAGTCAGTCCGCGACAGCACATCGTCGACGTCGCTTTGCCCAGGCAGCTCAGCAGGCGCGCCCGGCTGACGCTTGGTATTGCGCAACAAGGGAGGGTTCGTATTTGGCAAATTGATCCGGAACGAGGCGAGCGGGTTGGGCTGCCCGCCGGCGGTTGACACGCTGAAGATATCGGGAATGCCTGTCTGTCTTGGCGGGCGCAGCGTCCAGTCCCACCATGGCAATGTCACACCGGGCACCCGGTCCCGCATTGCCATCTCGAAATTGTAAAGATAGGCGCGGTGCCAAGGCAGAAAAAGCTGCATCCGCTGCGCCGAGCGGGCGTTCTGCTGATGATGCCAGCAATACCAGCTTGGAACACCGTGCAAGCCTGCAAAAAATTGATAACCGCGATTGTCGCTGATCTGCATCATCTGGCGATAGGCGTTCCGGAATGCCGTTACCTGATCGCCGGAAAGGTTGTGGACCCCGACCCTCACCCGAAGCTCGCCTGCCATTGCCGTCGAAGCCCCTCCGCTTTCAACTGGTCAGTCAGGATGAAACATAGTGACAAACATTATCAATGACCAGATATTCGCGCTTTGCAAGGCTGAGGGGCTATGGCCAATTACATCGCACGGATCTTTGGAGACTGAAATTGACGTGTGGAGGCCAATCAAAACGCCCGCCGGCTTTAGCCCGGGCGGCACGGAGCGGGAACAGACTTTCGCGGGTCTCGAAAATCTGGAGCGGTTTGTTAGGAATAAAGCCTCTCGCCGATTTCCATATCCTATCTTGGATTGAGCCATATCAAGAATTTTCGAAGCAAGTCATGGATCTTATGTTGAATACGGGCGAGAATCCGGGTCTTCGCATTCAGATGAAACCGGCTGCGGCTGCGGCTTTGTTTGAGTTCGCTATAACTTGGCGTGTCCACGTGGCGCCTTCGATAGAAAAAGGGAGAATTCAATGACGCAACTTAGTTTGGCGCATGGCGCGTGGGTTTTCGTCGGGGATGGCCAAAAGGCTTTGTTTCTCATCAACGAGGGGGACGAGAAATTTCCGAATTTCCGCCGTCTTGCCGTGGAGGAGCATAAGGATGCTCCATCCCGGGAGCAGGGAAGCGATTCGCCGGGGCGGGCTTACTCAAGCGTCGGCGAAATGCGCAGCGCTATGGGGGAGACGGATTGGCACGAACTTGAAAAGGAACGTTTTGCCGCTTTGATCGCTCAACGCATTAATAAGGCTGCACAGTCGCAAGCGTTCAACGAAATCGTCATCGTGGCGCCGCCGAAGATTCTCGGCGATTTGCGGAATGAGTTCACGAAAGAGACGGAAGCGAGAATTCTTGCCGAGATCCCTAAGGATCTCACTCATCATACGGTCGCGGAGATTGAGCGTTTAGTGACAGCACCATGATGGGTCGTGATGATGCCGTCATATTTGCGTGGCGCGCCCAGCGCGCCACGCGGGAATTTGTTGGTTCAGCCGAAGCTGATTCCCCCGAGCGCATAAAGCCCGACGAAGACAACCACGAACCCGGCAATAACGGCGATCATCCCAGCTTTGCCGTAGAGGCGGCCCGTAAAATACGCCGCTCCGCCAAAGAGAAGGATCATCGCGATTAGAATAACCAAGCTCGCGCCGGAGCCTTCAACCCGATCAATCTGGCCAGTTCCAATAGGCTGCACAATAGCCATCGTCCACCTCCCTTTTCTGATTCTTCAAAGTGACTATCCGGCCGTCGCGCGCCGCGGGTCGTATCTTTTCGCGTACAACTCCGTGGCGCGTTCCCGACCGACTCCGTGGAATCCACGGTTGCCCCGTTTGTAACGAGACTGCGACAACTTAGCACTTAAGAATCATTCCGGGAAGAGGTTTATCGATTAGAAGCTCAGACCTCCCAGCGCCAATAGCCCGACGAGAACAACTACAAATCCCGCAACGACAGCAATCATTCCGTTCTTGCCATAGAGGCGGCCCGTAAAATACGCCGCGCCACCAAAGAGAAGGATCATTGCGATCAGAATAACCAAGCTTGCGCCGCTTCCTTCCGCGGCGTTTATTGCGCCGGTTCCTGCAGAGGTCACAACAGCCATGATTTGCCTCCCATCGTAAAGCCTAGGCTCGGATTTCGGTCAGACTACGACAGAACCGAAAACCGCGAGCAACAAACGCCTTACCGGTAGGCAGGTTCCATGAAATTCTTCGGTAGAAACCAAAACAGTAATACGACAGAGATGGCAGCCCCAGATCTTTAAATTGTTAAGTTTCCTCTGGTGTGCCACCAGCTTATTCTCTGCTTCTTCACCAGCCCAGCATTTTCAATTTTCACGCACCCACACGGAACGCCGGGGGGGGGGGCATTTCGTCCCGCCTATATGCACCGCTATCCCATGCGCGGCTGGCGGATCCTGCGGGACGTGGCGCGCTCACCGCGCCACGCCTGACTTGGCGCTTAGCCGAAAGTTATGCCGCCGAGCGCATAAAGTCCGATGAAAACAACTACAAAACCAGCTGCGACCGCAATCATTCCGACCTTTCCATACAAGCGGCCGGTAAAATAGGCGGCCGCCCCGAAGAGGATCACCATCGCGATCAAAATCACCAAGCTCGCGCCGCTCCCTTCAGTGACTTGGATTGTTGAAGTTCCACTATCCGCCACAATAGCCATCGTCCGTCTCTCCCTTTGTTTCTATCAGTATTAGGACTCGACGGGCCCCCGCCACGCTTTGACTTCTGTATGTGAAAAAGGACCAGCCAGCCGTAAACCGGCCCCTTATGGGCCGGAACTTCTCAGCGTGCCTCGTCGAACTCTGAGACGCCGGAAGGTTATCATTCCAGAATGAAGATGATGCGACGTTCAGAACGCAGGAACATGAATGTGGAGGCATTCTAGGGATGGAGGTGGCATAGAGCCATGAGGGAGCTTTGAAACGCCATCCTAAGAGCGCTTCGAGCCCAAAAGCAGATGCCGGGCCGGGGGCTTCGGACCGGCCTTTTGAAAAGGTAACCTTTGTCGCCTCGGAAAGGGCTCCTAGCTCTTGTTCAGTAATCGATCGGATGCATGAAGAGACTGGCAAACACTGTCAGGATTGCGCCGCTGACGGCGCCGATGGCCGCTTGCAGAAGCGCAGGGCCAATTGCGATGCCGCTGAGCTCCGGGCCCAAGCCTTGGAAGATGAAGCCGCCGATGGCTCCTCCCACAGCGCCGACAATTGTGTTGCCGATTGGGCCCAGGGTGAATTGCGTGATCTTGGCGAAGATATTGCCGCCGATCGCCCCGGCAGCAATTTGGATAATGAGATAGATGATGGTCGTCGCGGACATGTGATGCCTCCTCCCTGAGAAGAGAGATCTCTCCTGAAAAGAGAGATCTCGGCCAGACGGCTTGTTTGGCCCAGAGCTCATGGATCGTTCTTTTTGATCGATCGATCGTTTTGATCGCTCTTGTCGTCACCGCTTATCGAGCTGGCGAGGGCGGGGTCGCTTTGGTTCGACGTGGTCCTCGCGGCGTTTGAAGCCGGTCAAGTTAAAGGACCTAATGTTATGCCATGACAGGATCAAGGCGGACGGCTGCTTGGCTGAATTCGCGAAGCGACATGTGCCTGCCATCGCCGACCCTCGCAGCGGACATATCTTTCCGATGTTGGCCGCCGCAAGGGCTTTGTGGCTATCTCTTGAACGCTTAGCTAAAGCGGGGCTCGCAGGCCTAATTTTTTTTGCGTCGGCGCCGCTCGCCCTCTTGCCTTTGCCGGTTTTGCGATTACCTCAAGTACCCGCCACGAAAAGACGTTCCCCGCGTTGGTTTGGCGATCCGGATGGGCGGCGAGCTCCTCCGGACAAGCTGTGAGTAAGCCCTTGGAAAAAGGGATGGTTTGCAGGGAACGGCGAGTTGTGGCGGCGGTTTTTGGAAGTTTTTTGAAAACGCCGGTTGACAGTGGGAGCGGGCTCGACCTATAAGCCGGTCATCGACTGCAACGCTGCTTTGTGCGGCTGGCACTGATCGTTTCTCTCGAGTTTCTCGGGCCTCAAAGCCACCCGGTTGAGAAAACCGGGGAGAGATCGCTTCCGTGTCAGGGTATCAAGCTGTTGCATGGTTGAGCAGTTTATACTGTTTAACCTGGCTATAATGTTTGACTAGACTTTGCTGTTTGACAATTGAATCGGAAGAAAGAGAAACGTGGACGGCGGAGTCCTTGCGGGCCGCACTCCTTTGTGGATGCGGCCGATGAGATACTCTGGCGGTCACGTTATCTAAGTTCATCGTGTTTGCAGTTTTTCGGGAGAGATCCTGACGGAACTGCAGGCAGGTGTGCTTGGGACTCGTCAAAGAGATAGTGACCAGCCGGTACCAAATTCTCACTCAACTTGAGAGTTTGATCCTGGCTCAGAACGAACGCTGGCGGCAGGCCTAACACATGCAAGTCGAACGGGCGTAGCAATACGTCAGTGGCAGACGGGTGAGTAACGCGTGGGAACGTACCCTTCAGTTCGGAATAAGCCGAGGAAACTTGGTCTAATACCGGATACGTCCGCAAGGAGAAAGATTTATTGCTGAAGGATCGGCCCGCGTCTGATTAGCTAGTTGGTGGGGTAATGGCTCACCAAGGCGACGATCAGTAGCTGGTCTGAGAGGATGATCAGCCACATTGGGACTGAGACACGGCCCAAACTCCTACGGGAGGCAGCAGTGGGGAATATTGGACAATGGGCGCAAGCCTGATCCAGCCATGCCGCGTGAGTGATGAAGGCC
>DATJBL010000086.1:0-28094 GCA_035515355.1 Methylocella sp.
ATGTTTCGCCGTGCTCCTCGCTGGGAGGCGGCGGCCAAACCGGCGCAATTTCGAAGCCTGAGAATTCGAAGCCAGGCGCTACCGTGCAGCCAACGAGCGACCAATCCCCAAGACTGAGCGCACTCTGCCAGTGATTCGCCGGAACCACAATCTGCGGACGTTCCCCGGTGAACAGATGGGCGCCAAGTCGGTGGATGCTCGGCTTATGACCGTTTTGTGAAACTCTCAGTTCCAATGGCGCGCCAGCGTAGAAGTGCCAAACCTCGGCAGCATCCACCCTATGCCAGCGCGAGTATTGACCCGCCACAAGAAGAAAGTAAATCGCCGTCGAGGCGGCGCGGCCCTGCCTATCTTGGATGGGATCGCGAAAGGTCTCACGGAAAAAACCGCCCTCGGGATGCGGATTGAGATCGAGCAAGCGGATAATGTCTTCCGCGCTCCGGTTCGTGAGGGGGGCGGCCGTCATTTCATGGGGTCCTTGTCATCCTATTCCCTGAGGCGCGGAGCAGACGGTTGCTTCTTTGTTGCGGGATTTTTGCACAAACCCCGCCATATCCGCCGCTGCACTTTGGCCCATGCTCACAGCCGGTTCTTGCGCTCGCGCAATTCGGTGAAAACCGCGACAGGATCAGCGCCTGACATGCCAAGCCCAGCCTTTATGGAAGGGTCGCCGGCGCGAAGAAACGGATTGGTCGCAAGTTCGAGCGCGATCGTCGTCGGGAGGGTGAATTCGCCCGCCTCGCGCTGCTGGGCGACCGTTTCGGCGCGCTTCCTCAAAGCCTCGTTGGATCGATCGATCATAAGCGCGAATCTTGCGTTGGCCAAAGTGTATTCATGCCCGCAATAGACCTGTGTCTCGCCAGGGAGCGCGGCAAGTTTCATGAGCGAATGAAACAGCACCGCGGGGAGTTCTTCAAAGCCTCGGCCGCACCCCATCGCAAATAAGGTGTCGCCGGCAAAAAGAATGCCTTCGTCCGCGAACCAATAGGCGATATGGCCGGAGGTATGCCCCGGAACCTCGATCACCTTTGCTTCAAGCGCGCCGGTCATGACGCGAGCGCCCTCGCCAATTGCGAGATCGAGGTGGCCGATCTTGGCGGCCTCCTTGGACGGGCCGACAACCCGCGCGCCGGGAAACCATGCCTTGAGGCCGGCGATGCCCTGGGTGTGGTCGAAATGATGATGGGTGATCAAGATATCGGTGAGAGTCCAATCTCTTGCCGCGAGCGCCGCGCCGATCGGGGCAGCCTCGGGCGCGTCGATCGCCGCCGTCGCGCGGGTCGAGGGATCATGGACGAGGACGCCGAAATTATCCTTAAGGCAAAGGAACTGGTGGATTTGGGCGGCCATGCATCGTTAATCCTTGCGTCGGGGAAACGGCAAGCTGGCCCGCCCCCCGCACGGGCTCAAATTGGCCGGAAATCGAGGCTTTATTTTTGCGCGAAGGGAAGGATCTTCCAGCTTCTCAAAATATTTTTTCAAGAGCACAATCCCCCCAAGCTGAGGCAACGATGATCACGCCCGCGCTTTAGAAACCAATGGCCATCGACGTTATCGACCTGCGTTCCTTCTATAGCTCGTCCCTCGGCGAGGTTACGCGACGTGTCGTGCACAAGATCGTGCGGCAGCGTTTCTCGAATTGCACCGGCTATTCGATCCTCGGCGTCGGCTACGCGACGCCTTATCTCGAAGTTTTCCGTGACGAAGCGGTGCGAGTCCTTGCTTTCATGCCTGCCGAACAAGGTGTGGTGAACTGGCCACCCTCGGGACATTCCTCCTCGGCCCTCGTCGAAACCAACGCAATGCCTTTGCCCAATTCCTGCATCGACCGGGCGCTTGTCGTCCACGCGCTCGAAATCACCGAACATCCGCGCGACCTTCTTGCCGAGATCTGGCGGATCTTGACGCCGGGTGGGCGCGTTATCGTCGTGGTGCCGGGCCGTTCCGGGCTTTGGGCACGGCTCGACCGGACGCCTTTTGGGCACGGACGGCCCTATTCGCGGGGCCAATTGTCTGAGTTGATGCGGGAAAGTCTGTTCTCTCCGACTCACTGGTCGGAAGCGCTTTACATTCCACCGTTCCAGCACCGGACGTGGCTGCATGCGGCCGCCTTTGTCGAAGAGATTGGCGTCGGACTGTCCCTGCCATTCGCTGGCGTTCTAATCGTCGAGGCAACCAAGCTCCTCTACCGGCCGGTCGCTGTGCGCAATCCTTTGACCTATGGAGAGCCGCGCCGCCAGCCCGTCCTCCTGCCGACGCCTGCCGGCGTCACGCAAGGAGTTGCGGCAAGCTCCTCGGCGGCCACATCGGGTCGGATTCTCTTACATTCGGGCGCTGATGCTGGGATCGAGCTTCATGCCGAAGCATTTGGCCAAGAATAAGCCGCCATATAAGAGACCAAGACCGTCGATCCCATGCCCGAGACCGACCGAAAGATGCCATTGAGAGGGAATCTCCGCCCGCGCCAAGGCCTCGGCCGAACGAAAAAGCGCCTCGGCCGGAATAACGTCGTCCTTGCTGCCATGGAGGAGGAAGATCGGCGGGGATTTGGCGCCGAGCTTAGATGCGATCGCCGGCTCTTGATCGGGTGGCGCGACGAGTTCGCCGGAATAGCCGAGGATGGCCGCCGGCGTGCGAGCGCGCCGCAGCCCTGCGTGAAGGGCGAGCATTGTCCCTTGGCTGAAGCCAACCAGGGCTAGCTGGCTGTCGTCGAGGCCATAGCGGTCGCATTCTGCGTCCAGAAAGGCGTTCAGAATTGGGGCCGCCTTATTGACGCCGATCCAACGTTCATCCGGATCGCGCATGGTGAGACGAAACCATTGGCGTCCGCCGGGAACTTGGCCGCAGGGCTCCGGTGCATTTGGGGCCACAAAAGCGGCGCCGGGCATGAGATTGCGCCATTGCTTGCCGATCGCGATCAGATCATTGCCGTTGGCCCCATATCCGTGCAGAAAAACGACGAGCTGTTCCGTCTTCTGAGACGTTGCGGGAAGACGTGGTCCGTCGAGTGTGGCAGCCATGTTCTGGATCCCAGTGGGCTTCGGTGCTTGTTGAGGAATTCCGTTTATACGCAAAGGTCAAGGCCAGGAGCAGATTAAAAGCGACCGTCTCTGCCGGAGACGAAAGGAAATCGCGGGACTGTGACAAGCCATCGCGCGAAAACCGTTTGCAAGGCCTCGGCTAAACCCCCATTTCTGATCCATGCGATTCGCAACAAAGGCCTGCCTTGCCTCGTTTTCTCGGCGGGGCCTGTTTCGGCCCGGAGCTTTTAAGACATGACCCGGTCTTTCACCAACCGCGTATTCCGGTTCGCCCCTTCTTCGAATGGTTATCTTCATCTTGGTCATGCCTATTCCGCATTGCTGAATTCCACCCTGGCCCGCTCGACGGGAGGCCGGTTTTTGTTGAGAATCGAGGATATCGACATCGAGCGGTGCCGATTGGAATTCGAACAGGCGATTTACGAGGATCTCGCGTGGCTCGGCCTTTCTTGGGAAACCCCCGTGCGCCGCCAATCCGAGCATTTTCCGGAATATGACCGCGCCCTTGCGAGGCTCTCCGCGCAGGGGCTGACCTATCCTTGCTTTTGTTCGCGCCGAGACATCCTGGAAAGCGCCGCTGGCCGCCCAGGCTGGCCGCGAGACCCGGATGGTTCCCCGCTTTATCCTGGCACCTGCAAACACCTTTCCCCCCGAGAACAACAACGCCGGCTCGCAGCCGGGGAGCCGGCCGGCGTGCGGATCGACATAGCAGCAGCGATAGCCAAAACCGGCCGCCATCTCGATTGGCGGGAAATCGGTCCCGATTTGGAAGCCCGCGACGTCGCCGCCGAACCCGCCCTTTGGGGAGATGTGATGCTCTCCCGCAAGGACATCCCCGCGAGCTATCACATTGCGGTTGTTGTGGATGATGCGGTGCAAGGGGTGACCGATGTCGTGCGGGGCGAAGACCTCTTCAAGGCCACGAGCCTGCATCGTCTTTTACAGGCTTTGCTCGATCTTCCCGCTCCCCTTTATCGTCATCACTCGCTTCTGCGCGACGCTTCAGGTCGGAAACTGTCGAAAAGTTCGCGGGCGAAGTCGATTCGCGCCCTGCGGGGGGAAGGCCTGTCCCCGGCGATGGTACGGGAGAGGCTTTCGCCTGACCTGATCTTTGCCGGGGCGCCGACCTAAAATCAACTGTCGCGCTTATGGCTTCAGATTGCCGCCTTAAAAAAGAAAAAATTAAAGCGTCGAATAAATAGCGACAGTCGCGGGCTTGGCTTTCCGCGGACCTCGCGCGGCGCGGAAATTCCCCTTCATACTGCTTGTCTCGTACGGGTTGTTTTCTGTCAGCACGCTTACGGTTAAGTTGCGCGAGCGATTCGCAAAAAAAAACGGTGATCATTATGCGAACAGTTGCCCTTTCGTTTACTCTCCTCCTATTGCCGGTTGTGCCGGCGGGCGCGGACAATCCGACGGCCGCGACCAAGATCCATAAGGTCTTCGACATCGTGCGGGGAAACGACAAGATCGGCACGGATACGATCGACATCGAGCGCGAGAATGACTTGATCACGGTCAAGGTCAAGACGGATGTTTCTGTCAAGGTGATGTTCATCGAAGCTTATCGTTACGAACATTCCTGCGATGAAACTTGGAAGAATGGCCAGCTCATTGCTTTCAAATCGCGGACCAACGACAATGGCACCAAGCATGTCATCGACGTCACGGTGGCGCCAGACAAACTCAGCATGGATGCCGACGGCAAGCATAGCGATTTGCCCAAGACAGCCGCTCCGGCAAGCCTTTGGGGCAAGGACGCAATTCATCAAAACGATGTGTTTGACCCAGATACCGGCAAGCGCATGTCGATGAAGGTGACGGATCTTGGCGAAGAAGCCGTGACCATCCATGGCACGTCCCACCAGACGCATCACTATAAGATCGCCGACACGTTGAAAGGTGACTTTGAGCGCGACCTCTGGTTCGACGGCGATGTTCTCGTGCGAACCAAAATTATTGGCTCCGACAATTCTGTGATCATTTCGGATTTGCGGTAGGCCCGAAAAAGCAGCCCTCGGCAAGTGGGCGCAGGTTCAAATTCCAGGTCGCCGAGGCTGCAGCCGCTCCAGACGGGCTGCTCTCCGTCTTTTCCTCATCAGTGGATGTAAGTTCTGGCGAGAACCGTGACGCCGGAAAATACTCCGGCGCCTGCGTCATCTTTCTGATGGGTGCGCGGCGACGCTGGTTGCGTTGGGAGCTTTGAGGACAAGGCTGTCGATCCGGTCGCGCTCGCGTTTGAAATTGGCGAGCATGCGGCCGTCGAATTCGCGGGTGCGGGCAAGTTTGATTCGCATCGGATCGACAAAATGGCCGTTCACCAGAATCTCGTAATGGAGATGTGGCCCAGTCGCGAGACCCGTCTGGCCGAGATAGCCAATGACCTGACCTTGCCGCACGTGGGCGCCTCCGGTGGCGCCGCGTGCGAAGCCCGACATGTGATTGTAGGTCGTGACATAGCCATTGGCGTGCTGGATTTCGATCCGGCGGCCGTAGCCAGAATCCCATCCGGCGTTGACGATCGTGCCGCTGCCCGCCGCGAAGATTGGTGTGCCGATGGGAGCGGCCCAATCGACTCCGGTGTGGGGGCGTGAATAGCCGAGAATCGGGTGAAACCTCAGCCCGAAGCCGGAGGTAAACCGTCCCCCGACGATCGGCATGCGAACCAGGAATTTGCGGGTCGAGCGGCCGTCTTGATCGTAGTAATCGACAAGCCCGTCATCCGGCGTCTGGAAACGGTAATAGCGGAACGTTTCGTTGCGCGCGGTGATCGAAGCGTAAAGAAGCTGATTGCGTCCCTCACCCTCCTCGCTCTCGTCGTAGAAGGCCTCGAAGGAATCGCCACCGCTCACGGCTCGCCCGAAGTCAACATCGTTGGCAAAGATCCTGACAAGCTCGTCGATCACCGGACGTGGGATTTCTTGTTTTAGCGCGGTCTCGTAGAGCGAATCATAGAGCCGCATGCCATCGGTATCGTCGGAATCGTCGCTGTCGTCCTGGCTCTGCCGCTTCGCCGTGTGCTGGGGGGGAGTGACCTGGATATAATTGCTACGGTCGTTGATCGCGATGCTGGTCTCCAAGGTTTCGCCGGAATAGACCGAAAGGCGCGCCAGAGTCATTGTGGTGCCGGAGCCATCAAGGTCCGCAAAGAGAAGCTTGAGGCGCGCACCCTCCGCAACCGGCGCTTGGCCGCGCGGCAACCCAAAGGCGGCGATAATTCCGCTGATTTGGTCCTTCGTGACCCCGGCGGCACGGAGCACGCTTTCGAGGCTTTCTCCATGACGGACCACGACGAGACGCTCGTCCATCTGGGTTGCCTGCGAAACTTGCGGCGAACGCCCGGCATCGGTCACGTTTTCAGGAACCATGCGGACTTCGATCGTGGAAAATGGCGCGGTCGCGATTGGTTCGGCCGGGTTGGCATAGGCAAGAACGTTCGGAAGATAGGCGCGAGAGGTCCGCATCAGAAGAAGTTGCGGCGGCAAGGGCAGCGGCTTCGCACCTGCCTCCATTGTGTTTTTGACCTGCTCGGCGACCTGGGCCTGAACCTCTTCTAGCGATAACGCTACCGCCGGTGAAAACGTCACGCCGCCAAGATCGCGAGTGGACCAGGAGACTTCGGCATCATCCTGAACCGGCTCTGGCCCAACATCCAGCGCCGCGCGAGCCCCCGCGAGGACCTTCAACGGATTGAATTGAGGGACATCATCCGAAAATCCGAAGCTCGCCAATGTCAAGGTGGTCTGGACATGCGTGAAGGTGTGGAGCTTCATAACTTCCTTGTCGCCAGCCCTGATCGTCGCTGGCGCCTGGAAGCTCTGTTTTTCGGCGACGATGTCAACCGCCTTGACCAGGCGATCGCCCTTGTGCGGATTGACGCCGAAGTCAAGGTTGATCTCCTTGCGCT
The DNA here is from genome assembly GCA_035515355.1 of Methylocella sp. Taxonomy (GTDB): domain Bacteria; phylum Pseudomonadota; class Alphaproteobacteria; order Rhizobiales; family Beijerinckiaceae; genus Methylocapsa. The sequence goes on from DATJBL010000086.1 coordinate 6,949, forward strand.
GCGTGGGCGCCGGCGCCGGTGCTTCGGCGAAATAGGTCTGATGGCCAAGCGCCGCGTAGATCGCCGCGCCGATGAGGACACCTCCGGAAACGCCCGTTAGAAGGGTGCCGGCAAGCCAGCGCAGCGAAACTTTCCTTCGATCGAAGGAGGCTTGGCGGGCGCCATAAGCTTCGATTGCTGGATCAACTCCAAAATCGATGCGGGTGCCAAACCGGGCGGGCTGCAGCCGGATGCCCGTATTCTCGGTTCGTAGCGGCGCGCTCATCGCCATCGCGTTGCTTCGATCCTTGGGACGGCCCCGCCAATTTTCACGAGCATGAACTCCGAGGGACAGGATAGAGGGAACGGGCCTTTCGGCGCCCTTCCTTGGGGGGAACTGAAAATTTGCCGGGCTTCAAGACAGCGGCAAACGGCGTCTTGGAAAGTCTTAGAACAGGTCCCGAAAAGGTTGATCGCCCTTTTCGATTCGAACATGCTCCCACTCTGTGGATTTAGGCCCCCCCTCGTGATCGCGTTCTTCAGCCGACTTGAAGACGGCTCTTTGTTCAGGTCTGGCGGCCCCGCGCTGGAAAACTCCGGCGCTTGAGCAAGATGACTTTTTGAAGAAACCTTTTGAAAATGGCTCAAATGCGGCGTAAACCATCAAGGTTGCGCCGGGCCTTTTTTGTCGCGGCGTTGGTGCTGGGCGTCTGCAACGAAAACGAAGAAGATCGCTCCCAAGGCACCTATTAAAAAGAGTTTCAAGCCAGCCATCGCTGGGCGTGGGTCGCGATTGACAACCGGGACCAAGCTTTGTAGACAGCCGCCGGAGCGGTTTGCGCTCAACGCGCGCCGTGGGCAATCTGCGTCGCGGGAGCATAACCCCGGGACAGCGAGGCGGATTTGCCGTCGTTAAGACGGCGCGGAGATTTACAAGTCTCCAGTGGGATCTTGTAAGCGGGATCTTGGAATAGGATCATCGGCGGTGGAAAACCATCAGCCGGCGGCAATGCCCTAGCAGGCGCTGTCTTGAATAGGCTTCGCCGTAGGGCGATGCAGGGAAGCAGGGTTTTTGGACCCGAGGCTCTAAGACGAGGGAAGTTGAGTTGTTCGCAGTCATTAAAACCGGCGGCAAGCAATATAGCGTCACCGCCGGGGAAACGATTACCGTCATGACGCTTTCCGGCGAGGCCGGCGATGCCGTGGCCTTCGATCAGGTTCTTATGCTATCCGGAGACGGCGAGTCGGCTTTGGGAGCCCCATTCATCGCGGGCGCCAGCGTCGCCGGGGAGATTGTTGAGCATAAGCGCGGACCGAAAGCAATTTCCTTCAAGAAGCGCCGGCGGCAGAACTCCAAACGTAAGCGCGGCCATCGGCAGGATCTGACCCTCGTCCGGATTACCGGGGTTCACGCGGGCGGCGCCAAGCCTTCCGGGGAAAATGCGAGCGTCGAGTAGTTTCATGCCCGTTTGGGCGTGCCAATTTTCATGATGCGAGAGGCCGCGGGCCGGACAACGCCCGCAGAGATTTGGAGCCAGACTCATGGCACATAAAAAAGCAGGCGGGTCATCCCGCAACGGCCGCGATTCCAAGGGCCGGCGCCTCGGCGTCAAGAAATTTGGCGGCGAATTCGTCGTCGGCGGCAACATTATTATACGCCAACGCGGAACCAAATGGCATCCTGGCGCAAATGTCGGAATAGGAACGGATCACACGTTATATGCTCTGGTCCAAGGAAAGGTCGCTTTTCAGACCAAAGGTGATGGGCGCGCTTACGTTTCCGTCGAGCCGTCGCCCCACCTTGGGGCTGCAGAATAGGGTGGAGGCCGAAAACCTCCATCTAGGCCTTAGACCTGGTGGACTTGGTTTTCGGATACGGAACCGCTCCTGAATTAGGAGGATCAGTCCGGAACGCCCGAAAGGGCTTCGCAGGGAGGAGGCCAACACCCAACATTCGGGTTAGGACCTCGCAAGAGGATGCCCCCTGGAGCCAGCATGTTCCCGGATTTGACTTCGGACGACATCTTCCGCATCGAGACGCCACGGCTTTGGCTGCGGTGGCCGCGCGCTTGCGACATCCCATCGATCACCAGCTTTGCGAGCTTGGAACAAGTCGCGCGGATGACCGCGGTGATTCCGCATCCCTATCCGCCCGGCGAGGCGGAGCGCTTCGTCATGAAGGCCCGGGCCGATAACGCCAATGGATCGGCGCTCGTGTTGTCAATCATCCGAAAAGGCAGCGCTCGCCAAATGATCGGCCTCCTTGGTGCACATCCAGCTTCCGCAGCGGACATTGAATTTGGCTACATTCTCGCTCCGCCTTTTTGGGGGAAGGGATTAGCCACGGAAGCCGTGAAGGCGCTTATCGACACGGTGTTCAGTCTCACGCGGGCGAGCCGGATTTTAGCCAATGCGCGCATCAACAACCCGGCCTCGCGTCGCGTTCTCGAAAAGACCGGTTTCGTCTTCGTGGACAGCGGTCTTCATCTTCTGCCTGCACGTGGCGGCCTGCATCCCTGCGACAGGTTTCAGCTCGACCGCAAGTCGTGGGTGGCGACGAGGAGAGCGGGACAGGAAAAGCGGCAAATGCCGCCGATGGCCCATCAAAAGCCGAGTGCAAGCAGCGCGGCACCCCTCGCCGCAGTCCGGCAAGCCGAAGGTTGACGGTCTTGGAGACTAGTCTTTCGGAATGTGAGCCAAAGACATTTTAGCCGAATGAGGCGGCGGCAGACCGTGGAAGAAAGACCCGCTACAGACCGGCGCGCCGATGTCGCTCTCGTCGGCCGCCGAATTTTCCCGAGCAGGGCCAAGGCGCAGGAAGCCATCGCCGCCGGCCGCGTGCGCGTCGATGGGAAAACCCTCCGCAAAGCCTCTGAGCCAATTGGGCCGGGCGCAACGATCGAAGCAACGCCCGCCTATCCCTGGGTCTCGCGCGGCGGCGTCAAACTCGCCGCGGCCCTCGACGCTTTCGGCCTCGCTCCGGCTGATCGGGTGTGTCTCGATGTCGGCGCCTCGACCGGGGGCTTCGCCCATGTGCTTCTCACGCGCGGCGCGGCCGAAGTCTATTGCATCGATGTCGGCCACGGCCAATTGCATGCGGATATCGCCGCCGATCCGCGTGTCGTCTCGCTCGAAGGGACCGATGCGCGCAACTTGAGCAAAGCGTCCTTCGCGCGCCCGCCTTCTTTCGTGACCTGCGATGTAAGTTTTGTATCGCTCGCGTTGATTCTGCCCGCCGTGCTGCCGCTCGCTGGACCCGGCGCAAGCCTTGTCGCCCTGATCAAGCCGCAATTCGAGGCCGGTCCTGGCCACGCTCGCAAGGGCATCGTGAAAGACAGCGAAGCAAGGCGGCACGCGTGTGAAAAAATCGAAACTGCCGTGAAAAGCCTCGGCTGGCGAATCATCGGGATTGTGCCCTCTCCGATTGAAGGCGGTGACGGCAGCCAGGAGTTTCTGCTCGGTGCGATACAGGAATGATCAGCCTCCACACGCGTCTTACCATATGTAGGCTCGGACGGCGCGGCGAAGGCATCGCGCAGAGCCCCGCAGGTACGGTTTTCGTTCCCTATGCTTTGGCTGGCGAAACGGTCATCGCGGAGATCGACGGCACCAGGGGCACATTGGTCGAGGTTGTGACCCCGAGCCCGGACCGGATCGCGCCATTCTGCACGTATTTTTCCATTTGCGGGGGCTGTGCGGTGCAAACGCTTGCGGCGCCCGCTTATGCGCGATGGAAGCGTGATCTTGTCACCGACGCGCTGCGGCGGGCGGGCCTCGCGGCCGAGGTGGCTGATCTTGTTGATGCCCATGGCGCGGGGCGAAGGCGGGCAACCTTTCATGCGCGCTATCCGCAGGGCAGGGCCAAGACCGGTTTTACCCAAGCGCGCAGCCATGAGATTGTTGAAATCCTCTCCTGTCCTGTACTGGCTCCTTCGATGAAGGCGGCTTTGCCGGCTGCCCGTGCGCTTGCACAAGCGCTGGCGGCCTCGGGCAAGCCGCTCGACATCCTTGTCACCGCAACAGCGTCCGGCCTCGATGTTGATCTCAAGGGCCATGGGCTGCTGAGCGAAGCCGAGACGAAAAGCCTCGTGCGGGTCGCCCTCCAGCACGATCTTGCTCGTCTCTCAAACCATGGTTCGGTCGTTGTTTCCCGCCGCGTGCCGAGGCTCGTGATGGGAAGGGCAGTGGTGGCGCCACCGCCGGGAGCCTTCTTGCAAGCCACTGAAGCCGGCGAGGAAATGCTCGCGGCGCGCGTTTGCGCCGATGTCAGCGGGGCAAGACATGTTGCCGATCTTTTCGCGGGTATCGGAACCTTTGCCCTCCGCATGGCCGAGTTTGCAAAAATCGATGCCTTCGATCTTGAGGAGGCGGCGCTGCAGGCTTTAGCAAAGGCCGCGCATGTCGAAGGCCTGCATGAGGTGACTGTCACACGCCGCGATCTCTTCGCTCGCCCGCTGCGGCTCGAGGAACTCGATCGCTACGATGCAATCGTCTTCGATCCGCCAAGGGCAGGGGCAGCGGAACAAGCAAGAGCCCTCGCGGCCTCGCAAGTGCCGGCCGTCATCGCGGTCTCTTGCAACGCGGAAAGCTTTGCACGCGACGCCGCGATCCTATGCGCCGGCGGCTACGAGCTTCTGCGGGTCGAGCCAATCGACCAGTTCCGTCATACGCCGCATGTCGAAATCGTCGCAAGCTTCAGGCGGCAAGCGCAGAAACCGCGCCGGAACCGCCGGCTTCTTGGTTGAAGCGCGATTATCGACGCATAAACGGAGAAGCGAAGGCCGACGGTGCCGGCGGGTCGAACCAGCGAAAAGCCAAAAGCCCGACGAGAAAGCCACCGATATGGGCTTGCCAGGCGATCGTTGCGTTTATGCCGCCAAGCGGCATGGGAATGGTGCCGAATAGAATATTGGCGAGGAACCAGAAGCCAAGGAAGCTCATCGCGCTGCGATTGGAGAGAATCTCCCGCAAGGGAAGCGCGGGCTGGCGGTAGGCGTGGTCCTCATGTGCGCGCTCGGTGAAGCCGAGGGATTCGTCAAGCGGCGCCCCTGGCTGGAAAACAAACCGCACCGCTGCCGCCATGACGCCGGAAACCGTCGCTGACGCTCCTACGACGGGCTCGAGATCAGCCATGTGAGTGAGATAGTGCATCAGGGCTCCGGCAATCGCCGAGATCACGCAAAACAGCAAAAAGCGAGGCGCTCCGAAGCGGCGTGCGACAGCCGAGCCGAAGGCTGCGAACCAGAGGCAGTTCATTCCCACGTGGAGCCAGCCGCCGTGCAACAAAGCATAGGTCAGCGGCGTCCACCATTGTGGTTTGCCATCACCGAGGAAAAAGCGTGCCGCCTGCGCGCGGAACTCGGCATCTTCTGGGATCGCGTTGAAAGCGGCAGTGACCTTGGCCGGATCGAAAGCGAAAGTGAAACGTCCCGGTACGAAGGCGAAGCGCTGAAGAATCTCCAGATAGGTTTCTGGCGCGACGAGCTGACAGGCCCCCTCGATCGCAACCAGCAGCGCAATGATCCAAAGGACCACCAGCGGCAGGTTGAAAATCCTTTCTTGTCGAGCACGCATCTGTGACTGTGGTCCTTTGCCCTGCCGTGGCCTTTCGCCAAAGCGAAATCTTAGTCTACATCCTCGACCACGGGCTGGCCGGCGCCCGCAAGTTTCTGGGCAAGTGAGGCCTCCATGAAACTGTCGAGGTCGCCGTCGAGCACGTCGCCGGGCGAGCCAGAGGTCACGCCGGTGCGCAGATCCTTCACGAGCTGATAAGGCTGCAGCACATAGGAGCGAATCTGATGGCCCCAGCCGATGTCTGTCTTGCTCGCCTCGACGGCGCTGGCTGCCGCCTCCCGCTTTTCCATCTCCTGCTCATAGAGCCGCGCGCGTAGCATATTCCAGGCGCTGGCCCGGTTCTTGTGCTGGGAACGCTCGCTTTGGCAAGCAACGACGATTCCCGTCGGGATGTGAGTGATGCGCACGGCCGAATCTGTCTTGTTGACGTGCTGGCCACCGGCTCCCGATGAACGATAGGTATCGATACGGCAGTCGCTTTCCTTGACATCGATTTGGATTTTATCATCGATCACCGGGTAGACCCACACCGAAGCAAAGCTTGTGTGGCGCCTTGCGTTGGAATCGAACGGCGAGATTCGCACCAGGCGATGGACGCCGGATTCCGTTTTGGCCCATCCATGCGCATTGTGGCCTTTCACGAGCATGGTGCCGGATTTAAGGCCAGCTTCATCGCCGGCCGTCGCTTCGATGATTTCGACCTTGAATTTGTGACGCTCGGCCCATCGCGCATACATGCGGAAAAGCATGTTGGCCCAATCGCAGCTTTCGGTGCCGCCGGCGCCGGCATGAACCTCGATGTAAGTGTCGTTCGCATCGGCCTCACCGGACAGAAGTGCCTCGACCTGGCGGCGCTCGGCGTCCGCCTTCAAGGCTTTCAGCAGGTCCAGGCCCTCCTGTTCGGAAGCCTCATCCTGTTCCGCTTCGGCGAGCTCGATGAGCGTGATCGCATCCTGAAGCTCGCTCTCAAAACGTTTGAGCGAGCCAAGTCTTTCCTCGAGTTCGGTGCGCTCGCGCATGATCTTTTGCGCGGCTTCGGCATCGTTCCAAAGATTGGGGTCCTCGGCCTTGATGTTTAGTTCGGCAAGGCGGCGGCTTGAGGCATCGACGTCAAAGATGCCTCCTCAGCAATCCCATGGATTGCTTGATCGATTCGACAAGCGCTTCGGCCTCGGCGCGCATTTTGACACTCACTTTTCAGGGAAATTATCGGTTGGAGATTTTGTTCAATGGAAAGATGGAGCTTCCGCCCAGGCGTTGCAAGATAATAAGATCACGCCGGGAAGAAAACGGTGCGAGGCCTTGGCAAATGACGAGTCCTGGCCGACCGCTGCGAAGCTCTGCGCGAGCCTGTCGGCCGCACGCGGAGCGCCAGAGCGGCCGTAGAGCAGGGCCTGCCGGCGTGATAAATCCGTCAAATGAGAGGCTTAAGCGCGTATTTGGGCTTCTCGAATGATCTTTTCAGAAACGCCTGCAACTTTTTAAAGATCCTGCGGCAAGTTGACGGCCAGCGTGATTTTGCCACAATGGCCCCGGGTACGATAGGGTCGGAAGGTCGGCCTTCCTGGGGAGGGACCGGACCTTTGACGGGAATTGCTCATCCATGACCGATGACGACAAATCTCACGCCCCCATGCGCAAGACCCATCGGGTGATGCCGCGTCCTCCTTTCGAGCGCATTGCTCTCGTCCTGCAAGGCGGTGGCGCTCTTGGGGCTTATCAGGCTGGCGTCTATCAGGCCTTAGCGGAGGCTGATCTGCATCCCGATTGGGTCGCAGGCATTTCGATTGGCGCCATCAATGCGGCGTTGATTGCCGGCAATCCGCCGGAGAAGCGCGTGGAGCGCCTGCGAGATTTTTGGGAAACTGTCAGCGCCGCTCCCTCTTCCGTCTTTCTCCACATTCGGTCGGTGGAGATCAAACAGGAATGGGTTCATACATGGATCAATCAGCTACGCGCATTGGGCAATTTGTTTTGGGGCGCACCTGGCTTCTTCAAGCCACGGTTTCCGCCGCCGGTGCCGGTCGTACCTGAAGATGTTGATTCCCTGAGCTATTACGATGTCTCCCCTTTGAAAGCGACCCTCGAACGCCTGGTGGATTTCGACCTCATCAATTCCGGCGTCACACGTTTCAGTGTCGGCGCGGTGAATGTAAAAAGCGGCAACTTCGTCTATTTCGACAATAGCACACATGATATTTGCTCGGAACATGTCATAGCGAGCGGCTCCCTGCCGCCCGGCTTTCCGGCCACCGAAATCCAAGGGGAGCATTATTGGGACGGCGGTCTTGTTTCCAACACGCCGCTGCAATGGGTCCTTTCTGCCAAGCCAAGGCAGGATACGCTGGCCTTTCAGATCGATCTTTGGAACGCGAGAGGGCGCCTGCCTCGCACACTGGTCGAGGCTGAGTTGCGCCAGAAGGAAATCCGCTTTTCGAGCCGGACGCGGGCAGCCACCGACGAATTTAAGAGATCGCAGCTGCTGCGCCGCGCCACGCACCACCTCCTTCAACGGCTTCCCGACGAGCTGCGGCAAATGCCAGAGGCCAATCTTCTCGCCAGCGAGGCAGATGAAAAGGTCTTCAACATCATCAATCTCATCTATCACTCCCACAACTACGAGGGGACGTCGAAAGACTTTGAGTTTTCCCGGCGGACGATGGAGGAGCATTGGAGGGCCGGATATAATGACGCGGTGCGCACGCTCCGTCATCCGGAAGTCTTGCAGCGGCCCGAAAATCACGACGGCGTTTTCACCTTCGACCTTGCGCGCGACGGGCGCGAGTAAAGAGGGGCGCACGCCCAGTTCCAATCCTCAGGAGACGCATGATGAAGCTCGCCGATGTCGCCACACAAGCTTTTGCGATGCCGTTGACCGACCCCGCCTATCCCCGCGGGCCTTATAAATTCTACAATCGCGAATTCGTGGTGATCAGTTACAAGACCGATCCCGATGTCTTGCGAGAGGTTGTTCCCGAGCCCCTCGAAGTCGTGGGCGACACGGTGAACTATGAATTCATCCGTATGCCCGATTCGACCGGCTTTGGCGACTATACGGAGACAGGCCAGGTCATTCCCGTGCGCTTCCGCGCCGCTGACGGAACGGTCGAGGAGGGCGGCTATGTCCACGCTATGTATCTCGACGACAATGCGCCAATTGCCGGCGGGCGCGAGATCTGGGGCTTTCCAAAAAAACTCGCCAATCCGAAGATCACCCATGAGAGCGAGACCTTGGTTTGCACCTTGCACTATGGCTCGGTGCTGTGTGTGTCGGCCACCATGGGCTACAAGCACCGCGAGCTTGATCCGGCGCCTTTGCTGAAAAGCCTCGCAAAGCCGAGCTTCATGATCAAGATCATCCCGCATGTGGATTGCACGCCGAGGGTCTGCGAGCTTGTGCGCTATTATCTCGAGGATGTGACCTTGAAGGGCGCCTGGACCGGCCCCGCCGCCATCGAGTTGTTCGAACATTCGATGTGTGACGTCGCCCGCCTGCCGGTCCGCGAGGTGATCTCCGCCAGCCATTTCCTCACCGACCTCACTCTCGGCCTTGGCGAGGTGGTGCATGATTATTTGAAGGACAGCTGAGCCCACGTTCTGCTGCCCAAAATGACCTGCGCCTCAGTCGTTTGACTGATGCCCCGAGCGCATAAGCCATTACCTTCCATGAATCCGATCCGGGAGCCGAATCCCGGCTCGTCAACGGACGGCGCTTCAAGGGAGGGAAGGTATGACTTGGTTTAAGGATCTCACCACACCCTATCATCAGCAGGACACCGACTATTATTGCGGTGCCGCTGTCGCGCAAATGATCCTCGACTCGATCGGATCAGGCCTGCTCGACCAGAACACACTCTATAATTCGAACCATTCCCACTCGAATCCTGGCTGGTACACGTCGCCCGACGGGCTGAACTACACTCTCAACGCCTTCATGCCGCCGCCCCCGAAGTTCAACAGTTTCTTCGTTGTCGAGCGAGGGGATACCGAGCCAGAGGGATCGGCAAACATTGTGCGGACCCTGCGTTACTTCGGGGTTGCGACAGGCACGCTCGTGTACAACTGCGGGCATTGGGTCGCGGTGCGCGGCGTCAAGACGGACGTGGACCCGGCCGGAGAGGGAGCTACCTATTCGATCGAGGGCTTCTATATCAATAATCCTTGGCCGCCAGTTCCCAGTTTCTATAACCCGTCTTTAGCGCCCCCGCCCCCGCATGCAGACCCGGATGCGTGCGGAACCGGGGGCAATCGAGGGAGCGCCAATGAATATGTCCCCTACTCGGAATGGCAAAATACCTACTTTACTGGCTGTGACGTCTATAACGTCGGGCATGCTCAGTTCATCAGCGTTTGCGATCCGCGCCGTCCGCCTTTGGGCTCCCTCAAAATTCTCGGGCAGACGCGATTGAGGGATGGCACCCGGCTCATCTCGCCGAGCGAGGCGTTGGCTCTGGCGACTCACGGCCTCGAGGCCCACGCGCTCGCCGGACGGGAATGCCCGCTGGCGCCCGCGTTGCAGCGTGCGCGGCCAGTTTCCGCCGATCTTGTTCAACGCCTCGACCGGCGAGACGAATTCTACTATCTTGTCACTCTGCATCAGGAAGGCAGGCCAACACTGATTGTTCGAGGGGACGGCCTATATGGAACCTTCCAGGGGGCGCTCGCCCTGACCGGTGTGGAACGTTCGCCGATTATCGCGCGGGAGGCGGCGCTGGCTGCGGCGCGGGAGGCGGTGATCGACCTCGGGGATGGCTCTGGTCGGATCCCTCTAAGGGAGGGCGCGTTTTGCGTATATCCGACCTTGGTGTGGCGGCCTTGCCAAGAATCGCGTTCGCCCTTTTACCCGTTCCATCAGATTGCCGTTGGCGGCGTCACGATCTACGTTGGCTATGATGGCCGGGTCTATCCGGCTCTTCACGATCTTGGACGCGGCTGAGGTGCAAATGTCTTCCGTGGTTTACGATTTGGCGCGGGCAAGCCGTTGGCTTTGCCCGCTAAACTACGTAATAATTATGTTGTTTCTTATAAACACTCGCCAAATCGTGTTAATAGGGCTATATTCGGGATCAAGATTGTAAACGCCGCGAGTGCCGAGAATGTTTTACGTGATTTCCGCTAATCGTCTAGCCGATGGCATCGTGGTCTATGTCGGCCGCGATGGCTCTTGGTCCGAGCGGCTCAATGATGCGAAGCTTTACAGAGGCAAGGAGGAAGCGCAAGCAGGACTTCTCCTTGGCCAGAATGACGCAAAGCGTAATCTTGTGGTCGAACCTTGCGTGGTCGAGGTGACGGAGGAGGAGGGCGGCCTGCGGGCCGTGACCTTGCGGGAATCTATTCGGGCGCGCGGACCGACGATTGATTTCCTCCCGCCGGCGGGGGCTTTCGCGCTCGAAGTGGTTTCGCCGGCGGGCGGCGCGGGCGCGACGACAACTGGCTTTCGCAGCCTGCGCCCGGAAGAACTGCGCGAGCGCGAGCTTGAAAATGCAGCGGGCTTGCCGGAGGCGCCGTGAAACTGCGTCAATCTGCCCGGCAGAGCGGGAACGCTCGGGGGAGCTTTCGAAATATTGGAACCCGTTTGGCGGGGTAGGGCGGAGCCGAAATGTACCGTTATGATGAATTCGACAAAAGCTTTGTCGCCGCCCGTGCCGCACAATTTCGCGACCAGGTCGCGCGCCGTCTTTCCGGTGAATTGGATGAGGAAAAATTCAGGCCGCTGCGCTTGATGAATGGCGTCTATCTGCAATTGCATGCCTATATGCTGCGTATCGCCATTCCCTATGGCACCCTATCTTCGCGGCAGCTGCGCAAGCTTGCCTTCATCGCACAGCGCTATGACAAGGGCTACGGCCATTTCACGACGCGCCAGAACATCCAATTCAACTGGCCGGCACTCAAGGATTGTCCGGACATTCTCGATGAACTCGCCGAAGTTGAAATGCATGCGATCCAGACCTCGGGCAATTGCATCCGCAATGTCACGGCCGATCATTTTGCTGGGGCGGCGGCGGATGAGATCGAGGATCCGCGGCCCTATGCCGAGATTCTCCGCCAATGGTCTTCGCTGCATCCGGAATATTCGTTCCTGCCGCGGAAATTCAAGATCGCGGTGAATGGCGCCGCCGAGGATCGGGCCGCGATCCAAGTGCATGACATCGGCTATCAGATCGTCAAGAACGCGAGCGGCGAGGCCGGCTTTGCCGTTTATGTCGGCGGCGGGCTCGGCCGAACGCCTCTCATTGCCCATAAGATCCGCGACTTTTTGCCGAAATCCGATCTCCTCGCCTACACCAACGCCATTCTCCGCGTCTATAATCTCGAGGGCCGGCGCGACAACAAATACAAGGCGCGCATCAAGATTCTCGTGCATGAAAAAGGCGCCGACGCCATTCGTGCTGAGGTCGAGGCTGAGTTTGCCAACCATTGCGACGCGGCACTGACCCTGCCGCAAGAAGAGATCGACCGCATTCGCGCCTATTTCGCGCCGCCTGCCTTGCCAGACCGTCCAGCGTCATCCGCGGCCTTCGAAAGGCGCAGGGCAAACGATCCTGCATTCGACAGCTTTGCCGCGCACAATGTCGCGGCGCATAAGACGCCCGGCTATGGGATCGTCACAATATCCTTGAAGCCCATCGGGGGCATTCCGGGCGATACGAGCGCCGAGGCGATGGAGGCGATCGCGGATCTCGCCGAACAATTTTCGCAAGACGAGATCCGTGTCGCGCATGAACAGAATCTCGTTCTGCCGCATGTCGCGCTCGATGATCTGCCAGAAATCTATGACCGGCTTTCGGAGCAGGGTCTGGCGACGGCCAATACCGGCCTTGTCACTGACATTATCTCTTGCCCTGGCCTTGATTATTGCGCGCTTGCGACAGCCCGCTCCATTCCGGTCGCGCAGCGTATTTCGGAGCGCTTTGGCGATGGTGCGCGGGCGCGGGCAATCGGCAATCTTAAGATCAATATTTCCGGCTGCATCAACGCGTGCGGACATCATCACGTGGGCCATATCGGCATTCTTGGCCTCGAGAAATCCGGGGCCGAAGCCTATCAGATCACGCTCGGGGGCTCAGCCGACGAGACCTGCAATATTGGCACCCTCACCGGGCGCGGCTTTTCTGATGAGGGCATCGTCGATGCGGTCGAGACGGTCGTCAACACCTATCTGAAGTTCCGCACTGGCCCGGACGAGGATTTTCTCGCGGCTTACAGGCGGATCGGCATGGGACCATTCAAGGAGGCCCTTTATGGCCATGAATGAGACTGATCTCCTGGACGCGGCGGCAAAAGCCGCACGGCTTGATGCCGAATTCGCCGGCAAGGACACGCCAGAAGTGATGCGCGCCGTGATCAAGGATCTTTTCCCGAGCCGGATCGCGCTCGTCTCGAGTTTCGGCGCCGATTCGGCTGTGCTGCTTCACATGGCGGCACAAATCGACAGGGCGACACCGGTTTTGTTCATCGATACACGGCTCTTGTTCGAGGAAACCCTTGCCTATCGAGACAAGCTTGTCGCGCTTCTTGGCCTTACAAATGTGATCGCTCTCACCCCGATCCCCCCACTACTTGCGGCGGAAGACCCAGAAAATTTTCTATGGGCGAGCAATCCCGACCGCTGTTGCGAGATCCGCAAGGTCCTTCCGCTCGCGGAGGCCCTCGAAGGCTATGACGCCTGGATCACTGGCCGCAAACGTTTTCAAGGGTCTAGCCGCGAGGCCCTCTCTCTGTTCGATTCCGAAGGCGGCCGCGTCAAGGTCAATCCGCTCGCACATTGGCCAGCGGCCAGGATTACGGGCTATCTCGATGCCTTCGCCCTGCCGCGTCATCCGCTCGTTGCCAAGAATTATCTCTCGATCGGATGCATCCCTTGCACCTCGCCCGTAAAGCCTGGGGAAGACCCCCGCGCTGGGCGTTGGCGCGGGCACGCGAAAGTCGAATGCGGGCTTCACACAATGCCGCTTCACGCGGGCGCGGATATCTGATCATGGCGATATTCAAGGGCAATGGCTTTGCGGCAGATGGCTGGCGTCATCTGGAGCCAGGGGAAGATCTGTCGCCCGAAGGTGGGGTCATTCTCACCCTGCCGCACTGGCAGGCGATCAGGGCGCAGGTGCGAGGCGACCGGCCGTTCGGGCTGCTCGTGGAACCGGGGCAGGATGTGCAAGCGATCGCCCCGGATCTTTCCCAGTTCGCTCTCATCGAGGTTGCTTTCCCCAAGTTCACAGATGGCCGTGGCTATTCGCTCGCCCGCAAGCTTCGCGGCAGTTATGGCTTTAATGGCCAATTGCGGGCCGCCGGCGAGATTTTGTTCGACCAGCTGCAGTTTCTCGCGCGTTGCGGTTTTGACAGCTTCGACATCAAGGACGCGGCCACGATCCGGCTCCTTGAAAAAGGCCACAGGCCTCGTTTCAGCATGTTCTACCAGCCAGGCCTTGGCCCTGAAATCCCGGAGCAAACGAGGCCCTGGGCTCGCCGCGCGGCCTCGTAAGAAGGGAGGCCATCCAGGCCTCCCTTGGAGTTTTTCCACGGGAACTATTGGCGAGCCGCGGCGCTCGCCCCCCGCACAGGCGGTCACTGCTTCGGGGAAGCACTGCTTGCCTTGTGCCCAATTGGGCGGGTTGCTCGTGTTTTGCCGGCTGCAGGGGCTCGCGTGGCGTGGGAGAACGCCTAAAAATAGGAGGCTGTGCCGTCGCCGTCCACGATGGGGAGGAGAATATGCTGCAGGCCGGTCAAGATCGGCTGGTCCGTGCGAGCCATAATGGCCCGCAGGGCTTGCTTTTCCTCTTCTTTGACATTCCGTCCGAATTCGCGAACCGTGCGAGCGGTGAAGGCGCCGATCGATAATCCGACGGCGTCAGCAGTGGCGCCGACTTTGCCCGCGAAATCAGGCCCCAAAGATGCAACTGCGGCATGGGCAACCTTCTCGTGCGAACAACTATGGATGATTTCGGCGATCAAACACATGACATCCCTCGCTTAGAGGCTCTAATGCGGCGGGTGAACTCGGACAAGCGTTGGATATTTCCCTTTTCCTTTGAGGCAGGCCTTCTCTAAGAGGCAGAGCTTTTCTAACGGCATCTTCGCCCGAAAGTAGGTCTCGAGCAGCGTAGCTCAAGATCTATCTATCACTTTATACAGTAATTCTAACGATCGTGTGACGTCAACAAGAATATTTCATGCTGCTTTGCGATATTTCTCGCCTTTTAAGTCAAATTTAGGCTTTGGGCGCTAAACGCAGAAGCCTTGTTTCGAAGCGCCCATAATATTAAACAGTATAGCTCTGAAAGACAAACATCGACCCCCTCGATGATGTCGAGGCAGTTGAAAGAAAGAAATACATTTCTTCGTGGAGCAAACTTAGAAAATATTTAATTTGAATGGGTCGAATCGCATCGAGTTGCCTGCCCGATGAACATGCTCTGCCGCAAGCGGCATTGGACATCTGGGCTGAAAGGAGGCAGGGCTACGCCTCGCGGCGCAAATGTCCCTTGAAAGCTTAATCGGCGCTAACCGGAAAAAGTTCCATTGGAAATCAAAAAAAATTGCCACGCGGGCCGGGGCGGGAGCGTGGGGTCAGCCCGCTACTGCGCCGGCGGACCGCCGTTTGCCGTGGCGGCTGGCGAACCAGCCAATGGGGCGAGCGGAACCGCTGTGATGTTCGAGTCAACCGGCCTCTCGCCAAGCACGGCCTGGACATTGGCATCCTGCGGCCTTTGCTCGGTGAGCTGGGAACCGATTGTGCGCACGGCCTGCGGCGCGTCGGCATAGGTGCCGTGCCCGATTAGACCGGTCGAGGCGGTCGAGAGATCGTAGACCTTGACGCCGAGTTCATCGAGCGCTGCCCGGTCCCTCGGATTGTTGGGATCGAGCCCGCCAAGCCGTGGCCGGTCGCCGGCGAGGCTGCGCGAGATCGAAAGCGCCCGGTCATTTGAAGCGACGAGAACCGAGACATGGGAGGCATCAAGCCGCGCCAATTGCTGGCGGAAAACGTTGAGATCGATGTCGGGCGCGGCAAGCATCACATCGCCAAGCTTGCCATTGAGATCCGGGCTGCCCGAAATTGCATTTTCCCGCAGCGCTTCCATCGTGAGCCAGGCGCCCATCGAATGAGCGAGAATATGCACGCGGCCAATTCCCGGCACTTCCGACAGCCGGTGAATGAGCTTGGCGAGGGCATCGCGGGACAGGGTAGCATTTTCCTTGGCCGCGCCATAGTCGAGGAGGCTGCTCGTCGCGGGCCAAGTATAAAGCACCGCGATGCCCCCAAAACGCCCATCGTCGGCGATTTGGGCGAGCCGGAAACGTGCCTCGTCATAGTTGACGTTAAAGCCATGCACATAGAGCAGGACATCGCGGTTCGTTCCGATTCGCCCAGAAACATGGCTGGCGAGTTCCGTGTAGAAATCGGCCTCGTCAAGCGAGCGGCGGCTCGCCACCGCGAAGTGTTTTTCCGGATCCTCGGATCCGAAGGCCGGCCGCTCCACTTTCCCTGGCTCATGGGTCAGAGGGACGCTGACCCGCTGCAAGGAAAACCGCGCCCCATCCTCAACGGCTTCGTTCGAGGTCCCGTGTTCACTTTTGCGGGTCGAGGCGACGAACATCGCGATGGAGCGGCCTTCAACGGCCGGCCCGCTCTCCCCCGAAAAGCCGACCGACGCGCAGCCAGCAACAAGGATCAGGGCAAAGCCCGCGAAGAGGAAACCGAGCATCCGCGCGAATTTCCGCTCCTCGGCGGGCTCGCGCCAGGAAATGCGAGGCATAGGGTCCCGTGACATTTCGTGTTGGTTCAAATTGGGCCCACGCTCCAGGAATTTCACTTCGTAGGAATGCACTGAAGCTTGCCGGAAAGTGAGGCGCCGACATCGTGCATTTGATTGGGCGGGCCCTTTTTGAGCGCCAAACATGTCCGGAATACGGCCAGAGAAAAAGCAGAGTAAGGGCATCAAGGGCCGACGAGGACAAATGATCCATCCAAGAAATCGAATTTCAGTTGCTTGGCGGATTGAAGGTTTTCTGGCAGTCGAATGGCGGCCCTGGACTCGCCATGGGGATGATGAGTTCGCCTGTCATTTTTCAGGTTCGATCGCGCCAACATCGATACTTGGCCCCGAAAGTCCTTACTTCGCCCGCCAGATTGTTTGTGGCCGTCCCTTTGGTCCATCAGATGATGATTGGGACCAAGCTTGCGTGGGGCTTTGTTCGCTGCGCAACCTTCATGAATCGGCGGATAACATCCCGGCGCTCGCTGCTAAGGAAATGTCGATTTTTCTATTGTTGCCCATTAGGGAACCTTTAAAACACTCGTTGAGTGGAGAGGAGTTCGCGATATTATACTTGATGTAACGCAATGTATAATATGTCGCCACCATGAAGGCTTTGGATTTCACAAGCTTGAGAGCGCCGTCCATGCGCATTCTCGTGACCGGCTTTGGCAGATTTCCGGGCGTTCATGCCAATCCGACGGCCGCACTCGTCCGTGCGCTTAGCTCCCAACGCGCGAGACTGGCGCGACTCGGGATCGCGCTCGAGCTTGCCGTGCTTCCAGTGGATTATGTCGAGGTTGCGCGACGCCTTAATGAGCTCGATGAGAAGCTCAAGCCCGATGCAATCCTGCATTTCGGACTCGCTGCGCGCCGGAAGGTTTTCAGCATCGAGACGCGGGCACTGAACCGGTTGAGCCAGCTGCACTGTGACGCTTCGGGCGCGCGGGCTCCGCGCCGCGCAGTGATTTTGGGCGGAGCCCAGACCATGCGCTCCACATTTCCTGCGCGCGAAATCAAAGCAGGGCTTCGCCGGGCGGGCGGGCGTGTCCGGTTGTCGATCAATGCTGGCAGTTATGTCTGCAACGAGACGCTTTATCTGTCGCTCATGTGTTCGAAGGCGCCCTCAATCGGATTCATTCATGTTCCGCGGCTCGCGCGTGGAGATCGGCCCATTGCGGCACGCCGGAACCGCCGTCCAGATCTCGCGGACCTGACCCGAGCCGCCCTCATCGCGATCCTTGTCACCGCCCGGAAACTTGCCCAACAACATGCCCGCAGGTCTTGCGCGGACAGACCCGATAAAATCTTCGAGGAGGCACACAAGCCCCCTCTTGCGCGGGTCACATAAAACGCTTCGTCTGGCTCCAAGATCTCAAGAAGAGCCACCCTTGAATTCCGGATACGGCTTTTTCAATTTTCCCGTGCTAGTCGTCGGGCCGACGAAAACAGGGAGACCACATCATGAGCATATCGCGCCGCACCATTCTAGGCAGTGCCGCCGCAGGCATGGCGGCTGCAACCGCAAGGGCCCAAACCGCGGGTGGCATTCCACAGCCGCGGCGGCCGGGACGGGGCGGGACCGACATTGGTCCGCGCAACCTCGGGGAGGATCTTGAAAATCCCGACATGCTCGTCTCGCCTGCGACGGATCATGGCAGCTTGCCCAATCTGAAGTTTTCGTTCGGCGACGCGCATATGCGCTTGGAAACCGGCGGCTGGACGCGTGAGGTCACGGTGCGGGAACTTGGGATCTCCAAAAACATTGCTGGCGTCAATATGCGGCTGAACGCGGGCGGCGTGCGTGAATTGCATTGGCACAAGGCCGCGGAGTGGGCGTATATGCTGAAAGGGAAATGCCGCATTACAGCCGTCGATGCCCAGGGCCGGAATTTTGTCGACGACGTCGAGGAGGGCGATCTTTGGTATTTTCCCTCCGGCATCCCGCACTCCATCCAGGGTCTTGAAGCCGACGGCGGCGAATTCCTGCTGGTCTTCGATGATGGCAGTTTTTCCGAGGATAATACTTTTCTCATAAGCGACTGGTTCAAGCATGTGCCGCCCGAGGTGCTGGCCAAGAATTTCGACGTCCCGGCATCAACCTTCGCCAATCTGCCCGATCCCGATCAGCGCTACATCTTTCCTCTCCCGGTGCCTGGCCCGCTGAGTTCGGATCGAATTGCCGGGGTTGATCCCGTGCCACAAACGTTCAAGCATCGCATGATGGCGCAGGACCCAATCCGGACGAAGAGCGGCACCGTGCGAATCACGGATTCGACGAATTTTCCCGTGTCGACCACCATCGCGGCCGCCCTGGTCGAGGTTCGGCCTGGCGGGCTGCGGGAGCTGCATTGGCATCCGAACACGGATGAATGGCAATATTACATCGAGGGGAAGGCGCGGATGGGCGTCTTCGCATCCTCGGGCGATGCCCGCACCTTCGACTACCAAGCGGGCGATGTTGGTTATGTTCCCTTCGCGATGGGACATTACATCGAGAACACAGGCGACACGCCGCTGCGCTTTCTGGAAGTCTTCAAGAGCAGTTATTATGCCGATGTCTCGTTGAATCAATGGATGGCGCTCACGCCGCCCGAACTCGTGCAAGGCCACCTCAATCTGGATGCGCAGATGATGGAGAAGCTACGCAAACAGAAGATGCCCATCGTTCCCGCGTGATGGCGCAGCGATGGGTCTGATTCTGCCGTTCAATCGGACAAAAACGTTTCACGTGAACATTTTTGTCCGAGTCCGGCCTTCGACCTCCCAAGGCCTGCCACGTCGAAAGGCTTGTCTTGCGTGGGATTGCGCAGAAAGGCGGCAACGCGCGCAGAGCAGCCGAAACTTGCCGGGAACCTTTCGCTTCAAAGCGCATCTAATCTGCGAGCAAGGGGATTGTCATGAGATCAACGCCTCCGGCCCAGATTGCCATTCCCTCGGACGATATTGAACTTGCCCGGCGTGCCTGCGATCGCGACGAGGCGGCGGTTCGCGCCATTATGGAGCGGCACAATCGCCGGCTTTACCGGATCGCCCGCAGCATCCTTCGCAATGACTGCGAAGCCGAAGATGCCGTCCAAGACGCCTATGTCAAAGCATTCACCCATCTTGGCGGCTTTCGCGGCGAGTCCACGCTTTCGACCTGGCTTGCCCGCATCACCATGAATGAAGCCTTGGGGCGTTTGCGGCGCCAGCGGCCGGTTGAAAATCTTGAAGCCTTCGAGGCGCAACGGAGCGAGGCCGAGATCATCAAATTTCCCCAAATGGCGGCCTACGGCGATCCGGAACGAACGATGGCTCAAAGGGAAATTCTACAGCTTGTCGAGCGGGCAACCGACAATCTGCCTGAGGCCTTTCGAATCGTGTTCATGATGCGGGTGATCGAAGGCATGAGTACCGAGGAAACCGCGAGCCTCCTCAATCTCCAACCGGAGACAGTAAAAACCAGGCTCCATCGCGCGCGGCGGTTCGTACGCGATGAATTGGATAAGCAAATCGGTCCTGTTTTGTTAGATGCCTTTCCCTTCGCTGGCAGGCGTTGCGAGCGCATGACCAACGCCGTTCTGCAGCGGCTCGCTCCATAATTCCGGGAACGTTTCCGCGCCGCGCTCATCTAACCGGCATCAAGGAACGCGCCGGCATCCGGTGAGCGCCCGGCGGAGAGCGAGGAGTATCTCATGCGAATTCGATTAAGCACGACGGTTGGCGCAATCTGCATTCTGAGCGGCGCGGGTTTTGCGCAAGGCGGAGCGAAGCCGACGGATCCGCAGATTGCCCACATCGCCTACACGGCGGGCGTACTTGACATAGAGGCTGCCAAGCAGGCCCTCGCGAAATCAACCAACAAAGACGTACGTGCTTTCGCCGACGGCATGGTTAGCGACCATACAGCGGTGAATGACAAAGCGCTTGCCCTCGTGAAGAAACTCAATGTGACGCCGGAAGACAATGACACTAGCCGCGCCTTAAGCAAGGCCGCAGCCGAAAAGCGAGCGGAACTGTCGAAGCTCGATGGCCCGGCCTTCGATAAGGCTTATATGGCCAATGAGGTCGCCTATCATAAGACCGTGAATGGCGCACTCGAGACGACGCTGATTCCATCCGCCAGCAATCCCGAGCTCAAGAGCCTGCTAGAAAGCGGCCTCGGGATTTTCGAGGGGCATGAGAAGCACGCCGAGCAGGTTGCTGCGGAACTGAAGTAAGGGACCAAAAACCGTCTATGTTAAGCTGCTGCCGGTTCCCACATGACACCTTGGTGTGCATGGACCCGGCAGCCGACGACTTTATTGCAGGGTGACCTCCGCGGCAGCTGGTGTCTGAAGTGGCGGAGCAGCGCCCGCTTTTTGAGGCGTTCCCTTTCCAGGTGCGCCACCCGCCGCAGATGTGCTTTGTAGCGTGGCCTCAAGCACGAAGAGCACGAAGTCGCTATACTCTCCGCTACGTCCCGGCTCCAAATAGATATTGTACGTGCCATTTCCCAAGGGTTTGGCGAAACCTTGTCCCAGAGTCGCGCCTTCCTGCGGACGTTCATCCCCAAAGACCGCCCAGTCGTTGAAGAGGGAATCATTGACCCGCAGATAGTGCGTGGGGGGTGGGGGCGGTGGGGGCGGTGTTGCGGTGAATGTTTCGTTCGATTTGTCGCACTCCGCCTTATCGCTTATCTCGATGTCGATTTCGGAAGGATTGGGGTGTCTTATTTCGGTGATTGTCACCGGTTTCAGCGCAATTGTTGTTGCGTTTTGGACGACGGACTTCTGAGGAACACACTGGCCAGTAACCACATCACCTATTTTCATATTGCCTTGAGTTATTTTAATACCAGTAATGAGGTCATCA
>DATJBL010000087.1:0-4167 GCA_035515355.1 Methylocella sp.
AGGCGGGCCGGTGTGCCCGGCAAGGGGGGAAGTATCGGTCAACTGGCAGTTCCGATACTCCCCGAAATTTTGAATCGGCAAGACCGCCCGACGCTTCCTCGATCGCTGGAGTTCAGGTCTGCGACCTCGGCCCGATGAAGCGACTGGCCAAAACGATATGGCCAAGGCCGAGGGCATTCTCAGATCGATCGCCACCGGCCTTTCCAACGGCGTCCTCGAAGCCATCAACGGCAACGTGCAGGCCGCCAAGCGCAAGGCCAAAGGCTACCGAACCAAGCGAAATCTCAAAGCCGTTCGTCTACCTCATCGCCGGAGACGTTCTGGCCAATTCACCCACTTGAAATAGCGAGGAGCCCTCTAACGTACGTTTTCGCACGGAAGGGCCTTCCGCCCCAAAAACCCCGACGGCTCAGAATAGTGCGCGCTAAAGGAAGAACGCGAGAAACTTGTCCACGATCGCGTAGCGGCCTCTTTGGTGCAGAAATAAGGTCTCGGCGTGTAGTGTTCTATGTTCTAGTGTTCTAGTGTTCTAGGGCGGATTCGGCGCGAAAAATCAATACGTTGCATTGCGAAAGCATAGTTATTGGGGGAGAAAACCTAGTTATTGGGGCGGAATCCATAGTTCCTGGGGGCGAAAACATAGTTCTTGGGGGGAGTTATCCACAGGGGGTCGAAGCTGTTAAGGCTGGTGCGTGCGCCCATGCCCTCCGCCGCCGTAACCGGCGGAAATTCCTGAAATTGGCCCTCTATCGCATAGTTTTTGGGGGCGAGCGCGTAAGTAGCTGATATCGTTAGCATCACCACGATCCATCGCATAGTTTTTGGGGGAGGAGGCGAAAACTAGTTGAAAATCAACCAGAACTAGGCATAGTCCACGGTGGGACTGGAAGCTATGGAATCGACGCAGGCGAGTCAGAAATTTCAGCGGACGCTCGACGCCAAGCCGAATGATGCTTCGATCGTCAAGCCGGGCGAGCTTGTCGACATCATCGAAATGACGCCGCTCACGCTCACAGATCGCCGCATCTATAATCTCCTGCTCGCCAATGCCTGGGACAAGATTGCGGAGCCGGTGCAGCACGTCATCCCGAAAAGGGAGCTGCAAAACACCCTGCACAAGGGAACGGATCGGCTCGAAGATTCCATTCGCCGCCTCATGTCTGCGATCGTTCAGCTTCGCGTGCTCGACGGCAGGCAGTGGGTGACCAAGCGCGTGCAGCTCCTCGGCGGCAACGTGGTTCCTGACGCGGACGACGGGTTCATCCGCTACGATTTTCAGCCGCTCATGCGCGAGATCGTCGCGGAAAGCCGCGTTTTCGCGCGGCTGCACAAGCAAATCATGTTCGCGCTGTCGAGCAAATATTCGCTCGCCCTCTATGAGATGATTCAGAAGCGCGGCAACATGACGCGCACCTATGAGGAAATGTCGATTGATGAATTTCGCAGCTTCCTCGGCGTTCCGGCCGGCAAGCTCAAGACGTGGATCAACTTCAAGAATTTCGCCATTGCGCCGGCGGTCCGCGAGGTGAGCGACCTATCGGACTTCAAGGTGAAGGTCGAGCCGGTCAAAGGCAAGGGCAAGCAGTTCACCGGCGTGCGGCTGGCATGGGAGCGCAAGGCGCTCCCCGAGCTGCGCGAGGTCGAGCGCGAACTGAGCTACAGCAAGGTCGGGCGCAAGGCGCGCCTGGCCGGCACGGTCGAGGCGATGGAATTCGGTGGGAGCCTGGTTCCCGTTGCGGCCCCTGCCCTGCCCGCCGCGCTCGTTCTCAAGCCGGACACATTCGGCAAGGTGCGCAAGGTCTGTCCCGGCTATGACATCTATGCTCTCGAAAACGAGTGGCGCATGTGGTCGGCCGGCAAGCCACCGCCTGGGAATGCGGACGCTGCGTTCATCGCGTTTGCCAAGACCTACGTGAAGAATCATCCGCTATAAGGCGGGCTCGCGTATTTATAAATTCATGAATTTATAAGTTTATGATCTCTTCCGGCCGCGTTTGCCGGCGATGTCCTCATCCGTCACGGTGATGCCGATGCCGCGCAGCGCTTCCAGCGTGAGCGCGCGCAGCGGTTTTCGGGTCTCGGCGTGCATCCGGTCGAGCTGCACGCGCACGTGCCGGGGCACAAGCACCTGCAAGGGCACTTCCGGCTCCGGCGGCGGGGGTGGCGGGACCTGAGGCCCGTCGCGCTGTTCGGGAGCATAAGGAACTGCCGTCGAGCCGTAGGGCTGACTGTTTGCGGTCGCGGGCGGAACCCGGTTAAGCAATGCGCCTAGCTGCTTGCTGGGTTTGCTGGTCATGCGAGGGCGACCCTCTTGGTGCTGCTAAATTCATGACTTTCTAAATTCATGATTTCCTGCGCGATGGCGGCGATGTCGCGCGCCGCCGCGCCGTCGGGCGCGACGATGCTCGGGCTCAAGCCCTCGATCCCCGCTTCGGGGTAGGCGACACGATTAGCCATCTCCGCCTTAAGGAGCGGATAGCCGGCCTCGGTTAGCTGGCTGCGCGCGTGCCGGGAGATGACGGTCGCGCTCATAGTCATGGTGAGCACCATGACGCACCGCACCGGCCGTGCTTTGCGCTCCGGCGTGTCGTTGATTTCCTGAATGAGCCCGAACGCCGCGACGGCCGCCTCGATATCCTCGATGGCGGGTTTGACCGGAATGACGGCGAGGTCGGTTGCGACCAGGGCGGTGATGGCCGTCCGGTTGCGAAAGCCCGCCGTGTCGACGATGACCGGCGCATGCCGCGCGCGCAGCTCCTCGATGACCTCGGCGACGCGCTCCTCCGGCTCCGCCACGACAGGGATGCTGGCCATGCGGCCTTCGGGGTCATAGTGAGCGGCAAGGGTCCGCTGCGGGTCGGCGTCGACAAGGGCGGGTTTATGGCCGGTGAGCGACCAATGGGCGGCGAGGCTGCGGGCAAGGGTGGATTTGCCCGTCCCTCCCTTCGGCGTGATGAGGGTTATGACGCCAAACATGCCGGGCCTCGCATTTGTGAATTCATGAAAATCGAAATTTATAAATGTCCAAATACGCGATTCGGCTGCCGGCGGCCAGCTATTCCTAATTTCATGAATTTAGAAATTTAGAAGGAACGGCTCTATCCCAGGGCAGCGGGGCCCCCCGAAACGCAACATGTAATCGACCGCAACGCCAAAGCTCGAATTATGGTCTTTGCCCGCGCCCTGATGGGGGCCATCGTGGAATCTGTTCCAAATCCTATGCTAAGGACGGATGGCCAAAAACCATCTCAACTCAGTGATTAACGCCCTTTGATTTTGCTAGCGGTTTTCCGTGCGATCTCTCCATGGCCGGAAACTTTAGTTTTCGGGCGGTCGATTTTCTCGACGCGTCAACCACCTGAATTGTCGATGTTATTTTCTTAGCGTAGGATTTGGAACATCCGCTCTCATGACCCCATAAAGGCGATGCGTGTTGTCACAAACAGCATCACATTGCCATGAAACATGGGAAGGAACGGCCGGGATGAACTCGGAGGGATCGGCGCGCATGAAGACCAGCGGTCGACAGGGCAGGGGCCACGGAGACGACGAGCGGGGAGTGAAGCCCGCCCGTGACAGAGACCTACCACACCGTTCGGTTGAAATACTTCGCGACCTGGGTCTATCGAAGGAAAAGATAGTCGCGTACCACCGTCGCTTTCCGACACCGACGCCCTCGAGCGGCGGGCGCCGACCGCCGGCGTCGATAATGCGGCGATGATCCCAGGAGACGGCATAGCGATGCCAATCCGCCCTGAGCTGCGACCGCTCTATCCCCCGCACTGGCGCGAGCTGAGCAGCCACGTCCGCTTCGAGCGCGCTGAAGGAAGGTGCCAACGTTGTGGCCGACCACACCTCGTCCTCCTCCGCTGCCTACCGGACGGGCGCTGGTTCGACGAGCAAGCGGTGATATGGCGGGATCGCCGAGGACAGCCCGCCCGCTGGCCCGACCTTTTTGAGGCGCCTCGGTTTCGGATGACGCGCGTCGTGCTCGCAGCCGCGCACCTGGACAGCGACCCGACCAATAATCGGCTAAAGAATCTGCGCGCGCTCTGTCAACGCTGCCACATGCTGCACGATCGGCCGCACCATTTGGCGCAGCGCTGGATCACTTACCGCCGGCGCTCGGCAGTCGGCGATCTCTTCCTCGGCCCGTACCCGGCATTG
>DATJBL010000088.1:0-15647 GCA_035515355.1 Methylocella sp.
GACGAGCGTCCCCTTTTCATGTCCCGCGGCCGGATGAACGACGAGGCCCGCCGGCTTGTCGAGGACGAGCAGATACTCGTCTTCGAAGACGATTTTGAGGGGAATGTTTTCACCGGAAGGCTCGGGATCGATGGGCGGCGGCAGGCGCAAGCCAGCGGTCTGTCCGGCGCGAAGAAGCAGGCTCGGGTCTTTCACGATTACACCGTCAACCGAAACTTGGCCTGCCTCTATGAGGTTCTTGATTCTCATACGCGACAAATTTGTCCCTGCTGCAGCCACTAAAAAACGGTCGAGTCTCTCACCGCCATGCTCCGGCTCAACTTGACAGGCAAGGAGTATCTCCTCCTCACTTGTGGCTTTCTCACTTATGGCTTTGTGGTTCAGGCTGTTCACTTCAGGCACAGCAACGGCTCAAATTTCGGCTTGTCCGACCATCAATCTAAATGTGTAGATTGTTAGGAGGCGGAGAACGGCAAGGATCGGCTTCGAGGAGCTCCCTTTGCGCAAATTCCGGCACGCAGCGGCATCCGCCGCAGTCAGTTAGGGGTTAACTACCCAATAAATTAGATTTGCTAGCCGCACAAACAACAGCAAAACCACAAAAAGTCTCACGTACCAAAGGAAGATATTAAGGTACCATAGCAAATCGCTCCGACGCATCCTCTGAAACCTTGGAATCGGCCATGTTGATGATTTTGGACATCTAATCCAAAATCATCAACTAAGGCACCATGCCGCGTGCTTCGGAGAGATGGTCGAAATGCTGGCGATACTGTCCAAGTCCCATGGTGTCCGACCTCAGTTCGATGATGAAGTCGTGCAGTTCTGCCGCGGGCACGAGGGCCTCGACATCGTCCCAGCCCGGCCAGCCATGCCGCTCGGCATAGCCGAGGATCTGGCCCCGGCGGCCCGCCAGCAGGCGTTGGGTTGCGGCGGTGAAAATATTTGGCACGCTCACCGTGACGTGTTCGATCGGTTCGAGCAATACGGGCTCGGCTTTGGCGAGACCCTCGGAGATCCCCAAACGGGTTGCGGTTCTGAATGCCATGTCGGAACTGTCCACGGCATGAAACATGCCGTCAACCAGCGTAACTCCCACATCGACGACGGGATAGCCGAAGGGCCCTTTGTGCATCGCCTCCTCGGCGGCCTCGCGAACTGCTGGAATATATTGTTTCGGCACCGCGCCGCCCACGATCTTGTCGGTAAACAAAAAGCCCTCGCCCCGGCTGCGCGGTTCAATCTCGAGCTTGATGTCTGCGAATTGGCCATGGCCACCGGTTTGCCGCTTTAGCCGGGAGTGCTGGTGCACAGCCTTCCGGATCGTTTCCTTGAAAGCGATCTTCGGCTTGGCCGTCGTGATCTGAAGGTTGTAATTGGCAGCAAGGCGCTCGATTGCTGTATTGAGGTGAATCTCGCCTTGCCCCTTCAAGAGCGTTTCGCCTGTCTCAGCGCTGTGTTCAACAATCAGAGCAGGGTCTTCCAAAATAAGCTTGTGCAGGGCGCCGGAGAGCTTGACGTCGTCCTTGTGGTCTTTCGCCATGATCGCAAAGGCATAGACTGGCGGGGGCGGGGCG
This sequence comes from Methylocella sp., assembly GCA_035515355.1. Lineage (GTDB taxonomy): Bacteria > Pseudomonadota > Alphaproteobacteria > Rhizobiales > Beijerinckiaceae > Methylocapsa. Next base: position 1,578 of record DATJBL010000088.1, read on the forward strand.
GGAAAGGGCAGGGCCCCCGTTGCGCCAGGGTTCCCGAGCACCGCCCCCGTCGCCACCCCTTCCAATCGTCCAAGCGCGACCAGCTCCCCGGCTTCGGCTTCTGGCACTCTGGCGGGCTCACCACCCGGGAAGCGCTGAATTCCGCCAACGCGGCTCCCGTTGAAAGCAGCTCCATCGCGCAAGACGCCGCGCCATACGCGGCCATAAGAGAGCTTGCCGGCCTGAACCGTCTTGAAGATCTGAACGAGTGGCTCCCCCTTGGCAACAACGCCCCGATGGGCTGCGGTTTCGGCTGCATCCGGCACGTCATGCCGCAAAGCCTTCCAGAGGGGCAATATGCCTTGCCCTCGCGCCGCCGACCCAAGCAGGACCTCGACGATCGTGCCGCTCGCCTGATCCTTGCGCAAATGCTGATAGAGTTCCGTTGCCGTCGGCTCCACTTCCTCGATCAATTTCTCCAGCAAGGCATCGTCCTGATCGGCGAGCACCTCGGCGACGCCCTCGAAAGCGTGTTTTTCAGGATCACGAAGTTGGGGGGGAATTTCGATCCGCTGTGCCGCTTGATTGGCACCATAACGGAAAGCGCGTCCACTCACGACATCGATATAACCCGTAACCAAGTCGTTCTCGCGGATTGGTAATTGCCGCGGCACCAGCGGGTATTTGGAATCAGCCTGAAGCGCCGCAAGCACGTCGTCGAGGGAGCCTGAAAGCGTGTCGATCTTGTTGATGAAAATAAGATGCGGAAGCCGGAACTCTTCCAACGCCTTCAGCAAAAGGGACATGCTGGATGTGCGGCCAATCTGCGGCTCGCAGACAACGATGGCGAGATCAACGGCTGCGAGCGCTCCTTCCGTCTCATAGGCGAATTCGACCGAACCGGGACAATCCACGATCGACCAGCGATCGCCGAGAAAGGAACAATTCGCGAGCCTCACTTCCGTGCTGACCACTCGCTTTCGAAGGTCGCCGGGCCGTTTGGGAGGCGCACCCGCTGCAGTCAACAGGGCGTCGAAGAGCGTCGACTTGCCGCTTCCATAGGGGCCGATCAACGCGACGGAGCGCGGTCCAGCCACCGCGGCCTTCAAAGGAGAGACTGTCATGACGCCATTTCCTCCCTGCCATTCCGGCTATCGTTGCCCCGATGGTAGGCCAAATAGGGCGCGGGCGCAAAGCCTGGAAGATGGGAAGGAGAGAGCCTTAAGGATCAAAAAAGCCGGCTGGGATCTGCGCCGCGAGATCCCTACCCGCCGCTTCTCCGATCAATGCCGCCTCGCTTGAGGGACCGGACACCGCCGTCTCGAAAAACCGGGACCCGTCGGCTTTGAGCACGATGGCGCGAAGCACCAAATTGCCTTCTTCGAGATGGGCGTGGGCGCCGATCGGCGTCTTGCACGACCCATCGAGAATGCGCAGAAAAGACCGCTCAGCTTCAAGAGCAATGGCCGTCTTCACGTCGAGAACGGGCGAAAGGAGCGCCAGGGTCGCATCGTCGCCCGTCCGCATGGTAATGGCGATTGCGCCTTGGCCCGCCGCCGGAACGAAGTCCTGCATATCGAGAATTGCGGTGGCTTTGGCCTCAAGCCCGAGGCGCTTCAGCCCGGCAAGCGCGAGCAGGGTGGCGGCGGCTTCTCCCTTGGCCACCTTGGCAAGACGTGTTTCGACATTGCCACGCAGGAGGCTGATCTTGAGGTCCGGTCGCAGGCGCTTGATCATGGCGCCCCGCCGCAGTGAGGCGGTCCCCACGGTGCTTCCTCTGGGAAGATCGCGCGGATCCGGACCGTTGGGAGAAATCCAAGCGTCGCGGACATCCTCGCGTGGAAGATAGCCGGCGATTTCTATCCCAGCCGGCAAGACGGTCGGCAAATCCTTCGCCGAATGGACAGCGATTGTGATAGCGCCCTGCAGCAAGGCAAGGTCAAGCTCCTTGGTGAAAAGCCCCTTGCCGCCGGCTTCTCCCAATGGCACGTCGACAATCACGTCGCCGCTGGTTTTTATGGCAACGATCTCGATTGCAGCGGTGCCAAAGTCATGCGCCGCGTTAAGGCGGGCTGCGAGTTCCTGCGTCTGGGCGAGCGCCAAAGGGCTCCCGCGCGTCCCGAGCTTGAAGGGAAGGGCTATGTCCAATCTTGAAGCGGGCGGAATTGGCGCGTTTCCTATTGGTTTGAATGGCTCTATAGATTGAAGACCACACGGCTTTCGGCGGATACCAAATTTCCTCCTCCCGAGGCCAGAGAAATTCTTTTGAACCAAGCCAAGGCCCAAGCCAAGGCCCTTGCAAGCGAATTTCCTTGGCCTAGCGAGAGGAAGGCCTTGCAAGGAGTGTCATGCGCGTTCTCGGGATTGAGACCACTTGCGACGAAACCGGCGCCGCCGTTGTCGAGCTGAAACCCGGTGGTTCCGGGGAAATTTTATCGAACGAGGTCATGAGCCAAATCGCCGAGCACGCGGCTTTTGGGGGCGTGGTGCCGGAAATTGCGGCGCGCGCCCACATCGAAATCATCGATCGGCTGGTGGAACTTGCTCTTGCGCGTTCTGGGTTGGAATTGGAGGATCTCGACGGAATTGCTGCGGCGGCTGGACCTGGTCTTATTGGGGGCATCATGGTGGGGCTCACGACGGCGAAAGCCTTGGCCTTGGCAAGCCACAAGTCTTTCCTGGCGATCAATCATCTCGAAGCGCATGCCTTGACGGCGCGGTTGACCGACGACCTCGCGTTTCCTTATTTGCTGCTCCTTGTTTCGGGCGGCCATACTCAACTCGTCGCGGTGAAAGGAGTTGGGGATTATCTCCGGCTTGGTTCGACCGTGGATGATGCGGCGGGAGAAGCCTTTGACAAGGTCGGCAAGATGCTCGGCCTTCCTTATCCCGGCGGCCCTCGCGTCGAGGCCTTGGCGGCGGAGGGCAATGCGGGCCGTTTCGATCTGCCGCGCCCGATGCTCGGCAGGCCGAAACCCGACTTTTCCTTTTCTGGCCTGAAGACTGCGGTCCGCCTGGAGGTGGAGCGTGCCGCGCCTTTGACGACAACTGATATCGCCGATGTTTGCGCCTCTTTTCAGGCGGCCGTGGTCGATACGGTGATCGACCGCTGCCGAGTGGGCCTCCGGCTTTTCCGCGAAACCGTCGGCCATCCCAATGCCGTGGTGGTGGCGGGCGGGGTTGCCGCGAATGGTGCGATCCGTCGCGCACTCATGCGGTTTTGCGGCGAAGCGGGTTTGCGGCTCGTCCTGCCGCCTGCATCCCTTTGCACCGACAATGGGGCCATGATCGCCTGGGCAGGCATCGAGCGGCTTTCGCTGGGTCTAGTCGACGATATGACATTCGCAGCAAGGCCTCGGTGGCCGCTCGACGCCAATGCCGAGGCGGCCCATCATGGCAAGGCGTGATCCAGTCACGAGGCGCTTATCGTCCTACCGCGCCAATTCCTTGAGACTCTGACGAATGAGTTCGGAGGCTGGCGCGTCCTTTCCAAGTGCTACCACCGAGGAAGCCACGGCTGCCACGGCCTGTGGCCGCCCATAGCCGAGGTTGAGAAGCACCGAAAGCGCGTCTTGCGCGGCGGCGGGCGTGCCGCCATCCAAGCTTGCAAGCCGAGTGGCCGGCGTGTCGGGAAGGATGGCCTTGTCCTTGAGCTCGGCGATGATCCGCGCCGCGAGTTTGGGACCAACCCCTGGCGCCCGCGCGACGGCAGTTTTGTCCTGGCCGGCGATTGCGGCAGCAAGCTCGGCGGCATCAAGGACGGTTTGAATCGCTAGGGCCACTTTGGCGCCGACACCTTGCACCGTAAGGAGCAGCCGGAACCATTGTCGGTCCGTCTCCGAGGGAAAGCCGAACAGTTTGAGTGAATCCTCGCGCAGCTGTGTCTCGATCGCAAGCGTGGCCGGCTCGCCGGCCTGAGGTAATTTCTGCAGAGTCCGTCCGGAGCAGTGCACGATATAGCCAACACCCTGCACATCGAGGATCACATAATCCTCGCCTTGGGAGTCGATGATGCCCTTGAGTTTTCCAATCATCTTGAGGATTTCACCTTGGCGGCACGCCCTCGTCGTGCATAGGGGCGCCCACCAGCCATCCTATGAAGGAGACAATCTCTTTGCATGGATGAACTAAGGTCCGGCGGCGGTTTTCAGATTGCGCGCCCAAAGGCGCAGCCGCGCATGGGTAATGGCTGCCGCCAAGGCATCGATGGCGTCTGCCCCGCGCGCGTCACTCTCCGGCAGAAGGGCCCTCACCATCAACGCAATTTGCCCTTTTTCCGCGTGACCTATGCCGGTCACGGTTTTCTTGATAAGATTGGCTGCATATTCCGCCACTGGAAGACCTGCGAGAGCTGGGACGACAAGTGCGACGCCACGCGCTTGACCAAGCTTCAAGGCTGACCGCGGATCGCGATTGACAAAGGTTTCCTCGACCGCGGCCTCCAGAGGTTTCTGCTCACTAATGACGATGGCGAGTGCCTCGTGGATCTCTTGCAAGCGCAACGCCAACGCTTTGCTATCGTTGGAACGAATGGCACCGCTCGCGACATAGGCAATCCCGGCCGCGGTGGAATCGATCACGCCCCATCCTGTCGTCCGCAGACCTGGATCGATGCCAATGATGCGAATCGCCGCTTGCTGCATCGATTCAGTCTAAACGATCGCAGCGAGCGATAAAATGTTTTCGGCGACCTCACTCAAGAAGCATACGCTTCAAAAGCTCGATCTCTTCCGACAACGTTCCGTCCGATGTGACGAGGCCCTGGATCTTCCGCACCGCGTGAAGGACGGTCGTGTGATCGCGACCGCCGAAGCGCCGCCCGATTTCAGGAAGTGAGCGTGGGGTGAGGAGCTTGGAAAGATACATTGCGATCTGGCGTGGCCGCACGACAGTCGCGGTCCGCCGTGAGGAGAGAATGTCGGCGCGGCTGACGTTGAAATGGCTCGCAACAAGCTTCTGGATGTCCTCGATCTTGATTTTCTTCGGCTCTGGTGTTCGCACAAGATCGCGAATGGCCCGCTCGGCAGTCTCCAGCGACAGAGGTGCGCCATTCAAAGACGCATGCGCGAGCAGACGGTTGACGGCGCCATCGAGATCCCGGCCATTCGTTTGCACGACGCTCGCGACATAGGCAACCACTGCAGCCGGCACCTCGAAACTGTGGTGCACCAGCTTGGCGGCCGCGATGCGCGCTTCGAGAATCTTGACCCGGAGCGCCTCGTCAAGACCGCCGATTTCGATACAAAGTCCTCCGGCCAAGCGCGACCTTACCCGTTCGTCGAGGCTTTCGAGATCGCTGGGAGGCCTGTCCGCCGCAATCACGATCTGTCGGCGGGAATCGATCAGAGCATTTAGGGTGTGGCAGAACTCTTGTTGAATTGACTTGCCCTGGAGGAATTGAATGTCATCGATCACAAGAAGGTCGATGGCCCGAAGCCTCTCTTTGAAAGCGATCGCTGTCTGCGCCTTGAGGGCGGAGACGAAGCCATACATGAACCGCTCCGCGGTCAGATAAATGACCTTGCGCTTTGCCGAGGAGGCGGCATGCGCGATTGCTTGCAGAAGATGAGTCTTACCTAATCCGACGGAGGCGTGAAGATAAAGCGGATTGAAAAGCAACGGGTCTACAGACGTGGCGGAAGCGATCTTCTGTGCCGCGGCATAGGCGAGCTGATTGGATGCGCCAACAAGAAAATTCGGAAAAATCAAACGGCGATCCAAAGGCGAGCCCGAAAGAGTATCGGCCTCACCTCCATCGATCGAAGATGATTTTTTCGAAGACAGCGTTGGGGGAGAGGACGTTGGCAGAGGCGAGGACAGCAATGAAGCGAAACTCCTGCCCCTTGCGGGATCCGCGTCGCCGGGGGAGGGCGGATCGAGGGGGCTGCCGGCGGCACGGGGAGGAACGGGACGCGTAGAGGATCGAACGTTGATGGATACTCGCTTTACTGCCGGGAATTCACTGGCCAGCGTCTGAAGGATCTTGTCGGTGTAATGTGATTGAATCCAACTCCGCAAAAATTTCGTGGGCACCGAGAGATAAGCATCCTCTTCGGACAATCCATCGAGTTCGAGGCAGCCGAACCAGGATGAGAAGACGTCTTCCCCAAGTTCAAGGCGTAGCCGTCGGCAGATTCGCAGCCAGGCTTCGCCAGTGGCGGCGGGACAGGGCTCGGAAATTTGTCTACGCACAGTCGGCATCGGATTCGTCCTTAGGCAGCAAGGCAAGGCAACAGCGTCCGCGCGAAAGGCAGCGCCAGAGATGTAACGATGCTGAAAAGGGATAGCTGCGAGGTTAGTCGCGTGTATGCCGACGATGCCGCGTCACAGCCTGATAGGCCTTTTGCACGCGCTTGGCAAGGACTCTTCCGTCTGTATGGGGAAATTGAGAACAAGAACAGTCAGTGGAAGCCATCACGGTCGTATATCCCCCTGTGCTCCGAATTAGAGCGATAGAGCTTTGCTCACGTCAAATCTTTAAAATAGCATCGATGTCTAATAATTCACTCTGAAGACGAAAAACACTCTGATCTTTGTACTGTCTTCAGAGTATATCTTCAAGCGATGCATGACGTAACCCGCTCCTTGTAACCTTATTATACATGATCAAGACGTGCTTTTTCGTTCTGACGCACTCAGCAACTCGGGAACTCGAAGGAAATCCGTCTTGAACTCAGGGACAAGCCAGTTCCAGACCGGATAGAGACTTTAGCATAGGCGAAGAGGTGCGCAAGTGATGTTTCATAAATCCGCAAGTGTCGCTTCATGAACGCCTACGACTGATAAGTTATATCACTTGCAGAATGCAAGCGCACATGATTCGTAGCGCGCGTAACCGCCTGATTTCCTGCGAGTCCATGGCCATAGAAGAACGCCGGTAAAACAGCAGGATCAAGATCTTCGGGGCTGCCCAAAAAGGCTGCAAAAAAATTGAAGACGCGGCGCGTTGTAGGGGACAACCAGGCACGGCATGAAAGGGCCGCCTGGCTTTGAGGACAAGCCGTTGAGTTCTCAGGAAATTGAATGTGCGGGGAGAAAATGTGGGCAAAATGGCAATAAGCTATGCGTTCGGTATTCCGCCCTTCGGTGCCAAAAAAAGCCCGGCGAGCCGGGCTCAAGCGCAATAGTCTTCGGGGATCTCAGGTTACTTGCTTAGCGCATTAACCCGTCTGCTCAACCGCGAGACTTTCCGTGCGGCAGTGTTGGGATGCACGATTCCCTTTTGGGCCGCGCGCATGACCAATGGTTCCGCCGCGCGAAGAGCAGCTGCTGCTGCGTTGTGGTCACCCGCGCTGATCGCCTCCTCAACCTTGCGGACATAAGTGCGCATTTGGCTGCGCCGTGAGCGGTTAACCGCGGCACGGCGCTCGATTTTGCGGACGGCCTTTTTGGCCGAAGGTGTGTTCGCCATCAAAAAATTCCCAGGAATGAGCCACTACGAAATCGGCTCTCCTCATGGAGAACCGCCCGAACATGGCCTCTCAAGCTCTGATTTCGAAACCAAAACTGGTGGCTTGGCGATCAATATCACGCAAAGTCACGTGGCCGATGGTATCTGAGCGCGTGAGGGTTGCGCTAATAATCACGAACCCGCTGGCCCGTCAACGTTCGAAATCCATGCTGGCCCGTGCCGGCTGTCTGAAACCGTTGGGCGACACGATGATGCCGACCGCGCACTGTTTCAGTGAAATCGGAGATGCACCCGCCATTTTTTCCAACCCAGGATCCTTCCCAAAAATAGGAAAATCCTTGCGGGACTACGTGCTCCCCCGCCTTTTCCCCGGCCTAAGGCTTTGCGATTAAATCCGTCCGCCAGCGTGGCCTCCTCCTTCGAGAATCTAAAAGAATCACGATAGATCGGCCATGCGATCCAGAATCGCGTTTACGCCGTCGATTGCCGTATCGGTCCAATCGGAGGGCCTTTCTGCCTCGCTTTCGATTTCAGGGAACAGTTCCGCTAACAAGTAGAGCACAAGAAGATGCCTGCGGGTGCGCTCATCCTCGATCCAGATGGGGCTGTCGCGCGCCGCATCCATATAGGCTTGGATGAAGATTTGCGAAAATAGGATGAGCTGTTCATGGAGTCTTGCGGCCACAAGTGGTGCGTCGGGGACAAATCTGGTGAGATCGGTTTTAGCTGCGGCAACTGCCTGAGCGAGGGAGCGCAACATAACCGCGACATCGCGCAGCGGGGATGCTTTTGTGCGCCTTTGGTCAAGGGATTGGGAAGAACCTTCCCCGAAGTCGACGATGATGAGATCGTCTTTTACGAGGAGGACATGTTCAAGACAGTAATCGCCGTGAATGCGGATCTTGATGGCACCTTGCGGCTTTTGAACAAGCTTGTCGATCAGAGCAAAGCATTCTTCCCGGCGTGCTAGTAGCCGTTCGGTCGCTGCGCCCTTATCCTCGGCCAGATTCGCGATGATGGTCTTTAACCGTGCGAAGGCTCGCTCAGCAAGAATTCTTGCCCTGTCGGCTGCCTCACACACATCATCGAATGTTAGCGTCTCGGCTTGGAACGCCGGATCGTCTGTCGGGGTTGCCAGCGCCTTATGCATCTCCGCCGTGCGCAGGCCAAGCCGCCGCATGTGGGGCACATAAATGCCAAATTCGTCGTGTCCGGCGCGGTCCTCTCGCCCGGGAGTCAGGGCCGCTGCCTCGAGGATGCGCTTTAGCGCTCCGAGCGTCCATGTCCAAGCATCACCCTGATTGCGCATGAAAGTCTGCAGGGTGGCGAGAACAGTGTGATGTTCTGCGCTGTTAATGTACTCGATAACGCCGAGGAGAGGAGGAGCATTTGGAAACTGCGCGACTTCCGTCAGAAAACGCAGCATCTCAACCTCGGGGTCTATGCCAGTTCGGAGCCGATGACGGATTTTCAAAATCATCTGGCTTGCAAGAACAAGCGAAGAACTGCGCCGTCCGGTGCCGATACGCTGGACGTCGTTTTCCTCGATCATGAGCTCGGCTTTGAGGCAACGTGTCGGCGAAAAAGCAATTTTGCCGCCGTAAGCGGTGTCCAGATGTTCACCCCGCCTTAGCGCCGCGACCAAAGCTGGGACGAAGCCTTCACAGGCATCCGCTTCATAGAGCAGCCCGGTCAAGGCACCGCGGCGCAGCTTAGCGGCCGCGTGGACGAGGGGCGGGCCGTCCTTGCGATCCGGTTCAGCGGCAAGCGGGGCGAAATAGTTTTCGGCGGTGCCACCCCGAAATTTGACGTCAAGGAGCGGCAAGATAAAGCGGCTTTGGCCGCCATCGCGGAGCACAGCGAAATCCATGACAGAGATGCCGGCGATCGAGGTCTCTTTGTGACCGAACCAGCGCCGGGACGGCAGGAAGCGGGGTGCCACTGTGCGCTCAAATGCGACGAGTTCCCGCCCGCCAAGAATCGTTTCGAGCTTGCCGGTCGCAACCAACGTGAAAAGGCCGGGCGTAACGTGTTGATCTTGGTGGTGGTTCTTTGTCGCCTCGGCGGGCTCGAGCCTGAACCAGAAGAAACCATAGGAGGGCAAGGTCAAGAGATAGGGACGCGAGCCAACTGCGGGAAAGAGACTGCCAGCGGTAAGCTCGACAGGTACGGCATCCTTGAATTCGCCGAGATCGAGTTCAACAGCTTGGGGCGCCCGCGAAACATTTGCAACGCAGAGGATCCGCTCGTTTTGAAATTCGCGGAGATAGACCAACACCTTCCGGTTTGACGGATGCAGAAAGCGCAACGAGCCCCGCCCGAAGGATACATGTGAACGGCGCACGGCGATGATCCGCCGCATCCAAGTCAGAAGGCTTGACGGACTCGCAAGCTGGGCTTCGACATTAACAGCGCTGAAACCATAGACAGGATCTTGGATCGCGGGCAGGAAGAGCTTGGCGGGATCGGCGCGGCTGAAGCCGCCATTGCGGTCAAGCGACCATTGCATCGGCGTGCGCACGCCATCGCGGTCGCCAAGATAGATATTATCGCCCATGCCGATCTCGTCGCCATAATAGATGATCGGTGTGCCGGGCATGGAAAACAGGAGCGAGTTCAAAAGCTCGATCTTGCGGCGGTCGTTCTCGAGCAAGGGCGCGAGACGGCGGCGAATGCCAAGATTGATCCGGGCCCGCGGGTCGGCGGCGTAAAAGGACCACAGGTAGTCGCGCTCCGAGCCCGTCACCATCGCAAGCGTCATCTCGTCGTGATTGCGCAGAAAGATCGCCCATTGCGCGCCATCTGGGACCTCTGGCGTCTGCCGCATGATGTCGGTAATCGGATGGCGGTCCTCTTGTGCCAGCGCCATGTAGATCCTCGGCATAAGAGGAAAATGGAAAGCCATGTGGCATTCATCGCCCTGACCAAAATATTGCGCCGTTTCCTCCGGCCAGAGATTGGCCTCCGCAAGGAGCATCCGGTCCGGGTATCGAGCATCGACGGCGGCCCTGATCTTCTTGATGACCGCATGGGTTTCCGGGAGATTTTCGCAGGTCGTGCCTTCCCGCTCGATGAGATAAGGAACAGCGTCGAGCCGCAAGCCATCGACACCTATGTCGAGCCAGTAGGCCATGACGCCGAGCACAGCTTCGAGGACACGCGGATTATCGAAATTCAAGTCGGGCTGATGGGCATAGAAGCGGTGCCAGTAGAACGCTTTTGCTTGATCGTCCCACGTCCAATTCGACTTTTCGGTATCAAGGAAAATGACCGGCGCATCCTTATAGCCCTTGTCGGTGTCCGACCAGACATAGAAATCCCGCGCCACCGAGCGGGGCTTTGCCGCCCGCGCACGCTTAAACCACGGATGCTGATCCGATGTATGATTGATCACGAGCTCGGTGACGACACGTAATCCACGCTCATGGGCTTCGCGCATAAAGCGTTTGAAATCCCGGAGGCTGCCATAGGCTGGATTGATTCCCTGGTAATAGGAAATGTCGTAACCGTCATCGCGCAGCGGTGAGGGATAGAATGGCATGACCCAGATCGCGGTCGCCCCAAGATCCTTGATGTAGTCAAGCTTTTGAGTGAGACCGGCGAAATCGCCGACACCGTCATTGTTGGCGTCGAAAAAGGATTTCACATGCAGTTGATAGATAATCGCGTCACGATACCATTGCAGCTCGGTGCGATCAATCATGCGGTGGAACTCCAGCAGATTGCGTCTTGGTTTTCAAGACGCGCGTCTGAGCCGTGAAAGATCAGAAAGGCATCTGCCGCGCTGTCAGGTCGGAGACCGCAACTTAAAGACTCAATCGGGCTTGTTTCTTTGCTGCCTGAGTTTTGCCCAGTAGTCGAGCCGACCACGCAGGTCGCGCTCGAACCCACGGTCCACTGGCCGGTAAAGTGTCTGGCGCCCCAGCGCCTCCGGCCAGTAATTCTGGCCTGAAAAGCCTTCCGGCTCGTCATGGTCATAGGCATAATTCGCGCCATACCCTTCATTCTTCATGAGTTTCGTCGGCGCGTTAAGAATGATTTTTGGCGGCATCAAGGAGCCGTGATCTTTGGCGAGCCGCGCCGCGCTCTTGAACGCGGCGTAGGCCGCGTTCGACTTTGGTGCCGTCGCCACATAGATCACCGCGTTGGCGATCGCAAGCTCGCCTTCGGGAGATCCAAGAAAATCATAAGCATCCTTGGCGGCAAGGGCGAGCGAGAGCGCTTGCGGGTCAGCAAGACCGATATCCTCGGCCGCCATGCGCACCACCCGCCGGGCGATGAACAAAGGGTCTTCCCCCCCATCGAGCATGCGGGCGAGATAATAAAGGGCCGCGTCTGGGTCCGAACCGCGCACGGATTTATGTAGGGCGCTGATCAGATTGTAATGCCCCTCTTGGGCTTTATCATAAATCGGCGCGCGCCGCTGGACGACTGCCGCAAGCGTCGCCGTATCGAAAACTTCTCCTGGTTGGCCGGCGCGCCAGGCTTCCTCGGCAAGGCTCAAGACTGCACGGCCATCCCCGTCTGCCATCCGGATGAGAGCGCTGCGCGCATCAGGATCGAGCGGCAAAGCATGTCCTTCGTGGCGCTCCGCCCGCATAAGGAGTTTCTCAAGGGCAGACGCATCAAGGGTATGAAAGATCATAACCCTCGCACGCGACAAGAGGGAGGCGTTGAGCTCGAAGCTTGGATTTTCGGTCGTCGCGCCAATCAAGGTGATGGTGCCATCTTCCATTACCGGCAAGAAACTATCTTGTTGCGCCCGGTTGAAGCGATGCACTTCATCGACGAAAAGCAAGGTGCCCTGGCCCAGCTTGCGCCTGCTGCGCGCTTCCTCAAAGACTTTTTTGAGATCCGCAACGCCGGAAAAAATCGCTGAAATCTGCACGAAGGCAAGCCGCGTCTCCCGCGCAAGGAGGCGCGCGACCGTCGTCTTGCCGGTCCCCGGCGGCCCCCAGAAAATCAGACTGCCAAGCGTGCCCGAGGCAATGAGCCGCGTCAGCGTGCCATGCGGTCCAAGAAGATGATCCTGGCCGGCCACATCGGCGAGGCTTTGCGGCCGCAGCTTGTCGGCAAGCGGATGCGGCGCGTCCTTTTCGAGATTAGCAGCGGCGAAGAGATCGTTCATCTGACTTTCAAATCTGGGCTACAGAAGCTTTGAAAGCAAGCCGGGGAAAGGCGCGTGAGCCATGGTGGCAAACGTAGTTAAGGTAAATGACAAGTCCTCAAGAGACAGAGCTGTTCTTACCCAATTGATACCCACATAGGTCATGCGTTGGATATCTATGTATAAATATATTAGAGTGCTAAACTTTATTTATAAATTGCAGTTAAGGATAAAACTTAAGCTATACCTATCCTTACATTTACAACCCAAAAGGGCGGCTGCGGCAAAGCATACTCGCTGCCGCAAAACCCGAAGGGGCGCAACTGAGAGCGATCCGGCGAGGCCGCGCGGGAAATGCGCGGGCTCTGGCTAAGCCTCGACCGTCGCCTTCCATTAAGCCAGACGGATCGATAGGCAAGACGAGGCACACGGTCAATCCTTGATCCGGTGGTGGTCAGGCGGAGGCGGCGGACCGAAGCCTTTTGCTGTTAGCGATCGTCTTTCCATGCTCCCGCAAAAGCGCTTCGAAATAAGCGACTGTGCGGATCAATCCTTCATCCAGACTGATCGTGGGACGCCAGCCCAGCAATTTTTCGGCAAGTTCGATTGCCGGTTGCCGCTGTTTTGGATCGTCTTCCGGCAGAGGCCGTTCGACAATCCTCGATTTTGACCCGGTCACGTCAATGACCTTCTCGGCGAGTTCCCGGATGGTAAATTCATTCGGGTTCCCGAGGTTGATCGGTCCTGTGACGCCCTCTGGCGAATTCATGAAACGATCCAAGCCGTCGATCAGATCCGTCACATAGCAGAAGGAACGAGTCTGTTCGCCTCGGCCGAAGACAGTAATGTCCTCTCCCAGAAGAGCTTGGCAGATAAAATTCGAGACCACGCGACCGTCGTCCGGCCGCATATTAGGTCCGTAGGTGTTGAAGATCCGGGCAACTTTTATGCTCATCTTATGTTGCCGATGATAGTCAAAGAACAAGGTCTCCGCGCAGCGTTTACCCTCGTCGTAGCAGGACCGGCTGCCGATGGGATTGACGTTGCCCCAGTAGTCCTCCGGCTGAGGGTGCACGATCGGATCGCCATAGACTTCCGAAGTGGAAGCCTGGAGAATACGAACTTTGAGACGTTTGGCGAGGCCTAGCATATTGATCGCGCCGGAGACACTCGTCTTCGTCGTTTGAACAGGGTCGAGCTGATAATGAATCGGCGAAGCCGGACAGGCAAGATTGTAGATTTCGTCCACTTCGACAAAAAGTGGAAAGGTTACATTGTGACGCAGAAGCTCGAACAAATGATCGTCGAGAAGTTCCTCGATGTTGCGGCGGGTTCCTGTGGAAAAGTTATCAACGCAAAGAACTTCGTGACCTTGGCCGAGCAGCCGCCGGCACAGATGAGTGCCGAGGAAGCCGGCGCCCCCCGTGACCAAAATCCGTTTTTGTCCCAAAAGCATGTTCGACTCCAATTGGATTTATGAAACGTCCGCCTGAGCCAGCGGACAACCGAGGGCGCCTTTTGTCAAGGCAGGCAGTGCCAAGCCGTCAATCGGCCTAGCGTGGCCAGAGCAATA
>DATJBL010000089.1:0-16393 GCA_035515355.1 Methylocella sp.
TCGTCGATTCGAGGGAAATCCCGAAAACGAAATTGCAAGCTTCCAGGGCTTCAAACCCCGAAACCTTGCAATCTCAAGACCGCCGATCCAACGAAAATCGACTCCCTGTCAATCGCTTAGGCCGTTGTTCACCGGCGACTCCTTATGGATTAGATTAGTGAGGCTCAGCGGATCGCGGTCCGTCTCATGGTTTGGCAAACCAGCTCCAGTAGCTTGGCCATGCAGCACTGCGACGCGCTTCATCCGCGTCGGCGGACCGATCCAGTCACCACCACCAACGATAATAGCGATGGCAGCGGTACGGCCCGACCACGAGTTCGTGGTAACACTTCACGATGTAGTGCCTGTGGTAGCGAACCTGCTCCGTCGGCATCACGGTGCTGGCAGTCTCATTGATTGCCGCTGCCTCGACAGGTACTGCACCTGCACTCTGGTAACCGGCGAAATAGATCACGCTGACAAAACATAATGCGGCTACGACGACTCGCATTGGTTTCTCCCAAAATTTGTCCGCATCCTCGGTACAATAATCTTGTGGCCGCGCTACGCCGAGATTACGACAGAACGTCGAGGCGGTCGCGGCAATAGCGTTTCCGCACGCTACCTTGGAGACAAGCCATGGATGAACAGATCAGGAGTAATAACGATGGCCTAACCCTTTATTTCCTGTGCGGCCGGGACAGTCAAAAAGCGGCAAATTTGGCGCGGGATGATCGGGTGTCGCTGACGATTGATCACGATACGCCGCAGGTGATGGAAATCACCGGTCTGTCCATGGCAGCTCATGCCAAGGCGGTTCTCGATCCGGACGAAGCGGCAAGGTCCTACGAATGCTGCAGGCGAAGTATCGCGAGCAGGTATATCTCGACGGCCCTCGAGCTAAACCGCGAGCTTTAATTCCTTGCTTGCCCGAAATGCGACCTTCTTTGATGCCTTGATCTTGATGGCTTCGCCTGTCGCAGGATTGCGTCCCATGCGGGCGGCCCGCTTCCTAACCTGCAGTATGCCTAGGCCTACAATTCGAACCCGCTCCCCCTTCTTCAGGTGTTTGGTAATGAGACCGACAAGGTCATTGAGAAGGGCCTGGCCCGCTTTTTTCGATATTTGATGCTCTTCAGCCAAGGTGGCCGCGAGCTGTTTCATTGTGATTGTCGTCTTGGCTGCCATAGCCCCCTCCGGGTCGGCGCGTAAATGCGCGCCGCGAAAAGTGACATGATTCGGACGTAAAAGGAAACAGGGCGTGCCGTTCAAAGCTATGTCGAGGTTATGGCAGGGCTAGGCGGGTAGGTCTCGAACGCTCGATAGCTGCCAGCAAATGGACCGGTCGGGAGTTCATCTGGCAGGCAGCCAGATTTACACGTCCACCAAAGCCGACCAGGGCCGCTTCACCTGCACCTTGCACAGCACTGGGTCTTTCGCGCGGCCCACCATCAGGCGAGCCCGATTGCAGTGACTGACGGCCGGTGAGACGGTCCCGCGGCCCCCGGCCCAGAGGCTGAACTAGCGCTCTGGCGGGTTGCTCCGCTGGAAGCGCCCCAAACGTAAGAGTGGCGGCAGGCTCACCTCGGCCAACTCAACCAATAACGGTTCAGTAATGGCTCCCGCGCATGATTGGATTGCCCAATGGCGGGTAACTCCCACAGCCCAACACGCTTCCCTTTCGATCAAGTTCAGAGCGCTGAAGATGAAGCCTATCGTTTTGTTTGTAGTAACCGCCATGGTCGCGTTTTGGGCGGCCGACCTGTTTGCCTTTGACGGCGTATACAGCGCCAAAATTTGGAACCAAGGCAATTCTTACGGCCAGGAATGGCAACACGACGCGAAACTGTGGTTTCGGCAGCACGGTATTTGAGCCGGCTAGGCGCGCTGTCCTTTCGACGTGCCATCGCGTTACCGCCCCGGCTGGTCGCGGCCCTTGCCCCAATGCCGAGCATCCTTGATGCGCTTAATCTCTGCGTTGTTTATGTGCCCGTCAGGCAGCGGGCGCCTATAGCTGGACAGGCCGCGCCACGGATGACTGACTGGACGCGCCTACTAATAAGTTTGTGGATGCCGCATCGGCGCCACAGAAAAGAACTTTAAGGCGCGCTTGCTGGTTTGCCTTCGCCTTACTTGCCGAGGAATGGGAATACTTTCGCAGGCATCACCGTTCTTTTGGGCGGCGTTCTTTCGGAGAGGGTCCAGTATGTCGGTGAAATCATCGTCGACCGCTGATCTCATCATTGAACATCTCGGTGGAAGAGAAACCCTCGAAAAATTAGGTGCAAGGGACTTCGCCGCGGATGAAGGTCATTTGAGCTTTGTCTTGGGTCACCACAACCCCAAAGGCATCCATTCCGTAACGATCTCTCGCGAGCCGGATGGACGATTTCGGATAACTTGCCATGGTCGGCTTAAGTCGGGCTCGTTAACAGCCCCAAAATTGGGGACGGCGACTATAGACATTCCCGAAAATCTTGCCTCAGTCTTTGGGCAACTCACGGGAATTGAAATCTTGCGGCATCGACATTTTTGATCCTACAAACTGTTGCGAGGTTCGGTCAGCAAGGCTGCTGCGTCGACCCAGACACCTGCTATAACGGCGGCCCCCCAAGGGCACTTCAGCGTCAAAATTCGACGTCGCCGTCAGAAGCCGCCAAGGACTATGCCAGCAACGAACACGCCGACTATGGCTAGGATCAGCACGCCATTGCTTCGTGGCTTGGGGTTTAGCCGCCTGAATTGCTTATTCAAAAGCTCTCGATCTCGACGCGTCATGAATTCCTCCCGGTCCTGCAATTTTGCTTTTATTGGCAATAGATTGCGATTGCAGTCGGCAGATATTTAAAATGCTACGTATCTCGGCGAGGCCAGTGTCCGTTCATTAAAATTGCATTGAATTCTACAATCCCGCAGTTAGGGCGGCAGCTCTATCGAACGGTCATGAGTTCGATCCTGCCGATTGCCCTATCGGGTATGCTTGCGGCGACGCAGCGTCTCGACGTGGCTGCAAGCAACGTCGCCAACGCCAATTCTGATGGGCCACTGCCCTCAGCCGACGCGGCGATCCAGGCGCAGTATCCGCCCGCCCATGCAGCCGGGCAGGTCGACCAAGTGGCGATGGCGGACGGCAGCACCCGCGCGATCGTGTCGAATGTGCAGCCGGCTACGGTGACCGCCTACGATCCTACGGCACCCTACGCTGACCCAAATGGCCTGGTCGCAGCGCCCAATGTAAATTTCACAAGTGAGGCTGCGCAGCTCGTTCTCTTTCGTTACGATTTTGCCATGAACGTGCAAGTGATGCGCGTTGCCTCGCAGATGTTCAAATCACTGCTCGATACGACAGCCTGACGTCGGGGTAGCGTTGAGGCTTGGGATAAGCCGAACATCGAACGCACCTCGATCCCGTCAGACCGCTACGCTATGGTGTCGGTGACCGCAGTTTTGGGCTTATTCCGCGCCCTAATGTATTCTTCCAAATTCGCCTCGCTCGCTTCATAACCAGCCTCCGTTAGCTTGCCGCGAAACAACTCGTATCGCAGCCAGACGCGGTAGGTGTTGATGACATCGCTTTCGCAGTAATCGGCAATCTCACGAATTCGCCCTGCTTGGTAATATTTCGCGACGTCACCGCCATGTATCTCATCGGGCTTGCCCGGCAATCCCAGGACACGACAGAGCTCGTGGAGTGTTGATTTCGCATTGGGCGAAAACGAGGAAAGAACGTCACACAGGTCGACGGCATCGTCGGTATACCGGTTGAAGTAAGGACGCACCGATAAGCCAAGCGCAGGCACTTTGTGGGCCATTGCGCGGTACCGTAGAACCGGTAGGTCGAACGACTGCCCGTTGAAGGTGACAAGTTGGGGCGTCAGGTCTGCAATCTTATCGACAAACGCCGCGATCAATTCGCCCTCAGTTCGTTCCCCGATATGTGGGGCGCCGAGCGCGTCGACGACCCAATGGTCATCGTTCCAATGAGCGATTAGCGCGCCAATGCAAATGATTGAGTGATAGATATGCTTGGGAAACTTGTCGCCTATCGCCTCACGGACTTCTTCGGCAGACTTGTCAAAAAGGTCGTTGGCGGCGGCAAACCCACTGATATCGGGAATTGTCTCGATGTCCCATGCAATAACGTGTGGCATTTTGGGGACCTATGTTCCAATATTGCTCAGTTCGTCACCTGCGGCAAAAAATGCCCTTTCAACGTCCACAGCACGCCAATCGTGCTTCGATCCATCCCAGTCAGTCCACTTCATTGCAGATCGATTCAAGAATTGCGCTGTGTTTGAACACCACTCACACCATCGTTCATAGCGTTCACATTGCTGGGCTATGAGTTTGGGCGAGTTTCCCGCCGTCGTTACATAAAGGCTTCGAAATTCGGTGGCGTGCCGTTTGCGGAGCTTGTCGCTAATGATTGAGTCATACACAGCAGCTCTTGTGGGATTCATGAACATGACCACCTTCGATGCAAATGACATTCCCAAAAACTTTACTTTGCGCGCCTCTCGTAAAGCGTCACCAACTTTCTCTTGCCTCAAGTATTCATTGGTCTTCCGCAACTGCACAAGAATTTGCTCTACATTTTGCGGGCGAGAATGGCTATGTCCGCGAAGTATCATCTCACTTCTTGCCAGAGCCCGCCCAGAGGTTACGCGCGATTTTACTCCTGAAGCAAATCCCCAAAAAACTGCCGATAATAGCCCGTGCACTAAAGTTTCGTCGTCCGCATGTGTCAATAAGCCATAGTGGAATTCGTCAAGCTTCACGGACGAATACTTCTGTCGAACTACCTCACCACCCTTTTCCCAATTGCTTGGCACGTCCATTTTTAGGTGAAGCCCCCTCCAGTTGAGGTCACCCAAACCGTTCGCGCGTATCAATCGAGCAGGTATATATCTGTAAGCCTCGCGCGCGGCTTTGAACTTACTGGATATCACGCCCACTCCCTACTCCCCATGCCACGCTATCACGCCGGGCTCTTAGCCTTTCGGCTTCGGCGGTTTTGCTTGCGTGTTTGCCTCCACCATGCCCTGTCGTTAATCGTGCTATATACTCATAATGGGAATATTGCCGTGTTGCACAAGCAGGTAAAGCCGATATGAGTGAACCTAATTCGGATGAAGGTAGGCATGCCGTTGTCCCTCAACCCATTCTCATTTCCAATTATGGGTTGGTTTCAACGGTATATATCCTGTACCTTTTTGGTTTTGTCACGGCGGTGACCGCGGTTATTGGCGTCACAATCGCCAGTCTTCAAATAGACAAAGCCGACGAGCTATGCCGAAGCCATTTTCGCTTCCAGATAAGGACGTTTTGGATCGGGCTCCTGTATGTGTTGCTCGGCGTCGTTACGCTTCACATCGGAATCGGGTCGCTAATCTTGTTATGGTGGATTGTTTGGACGCTAATCAGATGCGTTAAAGGGCTGCTCGCTCTGAATGCCGCTGAGCCAATTTTTGACCCCGGCTCGTGGTGGTTCGGTTAGCGATGAAATCTGAGGAATGCCCTAATCCTCAACGTGGTCCTCGCGGTGTTCAATTTGTTTCCTTTGCCACCCACCTTAACGACACCGCACCCGTCGTCCGGGGGTAGGCGAAGGCCTAGGTAGACGGAGGCAATCGCAATGACCGAAACCGCCGAACGGATTGTTCTTGCCTCGCGGCCGCTAGGGGAACCGACGTTGGACAATTTTCGCTGGGAAGAACTTCCGATCCCAAAGCCTGGATCGGGCCAGATGCTATTGCGCACGCTGTGGCTTTCGCTCGACCCCTACATGCGCGGCCGGATGAGCGATGCGCCGTCCTATGCCAAGCCGGTTGGCATCGGCGAGGTGATGGAGGGCGGCACGGTCAGCGAAGTCGTTGCCTCGAATGTACCCCGGTTCGCCAAGGGCGATATCGTTGTGGGTCGTACCGGCTGGCAGACCCATGCGCTGTCCGATGGCTCAAGCTTGCAGAAAGTTGACCCTACGCGAGCATCAATTCAGACCGCACTCAGCGTCCTCGGGATGCCGGGGATGACGGCCTACATGGGGTTGCTTGAGATCGGCAAGCCCGCCGTTGGCGAGACCGTGGTGGTCGCGGCAGCTTCGGGTGCGGTCGGTTCGGTTGTCGGCCAGATCGCCCGGATCAAGGGTGCCCGCGCCGTCGGCATCGCGGGCGGACCTAACAAATGCAGGTATGTGACCGAGGAACTCGGCTTCGATGCTTGCATCGACCACCGGGCACCCGATCTCTCCTCCCGTCTTGCCGCAGCTTGCCCGAAAGGTATTGATGTTTATTTCGAGAATGTCGGCGGAGCAGTATTCGAGGCCGTGTTCCCGCTACTCAATCCGTTCGCTCGCATTCCAGTATGCGGGCTGATCTCCATGTACAACGCCACCTCACTGTCACCCGGTCCCATCCTCCTGCCGCACTTGATGCGAGCGATCTTGACCAAGCGGTTGACCTTTCGCGGTTTCATTGTCTCCGACTTTATCGGACGCTATGGGGATTTTATGCACGATGTCTCCGCCTGGGTCGGCGAGGGACGGATCAAGTATCGCGAAGACGTGGCTGACGGGCTCAAGAATGCGCCGCGGGCCCTCATCGGTCTCTTGCGTGGCGAGAATTTTGGCAAACTCTTGGTGCGCGTTGCGCACGCCTCTTCATGACTCCCTGGTCAAGACCACAAGGACCACCGAAAATCTGACCTTGGCAATCTCAGCAGCCGCTTCAAAGAGCGCTCGCCAGCCGCGATAGAGTCGTGTTTAATCGCTAAATAAAATAGGAAAAGACATGTCCGACGAGGATCTGAAAGCTGAACTTGAGCGACTCCGCAAGGAAAATGAGGCGCTTAAAAAGGGGGCGTCTTCCGGCATACGTATGAAGGTAAGCGAAAAGGGCGCAGTCTCGATTTACGGTATGGGACGCTTTCCCGTGACCTTGTATAAAGAACAGTGGCTGAAGCTGCTGGACATGTCGGCCGACATTCGCGCGTTCATTGCTGCGAACGAAGCGCAATTGAAGAAGAAGGACTGAAAATGAATCACGAGGCGCCAGTAGTGCCTCGGTTTGGATTTTAGCCTTTGGCTGCCTTCAAGATGTCTTCTGGCGTCTCGCGGACAGCGATGGGATCAGACGCCCCCATGAAGGCTATTACCGTGCCTCGGTGCTGAGCTTCATTTCGGAGAATCGTGATAGCATTATCGATATTCACGTAGATGATCTGCCCACGTTCGTCAGTGCACTTGATCCAGGTCCCCATTGTAGTCCTGCCTATATGTTGGCTGCTGCCGCGCTCTCGTTTGATGCCGTCTCCCCAATCCTTCAGCGCCTTCACAATATCACCGATCCCCAAAAGTCGCTTGGCCTGATGAGTGGCGTCGAGGGCCAGTAAGTCCCACTCACGTGTGCGGGCTTTTTCCGTTGGGTCAATGCATATATATTTTTAACGCCTGACCGCAATAATGAATTGATCAGCGCCACAAAGAACGGAGTGCTTTTGCAGCATAGTCGCCGCACAGGAGACATCCGTGAATTCAGATGAGGCCCGGCAACGGGCATAAAAAAGCTTCAAGCGAGAAGAGCGCGACCGCTTTTGAGTGATTAGGGCGGCTGTCAATGCTTTCCCAAATTGCCACTCCAAGATTGCTGGATACTCTTTCTCAGGGCAGACGCGAGAGCTGTTGCGTCAGCGGTCAAACGTTCATAGGCAACCTTCATTTGCTCGTTCAGGTGCACGCAGGGGCCCGCTGTCGCCCCTTCGTGACAAGATAGATTTTTTGCCGTGCGTGTTGTTTCAGTGTAAGTTCGCAGTGTATTTGCAAATTGTTCCTTGCTCTTATGCACATCTTCATCTTCCACGAGGGACACTTCCCCTAAACTGTATTGCTTAAATTTATTTGTTGCGGTGTCCAACTCTGGCGAACCGGCTTCCGCATGTAAAATTTCACCAACAATTCTATTGAATGCGGTATAGACGGCGAATTGTTGATCGATAAATGGCTTTTGTAATTCAATTCGTCTGACATCGAGTGCCTTTTCAGCTTCAAAGCGACGTTGTTCCTCCGCTTGCCGTGCACTTGCTATGCGCGATTTCTCGGCTTCTGCCTGGTTCTGTTGATATGTGTATAAGCCCCACAAAGCAGTCCCGCAGACTGTGAGCACTGGGAGCCACCCTTTAAGAACATCGAGCAGTTTTGGGTGGTACTCCGACGAAACGGGCTTTTCGTCCGACATCGTTACCCCTTTAGGTTTGCGCGGCCGTTATCTGCGGCGCAGTCACGGGGCGTTCCTCTGCCAACGCAACCAGAGTTAGCACGCCGCAATCCGCGCAACAAATGCCGTGAACCTCATGGACGCGCTCCGCCGTAGCGTGGCGCAGCACAAGCAGGCCTCAGGCCGGTCGAAGAAGGGACGCAAGCCTAACCAACACGTCTCGGGTGGCGCGGCCAATTGGCCCAAACGACAACCGCGCCACTCGCCATCCAAATAAACGTCTAAGCCCAGAACCGATCCCGTCATTGGTTGAGCACGGCAACATTAGGTAGGTTGGCGGCCACCGGTCCCGTGCTTGGGGGTAACGCTAAAGACGTTAGTGTCTCAGTTTGAAATCCACCCCGGCGTTGGATCATTAATTTCCCCCGTGGCTAACTTTGATATTTCCAAGCTTAGAGCCGCGCTTTGACCCTTTGAAAAACGCCATAGTCCGGATGGCTCTTCATATGCTGGTGCCCGGGTTCGTCGGCATGACAGCCGTAACAAAACACCGTTAGGTTGTCTGCGTTATTATAGAATTTTGCGCCGTCTATGTGATGAGTGTGCAGAAACCTCTTTTGCGACGAAAAATCCAGTCGGCATTTTTGACACGTCCAATCGGCCGCAATGAGCATCCGAGGATTTCACTTGTCTCGTTACGACACTCCGTCCCGCGCACGGCTCGTAACCACGCGGGGCGAAATCGATCCATCGGCAGTACACTCTGCTTGACGGCTTTTCGATTCCCAAAGGCTGAATGTATTCAGTTGGGGCTTGGCGTGCAACTCTCGGCCGCGGGTCGGCGGGGCCTTCTTTCTTACGGGATCAATCTTCGGATTCGGCGACTCGCCATCGCGAAGGCTCCTAATGCCTGAATCCGGAAGCGCGGCCGAACTGCTGACCGGGGACGAGTTTGCCTGATCGCGGCCAACATCGCCAAGCTGCCCGGAGCAACCGGCAATGAACTGCTCATAACTGTTCCTGGCCCCATCGCCGGCGCAGGTCTTCCCGGCCTGATCTTCGCGAGCGGCGGCCTCTTCGCTTGGTGGCGCAGGAAGCGGAAGGCTGCGTTAGCTGCCTGAGTTCGAGGGCGCGCAGCCACGACCCTCCACAACCTTGTTGATAGGCGGATTAAGGCAGACCGTCGCCACAAAAAAGAACCCCAAGCAGTCTACATACCTGGGGTTCGTGGGAGTTTGTTGCCTCTTAGGCTTCTAAGCTGGGCGGCAGGGGTGTCGGGGGATGGGGTGCCGCCCGGCCTGGCCTAATGGCCAGCATCTAATAATGCGCCGGGCAGATTCAATGCCTGGCTACTGGCCGCGCACTTCTCTCCGAACGCGAATGGCCGTTTCGACGCGCTCCTCGACTTCCTTGCGTTCTCTTTTCGCGGTGTTCATGAGGCTCGCGGTCAACTCTGCGTCGCGAACGTATTCCGCACTGGAGACTATTCGACTCAGCTCGTCGCGGTCCTCTGGCGTGTCGCCTCGGGGAAGTGGTGAATAGCCCTCAATCGGTCGCGGCTCAGGGCCGATCCCTTCGAGGAAATTCCACATGAACGCTCCGGCGGTTTGCAATAACTCTATCTTCTCCTCGAGTGGGGTCCGAACGATCTCCCTCTCGATCGCCGCGATGATCGCTTCCTTCGGATAGGGCAACAGGCTCGCATCGTAGAAGCAGTCCAACCTCGTCGGGGCCTCAGCCATGAAGCCCGCGTAGTCGAATACGATCTTGGCATCGCTCCTGGCTTGTCCTTCATCGGCGGTTGCGGCCTTCTTCTCCACAGCCAGAATGGCCTGGTCCAGCGCCTTTCGCTGGTGCCTGAACTCATCTTCGGGAATTGCCGGGTCGAAGCTGCTGAGCTGCGCTGTTCGCGCCTGCTCGTAGAGCATCAGTCGGGTCTCGCGCACGTTGATGCGGAGGCTGTCAACGGCTCGGGCGATCAGCGCGTAGTAGTCGCGGGCAGTAGGCGTCATGGGGGCCCCACCCAGCCCGATGAACTTGCACCCCTTAGGCCGCCTCTGGAAGCCCTGACAGCCAGGCCTGGGGGCGCGTCGTTGGTGGCCTTGATTGCCGGGCGGGCTGTAGGGGGTCACCGTTCCGGCGACGAGAGTCCCAATTGCCGCCGACCTGCGGCCCGCGATCGCCACCCTGGAGCAGCTCGACCGCGAGGCCCAGCTCGCCCGCCGCCGCCAGGCGGCGGCGCTGCCGCGCGAGGCGACCGCCGCCCGCTAGGACCTGGGCTGACCGCCCCTAGGGCGCGCCCTGGCAAGCGTTCGGGCCAGGGGCGTGGTCAAAGCCCCCTGGGGGCAGCCGTCATGTCTAGCTGTCGCCGACAGGGGTGGAAATTCCTTATTCGGGGTCAATCCCAAATAAGGTCCCATCCCAGTGACCTGCGAGTTATCCTTATTTCATCGGTATTTTGGTGGTGGGCGCACAAGAAGTGCCAGAAGGTAGGTCAATCAGTAGCTTGGCTCAAGGTGCGGGCGTGCGGGGCTCTTTGAAGCCATTATGCTATTATCGGGCGCGCCCGAACCTGCCTAGGCGTAGACATGATAGGGGCTAGCGCCAGGCAGATACCAACCTCCATGAGACGGATGGTCCGACAAGCGTTTCTATGGCCTGCACCCGCTGTGCAAGCTTCAATTCCATAATCCCCTGCAATAGCCGCTCCTGAATGAACAACACGAGCATACGCTGACTTGAATGGCCTACATCTGCCGCAATCGCACTCGCCGCAAGCCACAAGGCGCTTGTCGTATCCCAAGCCCCGCTACCCGCCCCCGAAGGGGCGGGCAAGGGCGAGCCTAGCAGCTCGCTTCGATCAGGCAGGGCTCGCCTGTCTCGGCCTCCTTGCGCGCGCAAAGGGCGACGAAATCGCGAAAGCTCTGGAGCACGCGCTCGATCTTTGAGGGATCGGTGGTGCCGTAGAGCTTGCGCTCTCTGGCTTCGGCCACGACGAGGGTCGCCGGCAGGCGGCTCTGCAGGGTCGTCGCCGGGAAGGCCGGATTAATCTGCCGAGCGTCGATGTGGGCTGCGAGGCCACCGAGGATGCCGGCGCACCCTCCCGGTTGGTAACACCTGTCCCCGTACGGATGGTCGGCGCCCAGCCGCCGCAGGACAGCTTGCAAAGCGTGAGGAGCTTTTCGATGTTTTTATTTAGACCGGTTGCATTTGGAATAAGACCGACGATTTCTTGAAATTTCGGGGGCGTGACCGCTGCTTCAACTGCGTCCCATAGATTTGTCATGGTAGGGGCGGTCGTACCGGCGGCTCGGTTCCTAGCACAAAAGGACGAACCCGCCCCCGTGAGTAGAAGGAGATTGCTGGCATTCAGGGCTGTGTGAAGGGCAAGTTCGATGGCTCGGACCGCCCCCTGCGCCGTAGTGCGGCCCTCTGGATCCTTTATGTCATCGTACAATTGCCAACCATTGACTGGTTCAAACAGTCGCAAATGGGCAGCAGAACCCGCTTTACCCTCCCAAAAGGCCATTCCAAATTTTCCTCAGATATCACTACAAAATTGCTCTAGTCAGGCGCATTCTAATTCTTCCAGTTGTCGCCCCAACCTCTCTGCTCAACTAGTCTCTGTGTGGTAGCCGTTGCGCGCATTCCATGCCGTAGCTTTGCTCACGCCATAGGTTTCACAAATCAAGTCTATCGCGTCGTTGCAATTCGCGCGTCGCGCTGGGTCAGCCATCACCTTTACTACGTCACCGCACGCTCGCGGACTGGCAAAACTTGTGCCGAATTCGCTGCCGAGATCGGCGCGATGCGCAAGCAAGGGGCTAGATTTGGTGACTGTATCGTTGCTCTCCAAGTTTGGCTGTGCGGTAGCGACAGCCGTCCATCTAATATGACGAGCGTATGGCTCAGCGTTGGACGGCTTGGGATGCCACAGCTCAAAAAGTGCTGGAAAAAAGTGCGGACAGAGGTTGCAGTTCGAAAAACAATAAGCAATAGTAGTATACGGGACAGTTGCAACTTTTCGGTCCAGCTGGCCATTCCAGATCACTGCCTTGGCCGGCCTGAATCTTCTTTAGCAGAGGGGCTGAGACATGATTACCATCAAGGCTTACGCCAATTGCGACCATAGCTACGTGGTCTGGGTTGCTGATAAACCGGTTGTGGATTGCCTCGGGTTCGCGCTCTACCGTCTCCCGTCTGGTGAGACCACACCTCAAGTCGTTGAGACCTTCGTCGGCCCGACAACTGAGAAGAAAGTACCGGCCGGGACCAGCCGTCCTAGCAGCGTGTGGCCTATTCAGAAATTTATGTGGTCGGATTACCTCGCCGGATCCGAAAGCGAAGTCCGCTATCAAGTTGCTGCCATGTGCGGCAAAGATTTCGATCACATGAAGCCGGGGCCCAAGAGCCCATGGAGCAACCCGGTCTCCCTTGTAACTCCTGCGGGGTCCGCTATTCAGGCCTACTTCAATCGGGGGATCGTTTCGACCCAGTGGGTTGCGCGGCAACTTCAAAGCAATAAGACTTCGCTGAAGGCCCTGGTCGATCCTTCCTCAGGAACGAACAAGGTGCGAGATTTTTTGGGAGGGGAACTGAAAAAGGCTTTGCTTGACATGCTTGACACTCAAAGCAAGGCGGGGGCGCATATTTATGCCTCCCTGTTTGAGCTGAATGATCCGGAGGTGCTTCCCGCTTTTGAAAAGTTCGGGCAGCGAGCGCATATCATTTTGTCAGACGGAACACATAAGGCTCCGGCAAAAAAGACCAAGAGTAAAAAAACAAAGACGAAAGCCAAAGCAACAACCAAACGCAAGGGTGGTTCCCCATACGACGAAAATGCCGATGCTCGCGCTAAACTCCGCGCGGCACACGTCGAGGTCCAGGACCGCATGGTCGGCGGTGACCATTTTTCACATCACAAATTTATTGTGTTCATGAGCCCCATGGATACGACAAAACCTGTAGCCGTTTGGACCGGTAGCACGAATCTTACCTATGGCGGTGTATGCACCCAGGCTAACAATGGCATCCTGATTAAGGACGCCAATATTGCTGCCCGCTTCTTTCAGCAATGGAAGGAATTGGCAAAGGACGGTGACGATTATCCGCCTGGCCTGAAGCAACTCGATGCGCGTCCTGTTGACGCCCCCGTTAACGGTGGAAAGGTCACGGCATGGTTTGCTCCAAATCCGATGATCGGGGCCAAACCAAAGAAAGGCGCAGGAAACAAATATGGAGATCACGCCGATCTTAAATTCGCTCGTCAGTTGATTCACAATGCTGAGGAGGGGGTGCTTTTCCTTGTCTTCAACCCGGGCTATGTCGGCACATTGCTCAACGACATCTTAGACCTTTTGGCTAACCCCACCAAAAACAAGAAACTCTACATTCATGGAGTGGCCAATCAGGATCCGACCGGCGGCGCTAAGCATTCGCCGCTGATTTTTGTACATCGGAATCAACGACAGGACAGTACGACCACGGCAGAAAAAGACATTGTTATGCCCGCTGCCGTCAAAGCACCTTCGACGGCAACTGCGAAGGATAAGGCGGCCGCTGCGGCTCTGGCGAAATGGGTCAAGATGGTGAACAACTATTGGCGGCAAGAGCCATCAGGCCTGGGTATGGTGCGCGTACACAGCAAGATCGTCTTGGTGGACCCATTGGGTCGGCATCCAGCGATAATCACGGGCTCTCATAACCTCGGTCCCAAAGCTAGCTCCGAGAACGACGATAATCTCGTGATCATCGAGAATGACTCGGTGACCGCTGCTCAATACGCTGTGAACATTATAACGATCTACAATCAGTATCGCTGGCGGTTCATGCAGGCCCAAGCAGCCAAACGGCACGAAACGTTGAATTCATGGAATGGTCTTGAAGCACCTTGGAAGAGCCAAGGGTCGTACTTTGCCGGCGATAAGGCCAAGGAACTAAAGTTCTGGACATAGAGGATTGTCCTATGACCGAACAATTGACGAATATCTGCCTCGTACTTTTAGCCATTCCCGCTGCCATCATGGCTGTCTTGGATATTCGATCTCGCCTCAAGAGCAAATCCCCAGCCTCTGGTACAAGTAAGCTGCGCTGGATCTCGCTCGTTTT
The DNA here is from genome assembly GCA_035515355.1 of Methylocella sp. Classification (GTDB taxonomy): domain Bacteria; phylum Pseudomonadota; class Alphaproteobacteria; order Rhizobiales; family Beijerinckiaceae; genus Methylocapsa. Next base: position 14,298 of record DATJBL010000089.1, read on the forward strand.
TACTGTGCTCCTTATTGCACTATTGGCCTACGTAATGGCGACGGGCGGTATCGGTCGTGCCACCGCGTTCATTGCCTATTACGGTGAATCGGGCGACCTCCGGGTGGTCGGCAGTAAAGTGGACAGCCCCATTTCGTTGCCAAACCATATAGGCTGTCCGCAACAGACCGGTGTTCCAGTGGAAACCGCGCTTTCAAATATATGCGGCTCGACTGCAACTCTCTATTACAGAAGCATAGGAATATCAGGCGGAGGTGCTTGCGGTTTCAATGTGTTTGCTGGGGTCTGCATAAAAAAGTTGCCGCTTGGGCTCGGCGGTTGAAATCCATGGCGCCGCCGTGGTCTTGTGCATTGGCTGTGAAATCGATGGGCCAAGCAGCGAGCGCTTAGTCGAACTGATCGGAAATTTCGAAATTTTGGTCCATAGTCATTGTCAAAGCGAAAATGACAGGCGTCGCGAGCCTCCGACGCGAGTTGAGGAACGAAGCCCAGGGCATCATATGGTATTGGAAGGTTCCGATGCGGTATGAAAATCCGCAATGGGTTGGGTGGGTGTATCGATTGCCATGTCCGTTATCTCGGCGACGATAGCTGTCAGATCAAGTTCCCGCTAATACAACTTAGCCGGCCTTAACAAGGTTGATCTGTCTAAGCACAGAATCAGAGATAGATATCCATTCTTTGAGGCAGCAGGCACAACAATCCTATGTGTTATCCTAGGCACAATTTATGGCTTCGACTTATGGGATGCTTTTTACCACTGACCTACCTGTCATATCTTCCAATCATCAGACGCTTGCACTAATTTGCTCTTCGATCATAACGCCAGCCGCTTCCCTGGCACGCTGGGCATGGAGCGCCGAACATTTGGCCGGCGCCCTTGCAACGACTGCAATTCGTCCAGTCATCCTTATTGAGAGCGCTCCCGTAAACGCCTTTGCATCGCTTTCCACCAGGTTGTTTGCCGCACTTGTTGTTTATTTGAGCGGCGTCATAAGTGAAATCACCGCACTTAGTGCAGACTCCGACGGGCGGGAGTTCAGTCAAATCTGTCTCCTACTCTCTACGATGCTTGAGACCGAGATGGGAAGCTCGGCGAGGGATGACTAAAGCTTTGTCCAAGCGTAGATGAGCATGATCACCGCAATGAGGGCAGCAATCGTCGTCCAGTCCACGCCCCAAAACGTGAAGTGGTGTACCAGCCAATCACCCATTGGCCGCCCCTATCATCAAACGCGCGAATAATGAACATTGTAATCACGCGACCTGCCACATGTTCAAGGCATCTACTCCACCCTGAGGGGTATCTAAGCCACGTATAATTGGCCGATTATTTCCTCCGAATTATCCGAATTTAGGGGTGCAGGCATTGGGTCTGCCGCCAGTAATCCACAGGCAAGGCGAACGCCCCAAAATGAACTGGGGTGCTCCTGGGGTACTTTCCAACCCCTTGATTTGACTATTCCAGCCTTGCGCGGCCGCTATATCCTTTTGAAACACAGGCACTTTTTGATCAACAATCCCCTTCACACGGGAGAGGTCGTAGGTTCAATCCCTACAGCGCCCACCATTTAATCCGTTGTTTGCAAGCATTTTTCTCACCGCGCGTCTCACTTACTCGGCAACACGAAGCGGAACACAACGCGAAACTGGTCGATCGATCCGTGGAAAATCCGTGGACTTTGTTCTTGCGATGTTCGTCGTCGAACTTGCCGCAAACGCTCAGCGTTGATTGGCCGAATGTTCACGCGGCAAGGCCATCTCGCATCGTCGCGAGTCCCCGCGATAACTTGCAATGAAAGTCATCTTTTATTGCGAGTTCAGCTGCAGGGGGTTGCCAGACTAATCTGGCGGCAAGGCTCTCCCATGGTCACAGGCGCAGCAACCGTTCTGCATTGCCGTGCGCGATGCGCTCCTTATCGGCGGCGCTGGCCGGAATCTGATCGAGGAAGGCTCGTGCCCACGCCATGGATTGATAGGGGTAGTCGGCCGAGAACATGATCCGATCGAAGCCACCAAGCTCCAGGAAAAGGTTGAGGTAGGTGGGCATGTAGTTCATGCCCGAGAAGGTGTAATACACGTTCTCCTTGAGATAC
>DATJBL010000090.1:0-54967 GCA_035515355.1 Methylocella sp.
CCGCCGCCCATCGATCCCGAGCCTTCCGGTGAAAACATTCCCCTCAAAATCGTCTTCGAAGACGAGTATCTGCTCGTCCTCGACAAGCCGGCGGGCCTCGTCGTTCATCCGGCCGCGGGACATGAAAAGGGGACGCTCGTCAATGCACTGATCGCCCATTGCGGCACGAGCCTCTCGGGGATCGGCGGCGTGAAGCGGCCGGGTATCGTGCACCGGCTGGACAAGGACACGTCGGGGCTCTTGGTGGTCGCGAAAACCGACATTGCGCATCAGGGACTGGCCAAACTTTTCGCCGATCATGGGAAGACCTTGCCACTTACGCGCGAGTATCTGGCCTTTATTTGGGGCACCCCGGCGCGGCATTCCGGCACGGTCGACGCACCGCTTGGCCGCCATCCCATCGGCCGCGAAAAGATCGCGGTCGCGCTTCCCGGGCGTGGCCGCCGGGCTGTGACGCATTGGCGGCTCGTTGAAAGCTTTTCTGGGGAGGCAAGCCTCGTCTCATGTCGGCTGGAGACAGGCCGAACCCATCAAATCCGTGTCCACATGGCCCATATCGGCCATCCCGTCCTTGGCGATCCGCTTTATGCTACAGGCTTCAAGACCAAAACGGCACGACTGCCGCTCGCCGCCAAGGCCACCCTTGCCTCGCTTTCCCGGCAAGCTTTGCATGCCGCAGTGCTCAGCTTTCCGCATCCGCTGACCGGCGCCGCGCTCCGCTTCACAAGCACTCTGCCGGAAGATTTGCAAAAGCTGCGGGATGCGCTTGGCGGCTTGGATTCGAACCCCTAGCCAGAGCAGTTGCCGCTCACGGCACCCTGTCGCAATTGCGTCAGATGCGTCGTTTTGACCAGCATCAAACCATCACCCTGCACTCGCTGTTATCATGCTGGCATAGGGGTGAGAGCGAGGAGCCGAGAACAATTCCAGAGAGACTGCATTCGTCCCGAATGGGTCAGTCTGGCGCAAGAAAAATGGAGTAGGATCCACCTTTCGCTTAAGTTTTCACACATATTTTATCGCAGGAAGTAATTTCTTACCGGGTCTCAGCGTAATCTAGGGAAAGGGTGGGAGACCGTAAGCATTCAGTCAACCGTGAAGTTGCAGCCTCGAATGCCGTGGAATATTGCCGATCTTTAATTCGATCACTTGCCTGGTCCCCTTTCGGCCATGGTCGAGGCGTTCTATATTACCCAATCGCATGGCCGACAGATTGCCGTGGCCAAAGCTGAACCCGCTGAAAAGGGGTTCCAAGGAGAAATTTCATGAGTGCCGCGCTGCCAATGATCTCAGGTGAAAATGGGCTTGCTCGTTATCTCAATCAAATCCGCCGCTTCCCGATGTTGGAGCCGCAGGAGGAGTATATGCTCGCCAAGCGCTGGCGTGAACACGAGGACCCCGATGCGGCGCATAAACTGGTAACGTCTCACCTCAGGCTCGTTGCGAAGATCGCGATGGGCTATCGCGGCTATGGTTTGCCGATCAGTGAAGTCGTGTCGGAAGGCAATGTCGGCCTCATGCAGGCCGTCAAACGATTCGAACCCGACAAAGGCTTCCGGCTTGCGACCTACGCGATGTGGTGGATCCGCGCCTCGATTCAAGAGTACATCCTACGTTCTTGGTCCCTGGTGAAAATGGGAACCACGGCGAGCCAAAAGAAGCTCTTCTTCAATTTGCGCCGCGCGAAGAGCCAGATTTCGGCACTCGAAGATGGCGATATGCGTCCCGATCAAGTCAAGCTCATCGCTCATCGGCTCGGCGTCAGCGAACAAGACGTCATTGACATGAACCGGCGGATGTCGGGGGACGCCTCGCTCAACACGCCCCTTCGCGAAGAAGGCGAGGGCGAGTGGCAAGATTGGCTTGTCGACGAGAATACAAGCCAAGAAAGCGTCTTAGCGGAGCGGGAAGAGAGCGACAATCGTCTTGATGCCTTACACGATGCACTCGGCGTTTTGAACCCACGCGAACGGCGCATTTTCGAGGCGCGACGGCTTTCCGATGACCCTATGACCCTTGAGGCCTTGTCCGACGAATTTGGGATTTCGCGCGAGCGGGTGCGCCAGATCGAGGTGCGTGCCTTTGAGAAGATTCAGTCCGCAGTCAAGGCCGGCGTCGCTAGATCGGAGTCGCTCTCCCCACGGCGAATCGAAAGTTCCGCCGCGCCGATGTAGCTGGGGATCCGCGATCGCCGCCCCATTGATGGTTTCCATGTCTTGAAGGCCTCTCGCGTCCGGCAGCCAAACTCAATTGAGCCCCAGCCACCAAGCGCGGAGATCAAGCGATGATCGATCTTTACTATTGGACGACCCCGAACGGGCACAAGATCACATTGTTCCTCGAAGAGGCGGGAGTTCCCTATACGATCCATCCAGTCAATCTGGGCCGAGGAGAACAATTCAAGCCGGATTTTCTGGCGATTTCACCTAACAATCGTATTCCGGCGATTGTCGACCAAGATCCTGGCGACGGCGGCGCACCGGTCCCCATTTTCGAATCGGGCGCCATCCTCCTCTATCTCGCCGAAAAAACCGGCAAGTTCCTGCCAAGGGATTTGCGCGGCCGGGTTGCCGCCCTCGAATGGCTTTTCTGGCAGGTGGGCGGCCTTGGCCCAATGGCGGGCCAGAATCACCATTTCCAGCAATATGTGCGCGAAAAACTCCCCTATGCGATCGAACGCTATGTGAACGAAACCAGCCGTCTCTATGCCGTCCTCAACAAACGCTTGGCCAACCTTCTCTTTTTGGCGGGAGAATATTCGATCGCTGACATGGCCTGCTACCCTTGGATCGTTCCCTATGAAAAGCAAGGCCAGAATCTCGACGATTTTCCCCATCTGAAGCGCTGGTTCGAGACAATCCGTGCCCGTCCAGCAACCGGGCGAGCTTATGCCAAAGCGATGGAAATCAATCAGACACCGATCCCAGAAGACGAGGAGGCGCGCAAAATCCTGTTCGCGCAGACGGCCGCCAATGTGAAATAGGGGTTCCTTCCCTGCCCGATGAGCCCCTCCGGCTCGCTTTATTTCTAGAAATCAGCAGCTTATATCAACCTCCGAAAACCTACCTTGGCCATCGGGGTGCGCCGCACAGTCTCAGGGACAATGCTCAAAAGCGCCGCACCCAAGGCGGCATCGGAGACAGGACAGGAATGGCGGGACATAGCCAATTCAAAAACATTATGCACAAAAAGGGCAAGCAGGATGCGATCCGCTCCAAGCTCTTTTCCAAACTTGCGCGCGAAATCACGGTTGCCGCAAAGCTAGGTCTGCCCGATCCAGCCATGAATGCGCGGCTCCGCGCCGCAGTCCTCGCCGCCCGAGCGGAGAATATGCCAAAGGACAACATCGAACGGGCCATCAAAAAGGCTTCCGGGAGTGAGTCCGAGACCTATGCGGAAGTCCGCTATGAAGGCTACGCGCCGGGGGGTGTCGCTATCATCGTCGAGGCCTTGACCGATAACCGCAACCGCACGGCGGGCGAGGTTCGCTCCTATTTCACCAAGAGCGGTGGGTCGCTCGCTGAGACCGGGGCTGTGTCCTTTCTATTCGACCACGTCGGTGTGATCGAATTTCCCGCAAAGGCTGCCACGGAAGACGCCATGATGGAGGCGGCCATCGAAGCTGGGGCTGAGGATGTCCAATCGACTGCCGATGGATTTGAGGTCACCACCGCGATCGAAAGCCTGCGCGAGGTCGCGCAGGCGCTCGAAGCGAAATTCGGTGAACCGCGCAAGGTCAGCTTGGTCTGGAAGCCGCACAATACCGTTGGCGTCGACGATGAAGCGGGCGAAAAAATTCTACGACTCGTCGGGATGCTCGAAGAGAACGACGACGTGCAAAACGTCTATGCCAATTTTGAAATTTCTGACGCGCTGATGTCGAAGTTCGCTGACTGACGCAAGCGGCTGGGGGCTGCCGGCGTTTGTGCGCTGGCGCGGGTGGCCGCGCCGGCCGTGTCAGGCCGTGGCTTTGCGACTGACTGCGTCCTCCTCGAGGCCGTTCTCCACCGGGCTCTCTTCCAGCGCCGCCTCGACGATCGAGCCTCCGGCCGCGTGAATGATCGCCGCGCCGATTTCATTGATTTTCTGACGCAATATTTCGTTTTCCTCACGCTGCATGCGAGCCGCCTCGACATCCTTGGGAGGCAGCATGGCGCGCACTTCGGCAAGCTCATGCGAGAGCGCATCACATGTACGGCGGGCTGCTTCGAGCGAATCCTGCGAGGCCGCGTGGGCGCTCCGCAGCCGCTCGATTTTTTCATTAAAGCCAGCCTCCGTGGCACGGATCGCCTCGATTTGGAGCTGGCGTTGCCGGAGCAAGTCCTTTTCTCGTTTGACGGCGGCTTCCAAAGCCTCTTCACGATCGGCGACCCGAGCTGCTGCGGTTTTGAGAATGACCTGATCGGCTTGATGCTGAAGCTTAAGTGTCGCAAGCTCCCCGTCCAGACGTCCGATCCTCTCGGCTTGCGCGGCGAGCGTTGCCTCCTGCTGCAGTCGATCATGCTCGAGCACCGTCAAAGCACTCTTTTGCTTTGCGAGAAGCACCTTTGCCTCATCAAGGCTCACCGTGAGCTCATGGATTTGAGTGTTCTTGCGTGAGACGAGTCCGCTCGTGTCGTAATTTTCCTTCGTGATCGCGGCGAGTTCCGCCGAGGTCTCCGCCATGGCACGCCGCAGGGCCACAAGTTCGGCGCCGCTTTCACGGCCTTGCTCAGAAAGGGCAAGCAAATCAGCGTCCTGAGCAGCGATGATGGCTGCCCTCTTTCCAAGTTCCATCATGTCGGCAGCATGAACGCGATTGAGAGCTTCGGCTTTTTGCTCGAGCCGCCGCTGTTCGACGGCGAATTCGGCCCGCAACAGGTCACGCCCAGCGAGGATTTCCGCAGGCGAAAGCGGAAGCAGCATTTCGAGCCGTCGCGTGGACAGCCTTATGGCGCGTTGCCAAAACGCCGGAGAGATCGCAAGAGCGATAAGCCCAGCGACCAGGAACCCAAGCGCGAAGACCAATACTTCTTCAATCAAATCCCGCCGCGCCTCGCTTCACAGAAGACTCCCAGCACACCCTTTACGACAAAACGATCCGCTCCCCAAATTTCCCTCGACCATCACCGAAAGGCACAGCTCTGGCAAATGATTGGCGCTATCCAGGCCACTCGGATGCTTTCTTGAGCATGATCCCAAAATTCGTCAGAATTTTTGGTGAATTTCCACGATCACACGGAGCGATCCTGGCCATAAACGGAATCACGAAAACAATTGGTAAGAAATGAACCAGACTTTGAGCAGGCTTTCAAGCAACACCCAGGTTCGAACTCTGCTCTTTCTTCATATGGCCGCCGATCTCTCAGACAGGCGGCGGAACTGGGGCTAGCTTGAGCGCATGAACTAAAGCAAGTTTGACTTCGGCCTAAAGGTAACTCTACGGATATTTTCCGGGAAGCCCAGAGGGAGTCGTTGGCGCGGTGCTCAGATCGCCAGCGGCAAGCACCGCGTCCTGGCTAAACACAATGAACGGCAGATCGAGGGCCATCTCCCTGCCTTCACGGCGAGGAGCGATGATGGGATATGCCTTGAAATAGTCTGCATCGCGCCGTGAACCGTCGTATGCAGGACTTGCGCGTCATGGGTGCCGGCATGGCGGCAGATCACGTCCATCGGCTCCCCATCCCGTTCGCAGCCCGCGATCGTGTAACGGCGCGTGTCTTCGACTTCCGCGCCATCGATCTTTACCGACACCAAACGTTGGCCCGGCTGGGCGAGGGCATTGAATGTAATCGCCATCCCAGAGGCCCGCGGACCCCAGCCGCCGTTGAGCTTCCAAGGATCTCTTGAATAGACGAGTTCGAGCTCGTTTTCGAGATAGATCTTAAGTTCCTTACCCGTGACCCAGCCGGTCTTTATGCGGGCATCCATCGGCAGCAAGTTCCACAGATCGGCTTCGGTCACATTTTTGGGCGGGATGGGCACGCCAAAGCGGAAACCATTGGAAAAGCCGATATCGGCTTTTGCGGATTCACGCACCGCATCGGTGATGAAATCGTCGGCTGTGCTCTCCAAAACATCATAGCGCATCAACAGGGTTTCAGTCTCGCCCGCCACCTTAGCCATGCGCTCCCGGTAAGGCGCTAGGGACTTGTCGACCAGCTCCTTCACCAGCGGATCTTCGGCATAACGCTCCTCCAGAATTGGAATGAGCTGGAATTCATGGCTGGCAATGCCGCCGGGTTTAAGAACGAGATCGAGACGCGTGAGGAATGAGCCGAAGCAGCCCGGCTCGACGACGATCACATTGCCTTCGAGGATCGGCCGGGCGGTCCGCTCGTGCGTGTGACCAGAAAGGATCACGTCGAACTCGGGCATCTCACGTGCGATCTGACGGGCGATCGACAGGCCCGTGTGCGTGACCGCGACCACGAGGTCGGGCTGTTCGCGGGCGCGCAGTTCCTTGACAAAATCACGCAAGCCTTCGATCCGGGCAGTGTCCATTCCCCCGAACTCCGCCGGTGGATGACGTCTGCTCGCACCAATGTCGGTGATGCCGACAAATGTCACTTTCGTGCCTTGCCGTTCGAGCGTGATCGCGGGCTCGAAGAGGCGCTTGCCACTGGAACTATCGTGGAAGTTATAGCAGACGACCGGACAGTTGAGCCGGGCCATCGTCTCCTTGAATCTTTCAGGGCCATAGGCCGGCTCCCAATTGCCGGGAACGAAAACATCAATACCGAAAGCGTTGAGCGGATCGAGGATCACCCCACCCCGCGACCAAGCCGCTGGCCCTGAACCCTGAAATTCATCGCCTCCGTCCAGCAGAAAACACGCGCCAGCGCAATTGTCTCGCTCTCGCTCGATGGCTGTTTTGAGACGGGCGTAACCACCCATCATTTGAATCTCCGGATCTGCTCCGGGAACATATTCCGGATGAGTCTCGAGCTGGGCATGGATGTCGGTGAAATGGAGCAAAGTCACACGCCTGCCCTCGTCGGCATCGCCGAGTTGCACGTCGCTCCGCGTCGCCACCTGTCTCGCGAAACCGCCAACCGATGTGCCCAAAAGGATTGCAGAGACTCCCGCCGAGGACATGAAGCGTCTGCGAGACAAGGATTTCATGAAGTCCCTTCGAGCTTTTCGAGCTTTGTCGCTTCTACGCGACGCTATCACTCTCCCTCGCGTGCAGACAGGCGGCAAAAAGCGGCAGCCATATCGCGGAGAATTGACCCGGCTCCACGAGCCCGAATTGGTAGCTTGACCAGCTTGGCGACGGCCCAAGCAGCCCGGGCGGCTTCCTTGCTGAAGCGGTCTCTATGGCTTGCAGACTTATCCGGCCGAGCGTTATCGCGGCTTCAGAAGGGGTTCCAGGTTGAGGCTTGGGTGAATTTCAGATAGCTGACATTGAAACCGAGGCGCGCGCCGAGCCCCGACCGGATCGGAACCACATAAACGCCGTCATTGACGAGCGCTGTCATGCCAAAGCCGCCGACGAGATAGGCAGAGCCATCGACCCCGCCATAGCGGCGAAAGATTGCGTTCGTCGCTGGAAGGTTATAGACGAGCATCATCGTGCGATCGCCGTCGGCTCCCGCGTCGAGGCCAAGGGACGGGCCCTGCCAAAACACCTTCAGCTCCCCTGCGTTGCGGGTAAACATCGTCCCTTCGCCGTAGCGAAGGCCGCCGATGAAGGCACCGCCTGCTTCTTGGCCCAACACATAGCCATTGGGCTTGCCCCAGCGCTTTGTTGCCTCCTCGACGACCTCGGCGAGCCCGCGTGAGATGGATCCAAAAAACCGGTGGCCGTTGGCAATAACGTCGTCCGAAGAATATTCGCTCGGCCGCTCGCTCTGATACCCAGAATCGGCCAGTGCAGCGCTCCCCCGGAGAATCGGGATGCCAGCGGCTAGGGCCGCCAGTTTCAGCGCAATTTCCCGTCGCGTTTGCATGGTCAATCCTCCACTCCGCGAAACAGGTCTCGTGACTTTTTCGCAACGTGCTTTGCGTTTTCGAACTTTGATCAAAATAGGTTTAACGAAGCGTTGATCCGCAGCGGCATTATCGTGGCGTCTTTAGGGCAAGGCCCCGGCTGGTCTTCATTTCCTAGAAGGCTTCAAACAAGCGCCAATTCGGGGTCGCCCCAGGCGACAAATGGCCCATTCCTAAATTGCACTTCGGCTTTTCCGTAACGCAGGGGGCTCCCCGTGTCGTCGAGAACGATTCCGCCCGCCGCCCGAAGGACCGCATCCCCCGCCGCGGTATCCCATTCCATGGTTGGGCCGCAGCGCGGATAAATGTCGGCACGCCCTTCCGCGATAAGACAGAATTTAAGGGAGGAGCCCGCCTCTTGCCGCTCGGCGATGGGAAGTCTCGCGAGAAATGCCTCGGTTGCCGATGTGATGTGGGAGCGGCTCACGAGCGCGGTCAAGCCGTGCTTCGGCGCCTGACGCGTATGAATGGCGCGGCGCTCACCCGCAGGCGGCAGCGGCGCCCCCGGCGCGACAGTGGCGATGCTGGCCGTCGTCCCGCCAATCCATAGCTCTTCACGGGCGGGAGCGTAAACGGCTCCGGCCCGCGGCGCTGCATCGATAACAAGGCCGATATTGATGGTGAACTCACCGTTGCGGCTCAGGAATTCTTTGGTTCCATCGACCGGGTCAACGAGAATGAAAGCCGTCTTTGGAACCTTGATTTTGCCACGCGATGCCGCCTCCTCCGCCAACACGGGAATTTTAGGCAAGCGTTCTGCCAGCCGCTTCAGTATGATGGCTTCTGCCGCAACGTCTGCGTCGCAAACTGGGCTTCCATCAGCTTTGCGCTCCACATGGCTGTCCGAAGCATAGACAGCCATGACCGCGACGGCAGCCTCGATCACGATTTCGGCGAAGACGTCAGCTATAGCGTTACAGTCAATAGCCTCGGTCAGGTCAGCTTCTTTGTCTTTCACGCAATGCCGCTCAGTTCAGTGGTTCTCGCCCGGAATCCCTCACCCCAGACACCCAGCAGCTTTCCTTCGCATGGTGTCGAGTCATCCATTCAAATCGTGCGTGCAGGGCGATTTGTTAACCTGTTATTCGCAAATTGAAATGGTTCAGCCTTGATGCAGGGGTGGACGCGATTCATAGCGGAAAGTAGATTTTTCTTGATTACCTACCCGGTCCCGGTGCGAGGATTTCTGCTGTGACAAAAGCTCCACACATGTCATTCAATGGAGTTTCGGAGCGCGAAATTGATCTTGGGACGTTTTCCCTTACGATTGGATAAATTATGACGGTGCTTGCCCTTGACCCTCTCGACCTTGCCGCACTGCTTTGCTCCCGCGTCTGTCACGATGTGATTAGCCCGGTTGGTGCGATCATCAATGGGCTTGAGGTCCTCGATGAAGAGAATGACGCGGAAATGCGGGGCTTTGCCCTCGAACTCATCAAGAAAAGCGCCGAGCAGGCCTCGGCGCGTCTCCAATTTTGCCGGCTGGCATTCGGGGCGGCGGGATCGGCTGGGGCGTCCATCGATACGGGCGATGCGGAAAAGGTTGCACGCGGCCTCTTCAGCCGCGAGCGAACGGAACTCACGTGGAACATGCCTCATGTGCTGATGCCAAAGAACAAAGTCAAGCTCATCCTAAACCTTTGCCTCATTGCTTCGGCCGCAATTCCGCGCGGAGGCATTATCGAGGTTGCCCTCACCGGCAGCGAGGACACTGCGCGGATCACGGTCGCAGCTAAGGGCACCAATGCAAAGCTCGCCACCCAATTGCCGGCCCTACTCGCTGGAGCCCCCGAGCATCCCCCTTCTGGCCCGCAGGACATTCAAGCCTATTACACGGGACTTGTCGCCAAGGCGGCGGATATGATGCTGACGGTCACGGCGGATGCCGACTTTGTCAGAATCGAAGCCGAAGCAATAGGCGTGGAGGCTGTAATAGGCGCAATGTCCGATCTGACGCCTCAACCGGACAAAAATGTGTCACGTGAAACGGTTTTGTCCGGTTCTGGGGCCTGACTACGCAAAGCCGGCTACATCTCGTGACCTTCAGGCGTGTGCAATCAAGCGAAAGCCGCGGCAAGGCAGCGTTCCCTCGCTGCGAAAACCCTTTCGAGATAGTCCTGATCCCGTGGGAGCCTCTTGAGAAGAATCGAGGTGATCGAACGCGCGCGCCACGCTCCATAATTTCGTCTCAAACGGATGTTTGAATTTCAAACAGCTGACTGATCGGAGAACGGCCATGTCGTTGCTTGCGCCTGCCCTTTTAAAGAACACGGCCAAATTCACCCACAGAGCGCTCTCGCAAATCGCGGTGTCGGTCATTGCGACCCTGTGCACGACTCTCCTCATTCAATCCATTGATCTCGCACATAAGGCGGCCGCTGTCGTGGCGCAAAGCCCCATTGTTGCGCCTCCGCAATTGGTAGGGCGTCCCTATTCGTTCGTTTCCCTGACGTTGCCACAGCTCATTCCAGCAAGTGGCCTTGAATCGATGCCACTCATCCAAGCAGGCCCCTCGCCTGTCCCTATCCTGGCGACGGAGACGAGAGCAGCGCACCCAAAACCAAGATCGGGCGGGACGCATATCACCCCCCCGGCCACCCCACAAAAAATCATGGCCGACTCTCAGTTCAGCCCGAGCCCTCCGGAGGCGCTAGCACCCGTCGCGGCTGAAATGGCTGCCAACGAAACGGCGGCGACGCTTGCCGCAAAGCAAGCGCCGCCCCCATGGGGGTGGCGGTGGTTTGATCTGCTAGGCTCGATCCGTTCGCCCTCGGCGAACGCTCTCGTCGATTCGGTCACCTCCTTAAGCACGTCACTCGCTGGCGTTTTCCATGACCCGCGCGGCTGACCATACCCGCAAAGCATTGCTGGGCGCGGCCACAGACGTTTTCGCAGAGGTTGGCTATGAGCGCGGTTCGATCCGGGACATCGTGCGCCGGGCCGAAGCCAATCAAGCAGCTGTCGCCTATCATTTTGGCGGCAAGGACGGCCTTTACAAAGAGGTTCTCAAACTGGTCATAGCAGCTTACGCGGATTCAGCTGAACTGACGTCCGAAAAACTCGCTGAAATGGATGGCCCCGCCGCTCTCTCGCTCTTTATCCGGCATCAGATCTCAACAATTACACGGCGTCACCAGTTCGCAAAATATTTGAGAATTCTTGCTTGGGAAAATGTGCTGCGGTCCGCCGCTTTCCAAGAAGTCCTCGAGACGGAACCCCTCCCATTATTTGAAATTGCAAATTTGATTGTACGGAAATTCCTCCCAACGGAGGCATGCGCCGCAGACGTCACCACAGCGATCATATGGCTTTTGTATCAAACGGAGCCCTTTATCCGTAACGCGGATCGGCTTCCAAAACCGCCGATCAATCTTAAGGTTGATGCGACGCTGATCGAGGCTCTTTCGAACAACCTATCGCGCGCAGTTGCGGCAGGCCTCTCCGTCTGGAGCTCGAAGGCGGCAGGAACGAATCACGCAGATCTCGCGTCTGCGGGTTAATTTTTGAAGGCGCTGCGGCACTGGCCGCTCGATCAGAGCGGCCCCATCGGAACAACGTGCCAATGCGCTACAGCGCCGATCCGGCTTAACCGAGGTCGGCGGATTTTCTGGCGTTGTAAAAACGGCCGCGCAAACAAGCAAGCTGAACTCCGCTAATCGTGCGGGAGAGTGCCTTGAGGTCGAAACATAGTCCAACCTCACGTTCCTTCCGCCAGATGACCTTGGCTTCCCAAAGCTTCTCGGGCCAATCTTCATAAAGACGGAGACGGCTAGGCACCGAAATATCCCGGACGAGCCGGATCCGAGCGCCTCTCTCTGAACGATCATAGATTTGACAATCGCTCAGGAGCACATTGCAAGGATCAAGGACACTGCCTGAGCGCAGGCGTGTCCGGCACCGGCGGACCGAGCGTTTTTCGGCAGCCTCGCTGCTTATCTTGACCACGCAATAAGTAAAGTTCTGGCGTGAGCTGTCCTTTTGGAGGTGATCGATCTTAATAGCATCGATGACGGGAAGTTTGGCGTTCCCATTTTGGTGTCGCGCATTATGCAAAGATCAAACTCGCTGATTTTCCTGGGTCACGAGCAAGTCTAGTCGAATCGTTTTGGTTTCCCATGCCGTTGGCTCTCTGCCACCAACGTCTTGGGGGGCAGCCCACGCCTCGCCCAGCAATCCCAAGACGTTCGTCCCGGCGAAACTTGGTTAGGAACACCTTAACGCATTTAAACGCCATGAGACGATTGATCTTGCTGTTTGGTTAACGCGCCGCAACGAGCGCAGGGCGGCGAAACCCATGCCGCCAAGCCGCGGTGACGACTGTCACCCCGGCCCCGGACCGGCGATCGGCGCCTGGAAACTAAGGCCAAGGTCCCACGGGAAATAGATCCAGGTATCCTGCGACACTTCGGTGATGAATGTATCCACAAGCGGGCGCCCGAGCGGCTTTGCGTACACTGTTGCGACATGTGCCTTAGGCAAAACCGCACGAATGAGTTTAACCGTCGCGCCTGTATCGGCGAGATCGTCAATTACGAGAAGACCCTCGCCCCCGCCTCGCGCGGTCTCCGGTAAGACACCTTTCAGAACTTTGATTTCGCCTTGGATTTTCTCTCGCGCGTAGCTCGCAACGCAGAATGTGTCAATGATACGCATATCGAGCTCCCGCGCGACAATCGCGGCCGGCACAAGGCCGCCCCTGGTGATTGCAATCATGCCGGAAAAACGTCCGGCCGCGGAGAGCCGCCAGGCCAGCGCCCGCGCGTCGCGGTGAAACTGATCCCAAGAGACATGAAAGGCCTTTTCAGCGAGGGCGTTTCTATACGTCGGGAGGTCCGGCATGAGAGGTCAGATCCCGACTTCGGCTAGGTGGGTCAACATGGCAGCGATTGCCGCTGCGGCAGCGGCGACCCTCGTCTTGTCCTTTCCACGGATGACAATCTCATTGTGAAAGCCACCATCCCGAAAAGCGGGGTAGGAGCCGATGGAGAGATCCGGGTTGGCAGTGGCGAGCTCGCGGAGCCCCGCCGCATAGGCGCCCTCGGGCAGACCGCCCGCGGCAAGTGTTTCAACGATCATCGGAGAGCCGGTTGTGAGTTTTGGCGCAACCTCGTCGAGCATGGATTGCATGATCGCGGGAACTCCAGCAAAGACGATGACATTCGCTATCCAAAAGCCGGGAGCGGTCGAGATCTTGTTTTTCACAAGCGTGGCGCCATGCGGAATGCGCGCCATCCGGCGGCGCGCTTCGTTCAGTTCCTCTGGCTTCAAGCGCTCGAGCAGGAGCTTTATTGCGCGCGGATCTTCAGATATTTCTACGCCGAGCGCTGCCGCCACCGCATCGGCTGTGATATCGTCATGCGTCGGGCCGATGCCGCCAGTCGTGAATAGAAAATCGTAACGCCTGCGAAGCGCGTTGACCGCAGCGACAATCTCTGCCGAAACATCGGGAACGACCCTTGCCTCACGCAAATCGATCCCGATCTTGCTGAGATAGTCAGCGATATAGCCGATGTTCTGATCCTTCGTGCGGCCAGAAAGGATCTCGTCGCCGATGACGAGGACGGCCGCCGTCACGGATCCACCTTGTGTCATGATCTCTCTCCAGACACCATGCAAAAGCACGCCCCCAAGAAGTTGCATAGATCATACGAGAAAACAAATAGATAGAGACCATCTGCGCTTCAACCTGACGCGCGGACGGCTTAGCATGAAAGTGACCGAAGTTCGACTGCTTCGAAGTTCTCGAGGGTGGGGCGAGCGTCGGCCAGCGCAGCCAGACTCCGCAATGAGCGAAGCAAGCTTGAGACAAGCTCGGGTCGGTTTACTCCATTTGCCAACATGGAGATTCGACTATGGGCCTCTTAAGCGCGATGGGTGCGAGCGTGTCCGGTATGGCCGGACAAGCCAACTACCTAGCGACCATTTCCGAAAATATTTCCAATTCGAACACCACGGGCTACAAACAAGCTGACACGTCCTTTCAGGATATCGTCGATCAAATTGGCTCCGTAGGCGATTATAGCGCAGGTGGCGTAAGCACCTCGGTCAGCTATGACGTCGCTCAACAAGGCACTCTCTCAGCCACGACGTCGCCGACCGATCTTGCAATCCAGGGGAACGGCTTCTTCCTCGTCGAGAATTCGGACGGGGCCACTTTCCTGACGAGAGCTGGATCTTTTGTCGAAAATGCGTCCGGCAACCTCGTCAACCCAGCTGGCTACACTCTAATGGGGTATAGTCTTGCTCCTGGTTCAGCTGGCGTCACCGGTTCTTTGTCGGGTTTACAGCCAGTCAATGCCAACGGGGTAGCGCTTCTCGCCTCGCCATCGACGTCGGGCACTTTCACTGCGAACCTTGATTCGAATTCCGCCACTTTGACAGGAGCACCCTCGTTTACCAATTACACCAGCACATCCTCGGTCGTCGCCTATGACGATCTCGGCAACCCTGTGACTTTGGATATCGATTTCTCAAATTGGGGGGTAATCAGTGGCAAGTCAACGTTTATAATAATGCGACCCCGGCAGCGCCGGCTTTGACGACTCAGACCATCAATTTTGATCCGACGACGGGAAACCTGACCGCAGCCTCTCCACAGGCCCTGTCCGTCGCGGTTCCCGGTGGCAACACCATCTCGCTGAACATTGCGGGTATGACGCAATTGGCTTCACCATTTGCAGTTTCGACCGCGACCATGGATGGGAACGCACCGAGTGAGTTGCAAAGTGTCAGCATAGCGACGGATGGCACGCTCTCCTATGTCTATGCCGACGGCAAGACCGTTCCAGCTTATAAGATTCCGCTCGGCAACGTTGTCAGTCCAGATAGCCTTACCAACATCACGGGCGACGTCTTTCAGCTGAATTCCGAATCCGGCAGTCTTGTGATCGGAAGCGCCGGGAACGGCGGTTTGGGAACCATCCAATCCTCGGAGCTTGAAAGCTCGACGGTGGATTTGTCAACGCAACTCACCGATATGGTTGTCGCGCAGAACGCCTATGGCGCCAATAGCAAGGCGTTCCAGGTCGGGTCCGACCTTCTCTCCCAGCTTACCAACCTGATACATGGGTAATCGAAGGGATTTATCGCCATGAGCCTTTCCAGTGCGGCCCTCATAGCGCAGTCCGGCCTGAACACGATAACGGCCGAATCCTCGGTCCTGTCGCGCAATATCACAGGCGCGAGCGACACGTCGATCTATTCGCTCAAGACGGCCAACGTCATTACGACGCCCTACGGCTCACAAGTTGCCTCCATCACACGGGCAACGAACCAGGCAGTATTTGCAAGCATGCTGAGCGCAACGTCGGCCAACGCAACCCAAACCGCATTATCTTCGGGGCTTGCTACACTCAACCAGACCATTGGCGACATATCCGGCAGCAGTTCGAGCAGTTCAAACTCCAACTCCCCAGCCACTCTTCTGAGTAATTTCACCAACGCCCTTCAGTCCTATGAGGCCTCGCCCAGTGATGCGAGCCTCGCAAGCGCCGCGGTCTCCGCGGCGACGACCTTGGCTCAGGGATTGAACGGCGCCGCGACGACGGTGGCTCAAGTGCGTGAGCAAGCCGATGCCGGAATCGCCGCCTCGGTTCAGACCATCAACTCCCTGCTCACACAGTTCCAATCGGTCAATACCCAAATCGTCAATGGAACCGCAACCGGCTCCGATGTTACGGATGCACAGGACACGCGTGACAATATCCTCAACCAGCTCGCTCAACAGATCGGAGTAACGACGATCGCGAGCGCCAATGGCAGCACGTCCATTTATACGGATAGTGGGGTGACATTGTTTCAAGGCGGCGTGGCCAGAAGCGTGACTTTTACCCCCACCAACGCTTACACACCCGCCACAACTGGCAACGCCGTCTATGTCGATGGCGTCCCAATAACCGGGCCCTCGGCAACCATGCCGATCACGTCGGGCACTCTTGCTGGCCTCGCCTCGCTACGGGATAATGTGAGCGTTACCTATCAAGCCCAGCTTGATGGGATCGCAGGAGGGCTGATTAGCGCTTTCGCGGAAAGCCCTCAAATTGGCACTGGTCCCAATCTCCCGGGTCTGTTCACGACGCCGGGTGCTACATCACTTCCCATCACCACCACAGGGCTTGCCAGCCAAATCACAGTGAACGCCAGCGTGGATCCAACCCAGGGTGGCAATCCGTCTTTGCTACGGGATGGCGGCATCTCGGGCAACCCGAACTACGTCTACAACACCGCCGGCAACTCCAGCTACCAAGGCCGCCTTTCCCAATTGCTCAACAATCTATCGACGGCGCAGACCTTCAGCCCAGCCGGTGACATCACAACGAGCGCAAACCTAAGCGATTACGCTTCGGCCTCGGTCAGTTGGCTCGAAGCCCAGGTTTCGAACGTTTCATCGCAGAGCAGCTATCAGAGCACATTGCTCAACACAGCGACAACGGCTTTGTCTAATTCGACAGGCGTCAATCTCGACAATCAAATGTCACAGATGCTTGATCTCGAAAACTCCTATTCCGCTACCGCGAAATTGATTTCGACGATCGACAACATGTTCACCACGCTTTTGACTGATTTTCAGAGTCTTCCGGCATGACCTCCTATATCTCGACTCAATCGATTTCATCCGCGATGCGTCAATCCATTCTGCAGATGCAGTCGGAGCTGGCAACCAGCGAAACCGAACTGTCAACTGGAGATTACGCAGACGTCGGGCAAACACTTGGTGTCCAAGCAGGAGAGGATATCTCGCTGCAAAATCAAGTCTCCTATTTGCAGACAGTAACGAACACGAACCAAACAGTCTCCACACGCCTCGGCACAACTCAGACCGCTTTGGCGAGTTTGCAGACCATTGCGCAAAATCTTCTCAATTCCGTCATCGAAAACACCGGCTCCACGTCAAATGCAGGCGTGATCCAGGCAACCGGACAAAACGATCTCCAAAACCTGATCTCAACTTTGAACTCGAGCGCCAATGGTGATTATATTTTCGGGGGAACGAATACAGGCCAACAACCTATCACCGATTATTATGGTCCGTCGGCACCGAACAAATCAGCCGTTGACAGCGCATTTCTCGCCACCTTTGGCTTTTCGCAAACGAATGCCGGGGTCGCGACAATCAGCGGCGCCAATATGCAGAGTTTTCTTGACAATCAATTTGCGCCGTTGTTCCAGGGAACCAATTGGACATCCGATTGGTCTGCGGCGTCAAGCCAGGCATTGACCAATCAGATATCTGGAACCCAAACTGCAACCACATCTGTGAGCGCCAATAACACTGCTTTCCAGCAGCTTGCTCAAGCCTACACTATGCTTGCCGATCTTGGCACCCAGAGTCTCAGCTCCTCGGCCTACGAAGCAGTCACAAGCACAGCACAAACACTTTTGAGCTCCGCCATTTCCAATCTTACCCAGCTGCAAGCTAATGTTGGTCTCGTACAATCGGACGTCAGCAGCGCGACAAACCAAATGTCGTTGCAAATGAACATATTATCGACACAAGTCAGCAATCTCGAAAGCGTAAACCCTTATGAAGTTTCCACCAGGATCACAGACCTTCAAACGCAGATTGAAACGTCCTATTCGTTGACGTCGCAATTGCAGCAGCTCAGTCTTGTGAAATACCTATAATTCGCGGCGACGCCTGATAACGACGACGGGCACGATGTATCAATTCTCGTATTCTGAATACCTCTCTGAAAATTTCAAGAATTGCCGCGACCGCGAGCGGCTTGCCCTGGAGCAAGCAATTGGCCTTTTAGAAAAGGCGGAAGCTATCGGACCAGGGTCGATGCAAGCGGCCGAGGCACTTGGCTTTGTCAGCAAGCTTTGGAACGCCTTCATCCAGGATCTTGGCGATCCCGAAAATGCCCTTCCCGAGCCTTTGCGTGCTGATTTGGTTTCTGTCGGGCTGTGGATTATCAAGGAGACAGCGCTGATACGTTCAGGTCAATCGCAGAATTTTCGCGGCGTGATCGAGATCTGCACGATGATCCGTGATGGGCTAAAGTGAGACGGTAGGATGCATATTTCGCTTCGAGCTGGGGAAAGGATCTACATCAACGGCGCCGTCTTGCGCGTTGATAGAAAGGTGTCACTTGAGCTGCTCAATGATGCCACATTTCTTCTTGAGGCCCATGTTATGAAGGTCGAGGACGCTTCCACCCCTCTTCGCCAGCTCTATTTCATCATTCAGATCATGTTAATGAATCCAACCGACTCCCTTGCCGCGCGCGAAATGTTCAAGAGATCCATTCACATGACAATCGATGTTTCTGCAAACCCGGCACTTATTGCTGGCCTTCGCGCTGTCAAAACGCTTGTCGAGGCCAACCGGATCTTCGAAGCGCTGAAGACAGTGCGCGCCCTGTTCCCAATCGAAGCCGAAATATTGGCAGGCAACGCAGGGTCTTCGCCAACCCAGGCAGCTTAACCAAATGCAAGAGGATCATCATGACAGTTAACAACGTCGCGCCCGCTTCATCCGTCGGTTCGTCAGCAAATTCCTCGTCTTCAAATGCAGCTTCCACTCCGACGGTGGACTACACTGAATTTTTACAGCTTCTCGTTGCCGAGCTGCAGAATCAGGATCCAACGAGTCCGACTGATCCGACGCAATATATGAGTCAGCTTGCCTCATTTTCTTCGGTCGAACAGCAGGTGCAAACGAATTCGACGCTTGACTCACTGCTATCGGCACAGGCCACCGATCTTATCGGCAAGACTGTGACATCTGCGAATGGAAGCACCAGCGGAACTGTGGTTTCGGTAGAACTTTCGTCCTCGGGCGGCGGAGCTACCGCCACGCTACAGAGCGGAAGCACTGTGACCCTCGGCCCAGGCGTTACAGTAACCGCCCAATGAACGAAGCCGACGCCCTGGAACTGCTTCGCGCAGCAATTTGGACAGTCCTTATCGGCTCTGGGCCCGCAGTCGCCGCCGCGATGTTCGTTGGTCTCATCATCGCTTTGTTTCAGGCGTTGACGCAAGTCCAAGAAGCGACGCTGACCTTCGTTCCGAAGATCATCGCGGTCTTTGTTGCTCTCATGATCGCCGCACCATTCATAGGCGGCCAGATTTACGCATTTACCGAACGAGTCTATTTGCGGATCGAAAAGACATTTTAGAATGGCCGATATTCAGGCTGAACCGAAGCGATGCTAGTGAATGTGGGCTTCGTGATTCACTTTCACATTGAGGTGATTTGCAATTCCGAAAACCTGTTTGCCGCTTGAACCCGTCACGGTGCGCGGCTTTGGCCCATTTCAAAATTCTATTTCGTTCGTCACGAATCTCCTGAAGATCTATCGTGTGACTCAAGTCCAGTGGCCGCGCCGCGACACACAAGCTCGATCTGCATCGGGCATTTCTGCTGGCCCGGTCGCCGAGATGGATGATATTACCATGCCGGGACTCTCGGCCGAACTGGCACAAGGACCGGTTCCGCCTCGCTCTCGTGCTGGCGCTTATTCGCAACGGCTACCGCTTCAAAAAACGCTGTTGGCTAGCGAACAAGATCGGCTCGACGTCAGGCAAGTGCGCGAGAAGTAGACGGCCACGCGGCAATTTAAGGAAGCGGCCTGAACCGCACCGGCTGATCTTTGTCGAGGAGGCTAAGGATGTCTAGCCTCTGTGACCGCTGCCTGCATGGCCAGCAGCTTCGCTCCAAGGCTCTCTTCGGATACCGGAAGAGACCGCCTCATCGCCAGCCTGTGCTGCCATCGGCTCGCCGCACCAACGCATCTTCGAGATCTCTTTGAAGACCCAGCTCGCGCCCCAACTCGCGGAAAGGGCGATGTCGTCGTCCCAGGCAAGTTGTCAGCTCACAAAAACCCTGCCACCAAGCCTTCGGGACCAAGGGCGCGTCCTGTTTTCGCCCGCTTGAGCCCCGATCTCAATCCGCCCGGCCATCGACCCAAGGCTCATCCCGCGAACTAGGGCATCAGGACCGTCGACGCCCTCAATCGGCCAACTCTGCGGCCTGTTCGAGCCCGACCAAATGCAGAAATTACTTCGTCACCGCTGGATATGGATTCACTCGGTGTCTGATACTCTAGAACACTTCAAGAAACTGCGGACCCCTGGGGAAGCTCAACTCAGTCCTCTCCTCGGGAAGCCACACGCCGGGTGAAGCTCGAAAAAGAGAAGCAAAGCCTACCCCATCCAGTTAGAACAATCGCAATTGTTCGCGGTTGCGAGCCGGAGGCCGGAAGAGGTCGCTTCGCAAGGGAACGCGGGTTCCGGCAAGACCAAGTCTCGCTGCGGCGGCCTCAAACCTGCGCCCGATCATCCAGGCGTAGGGCCCAGCCCCTGTCATGCGCGCACCGAAACGCGCGTCATAAAGCTTACCTGCTCGGGCCGAACGCATCAGGGAAAGCACGTGCTTGAGCTTGTTCGGATAGTGCGCGCTCAGCCATTCGGTGAAAATCTCACGCAGTTCAAGCGGCAACCGTAGAAGAACATAACCTGCCTCGCGCGCACCCGCGGCTCCTGCGCGAGTGAGGATAGCCTCAATTTCGGAATCATTGATTGCCGGGATAATGGGCGCCACCATGACAGCAGCGGGAACCCCGGCTTCCGCCAAACGGCGAATAGTTTCGAGACGCCGGTCGGGGCTGCTCGCGCGAGGCTCCATTTTCCGGGCAAGCATCGGATCGAGCGTCGTCACCGACAAAGCGACTTTGACAAGGCCCTTTCCGGCCATGGGGACGAGAAGATCAAGATCACGCAAGACAAGCGCAGATTTCGTAACGATAGCGACCGGATGATTGGCGAGGGCCAGGACTTCGAGCAGGCTGCGCATCGCCCTCTCCCTGCGCTCGATCGGCTGATAGGGATCGGTATTGGTTCCAATTGCAATTGTCTTAACCGCATAGCCCGGTGCGGACAATTCACGCTCAAGGAGACGTGCCGCGTTGACCTTTGAGACTAGCCTTGTCTCGAAATCGAGCCCCGGCGACATGCCAAGGTAGGCATGGGTTGGCCGTGCGAAACAGTAAACACAGCCATGCTCGCAGCCCCGATAGGGATTGATAGATTGGTCAAAGGAAATATCGGGCGACTCATTACGCGCGATGATCGTTTTTGAGGTTTCATGGACCACTTGCGTCCGCAACGGCGGCAGATCCTCCGCGAGGCCCCAACCATCGGATTCATGAAGCCGGGTTTCCCTTTCGAAGCGGCCGCTTGCATTTGACAAGGCACCGCGGCCCTTTTGCGGTGCGAACAGCGAGCCGGTTGCCGGTGCTGAGCTGCCGCCAGCCGGCGCCGCAAAAGCGAAGTCGGCAAAATCTCCCCCGCCGGCCCCGGCAGGGGTCGCCAAGCCCTTGCTTGGCCGCCTTCCGGGCTCCGAGCCTTGCCGGAGCTCGTTAGTGATGACCGATTGCGGCATTGTTGCCGCCTCCGTCTTTTAGGCGCCACCTATTCATCATTTTACCGCCATGCCTGCGCAGCATGTTCGCCTTATCAGCGTCTTACCGGAATTTTTCTGTACCTGGAATGTTCTAGGAACATACTATCAACATATCAAGAACTTTTTCACAGAATGCAAATGTTCTTGTTGATAAAATTGGATAACTCTTGTCAGAGCATGATTGGCCAGGAACACCAGAACACAGAATCATACATGGCTGTCAGAATAAAGACATATTTCCCATCGGGCCAGCCGAGCAGTTCTGCCGCTAAGGACGCGCCCGAGCGATCAAAGGCACGCTCCTGACTTTGACAGTCTCTCCCATTGCCCTTCCTGCGGAGCTTAAGCAAGCCTTACGGGCAAAAAGATGAGGCCTGCGACCTTTTTCACGGCAGCCTCTTTGCCGCTGCTTCCGGATATCCCCCACAAATTTCCCGCTTCGCGGCGAGATATTCGGCCCGCATTCTCGTGACGACGGCGGCCGCGGGAAGAATATCGGCGATCGAACCGACGCTTTGCCCTGCTCCCCAAATATCTCGCCAGGCCTTGACGGTCTCAGCGGCCTTTCCTGCCTCGAAGCTCATCGCGGTTTTACCCGGTGATGGCAAATGCTCCGGATCGAGGCCCGCGTTGATCACACTCTGCCGAAGATAATTGCCTGGCACGCCAGTGAAATAGGCGGAATAGAGGATATCCGCGGCTTCGCTTGTGGTGATCATCTTCTTATAACGCAGATCCGCATTGGCCTCTTCCGTCGCAATGAAACGCGTGCCGACATAAGCGAAATCGGCGCCCATCGCACGAGCAGCAAGAACACCACGGCCCGTCGCGATCGCGCCCGCCAGCGCGATCGGACCTTGCCAGAACTGGCGCACTTCTTCCGTGAGAGCGAAAGGCGAAAGCGTGCCCGCATGCCCCCCGGCTCCCGCACAGACAAGGATCAACCCATCAACGCCTGCCTCAATGGCCTTTTTCGCGTGGCGCACGCTGATAACGTCATGGAAGACAAGTCCTCCCCAGGAATGCACGCGGGGAACGATCTCGGCCGGCGCCGCAAGGCTTGTGATAATAATGGGCACCTTGTGTTTTTCGCAAAGATCAAGATCGGCGGCCAGCCGATCGTTCGAAGGGTGAATGATCTGATTGACTGCGAATGGTGCAATCTCAGCTCCGGGATTTGTTTTCTTGAAGCTCTCAAGTTCAGAAGTGATTTGGGAAAGCCATTCCTCGAGCACTGGTTGCGGCCGCGCATTGAGCGCGGGGAAGGCGCCGATCACCCCGCTCTTGCATTGCTCGATCGTGAGCTTCGGATTGGAGATGATGAAAAGCGGCGCACCGATCACCGGCAGCGACATTGGTTTCAGTCGATCAGGCCAAGTCATATCGCCCCTCAACTCCTCTTCCGTTCGTTCACGAACCGTCTCTTTGGTTGATCGCACAATCCGAAACGTCCGAATTTATTTGGGCGCGCGAGCGGTGGGGTGCTGCGGCTGCTTCATGGCGCGCCGAAAGGCGCGAACACGCCGCTTTCTTCTGCGCCTCGAGCTTGCCGTTCGATCGCGAGGAGACGAAATTTCATGTTTGTGCCGCCATGGGCCGAAAAGCCCCCGATCTTGCCCTCGGCCGCGACCACACGGTGACACGGAACGATAATCGGGAATGGGTTTCGCGCGAGAGCCTGCCCGGCGGCGCGCGCTGCCCTGGCAGCGCCAGCGTCCTTTGCGAGCGCGCCATAAGTGGTTGTAGCACCGAACGGAATTCGTCGCGCCGCCTCGTAGATACGGCGATGGAACGGCGGAAGAGGCTCCATGTCGAGGACCGCGTGCGACAGATCCTTTGGTGTTCCATGCAACAGCTCGGCAATCTCATCCACCACGAGCGCTACTTCGGGCGGCGGCGCTGCCTCCCGCGCGTCTGGAAAACGGTGAAGCATTCGGCCGCGCGTCTCGAGGTCGCTGGCCTCGGGAAGCTGCACACCCGCGATGCCGCGCAGGCCCCATGCGATCCCGCAACAGCCGATCATCGTGTCGAATAATGCTAAAAAGACCACCATCGGACAGCGATCGTAACACTCGGCGTGTTATGCGGCAACGCTGACCAAGATCGCCAACCCATAGGCTGTCCTGGCGAGATTGCACAAGCGTGCAATGGCGTAGTGAATTGCATCCCCACAAGTCGTCTTTGAGCTTGTCCACCGCCTCGTCGGCCATAGTTGTTCGCCGTCATCGCATCAGTCCGGTCCCTTGACTTTGAAAAAAGTGCTGGCGGCGCTGGCCGAAGCTTGTTTCGCTCTCCGTGTATTTTCAAGTCGAGAGATTTCAGCCTGCAAGATGGCAATGCGCTCATCGATTTCATGCACGGAGAGATCGTCGAGCCTTTGTCCAATTTCATGCGAAGCTGCCGCTTTACGCGGCGCCGCACCGAAGATGTCATCATTGTCTGCGGCCATAGCGAGTCACCAATGCTGCAGGAACGTATGAAGCTTTGCTGCTATGTCTCTGAATTTAGCTTATCACGCGGCAATAGTATCATAGCATAATCTAAGCAGCCCCTCCGGGGAAATTGAGGTTTGCCATTCCCACCGAGCTTGGCAGCTCGTAGCTGCCACAAGGGGCCTCCCCCTGCGGCCAATTGATTAAGGACCGTCATGGAAAAACCAGATAATAATGGCCCTGGAGATTTGCGAGTGTGCAATTGAGAAAGGAAGTGCTGGTCTTGTTTACACGCTATGATGGCCGGACAATCTGGTTCCATTGGCTGGTCGCTCTCCTGGTTCCTTTGCAATGGGCGATGGCACAAGTGATCGACTGGTTTCGGCAAGGCACTCCACGAGTCGACGCGCGATCCGTTCATATCAGTGTCGGCCTCCTCATTGGCGTCTTGCTTGCCTTGCGGATTATTTGGCGGATGACGCGCGGACGAGTTTTGCCTCCCGCTGATCGTGGAGCCATGCAATTCCTGGCAAAATCACTTCATTACACGCTTTATGGGCTGTTGATCGTCTCGGTGCTCATTGGTGTTTTTCTTGTCTATGTGCGCGGTGATAGCTTCTTCGGTTTCTTTACTGTTCCGGCCTTCGACCCCGGCAATAAGGCCTTGCGCCATGATATTGGCGAACTGCATTCGACAATCGCCACGATCGTTCTCATCCTCGCGGCCTTTCACGCCTCTGCGGGCTTAGTCCATCATTATCTCTGGCGGGATGGCGTTCTCCGGCGCATGCTGCCGGCTAGGGATTGATTCCCGGCGGCGCCTTTGTCCCCAAGAAGTCTCGGCATTCCCGCGCGGTTGATTCTACTTCTGGTGGTCTATGCCGGCAACACCGCATATCGAAAAGCACTTTCTCTCCTCGGCGCTTGTTCGCGATATTGCCATCGGAATGGCAGATGGGCTCACCGTTCCCTTCGCCCTTGCGGCGGGACTTGCGGGGGCCCTCTCCTCAACAGCCATCATCATCGCCGCGGGCCTTCCTTTGTTGCTTTATTTCGTTCTGGCCGAGGTTTCGCGAGCCCTTTCCGTCTCGATCGCATTGGCCCTCGCGGCGCTTCTAATCTTTGGCGGCATTGAGGGGCAATTGACTGGCGCCCGGCCTTTACGTAGCGCTGTGCGGACAGCCCTCATCGGCTTTCTCGCCGCCGCCACAGCCTTTGGCATTGCGCGGCTGGTTGACCGTTGATCGCGCTGCTTGGCGAAGCGAGCTAAATGTTCAATCTGGATCCTTTAATCCTAAGTCTTGGGGTTGCCCTCGGCATCGGTCTTTTGATCGGGGTGGAACGAGAGCGCCGCAAGGGGACCGGACCTCAGCGTTCTGCCGCGGGTCTGCGCACGTTTGCTCTCGCATCGCTCACGGGCGCCCTGAGCTTCATCGTCGGGGGAGCGCTCCTCCTCGCGGTCGTCACGGCAGGAATTTTCGGGCTTGCCGCGCTCGCCTATTGGCGCGAGATCACGGAGCATCCGGGCCTCACCACGGAGATCGCTCTCGTTTCATCAACTTTGCTCGGCGGACTTGCGGTGACCCGGCCGGGTCTCGCCGCCGGAATTGCGGCCGCCATCGCGATATTGCTCAATGCACGCACGACGCTTCACCGTTTCGCGCGTTCCGTTTTGAGCGAGGATGAGATCAGGGACGGCCTGATTTTCGCCGCTGCCACTTTGATCGTGTTACCTCTCCTGCCGAATCAACCCATGGGGCCCTTCGGGGCCCTCAATCCCCACGCGATCTGGATCATTGTTATCCTCGTCATGGCGATCAGCGCCGCGGGCCATATTCTGGTTCGGCTCTTAGGCGCCGATTTTGGCCTTCCAATTACTGGATTTGCATCAGGCTTTATTTCTAGCGCCGCAACAGTTGGTGCCATGGGCGCCCGCGCCGCGGCAACGCCAAATTTGCTCCAGCCCGCGGCGGCAGGGGCGATCCTCTCCTCGATTGCGACCATCATTCAAATGGCCCTCGTGCTGGCCGTGACCAATACCGAAGTGCTGAGGGCTGTTGCCATTCCCCTTGCCTTCGCCGGTGCTGCTGCCGATTTTTATGGCGTTGCCTTCGCCTTCCTTGTTTGGCGGCAGCCGTCTGGGAGCATCACAGAGCCGGGACGCGCCTTCAGCGCATGGGCGGCGATGGCTTTTGCCGCGACTCTCGCCGCGGTCCTGCTCGTTGCAAGGGCTTCCGACGAATGGTTCGGTCAGTCCGGCATCATTGTCGCAGCAACCCTCGCAGGCTTCGCTGATGCCCATTCGGCAGCGATTTCGGTGGCGACAGTGGCCGGTGCCGGGAAGATAGCCTCAAGCAGTGCAGCTTTGCCCATTTTGCTTGCGCTATCGACCAACACAATCACTAAGATCGCATTTTCCATCTTCGCGGGCGGCTTCAAATTCGCGCTGCGCGTCGTACCGGGTTTAGCCTTGATGATCCTGGCCGCATGGATGGGCTGGTGGTGGCAGGGGCGGCTCCTTTGAGGCAGCATCCAAGTGAGGCAGCATCCAAGATAAGTGCAAACGCAGTGGCCCCGAGCATGCACTGGCTTGTCAATTTGACCAAATCAAACGAATCTTTCCCTTCAAGCTCCGCTTCTTTTCGGAATTGCCGAGCGAGCGCTAGCCGGTCCGGGAAGATCATGCACGACCAACCAGTCGATCTTAAAGGGAAAACAACTCATGCGACCAACTACCTTTCTTATTCCGCTGCTGCTCGCCAATTCCGCGGCATTCGCTGGATCGATTAATGGCAATAGCGGCCTAGCGCTTGCCGCGCTCGTCGCTCAGCATTCGCCGAACGTGAAAACCAGTGATAAGAGATTGCTTGAGAAATTTTTGGATGGCCGGACCAATGTGACCTACGCATCCAAAAACAAAATCGCCGTGGCGGCTGATATTATCTCTTGCAAGGCCAGCAACGTGGACATCACCTTGCATAGCTGCGATCTAAGCTTCGGAGAAAAAAAAGTCACCACCACTGGCAGGAAAGCGCATGAGCTCTATGCGACTTTGATCGAGGCAGGTGTTCCGTCCGATGGCGCCGCGGGCTCCGTGTTTGAAGCTGTCTCCCATTTGAGCTGCACAATTGATCCTGACGAGGTGAAGCAAAAGGCGGGCGGCGGTGCGCAATGCACATTTGATCCGGCAAAGTAGACTCTTTGGCGCCCGGTTCTTCCTTTCTGTATGCCTTTTTCGATTAGAGGCTCATGGCTCATCTCACCGTCTCGGTTGAACATTTTCCCATTCTCGGAAAATTCGTGATCTCACGCGGCGCCAAGACGGAGGCGATCGTCGTCGTGGCGACGATCGAGCATGAGAGCTTTCGAGGGCGAGGAGAAGGCGTGCCCTACGCCCGCTACGGCGAGAGCGTCGATTCCGTCCTCACCCAAATTGATTCGGTGCGGACCGCGATCGAGGAGAGCTCAGATCGCCGCCTTCTCCAAAGCCTGCTTCCTCCGGGTGCCGCCCGCAATGCGCTCGATTGCGCGCTCTGGGATCTCGAAGCCAAACGAAGTGGCATTGCAGCCCATGTCCTTGCGGGCGTGCCGCCTCCGAGACCCGTCGTCACGGCATTCACGATCTCGGCCGCAAGCCCGGAAGAAATGGCGATAGCGGCGGCCAGGGCGCGCGGGCGGCCGGTCCTCAAAATCAAGCTTGCCGGCGAGGGTGATTTGGCGCGTCTTGCGGCAGTGCGCGCTGCCGCGCCAGAGGCGGCGCTTATCGTTGATGCCAACGAGGCCTGGTCTCAGGCCACCCTTGAACGTAACCTCGAGGCCTGCGCGAAGGCGGGCGTCGCCTTGGTTGAGCAGCCTCTCCCTGCGGGCGAAGATGCGGCGCTCGGCAAGATCCAGCATCTTGTGCCAATTTGTGCCGATGAGAGCGTTCATGACCGCGCCGGACTCGAAGCCCTCCGTCCGCTTTATGACGCTCTCAACGTCAAACTCGACAAGACTGGGGGCTTGACCGAGGCTCTGGCCGTCGTGAGCCTTGCCCAAAGCCTTGGCTTTGAGATCATGATTGGTTGCATGGTCGCGAGTTCGCTTGCAATGGCGCCTGCCCTTTTGCTTGCTGGAAGCGCTCGTTTCATCGACCTCGACGGCCCTCTTTTGCTTGAACGAGACCGGCCTGAAGGTCTCCTATATGAGAACTCGATCGTGAACCCGGCCGCGCCGGCCTTATGGGGATGAGTTTCCCCATTTAATTCAGATAAGCCGAGTATTTACAGTTAGTTCTTTATTTGAATCATCAAGAAAGTTGTGTTCGGGGCTCATTCCAATTGGCCCTTGAA
This sequence comes from Methylocella sp., assembly GCA_035515355.1. Taxonomy (GTDB): domain Bacteria; phylum Pseudomonadota; class Alphaproteobacteria; order Rhizobiales; family Beijerinckiaceae; genus Methylocapsa. The sequence goes on from DATJBL010000090.1 coordinate 28,143, forward strand.
ATGTCGCAATCTTGCAACAGCGTGATATTATGGCAACGTGTGTATGATTTTTTCCATATTCCGTGCCCTGACTTTTTCATTCATTTCGGCAATCCATGGGCGACCAAAAAACACCGCAGCGTGGTTTGGGACGAAGAGGCGGCCATCCCCGGTTCACAGCTCGTTTCGGGCCTGTGGCGGTTATTCTTGCGCTTTTCATCGGGCTTGTCAGCTTTCTGATTTTCTCCAACTACACGCCGATCGCGCCATCGGAACCGGTCGTCGTCGGGCTCTTTTTCGCAAATATCTTCGCCATTCTGCTGGTCTTTCTTTTTGTCCTCGCCGAAGCCTATGCGCTTTTTTCGGCGCGGCGCGCAGGCGTCGCCGGCGCGGAATTGCATATTCGAATCGTCGGACTTTTCTCGATCGTTGCCGCCGCGCCCGCACTGCTGATGGCCTGGGTCGGCTCGGTGACGCTCGAACGCAGCCTCAACCCATCCTTCATGCAGGATGGACGCGGTTTTGTGCAGAATACCATTGACGCAGCACGTTTGTTTCGCGAAGGCCAATGCAAATCGCTGTTGCAGGAGGCACGGCTCACGGCGTCCGATCTCGATCGCGGCAAGCTAATGTTCGAAGTGGACCGGCCGCTCTTTCGGGACTTTTTCACCTCGCGAGCGCGTTTTCTCGGCTTCACCGCCGCGGCCCTGATGAAATCCGATGGGACCGTGGTCGAGCGGGTCGAAACCGGCGCACTGGCCGGGAACACCGTGGTTAAACCGGAGCCAGCCGACTTCGAGGACGCAAGAAAAAACGAGCCCACGTGCCTTATCCTGGATGGCGGCCGCACCTTTGTCGCTTTGCGGACGCTGCTTTCCTTCCAGGACACATTTTTATATGTCGCCCGGCCGGTCGATCCATTCACGGTGGAGTTTCCGCGCCAGGCTGCCAAGCTCGTCGCGCTTTATGACGCTTTCGACTATCATCGCGGTCGGATCAGGATCGCTTTCGCGACGATGTTCGTTCTGATTGCCCTCATCATGCTCTTGTCCGCGACGTGGCTCGGTCTATCCTTCGCCGACAGCCTTGTTGCACCGATCAGGCGGCTGATCGCGGCAACCGACGAGGTCGCCTCCGGCAATCTCCATGTTCAAGTGCCTGTGCGCAAGTCCGAAGGCGACCTTGCCCATCTTGGTGAAACTTTCAATAAGATGACTTCCGAACTCAGCCTCCAGCAGCACCGGCTGATCGCGGCGAGCAAGCTCATCGACGAGCGCCGTCTCTTTACCGAGGCGGTTCTTTCCGGCGTTCCGGTCGCGGTGGTGGGTGTCGGACCCAAGGGTGAAATCACAGCGCTCAACCCCTCCGCCGAAAAATTGCTTCCACAAAGCGGCGAGCCGGCCGAGCAAGTCGCCGGTCAAGCGATCGCAACCGTGCTGCCGGAAATAGAAAGCCTGCTGTCGGAGGCACGGTCTCATCACTCCCGCCTCGTCCAGGGACAAATATCGCTTTCGCGTGGCGGCCTCGACCGTCTTTTCAACGTCAGCATCACGAGCGAACCAAGCGAACGCGCCGACAAGAGCTACGTCGTCACTCTCGACGACATCACCGATCTTGTGACGGCCCAGAGAACGGCAGCCTGGGCTGATGTTGCCCGCCGCATCGCTCATGAAATCAAAAATCCCCTGACGCCGATCCAGCTTTCCGCCGAGCGGATCAAGCGCAAATATGGGCGCCTCATCGAGCAGGACCGAGATGTTTTTGACCAGTGCACCGAGACGATCGTTCGGCAGGTCGAGGACATTAAGCGCATGGTGGATGAATTTTCTTCATTTGCGCGGATGCCGAAACCACGCCTTGAAAGCGACGATCTTGGTGAATGCGTACGCCAGGTTTTATTCCTTATGCGAGTCGCCCATCCTAATATCGTGTTCGAAGACAAGATGCCGTATGAGCCGATCTGTGTGCCCTTCGACAGGCGGTTATTGTCCCAAGCTTTGACAAACATCGTCAAGAACGCGACTGAAGGAATCGCCGTGTATGCCGGAGAACCGGGCTTTGAGGGGAAGATTTCCGTCGCGGCCACCCTTGCCGGCAGCGTGGTGTCCATCGATGTGATCGACAATGGCGCGGGCTTTCCGAAGGAGAACCGGCAAAGGCTCCTTGAGCCTTATATGACCACGCGCTCGGACGGCACGGGTCTCGGTCTTCCGATTGTCGCGAAGATCCTCGCCGATCATGGTGGCGGACTCGAATTACGGGATGCGCCAACGGGCCGCGGCGCCTGGGTGAGACTGTTCTTCCCGTTAGGGCATGAGCCTGGCGAGCACAATCCCGGCGAGCAGGACGTCGAAGGCGCAGAGCACGAAATCACTCCTGCTGAAGCCAGAAGAGGAGCGTGAAGGACTCAATGGCGAGCGATATCCTGATAGTGGACGATGAAGTCGATATTCGTGACATTGTGTCGGGGATTTTGTCGGATGAGGGCCATGGCACACGGACGGCCAAGAATTCCGACGAGGCCTTGGCTGCGATTGGCGCCAGACGCCCCACACTCGTTTTCCTCGACATATGGCTGCAAGGATCGAGGCTCGATGGCCTTCAACTCCTGAAAATCGTCAAGGAGCAGAACCCGGCTCTTCCGGTTGTTATGATTTCCGGCCACGGCAATATCGAGACGGCGGTTTCCGCGATAAAACTTGGAGCCTATGATTTCATTGAGAAGCCATTCAAAGCTGATCGGCTGGTGCTGGTTGCCGAGCGAGCGCTCGAAGCCTCCCGATTAAAGCGCGAAGTGACGGAATTGCGCACCCGCATGGGCCGGAGCAATCGGATTGTCGGGAAATCGACCGCCATCAATCAATTGCGCCAAGTGATTGAGCGTGTTGGGCCGGCAAATTCACGAGTCTTGATTACCGGTGCACCAGGCGCGGGCAAGGAACTGGCCGCGCGCAGCATTCATGAAGCGTCCGTGCGGGCCGACGGTCCTTTCATCACCATCAACTCGGCAACCATCGCGCCGGAGACGATGGAAATGGAATTGTTTGGGGCCGAAGCTAAAGAAGGTTTCGGTCGCAAGGTCGGCGCCCTCGAAGAAGCGCATGGCGGTACGCTTTATCTCGACGAAATCGCTGATATGCCCAAGGAGACGCAAGGCAAAATTTTGCGGGTTCTCGTCGAACAGAATTTTATGCGGGTCGGGGGATCAACGCGCGTCCATGTCGATGTGCGGATCATCTCGTCGAGCTCGCGCGACCTCCCGAAGCTGATCGCCGAAGGCGCATTCCGGGAGGATCTTTTCCATCGTCTCGCCGTGGTGCCAGTTCGCGTTCCGTCCCTTGGGGAACGACGCGAAGATATTGCAGAACTTATCACCCATTTCATGGAGCACCTCTCCATGACAACAGGCATGCCGCGGCGCCTGATCGCCGACGATGCCATGGCGGTTCTGCAATCGCATGATTGGCCCGGCAATGTGAGACAGTTGCGCAACAATGTGGAACGCTTGATGATCCTCGCCAATGGGGATCCCGACGCCCCAATCACCGCCGACATGTTGCCATCCGAGATTGGCGCGCTTGTACCTTCGACTCCAAACGGCTCCGGCGGCGAGAAATTGATGGGTCTCGCCCTGCGGGATGCCCGGGAAGTTTTCGAGCGTGAATATCTGATTGCCCAGCTCAATCGCTTCGGCGGCAATATTTCACGCACTGCCGAATTCATCGGCATGGAACGCTCGGCCCTGCACCGCAAACTCAAGTCGCTGCAGGTTGAATGATTGCTGAAACGGCTTCCGGGGAGACGGAGCGGCTGCGAAAATGATTGCGCCCCGTTGCGACAAGACGCCCACGAAGCATTGATGCTCGACCTTAAGCGAAAAGTCCCGCCGCCAAAACCAGCGGCGGGACTCTGCGAATAATTGAAGGCAGCGCTGATGGATGGTTCGATCGCAAGCACCGCCAACTTCCAACAATCACTTATCAAAAAACAGAACTCGCGTTATTCCAGAAGCGAGAGGGAGCCGGCAGCGTGCCGTGCCGAGCAACGGCCACTCCCGAGTTTTGGAAATGCGAGCTTCGATGTCTCAGAAACTCACTCCCCATGATAAGCAGCGAGTGCCTGAACATTCGTTAAAGCATGGGGCCCTTGGCCTCCTTGACACGATCGTCATGGCGATCGCGGGTTCAGCACCGGCCTATTCAATCACGGCCAGCAGTGCCGCCCTCGTTGCAGCCGTCGGGAGTGCCGCGCCCGCGGCCCTTTGGATTGCATTCCTGCCGATGATCGGCATCACCATCGCATTTTCCCGCCTCAACCGGTGGCGCTCCGATGCCGGTGCCGCCTATGCATGGGTCGGCCGCGCGATCAATCCGACATTGGGCTTCATGGCAGGCTGGTCCCTACTCAGCCTTTCCACAATCTTTATGGTTGCAGCGGCACTCCCCGCTGGCGAAGCAACGCTCGAACTTGTCGCGCCCAGCCAGCTCCAAAATGTGCTTTGGGTGGTCGCCATCGGCGCCGCCTGGTTCCTCGGCGTGCTCGCCCTCGTTACTTGCGGAATCACGGCAACGGCTAAGGTACAGGTCGTATTGACCTTGCTCGAAGTCGGCGCGCTGGCTTTTGTCGGCGGCCTCGCGATCTGGCACTCGCGGATGGCGCCGGTCACAGCCTTTTCTTGGGACTGGTTCTTTCCAACCGCCTTTGGCTCGTTCGATTCCTTCAGCGCCGGAATGCTGGTGGCAATCTTTTATTATTTCGGCTGGGATGTATCGGCCAATCTCTCGGAAGAAACGGCGAATGCCAAGAAAGTGGCAGGGCTCGGCGGTATCGTTGGGGTGGTTGTCATTGTCGCCCTGTTTCTTCTGGCACAGGTCGCCATCCAAATGGCGCTTACGCCAGACCAGATCCAGGCGAATGCCGCGAATTTGCTTCCGGCCCTCGGCCATGTGGCGCTCGCAGCGCCTTGGAGCGCGATTGCCGTGCTCGCGGTCATGGTGAGCGCGGTCGCGACACTTCAAACACAACTCCTTCAGTGCACGCGGCTGTTGTTCTCGATGGCGCGCGACAGGGTCATCGGCGAGCCCATGGGCTGGTTGCATTCGCGCTTCAAGACGCCCTGGCTCGCGGGCTTTGCGGTCGGCTTGCTCTCGCTTCTTCTCTTCGCCGCCTCGGCGACAGTGCCAAGTGTCGACCAATTGATGAGTGATCTCATCAATGCGATCGGCGTGCAGGTCTCATTCTACTATGCTTTGGCTGCTATCGCCTGCGTTCGATACTACCGCGGGGTGATATTCACCAGCTGGAGGATGCTTGTGTTCGCCGGGCTTGTCCCCCTGGCGTCGGCGTTCTTTGTTGCCAGCGTCGGGATTTACGAGTTGCCGCAGCTCGGTTTGCGCGTTTCCGTCATGAGCATCGGCACGATCCTGACCGGCATTGTTCCCCTTTATTATTACCGGCGCCGATATAAGAGCTGTTTCTACACGGACCCCCATGAAGCCGCGAAAGCAATGTGAGAAGCACCCGACTTGAAGTTTGACCGCCCTCAAGCAAACGCCATGATGATCGCGTCGACAGCGAGGGAGTCGCCCGGCTTGACGCGTATTTCCGTGACCGTTGCATCAAACTCGGCGCACAGAGCGGTTTCCATTTTCATCGCCTCGATGATGCAGAGGGCTTCACCTATCCTTACCGCCTGCCCCGCAGCCACCAGGATCGATTTGACGAGGCCTGGCATCGGACATCGCAGGACATTGGCGCCGCCCGCTGCCTTTTTCTCCGGTATGAGCAAAGCAAGTTCAGCCTCTCGCCTCGTGTAGACACGCGCCTCGGCTACAAAGCCGCGATGGGATAAATGAACGCCGTTGAGAATGGAATGCAGCCCCGCCACGATTTTTTTGCCATCGATCGTGCCGCTCCAGACGGGCTGGCCGGGGACCCAGCTCGAAACGCAAAGTCGCGCGCGGCCGGTCTTCTCAAACCCCACGCTGAGACCTTCATCCGTATCATTAAGCTGGACGTCATGACGGATTTTGCCGAGCACGACCGAACGCTCTCGCGTGAATTCAACCGGACGGGAAGTCCGCATCTGGCCTGAGATCGCGCGTTTGCGTTGGTTCATCACATGATCACTCGCGGCCGCGATGCAGGCGAACAGCTCCGCCACCTCTCCCTGCGGCGCAAGCGGTGCGAAACCTTGCGGATATTCCTCGGCCATGAAGCTCGTCGAAAGCTCGCCTGCGCGAAAGCGCTTGTGTCCCATCATCGCGACAAGAAAGGTCACATCATTGGCGACGCCATCGATGACGAAAGAATCAAGCGCTTGGGCCTGCGCTTCGATCGCCGCCATGCGATCGGCTGCACGCGTCACAAGCTTTGCGATCAAAGAATCATAGTGAATCGAAACCTCGCTCCCTTCTTGGACCCCTGAATCGATGCGCAGCGTCACGCCATCGCGTTTTCCCTCGGCCGGTTCGCGATAGGTCTTCAGCCGTCCGGCCGACGGAAGGAAATTCCTCGCCGGATCTTCCGCCAAGATGCGGGTTTCGATCGCGCAGCCCTGGATTTGAACATCGGCCTGCGTGATTGTGAGGCGAAGACCGTATGCCGATTTGATCATCTCTTCGACGAGGTCGATGCCGGTGACAAGCTCGGTCACCGGATGCTCGACCTGGAGCCGCGTGTTCATTTCAAGAAAGTAAAAGCTACCGTCTTGGCCAGTGATGAATTCGACCGTTCCGGCGGAATCATAATTGGCAGCATGGGCCAGGGCGATCGCTTGTTCGCCCATTGCGCGCCGTGTCTCCTCACTGACAAAAGGGGACGGGGCTTCTTCGATAATTTTTTGGTGGCGGCGCTGGATGGAACATTCGCGCTCGCCGAGATGAATTACATTTCCATGCTTGTCGGCGAGCACTTGAATCTCGATATGGCGCGGATCGGCGATGTATTTCTCGATGAAGACCCGGCCGTCGCCGAAAGCCGCCTTTGCTTCCGAAGTCGCCCGCGTGAAGCCGTCGGCGATCGCCTCGGCTCGCTCGATAATGCGCATGCCTCTGCCGCCGCCGCCGGCCGAGGCTTTGATCATCACCGGATAGCCGATTGTCTCGGCAATCTCTGCCGCTTTTGCCGCGTCGTCGATAATGCCACCAAATCCCGGAACGGTTACGACGCCCACCTGCCGGGCGAGCTTTTTGGATTCGATCTTATCCCCCATCACCTCCATGGCTTTTGGATTGGGGCCAATAAAGGCGATGCCATTGTCTTCGAGCGCGCGCGCAAAAGCTGCTTGCTCGGATAAGAACCCATAGCCGGGGTGGACGGCTTCCACCTCCATTGCTTTGCAGGCCGCGATGATGTTTTCGATGACGAGATAGCTTTGCGCGGCGGGCGGCGGCCCGATCCTCACGGCCGCATCCGCCATCTCCACATGCGGCGCGTCCCTGTCCGCGTCGGAATAGACGGCAACCGCCGCAATCCCCATCCGGCGCGCCGTTTTGATCACCCGGCACGCAATCTCGCCTCGGTTCGCGATGAGGATTTTTTTAAACATCCAAAGCCTCGGAGCGGCACGTCCCTGCTTGTAGGCGGCGACGAAGCCCGCGTCCACTCGCGCAAAAAAGCCCTCGAAAGCTGGACAAAAGGTATGTTATATTATAACGTTTTATGCCAGTACCCACCACCAATCCCACCGGGCCACGAGGATTTGCACATGCCGTTCGCACCGTCCGCGAAAAGGAAAATCTGTGCCTTCGTTTTTGTGATCTCCACCGCCCCTACCCTTGCAGAGAATGGCGCGCCAGCGCCGCAACTTCCGGGAGATAACGGGGCAACCGCACTCACTGCCGACACCGTGGAGATCATTTCCGAGAAGCTTGATACCGATCGCTTGCAGATTCAGCCGAGCCTCGGTGCCAGCACCTATTATTCTGGTTCCGACGCGTTGCAGACGATCCCACAGGGTGAAAACGCGCCCCTAAACCAAGTCATGCTACAAATGCCCGGCGTCGCGCAGGACAGTTTCGGTCAGGTCCATGTGCGCGGCGATCATGCCAATGTGCAGTTCAGGATCAATGGCGTGCAATTGCCGGAGGGCTTGTCGGTCTTCGGGCAGGTGCTGGAATCCCGCTTCGCGCGCAGCATTTCGCTGCTCACGGGTGCCCTTCCGGCGCAATATGGGTTTCAGACCGCGGGAGTTCTCGACATTCAGACCAAGACGGGACTTTCCAATCCGGGCATGGCCGTGACCATGTATGGCGGAAGCTTGAATTGGCTGCAGCCAAGCTTCGAATATGGCGGACATGAGGGCCCAGTCGATTGGTTCTTGACCGGCGATTATTTGGAAAATAACCGGGGCATCGAGAATCCAGCGTCAACCTATGACGCGATTCACGATTCAACCCAGCAACTCCATGGCCTTTTATACATGTCCGGAATTATCGATCCGGATACGCGGGTGAGCGTGGTCGGTGGCGCTTTCGATGGGCAGTTTCAAATTCCCAACAATCCGGGTCAACTTCCATCCCTTGGCCTCAACGTTCTCGGAACGACGTCGTTCAACAGCAATGTTCTTAACGAGGTTCAGCACGAGTCGGCGCAATTCGGTTTGCTGTCCTTGCAGAAACATGTCGAAAACATCGATATGCAAATCTCGGCCTTTGTGCGCAACAGCGTTCTGTCCTTCAGCCCTGACCCGATCGGTGACCTTCTGTTCAATGGAGTGACACCCTTTGCCCGTCGGTCCGATCTTGCGGAAGGTGTTCAAGCGGATGCGAGCTGGCGAATCAACGAGAGCCATACATTGCGCGGAGGATTCCTCGGTCAGGTCGAGACCACGTCCTTCGATACGACATCCTTCGTGCTGCCTGTTGATGCCACCGGCGCGCAAACCTCGAATGTACCGCTCGGCATTATCGACAACGGAGCCCGGACCGGTGGTCTTTACGGTGTCTACTTTCAAGACGAATGGCGGATTTCACCGGCCCTGACGCTCAACTCCGGCCTCCGTTTCGACGGAGTCAATGAGTACACGAATGAAACTCAGCTCAGCCCGCGTGTAAACTTGGTCTTGAAGGCAACCGACGCCACGACCGTTCACGCCGGCTATTCCCGCTATTTCGTGCCGCCGCCATTCGAGCTCGTCGCGCCGACCACGATCGCGCTTTTCAACAATACGACAGCTGCTTCCGCCGTTCAGCTGGACAACAATGTCAAAGCGGAGCGGTCGCATTATTTTGATGTCGGGATTAACCAGATTCTTGTCCCTAGCCTCAGCATCGGCCTCGATGGCTATTACAAGCTCGCGACAAATCTGATCGACGAAGGACAATTCGGCGCGCCGATCATCCTTTCCGCGTTCAACTATGCCAGAGCCTATGTCGCCGGGGGAGTCTTCACTTTAAGCTATGACCAGGGGCCGTGGTCGATCTATGGCAATGCCGCCTATTCGCGCGCCATGGGCACCGACATCATCTCGGCTCAGTTCAATTTCGCGCCGGATGAACTTGCCTACATCGCCCAAAACTACATCCACCTCGATCATGATCAGACATGGACAGCATCAGGCGGAGCCGCCTATACCTTCAATCAGGGCACGAAATATCAAACTCGTGTCTCCGTGGACTTCATAGCACAGAGCGGATTGCGCGCCAGCACGCTGACCGTTCCCAACGGGGCATCTCTTCCAGAATATGCGTCCGTGAATGCAAGCATTGTGCAAAAGCTCGATCTCGGGATTGGAGCAGGCACGGAACTTCGCCTTGACGTGTTGAATATCGGCGACGCCATTTATCAGATCCGCAACGGCACCGGCGTGGGTGTCGGAGCACCGCAATATGGAATTCGCCGTACCATCCTCGCGGGGCTGACCCAGCGGTTTTGAAGAAAGTAACTCAATCTCAACAGCGCAGCGATCTAAAGGGCGCCCTGCGCCCCGCGCAAGTAAGATCGCCCAAGAATCAATCGTACCAAAACGTTTCACGTGAAACACTTTTGTCCGATTGGACGCTCAAATCGGACAAAACACAAAAAACGGGTGAAGAATCACAGCGGAATATTGCCGTGTTTCTTCCAGGGGTTTTGGAGCACCTTGCCGCGCAGCATCGCAAGCGCCCGGGTGACACGCTTGCGCGTTTCATGCGGCAGGATGATTTCATCAATATAGCCTCGCTCCGCCGCGACAAAAGGCGTTAGGAAACGCTCTTCATATTCGCGCGTGCGCTCAGCGATCTTTTCCGCGTCGCCCATATCAGAGCGGAAGATGATCTCAACCGCGCCCTTGGCGCCCATGACCGCGATTCCAGCACCCGGCCAGGCGAAATTCACATCGCCGCGCAAATGCTTGGAGGCCATCACATCATAGGCGCCGCCAAATGCCTTGCGGGTGATCACCGTGACTTTCGGCACCGTCGCCTCGCCATAAGCATAGAGCAATTTCGCGCCATGCTTGATGAGACCGCCATATTCCTGCTCGGTGCCAGGGAGAAAGCCGGGCACATCGACGAAGGTCACGATCGGAATATTGAAGCAATCACAAAAGCGCACAAAGCGGGCGGCCTTGCGCGAGGCGGCGCTGTCGAGCGTGCCGGCAAGCACGATCGGCTGGTTAGCGACAAAGCCCACGGTACCACCTGCAAGGCGGCCAAACCCGGTCACGATGTTGCGCGCATGGGCTTCCTGGATTTCGAAGAAATCGCCCTCGTCCGCGACCTTGGTGATGAGTTCCTTGATGTCATAGGGCTTTGCTGGATCCTCAGGCGCGAGGCTGTCGAGCGACTCCTCGCATCGTCCAGGATCATCGAAACTCGGCCACTCGGGGATCTCGCTTGTATTCGATGATGGCAGAAAATCGATGAGGCGGCGCATTTGCAGCAAGGCCTCGACATCGTTTTCATAGGCGCCATCCGCGACGGAGCTTCTTGTCGTATGAATGGAGGCGCCGCCAAGATCTTCAGCAGTCACGATTTCATTCGTCACCGCCCGCACGACATCGGGACCGGTCACGAACATATAACTCGTATCCTTAACCATGAAGATGAAGTCGGTGAGCGCCGGCGAATAGACATCTCCCCCCGCGCAAGGCCCCATGATGAGCGAGATCTGCGGGATCACCCCGGAGGCGAGAACATTGCGCTGGAAAACCTCGCCATAGCCAGCAAGCGCCGCTACCCCCTCTTGGATACGGGCGCCACCCGAGTCAAAAAGCCCGATGAGCGGCGCCCGATTCTTGAGAGCCATCTCTTGCAACCGGGCGATTTTTTGCGCATGCGCTTCGGAAAGCGAGCCACCGAAAACCGTAAAATCCTTGGCAAACACGAAGATGGCACGTCCATTCACCGTGCCCCAGCCGGTCACGACGCCATCGCCCGGCACGCGGCGCTGATCCATGCCAAACTCGGTGGCGCGATGCTCGACGAACATGCCGGATTCCTCGAAGGAACCCTCGTCAGTAAGGATCTCGATCCGCTCCCGCGCGGTGAGCTTTCCGCGCCGGTGCTGGGCCAAGGTCTTCTCCGCACCGCCACCCTCAAGGGCACGCCGGCGGCGCTCGGCAAGCCGTTGAAAACTCGGTTTCATGGGCAATGCCAAGGCTTGGGAGGCGTTCGCTTGCTTATCGGCTTAAGAGGACGCATCACGGAGCCAATCGAAACCTGCAAGAAAGGGGAGTTGCATGATCACCAGGACTCCGGGATTCGTCAACGGCGCCCCACGCCTCTTATTACAAGCGGAAGCACTCGCCATCGCAGTCGCCTCAATCGTGGCCTTCGGCCAAAGCGGCGAATCTTGGTGGCTTTTTGCGGCGTTCATCCTCGCACCAGATCTTTCGATGCTTTTCTACCTCGCGGGGCCACGCCTCGGCGCAGCCTGCTATAATGCGGTGCATATCTATCTTGGACCCATCCTTCTCTTCGGCGCCGGGATGGCATTGGGGGCGCCTTTAGCGAGTACGCTCGCGCTGATCTGGAGCGCACACATTGGGACCGACCGCACGCTCGGATACGGCCTCAAATATGGCGATGGCTTCGCCTTCACCCACCTTGGCCGTATCGGCCGCCAACCACCGGGTTAAACGTTGGCCGCCGCAGTCAGTTGCCAAAGAGTTGCTGCCGCCTCCATCTCACGCCATTGCCGGGCGCGGCGGCGCAATGCCTCGGCGTCTTGGCCCCACGCCGCCATCTCAAAGTCTTCATCCACATGCGCGGCCTGCCAGGCTTCTGCGGGCGTGAGTTCGCCATGCGCAACCGCAAGCGCAATCAAGACGGAGCCGGTGAGCGTTGTCATCACATGGAGCGCGGCGATGGCAAAGGGCGCCGCTGACCCGCTCTGCGCCACCCGCGTCAGGACCTCTTTCACCGCCGTCAAGGCGGGTCTGGGTTGTTCGACGAAGCTCACGCCCTCCGTGCATATGAAGGACGCGCCCAACTTCTTCCGTGCAAAAGCAAGGATCGGATCCCAGGCGGCAGCTTGCGCTCTGGCGAGCGCCTCCGGCTCCCTGACGCGGTAACAGACAAGATCGGATCCGGCATATCTTGCGATCTCGTCAACCACGGCGGCAAGCCGGTTGGCAACCCCGTCAATCGCCGAATTGGCCATCCGCGTCAATGGCATCAAAGCTGGATCTATCAACTCACCCGCTGCCGCCCACTCGCTCGCAAGCGCCCGCGCCGTCTCAAGGGTTGGAAGCGCCAAGTCATTCTTACTTGGCGTCTTGGCCGCCCTGCCATCAAGGAGGAGCACAAAACGGCCATCTCGTTCTTGCGCGACTGCCTCCTTATAGAAGCGCTGGGGGAGCGGTTTGCTGAGATCGCGCTTGGCCATGGCGATCGGATCGGGCACGTTCGGCCGCGTGAAAGATTGAACATCGTTTCCGCCGGGCGGAGTTTCTCGCGGCACTTGTTGGCCTTTTCTGGCTTGAGTCTCCTGACATTATGGCCATTAGATCCGGCCATAATACCAAAAGTTTAAATAAGTTGAGGCGTATTATTGAGATTATAGTTCACCTCAAGATAAGGCTATAACGTAGTCGAGAACCCTCGCCATTCCCCGCAAGAACGTGCGGCTTCTTATTGGCCTTAACGGGCCTACGCCGCAAGCCTTCGCAAGCCAAAGCTGGCCTGTCTGGGGAACCGCCTTAAGCTTTGCTCAGCGTGGAGAGCGCATCCATCTGATGTCCAGATCGCGGACTTTCTTGCGCAATGTGTTGCGGTTCAAGCCCAAAAGTTCGGCGGCCTTGATCTGATTGCCACGCGTCGCGGCAAGCGCCGCGGAAATCATCGGATATTCGATCTCGCGCAAGATCCGATGGTAGAGCCCGGGAGGCGGCAGGTTGGCCCCATGCGCATGGAAAAGATCGGCGAGATGGCGCTCCATCGCACCCGCAAGCGTCTGACGGCGTTCGGGCTCTGCAGGTACTGCCGCCCCAACGCCCGATCCCGCCGGATGGGATGGCAGGATCTCCAGCGCATCGACGCTCAATTCCATATCGACGAGTTGTGCCGTGATGGCTTCCTGCGGGTAAAGCGCGGCGAGCCGCCGCGTGAGATTTTCGAGTTCCCTGATATTGCCCGGCCAGCGATAGCGCTTGAGACGCTCCAAAGCATCGGGTTCAATGTGCTTGAGCGGCAAGCCCTCGGCGGCCGCGAGCACGAAGAAATGTTGCGTGAGATCGGCAATATCCTCGAGGCGTTCGCGCAGCGGCGGCAACCGCAAAGGGACAACGTTCAGCCGGAAGAACAGATCCTCGCGAAAAAGACCTTGGCGAATTTGGGCGCCCAGATCCTTGTTGGTCGCGGCGATGATTCGGACATTCGTCTTGATGGGCGTGCGGCCGCCGACAGTCGTATATTCGCCTTGTTGCAACACACGCAAAAGTCTGGTCTGCGCCTCCATCGGCATGTCGCCGATCTCATCAAGAAAGAGGGTACCGCCCTCAGCCTGCTCGAAGCGTCCAGCAGAACGCTGATTGGCGCCCGTGAATGCTCCCTTTTCGTGACCGAACAATTCGCTTTCAATGAGATCACGAGGGATCGCCGCCATGTTGATGGCAACGAATGGGCCTTTCTTGCGCTTGCCGTAATCATGCAAGGCGCGAGCGACAAGCTCCTTGCCGGTTCCCGACTCGCCCGTAATCATCACCGTAAGGTCGGTCTGCATCAGGCGCGCCAAGGCGCGATAGATTTCCTGCATCGCGGGGGAGCGCCCGACGAGAGGCATCCCGTCGAAGTCCGTGTTGGGCGCGGCGTGGACACGATTTTTCGGCTCAGACATCGCGCGCCCGACGATCGAAACGAGTTCACGCAGATCGAAGGGCTTTGGCAGATAGTCGTAAGCGCCGCGCTCGGACGCCTTGATCGCGGTCATGAAAGTATTTTGCGCGCTCATGACGATGATCGGCAAATCGGGCCGCAATTTCTTCATCTTGGGGAGCAGCTCGAAGGCGTTTTCATCCGGCATGACGACGTCGGTGATGACAAGATCGCCTTCCCCCGACTCAACCCACCTCCAGAGCGTTGCGGCGTTTCCAGTCGTGCGCACATCATAACCAGCACGCGACAAAGCCTGGCTAAGGACAGTCCGAATGGCTGTATCGTCATCAGCAACGAGGATATTGCCCGTGGCCATCAACCTGCACCTTCCTCTCGGCGGAAAATCCGCTCATCATCGCCGAATTTCAATTGTTGCGTGATTTCCCGGTCCCGGCAGGTCACTGCGGCTGCGGAAACCGGGCTCTAGCCTTCGCCGTACTGCGTGCCCTAGCCGTCAGCTGGGACATACATGGGCATCAGAACCCGGAACGTCGTGCGACGGGGAGACGATTCGCATTCTATGGTACCACCGTGGTCGCCAATGATCTTGGCAACCAAAGCAAGCCCTAGGCCAGTTCCGGTCGCCTTTGTCGTGACGAAGGGATCGTATAAATAGGGTAACAGTTCCGCCGCGACGCCGGAGCCATTGTCACGCACACAAAATTCGAGCGGCAAACTCACCGGCGCCTTCCTTCCCGGAATTTGCAGGCGCACGCCAGGCCTGAAAGCGGTCGTCAATTCGATGTCGCCGTCGCCCCGTGACTCCCCGATCGCCTCGGCCGCGTTCTTGACGAGATTGAGGAAGATCTGGATGAGCTGATCCTTATTGCCAAAGACCGGAGGAAGCGAGGGATCATAGTTTTCATGGAAACGGATATGGCGCGCGAATCCGGCCTGTGAAACTTTTTTAACGTGATTGAGCACAGCGTGGATGTTGACTTTTTCGCGGGCAATGGGCTGTCCATCGGAAAAAGCGCTCATCCGATCGACGAGATTGACGATCCGGTCCGTCTCCTCGCAAATGAGCCTTGTGAGCGCGCGATCTCCATCGGTCGCTTCGGCTTCGAGGAGTTGCGCCGCCCCCCTAATCCCCGAAAGCGGGTTCTTGATTTCATGCGCGAGCACGGACGCCATGGCGGCAACCGAGCGTCCGGCGCCTCGATGCGTGAGCTGGCGGTCGATTTTCTCGGAGCGAGACCGCTCCTGGAGCATGATGACGACGCCTTCCTCCAGCTCCTGCAGCGGTGTTACGAAAATATCGACCAGCTGATCGCTTCCGGGCTTCGCCAAGCTCAATTCGACCCGGTACTCATTGATCGCGGCGCCCTCCGATCTGACGTGTTCAACAAGGGACAAGAGCGGCGAGTGGGCTGCGACGAGATTAGAAAGCTTCTGCTGCCAAAGAGCGGTCCGGCTCATCCCGAAGAATGCTTCGGCCGCGGGGTTGGCGTTGGCGATCGACCCATCAGGCCGGACGGCAATGACCGGATGCGGCAGAGCGTTCAATAATTTTGCCGGATCGCCGCCGCCACCAGGGGCGGTCGCGGCAAGCCCCTCTCCTGGAGAAACAGACAGCGTGCTCATGCCGCCTCACCCAAGGAGGGAGATTCGAACAACTGGCAGAGGGTAGATCTCACCGCGTTGGGGCACTCGAGCCGGACGAGGCGCTCTCGCCAAGCAGCGCCATCACGTCCCCCCGCCCATTCGCCGTAAGCAGCCAAATGCTTGCGCGCATGGCGCAAGCCCTGAGCAGTGCCCAGGATTTCGAGCAATGTTTCGAAATGTTCGAGCGCCGCGCTTTTGCGCTCGGCGAGCGGGATTTCGGCCCTCGCCTGACCATGAGCCAGATAATGGGCAACATCGCCAATGAACCAGGGCCGCCCAACGGCGGAACGTCCGATCATCACTGCATCCGCGCCAGACCGCGCAATCATCGCGGCGGCGTCCGCAAGACTGGCGCAATCGCCATTGGCGACCACCGGGATCGAAGAAACAGCTTTCTTGACCTCGCCGATTGCAGCCCAATCCGCCTTGGCCGCGTAGAATTGGCAACGGGTCCGGCCATGGACGGTCAGCATCGCGACACCCTCGCATTCGGCGCGCCGGCCGAGTTCCGGAGCATTGATCGATTGGTGATCCCAGCCGAGCCGCATTTTCAGCGTGACCGGAATGCGCACGGACGCGACAGTCGCGCGAATGAGCAAGATCGCATGGCCAATGTCGCGCATAAGATGGGATCCAGCGTAGCCATTGGTAACCCTTTTCGCGGGGCAACCCATGTTGATGTCGATCATCGCGGCGCCCGAATCTTGTGCAAGACGCGCCGCATCCGCCATGGCGGACGGCTTGCAGCCCGCGATCTGGACCACATGGAGCCCAACCCCCGCCCCTTTAGCTCTCAAGCGGTTTGTGGCATCACCCCGTGAGTAATGCTCCGCCGCGACCATCTCGGAGACCGTGAGCGAGGCACCAAATCTTTCCGCCAGCCGGCGCATCCCGAGATCCGTGACACCTGCCATCGGCGCAAGGAAGGCCCGGCCAGGGACTCGCACGTCTCCGATTCGAAGCGGCTCGGGACTGCCCAAATTCTTTGCATGAGAATTCATGCCCACATTATAGACATCCGATGCGCTGCAGCAACGAATGAATTTGCTCATTTTATCATCAGATGCGAGAAAAATTGACGCTGACCCCAAAAGGAAAGAGGAAGAAGGCTCAAGATCCCTCCGCTCAGCCCAAGCAAACTGGAACTTCATGAACACAGCATTTGAAATGGCCCTTATCGTCGTCGCGGCCGGGCGAGGATCGCGCGCCGGGGACGGAGTTCCCAAGCAATACAGGAGCCTTGCAGGAAAGCCGCTCATTGCGCAGACCCTAGGCGCCTTGTTGCGGGCGGCTCCCGCCGCACTCATCCTCCCCGTTATTCACAAGGACGACCTTGAGCTTTACAAGAGCAGCACCAGGGCCTTCGGGACGGCTCCTAATTTGGCGCCGCCGGTCTATGGCGGGGCGACCAGGCAAGCCAGCGTCCGCCACGGTCTTGAAGCACTCTGTGAGCATAATAACGCGCCTAAATTTGTTTTAATTCATGATGCTGCACGTCCATTTGTAAGTGATACATTAGTTTATCGGGCGATCACGGCCGCGAATATTTACGGGGCCGCCGTCCCCGGTGTGCCCCTCTCCGACACGGTTAAAGAGATCGACACGGAGGGCCGCATTGTTGCCACTCCACCACGGGCGCGGCTGCGGGCGGTGCAGACCCCGCAAGCTTTCCGTTTCGATTTGATCTTGGACGCCCACCGTAAAGCCGCGGCCTCGGGGGTTCTTGATTTGACCGACGACGCCGCCGTCGGCGAATGGGCAGGCCATCGCATCCATGTCTTTGCTGGAGAGGATTCGAATATGAAGATCACCACCGCGGAGGATTTGGCTCGCGCGGAGGCGAGGCTCGTCGGCGACCTCGCCGACATCAGGACCGGGCAAGGCTATGATGTGCATGCCTTCGGACCCGGCGATCATGTCTGGCTGGGCGGGCTGAAAATCGCGCATGATCATGGCCTTGTCGGCCATTCCGACGCAGATGTCTTAAGCCATGCGATCACCGACGCCCTGCTCGGCGCCCTGGCGGATGGCGATATCGGCAGCCATTTCCCGCCAAGCGATCCACAATGGCGCGGTGCCGCCTCCCGCATTTTTCTCGCCGCCGCGGCCGCAAAAGTCAGGGCACGGGGTGGCGCCATTTCTCACATCGACGCAACCGTGGTGTGCGAACGGCCAAAGCTTGGCCGTCACCGTGATGCAATCCGGGCCAGCATCGCGGGGATCGTTGAGATCCCTATCGACCGTGTCGCGGTCAAGGCGACGACCTCAGAGCGTTTGGGATTTACCGGGCGCGAGGAAGGCATCGCCGCGCTCGCGGTCGCGACCCTCCGTCTGCCCCTTTCGAGATGATCGGAGAAAGTCGCGGAGTTTTCAGCTAGAATCACGCGATCGGATCCATCGTGCCCCATGGCTTTGAACGAATTGGGGTTAAACCCCAAATTCTCCTTGATGTCACGCATTCAGAAAAGCCAATCAGCGCCTTCCGAATCGTCGGAAAATCCTCGCAGTGACGGGAAGCAAGCTTCTTTCCCTGCGGCGACCGCAGAGGAAGCAGAGGTGGCCGGGCTCGACCTTGTTCTCGACAATGCTGAAGTGCCCGCCGCGGTTCGCCACGGAACCGAGGCGATCCGCCGCTTCTGGGAACATGCTCCCGTCGGGCCTGGTGTCTACCGGATGATCGCCGCCGATCACGAAGTTCTCTACGTCGGCAAGGCCAAAAGCGTCCGCAAGCGGATCGCAAGCTATCTGCGCCCCACCGGCCACACGACGCGTATCGCACGGATGATCGCCCTGACCGCCTCGATGGTTTTCGTGTCGACCAAAACCGAGACCGAGGCCTTGCTGCTCGAAACGAATCTCATCAAGCAGCTGAAGCCGCGCTTCAACGTCTTGATGCGCGACGACAAATCCTTTCCCTATATTCTGCTGACGGGTGACCATGCCGCACCGCAGATCACCAAGCACCGCGGCGCCCGCACCCGGAAGGGAGAATATTTCGGGCCTTTCGCGAGTGTCTGGGCCGTCAATCGCACCTTGAACGCCTTGCAGCGCGCCTTTCTTCTGCGCTCATGTTCGGACAGCTATTACGCCAATCGCACCCGGCCTTGCCTGCTCTACCAGATCAAGCGCTGCTCGGCACCTTGTACGGGGGAAATCAGCGAGGCGGATTATGCGGGGCTCGTGCGGGAGGCGCATGACTTTCTTTCCGGGAAGAGCCGTGCCGTCCGCGAGCGTCTCGCGGCCGAGATGAGCGAGGCGGCGGACCTTATGGAGTTTGAGCGCGCCGCCCGGCTGCGCGATCGCATTGCGGCGCTCTCCGCCATCCAGGGCGCCCAGGGCATCAATCCGAAGACCGTCGAGGAGGCGGATGTTTTCGCCATCGTCGAGGAAGCCGGACAGTTTTGTATCGAGGTCTTTTTCTTCCGAACGTTCCAGAACTGGGGCAATCGCGCCTATTTTCCGCGCGCCGATAAGAGCTTTGCCCCGCAGGAAGTTCTCGATTCCTTTTTGGCCCAGTTCTACGCCGATAAGCCGCCGCCACGCCTCATTTTGCTCTCCCACGACATTGAGGATCGCGCGGTCCTCGAAGAGGCCTTGCGCGAGCGCTCCCACCAGGCCGTCGAGATCGCCGTGCCGAAAAAGGGCGAAAAAAGGGATCTTGTCGAACAGGCGGAGCAAAATGCCCGCGCGACCTTGGGGCGCAAGCTCTATGAGAGCGCCTCACAGGCTAAACTTCTCGCCGCAGTTGCCGGCGCCTTTGGCCTCGCGGTGGCTCCACGCCGGGTCGAGGTCTATGACAATTCCCATATCATGGGAACGAATGCGGTGGGCGCCATGATCGTGGCGGGCGCCGAGGGCTTCATGAAAACGCATTATCGCACATTTAATATTAAGGATCAGGAGCTCGCGCCTGGCGACGATTACGCCATGATGCGGGAAGTTCTGCGCCGGCGCTTCACTCGGCTTGTGAAAGAGGACTCGTCCGAACTGGCCCGAGACGCGGGCGCCGGGCGGGCGGAAGATGAGGCGAGCTTTCCGGAAAAGCCGGACCTTATCCTTATCGATGGAGGCAAGGGACAATTCGATGCGGCACGAGCGGTCCTCGCCGAGCTGGGCGTCAGCGGCGTTGCTGTCGCCGCCATCGCCAAGGGGCCTGACCGCAACGCCGGGCGGGAGAGTTTTTTTGTCGAAGGCAAGGAGCCGTTCAAGCTGTCGCCGCGTGATCCAGCGCTTTATTTCGTGCAACGCTTGCGGGACGAGGCGCATCGTTTCGCGATCGGGACCCATCGGGCGCGCCGGAAGAAGGAATTCACAAGGAGCCCCCTCGATGAGATCCCGGGGATCGGTCCGGCGCGTAAACGCGCCCTGCTCCACGCTTTTGGCACGGCCAAGGCAATCTCCCGCGCAGCTTTGTCGGATTTCGAGAAAGTTCCGGGCATAAATGCTGCAACCGCCAGACTCGTCTATGATTTTTTCCACGAACGTGGCAGATAAGGCAGCTCTTGTGCGTTATCGGCGCCACCAGTATGAGAATCAGAACGCCTTGTTGAGTTTTGACGCAGCCTCCGAGAGAATGATTCCCGGGCCATGGCGATCACGACACTAGCGAGAAGACCGGGCCTTGCCTGGAGCGTGCCGAACCTCCTGACCTATGGGCGGGTGGCGGCCGTGCCGGTCGTTGCCGGCTGCCTGTTCTGGCCCGAGATCGGCTGGATGCGCTGGGCGGCGCTCGGCATCTTTATTGCGGCCGGAATTACCGATTTTCTCGACGGCTATCTGGCGCGGGCTTTATCGCAGCAATCGCGGATCGGCCAGATGCTCGATCCCATCGCCGACAAGCTGCTCGTCTCCGCCGTCCTCATGATGCTCGCGGCCGACCATACGATCGCCAGCTATTCCCTCTCTGCTGCGATCATCATCCTCTGCCGGGAAATTCTTGTCTCGGGGATGCGCGAGTTTTTGGCCGACCTTAAGGTGTCGATCCCGGTCAGCAAGGTCGCCAAATGGAAAACCACGTTGCAGCTCGTCGCGCTCGGTTTTCTCATCGCCGGCCCGTCCGGCGACGAGATCCTCGCCGGTGTCACGACAACCGGCTTGGTCCTGCTCTGGATTTCCGCTCTTCTGACGCTCTATACGGGCTGGGACTATTTCAGGGCCGGCCTGAAGGAGCTCGTGGCGGAGTGAGCCTCCTTTTGGGTTAAAGGGCGGCGGCGCGAAGGCGTGGAAAAAGCCGGACAATGAGAGCACTTTATTTCGCCTGGGTACGCGAGCGCGTCGGCAAAGCCGAGGAAGAGATCGCGCCACCCGAAAACATCAAGACCGTCGGCGAACTCATGGGCTGGCTGAGCGGCCAGGGCGAGAACTATGCCGCGGCTTTCGCCAATATCAAGACGATGCGGGCGGCGATCGACCGCACCCATGTCAAGCATGACGCTTTGATCGGCACCGCGCGCGAGATCGCCTTTTTCCCGCCGATGACCGGGGGATAATACGCGTTTGGTCTTCGTGACTCATCATGGCTGGCGGGGGCGAGAGCTCATTCTTCCTAGAGATTTGGTATAAAGCCGTGAGCCCTCGGATTGTCGTACGAGTCCAGAAAGAGAGTTTCGATGCTGCGGCGGAAGCTGCCGCGCTGACACAGTCGCGCCGCGACATCGGCGCGCTTGTCACTTTCACGGGGCTTTGCCGCGACGAAGCGGGGAGACTCGAAGCGCTCGAAATCGAGCATTATCCCGGCATGGCGGAAGAAGAGATCAAGCGCGTCGCGCTTGCGGCGGCCTCCCGCTGGCCGCTCGAAGGCATCATCGCCATCCACCGCTATGGCCTAATCCGGCCGGGCGAGCCGATCGTCCTCGTGGTGACGGCAAGCGCACATCGCGGCGAGGCTTTCGCGGCGGCCTCCTTTCTCATGGATTATTTAAAAACCGAAGCACCATTCTGGAAGAAGCAGCATTTGAGCGGCGGCGAAGCGGGCGATTGGGTCGAGGCAAAAACGGAAGATGACGCCGCCGCGCAAAAATGGCGGGGGTGAGAATTTTCAGGCGGACCATTTTGAAGTTAGCTTGCCGCCGAGGCGTAGGCGCAATGGTGTAGCCTCAGAAATCAATGACCAGACCTGCCGTAGCGGTGTGGATGGATGCGTTGCTCGCCAGCACGCCATCATAGCGGACGAACAGATTTACCGCCTGCAACGGCAAGCTGAAACGAGCGCCAACAGCTGCTGCATTTTGCGGCCAGCGTGCGCCATTAACCGTGAAACTCGCGTCTGGCGTGCCCTGGAGACTGGCGGTGATGCTGCGGTTCACATCGGCAAAATCATGCGCCCAACCGGCGCGCGCCGAGAAGCCCAGCGGCGCGGCGAGACCGAGCGGCAAGTCGTAGGTCAGCTCCAACCCGAGAGTGCTGAGCGCCAAAGCAGCATTGTGGCTGTTGACATTCAGGTTGATCGCCCCGGCCCCGCCCTCGGCGAAGCTGTTCTGTTCGGCTACGATGCCCTCGAAGGAAGCAAATGGCGTGGCCTTTGTGCGATCATCCAAAAGGAAATGATAGCCGGTCTCCGCGTTGGAGAGAAAAGCATTGGCCACCGGATTGGCAACAGCCGCACGCGTCACGCCGGGAAAATCTATGCTGCGGTTCACCCCGGCGCTGTTGTAAGAATAGCCGAGCGCGCCATCGATGTACCAAAGCCCGGCTGCGTACCCGGCATATGAACCCACGGCGAAACTATCCAGGCCGCCACTACCGGCAAACGCGCTCGTGTTGAAGGCGCTGTGCAGATAGGCGGCCGCGATCCCCGCCTGCAAATCCGGAGTGAAACGATAGTCGGCGCCGGCGGTAATCCCGCCGCCACCAAAGCCGATGCCATGGGTGTTGCCATTGCCGAACAACGCGCCACCCCCACCAAAGCTGCTCACCCACGGCCGGAATACGCCGTTGGCAAGGGGGCCGGTGAAGCTGCGCGCCAAATGGGTCTGATCGTGCAACGCGTCGAGGAACATCTGCCCTACGCCAATCGTCACCGATGGCAAATCGGCATAGATCTCGCCATCGAGCTGCGCCAAGGCCAAGCGCAACGGCGTGGGATCGCCGAAATTGAGGACGTCGAGCGCGTTGTAGACCCCGTCCATGTCGCTGAACAATGGCGGGGGCGTCGCGTGATCGAGAGCGCTTGCCACCGCGCCGGTATTGCCGCCGCCTGCGCGCGGCGCATAGGCGAGGGCATAAGCCCCGATCGGCTGCCCATTGATGTAGCTGCTGGTGGGGATAAATTGCGGCACCGGGCCGCATCCCGCTCCGCCCTGGCTCTTGCCGATCAAGAACTCCTGCACCGCGCCGCCTTGCTGGCCGTAGAGGGGGTTCGTTGGGCCAATTAAGAGACAGGTTCCAGCTGGCAACTGAACGATGGTTTCCATGGTCGGCGTAAAGGACAGAGCCAGCACGTTTTGAATCTGCGCCGGGGTCAAGCCGCGCACCGCATTCGATCCGACGAGGAAGCCCCCAATCTGGTTGCTTCCGGCGGCGGGATTGTAGAAACGCACATATTGCGTTGGCGCCGTCGTCAACGCGACGACCGCCGGCGCGTTTGGCACGAAGGCGGGGTCGGTGTATTTAGGGAGCAAATAATTGTTTGCGTTTAGACCAGTAGCGATCGACGGTACCGACGTGCCCGGGCATGGCACCCCGCCGGGGCACAGATAGCCGTTAAAAGCCGTCCCGCGATACACCGGCCCGATTATGATCTGGCCGGACGGCACAGGCAGCCCATCGGCGCTCTGAGCGCGCGCCGGACCGGCGACCCCGACCGCCAGAACCATGACGGCGGACAGAAGCAGACAGGCTCGCTGGAGGTTGCGCGAACTGCGCATAAGCTGCTTCCCCCTTCAGGAATTCACTTAAATCGCCGCGACCCGCCATGTTTCGATTGGTCGATACCTGATGATTACGAGTTTCGCTAGTCATCATTTGACAAATATAGCTGCGGAACTTTGCTTTTTGGGAGCAAGGGATATTATTGCAACACCGAAGGGGGCGCTTCGCGGCGAGGCTTTTGCGGCGGCCTCCTTTCTGAATAATCTGAAGACCGAATCGCCCTTCTGGAAGAAGCAGCATGTCGCCGACGGCGGCTCAAGCGATTGGGTCGAGGCAAAAGCGGAAGATGACGCCGCCGCGCAAAAATGGCGGGCGTGATTTTTCAGTGAGTCATTTTGAATTTTATCTTGCCGCTCAGGGGCGCTAAAGTGGCGGAACGTATTAAAGGATCCATAATGGAGTCTATGCTACCGGCGCGCGGGAGTTCCCACTCAGAGCAGCAGGCTCCATTGAATGTGGTTTACGCGAAGCGATTGCAACTAATTCGCATAAGGTGCCTCAAACTCAATGATCAGAAATGGTGAGGGGCTGTTGGTTTGATAACACTTTAAATGCGTTTTCGGAAGATCGGCCTCATTGTAGCCGCTGGGCTTCTTCATCCCGACTAGAAAACAATTGTGCGCCGCCTTTGTGATGTCGCCGACGGGATCGCCTGTCAGTCCATGCCCTGCCTTGGCCGCGGCGGCGAACCAGCTATTAGGGGGATATTGAACGTCAGAAGTTATGGTGACTGAGATAGTGTCATCCGACGAGCCGCAGTCTATCTGGACAACGATAGGCGGATCACCAGCAATCTCGACGGTATCGTCGATTCTGCCGCCGGCATTGAACCTCCCGCTTGTGGATTCCACAATACGCGCTGTAGCTTCCTTGCATTTGTCCGGTCGCGATTCGAGAAAGTCATTAAAAGCTTTGTTCCCGTCCGCGTCATCGGCCCGCGCGCCGCCAGCCACAAAAATACATGCTGTTGCTGCGACCGCAAATGCCGACTTTTTCATTTTCGCCTTCCCCTTTTTTCAAGTTCACGCCAGAGCCATGAGGGTGATCTACCAACTGTAAGTGCACTTGAGAGTTTCGCACATTCTATAAACGCTTCTCAGGATATTCGAAAACTCCATATCGCTTCCATTAGGTCCGGCTAGCATTACTTTGGGACTTGCGCCGTACGCCACTCCTCCTTGATTGTAACCCCCGTGCAGCCGTAGCCACCTGCGCCGACGAACTCAGTTTGGAGTGCGGTGTTGGCGGCATGGCTTGGCGCGTTCGGAACAGGCCTTATGTCTGTAAGCTCAAGGTGCTTGGCCGCATTGGCAATGCCGCGAACACGACCAAAGTCCGCGTTTTGCTGTTCTAAGGCGGTAGCGAACTCCGCCGCTTTCGATACGTCTCGAATGGTCCCCTTGCGGTCAGTGAAGATAAAGGCTGCAGCCCTGCCGCTTTATTTATGCACCCGCTTTGTTTGTGCAAAAATCTTTAATACCGGTGAAAAAGTCGGCGCACATGGCGTTCTGAAAAGGTCGCAAGATCGAGCTTTTTGCATTGAACGTTTTTGTATTTATCTGCATTTCGTGATTCCATCGAATGGTTAATTCGAGGGAGAGCGCAGCATGATGGGGCGGCTGGAAGCTCGGCAAACGTCGCTGTTTTACGACTTCTGCCTCGAAGACCACCTCCCGCAAGATCACCTATTGCGCCGTGTCGCCGCCGTGCTGGATTTAAGCGCCGTTCGCAAGCAGCTTGCGCCCTACTACAGCAGCATCGGGCGCCCCTCGCTCGATCCCGAGCTGATGATCCGCATGCTGCTGATCGGCTATCTTTACGGCGTTCGCTCGGAGCGGCGGCTCGTCGAAGAGGTTCACCTCAACCTCGCCTATCGCTGGTTCTGCGGCCTCGGTCTCACTGGCGAAGTCCCCGAACGCTCCAGTTTTTCCAAAACGCGCCATGGCCGGTTCCGCGACAGCGACGCCTTTCGACTTGTCTTCGAGAGCGTCGTGCGCACATGCCTGCGCGCCGGTCTTGTTGGCGGCGACACGTTTGCCACGGACGCCAGCGTCATTGAGGCCGACGCCCGCATCGCGCGGCGTGTGGACGGCAAAGAGCTGCCCGAAGATTGGAGCGATCCGGCCCGTGTCACGCGGCCCGTACGCGAATATCTCGACGAGCTGGACAAGGCCGCCGGTCTGACGTCGCTTCCCGGCGAACAACCGCAACCCGCCAAATCCTTGTCGCTGACCGATCCGACGGCGGCGTTGACCAGCAAGGGCAAAAGCAAAATCACCTTCGCCTATGGGACGAACTATCTGATCGACACACAGGCCGCGATCATCGTCGATGTCGAGGCCAGTCCCGCACGCTGGACGGCGGAAGTGGCGGCGACGCGAGTCATGATCGAGCGCGCCAAGGAGCGTTTCGACCTGCGCCCCAAAAAACTCGCCGCCGATACTGCCTATGGCTCCGGCGGCAATCTCGCTTGGCTGGTGGCGCGAGAGATCGAACCACATATTCCCGTGCTCGACCGCACCTCGCAAACCAATGGCGTTTTCACGCGCAACGATTTCATTTTCGACCGAGACAACAACACCTACATCTGTCCGGGCGGCAAATCTCTGCCGCTTGCCTGCGAACGGCGCGACAACGGCATATTGATCTATCGCGCCAGCAGCCTCGATTGTGCTGGATGTTCGCTCAAGAAGAAATGCACGACGGCCGCCTATCGCTCGCTCTCCGTCAACGCGCATGAAGAAGCGCGCCAGCATGTCGCCAGCCTCGCGGGAACTGAGGCGTTCAAGAAATCCGCGCGCGAGCGTCGCAAGGCCGAGATGTTGTTCGCGCATCTCAAGCGCAATCTCAATTTCCGTCGCCTGCGCTTGCGCGGCTTCACCGGCGCGCGCGACGAGTTCACGCTCGCCGCGACCGCGCAAAATCTGCGCAAGCTCGTCAAACTGATCGGCTTTTCGCCCCCGGAGTCATTGGGAGCGTGTACAGAGCAAGTGTGAAGCGTGGAACTCGGGGCGCAAAGTCGCCACCCCGCCAAATGAAGCCCGCAGCGGGCGACCAAAGCGGGCGCAAAGA